>DATJWB010000261.1:0-7060 GCA_035501495.1 Bryobacteraceae bacterium | reverse complement strand
GGTCCATCGCAACTGGCTCATCGGATCCCCAGCGGTCGTTTCCTCCAGGATCTTGGTCAACAGATCCCGTACGCCAGGATCAACCCCTTCGATCTTCTTTCTCCCTCCGCCTACCCGCCTCACCCGGCCTTCGCCGACGCTCACCAGCTTTCCGTCGCTTTCCAGTTCCTCGATTCCTTTGGTAATGGTCGTCCGTGACAGTCCCGTCAAAGCCGACAGCCGACTGATGCCGCCACGCCCCAAATCCAGTGCTTTATCTGCGGCGAACAGTCTCGCCTGAAACTCATTCAAGGTGCGAAACACCTTCAGCCAGCGCCTTTCCGCTTCCGAAACAGACCGCCCTCGCGTGGACCTGATCATCCACCTTAGGGGAGCCGGATAAACAAGCTGGACAAATGTTGGTTAAAGACCGGCGGGCCGGTTCCGGGAATTTACACAGAGGCAGTTAATCAGATAGTCGGGCTCGTCAGGCAGTGACTTCATGGGGACCAGGCGTTCCCGCTCAAACAGGTAGAACTCATATCCGAGCGATTTCAGCATGTCTCGTACTTCTTCCGCCGAGGAGCCGGCGTGCTTCAATACCGGCGCATTGAGTTCGAACTGCATCATCGGCTTGAAACGCTCGAGGGTCTTGCGCCCGCCTTTCAGCAGCCGGGGCTCGAAGCCTTCCACGTCCACCTTCATGAAATCAATCCGTTGAATGTTGCTCTCTTCGCAGAACCGGTCGAGAGTCGTGATGACGGTGCCTTGGCCCTCGGCCAGCGAAGTGGCGCCGGAGTTCGTCTCGTTGTTGGTGACCAGGCTGGCGGTTCCCACCCAATCTCCCAGCCCCAATTTGTGAGGATACAAGTTGCGCATGTGGTTGAGGGAGATGTTGCGCGCCAGCCGGTCATAGGTGACCGGGTTTGGCTCGAAGCAGTGGACGATAGCCGTGGGACCCAGGTGGTCGGCCAGGGTCAAAGAGTAGAGCCCATAGTTGGTGCCGATATCGAACACGACCGGATCCTTGGGTAAGAGCCGTTCGATGTGGTGACGCTCCCAGATGTCGTAGCTGCCCACCCAGAACAAGTGGCCTTCGCCATAGTCCACCGGATTCAATACCCACCGCAGACCGAGCCTGGTAACCTGCTGATCCCCCTCCTTGTGTAAGTGGAATGTCTTTTTGACGGCCTGGACTACCCGAGCTTTCCCGCGATGCCAGGGTAACTGCTCCGTGTACCATAGGAGCACGCGGGAGGCTAGATCGTTCGCGGACATAGCACTCCATTATGGCATGCTGATGCCGGCAAACTATGGATAGCGTGCTCCTGCGAAGCTGGTTGTGAGGCAGAAGTGCCGACGCGGCAGGCACGAGTGCCCGCGCCACGGCACGAGTCAGTCCAATCCGGATGACCGCGCTGAGCGCCGGAAAACTGTGATAGATTCTTGACGTGCCAGCTCATGCCGGTTGTCGCGCCGGAGTGACTGCTCCGCCGCGCCGATAATGCCGAAGCCTCTCGCCATCCTCTGTTCCGCGGCGGCCTCCGCTGTTCTGGCCTGGCCCGCCGATCTCCGGTCCTTCGCCGGTTGGACACAATACGGCGGCGGTCCGGATTCCTCGCAGTACTCTTCTCTGAAGCAGATCAACAGGTCCAACGTAAGCCGTCTCGAGGTAGCCTGGACGTACCCCTCCGGCGAGGGGCGCTACACCTTCAACCCAATCGTCATCGACCACACGATGTACGTCCTGGCGAACAAGAGTTCGGTCGTGGCTCTGGATGCGGCCACCGGTAAGGAAATCTGGACTCACGCCAACCAGGGTACGGTGGGCGCCCGCGGCATGAACTATTGGGAGAACCCCGACCGTTCGGACCGCAGGCTGTTGTACATCAACGGCGGCTACCTGACTGCGCTTGACGCGCGGACCGGGCGGGTTGTGGAGAGCTTCGGCGATCATGGGCGGATCGATCTACGCATCGGGCTGGACCGCGACGTGGCGCGTCCGCTCGAGACCAGCAATCCGGGGCGCATCTTTGAAAACATCGTCATCGTGCCGCTGCCGGCGCCGGGTTTGACTTACGATTCCCCTCCGGCGGATATCCACGCTTATGATGTACGCAGCGGCAAGCTCCTGTGGGTCTTCCACGTGGTTCCGCACCCCGGGGAATTCGGACATGAGACATGGCCGCCGGATGCCTGGAAGACGTCGGGCGGAGTCCACAACTGGAGCGAGATGACGGTAGATCCCAAGCGGGGCGTCGCCTACATACCGCTGGGAACGGCGCGCTACGACTTCTACGGAGGCAACCGCAAGGGCGATAATCTGTTCGGCAACAGCCTGCTGGCGCTCGATGCGCGCACCGGCAAGCGCATTTGGCACTTCCAACTGATTCACCACGACCTGTGGGATTACGACACGCCGACCGCCCCCAAACTGATCACGGTGAGGCACAACGGGACCAGTCTCGACGCTGTTGCGCAGCCCACCAAGCAGGGATTTCTCTTCGTCTTCAACCGCGTGACGGGCGAGCCGTTGTGGCCCGTCGAGGAGCGGCGAGTGCCACAGTCGGACGTCGCGGGCGAATTCACTTCGCCCACGCAGCCCTTTCCGACAAAGCCGCCGGCTTTCGCACGGCAGTCCTTCACGGACGAGGATATCGACCCCTACATTCCGGAGGCCGACCAGGCGCGAGTGCGCGAGATCCTGAAGAACTCCCGCAACGAGGGGTTGTTCACGCCGCCGAGTCTGCGCGGCACCATCCAGATGCCGGGTCACAACGGCGGAGCGAACTGGGGCAGCTCCGCCGTGGATCCGCAAAGGGGAATGATGTTCATCGTTTCCAAAGAGCTGCCGACGCTGATCAAGCTGGTGGCCCCGAACGACGCGCGGGGCGCAAGGGGTGCACCCGCAGTTGCGAATTCGGAAGACAGGGGCTTCATTCCGTACACGTCTCCCATCAACTTCATGTTCCAGAGCAACGGTCTGTCGGCGATCGGTCCGCCCTGGTCGCGGTTGACGGCCTATGACCTGAATACGGGAGACATCCAGTGGCAGGTCGCCAATGGCGGTGTGGGCGCGCTGGAAGAGCAGGGGCAGGAGGGCACCGGGGCGCATTTTCCGCGGGGCGGACTGGTGGTCACGGCGGGCGGTCTCATTTTCGTTGCGACTGCTTCCGACCACAAAATCCGCGCGTACGACGAAGACACGGGCAAGGTGCTGTGGGAAAAGGGACTGCCTTCGGGCTCCGAGGGGATTCCCGCCATTTATGAAGCGGGAGGGCGCGAATACCTGGCGATCTGTGCGGCGGCCGGCGATGGCCTGATGGCGCCCCGCCTGGGCGGCGCATTCCGGCCGGGGGCGGGGGCCTATATGGCGTTCGCGCTTCCCAAGAAGTGAGGACGCCACGAGCGCAGACACTCGTGTCCGTACCGATGTGCCCCGCAGGCCCACGGAAATGCTTGAAAACCCGCCGGTCTTCGGGCGCGATGTGGCGTGGGCACTCGTGCCTACCGTGTCCCCACTTCTGAGGAACTCACGGCGGGCGTTTTGCCTTCAGACGGGCACGCTCTCGCAGCGATTCAACAGCGATCGCAAAAGACCGATTTCGTAAGCCTGCTCTCCGGTCGGTGAGACTGCATCATGTTCCGCGAGCGCTTCTTTGGCGAACTTCTCTGCTGTTTCGACGTCGCCTTCCGCCCAGGCGACGCCTGCCGCGGCACGGGTTACGGCGTGGCGATCGGGGCATGTGCGGCCGAGTTCGAGCCAATTCCGGGCTTCCGCTGCGTCCCCGCCATGAATCGCGAAAAACCAGGCCGCTTCGCAGGCATAATAGGGCGCATTGGCATCGTGCTTCTCTTCGACCAGACGGGACATAGCCCGCGACGCTGAGGCGAGATCGCCGGAATCCAGGTAGTGCACGTAGGCCAGGTAGGCGTTGTAGTCTCCACCCGGTGCCAGGAGACGCTCGATCACGTCGCGAGGCCAATCGCGGTACCGCAGTTTCGTGAGATTGCTGGTTTCGGCGAACATCTCCCGCTGCATCGCATCGCTGCCGGCCAGGTTCCGGATTTGCCAGAGACTCGCGCCATCCGACTGTCCCGCGGCAAAGCGATAGGGGACCAACTCAAAGAAGCCGAGCGGCGACCAGACCGCGAGACTGGCAAACAGCCAGTACTCCCCGCCGGTAGCCGATCTCAGTGCGAGAAATGCGCATACGGCGCCAAAGGTCAGCGAGGTCAGAGGCCCGCCAAGCAGGGTGCCCGCCTTTTGCCTTCGAAATCGCTCGAATCCCGGCGGAAGCTGGCGGACAAACGCGCCCCAGAGCCATTTGACGCGATGCACCTGCCAGCCGTGCCGATCGCGCACGAAGTTCCACGGACCGAAGCCGAACCGCACGCAGCGCCAGCCCTGGACCGCCCCCGCCAATCGATGCCCGCATTCGTGTACCGCGAGGTATGCAGCTACCGAGAGCACGAAGACCGGGATTCGTATCAGCAAATCGGGCTGGTCAAAGCCCAGCCACAAGCCTCCCAGGGTCCGTGCCTCGAAGGCAAACACCAGATAGATCGATGCCACGAAGGCGGCAATCTTCACGCCGCAAGGATACCGGGCAGTCAGGAACCTACTCAATACTGGCGATTGTTAACGGCGCCTAGTTCCCGCCGGTGGCCGCGGTCTCCGCCGGGGGCAACGACACTTTGTTCCAATCCGGCGGCTCGACACCCAGCAGATTATGGACGAAGTAGTCCTGCAGGTAGTGCTGAGTGGCGAGCACCGCGACGCCGTGGTCCTGGCCGGGAATGTAGAGCATGTCGAAGTGCCTGTTCGCTTTCACCAGCGCGTTGACCACCTGCAGCGACGATGCCGGGTCAACATTGCCGTCCATCTCGCCGATGATGATCAGGGCCTTGCCTTGCAGGCGGTAGGCGTTGTCCACGTTGGAGGACGCGGCGTATTCCGGCCCCACGGGCCAGCCCATCCACTGCTCGTTCCACCAGATTTTGTCCATGCGGTTGTCGTGGCAGCCGCTGTTGGTGACGACCACTTTGTAAAACTCGGGGTGGAACAGCACCCCGCCGAGCGAGTTCTGCCCGCCGGCGGAAGTGCCGTATATGCCCACACGGCTGATGTCGTAGTAAGCGTACTTAGCGGCAGCCGCTTTGTGCCACAGGATGCGGTCGGGGAAGCCCGCGTCGCCGAGGTTCTTGTAAGCGACGTCGTGGAATGCCTTGGAGCGGTTGCTGGTGCCCATCCCGTCGATCTGCACCACGATGAAGCCCAACTCTGCGAGCGCCTGCGTGGTGGGGACGGCGGTAAACGTCTTCGGCACGAAGGAACCTTGAGGACCCGCGTAGATCTGTTCGATCACCGGATACTTCTTCGCGGGATCGAAGTTCGTGGGACGAACGATGGTGCCCCAGATGTCTGTCTTGCCGTCGCGTCCCTTGGCCACAAAGACCTCCGGATAGCGGAAGCCCGCGGCGAGCAGCGCCGAGGCATCGCCCTTTTCGAGGTCCATGACCACCTTCCGGTCTTCCGTGGTGCGAAGCTGTGAAACGGGCGGCAGGTCCACGCGCGACCAGGTGTCCACGTAATACTTCCGGTCCGTCGAGAACGCCACACTGTGATTGCCGTTGGCGTCGGTGAATTTCGTCAGGCCGGTGCCGTCGAAATTGATGCGGTAATAATGCGTGAAGTACGGATCTTCGCCGGGATTCATGCCGCCGGCCTCGAACCAGATCTGGCGCTTATCGTCGTCCACGCGGTCCACATTGCGCACGATCCACTCACCCTTAGTAATCTGGTTCTCCACCTTGCCGGTGACGCCGTCATACAGGTAGAGATGCTCCCATCCGTCGCGTTCGGACGCCCAGATGATCTCCTTGCCGTCGTTCACGTCGTGGCGGTAAATGCGGCCGGCCGAAAGGCCAGGCCCCAACTGGTTGTAGTAGATGAAGGTCTTGCTCTGCTCGTCGATCAGGACGCGCGCCTTGCCGGTCTGCGCGTCCACCTCGATCACGCGGTACACCTGGTGGCCGCGCTGATTGTACTCGAAAGTGAACGCGCGGCTGTCCTTCCACCACGACGGGCGGCCCAGCGAGTACGCGTTGGGGAAGAGAGCCGGGTCGATCTCGATCTCCTTCTTGCCGGCGATGTCGAAGAGCGCCGGATAGGCAATGTCCACGGCGTCGCCCGGCTTGCGGTACAGGGTGGGAAAGACGGGGTTGGCCTTGGTGGCGTTGGTCCACAGCTTGGGCTGTACCTGGTCGGCGGGAGAGGACTCGATGTAGTGAACCACGCGTGAGTATCCGGGCCGCGTGTGGTACGCGACCAGCTTCCTGGAATCCGGCGACCAGGCGATCGATTGGAGCGTGTAGTAGTTGCCCTCGGAGCCATCGAAGCTCAGCGGCGTGGCTTCGGGCGGCTGGTTAGCCGCGGGCGCGCCGGGCTGATCGGACGCGGGCGGGTTAGCGGGCTGGCTCGCTCCTGCCGGGCGGAGAAAGACGTTATAGTTCTGGATCAGGGCTTCCCACTTGCCATCGAATGAGGTGCACACCTCAGGTCCACCGGCGCCCTGTCCGGCGGCAGTTTGGGCGCCGCCGCGTGCACCGCGACCGCCTCGACCCCGCCCCGGCGTGCCGGCGTTCACGCGCGGGCCACAGCCGGTTGATCCGCGGCCGGCGCGGCCTCCACCGGCGTCCTGCTGCGGAGCGGGAGGGTACAGGATGCCGTCCACCGGATCGGCGCCGATCTCCATGGGTACGGGTTCGTTGTCCGCCGGATCAACCGACGGGCCTCCGCCGCCACGGCCCGCCGGCGCCGGTATCGCGTCGCCCTTCGAGCAGGTGTAGTCCGTGAGGCTGCACTTCCAAAGGAAGCCCGTCATGCCGAACTGGATGGCGGTCTCCTGATCCAGGAACGTAAGCTGTCCCGGGGCAGTGGCCCCACCCCGGCCGGCGCCGCCGCCACCGCGGCCGCCCGGCGCCGGAGCGAAGGGCAAAGTCAGGCCGGTGTAGTGTCCACCCGATGCCCCGTTGATGGCGGTAGCGAGCTTGTCGTGGTCGAAGGCCGGCTTCTTGG
>DATJWB010000260.1:0-146152 GCA_035501495.1 Bryobacteraceae bacterium | reverse complement strand
ATCAATCGTGCCTATGCCGAAAACGGCCGATAGGAGCCGCCTCGCGTTTGTGCTGCCGGGGTACGTGGCCGATCTGCGCAAGGACGCCCGCTATGCGCTGCGCATGCTGGCGGCAGCACCCGGCTTGGCCGCGGCGGCGCTATCGCTGGGTCTCGCCATCGCGGTAGCGGCCTCGGCCTAGAGCTTGCAGACGTTGAGGATGGCTTCCGCATAGGCCCGTGGCTCGCTGCCCTGCCGCAGAACCTCTTCGTCGCAGGCGCGCTCGCGCTCTTCCACCAGCTTCGCTCCCACCCACCACACCAGGGGATGGAACCAGAAGACCGCTTCCACGATCATGTGGATCGCGGCGCGGAGATTGTCACGCCGGCGGATGTGACACATCTCGTGCGCCAGGACCGCTGTCAACTGCGGAGGCGTCAGGCGTTCCGCGATGGCGTGCGGAAGAAGCAGGATGGGGCGGAAGACGCCGACTACACCTGGTTCCAGGAGGCTCGTCGAAAAACGGACTTCGATCGCGCGCGACGGCGACGGGCCCGGTGTGCTGGCGCGTATCGCGGCCCTCAACTGCCGCCAGCCCCGGAGGCGCATCAGCGCCACGGCCGCAAGTCCGGAGGCCCAAACGGCGCCAAAGGCCAGCAGCGTCCAGTCAACGGCCGCCCGCGGGGTCCGCGCCCTCGCGGTGACGGCAAGCGGCCCGCTGATTTCGGCCACGGTGACCGACACTGCCGGCGTCAGGATATTCTGCGTCGTCGGCCTCCATTGCAGATGGCTCCCCAAACTCGTCAACAGCGCGAACGGCAGCAGAAACTTGCACGAAACGCAAAACCACAGGGAGAAACGCACTTGGGAGCGATTCTTGCGCAAAGCGATGCAGAGGATGGCGGCCATCGCCGCGAAGAGCGTGCATTGCCACAGATGTTTGGTCAGTTGCGCCATCCTGTGGATCAGTTCTCCGACGGCTTCTCGATGTGGTCGATGACGATGACTTCTACGGGCGCTTTGCGCGATTCGAATTTCAGCCCGAACTCCTCTTGCATCACCGTCAGGAAGTCTTCGTCCTCGCTCCACATCACGCCAAAGAAGTACCTTCCGTGGAGACCGGTTTGATCGACCACGGGCCGGTCCAGCAACGGCATGCGCGAAAGCATATAGGCGAAATCCGGCATGCCGGCACTGGTGATCATAGCGGGGCCGCCATTTGGCACCCGGCGGGGAATGTGGGTAGGTGTGGGTTCTCCTTCTTTCAGCTCGGGGGCCTTCAATCCGTTCTTCCCGACCGTCATGAGGTACACCGGCATCGGTTTGGACTCCCGGTGCACGGCCAGGCGGAAGCGGTCGGCCAGCATGGTCCGGAGCATCTCACGGAGATCATCCGCTGTTGCCGGCGTTTCCGCCTTCGCTTCGAGCGTGTACCAGTCGGAGTCGAGCCAGTTGGGCCCGCCCGAGAGTTGCTGGTCGGTGACGCGATAGGCCTCGCGGACAATTCCCCTGGCGGTGGCTCTGCGGGCGGTGACCGACCCTCTGCCGGGATCCAGCATCACGTTGCCGCCGCTCGGCCCGCGTCGGCCTCCGGCCGGTTCGCCGGCTGGTTTGATGGACGCCGCGTCGAAGGCGAGCGGCTTCTCCGTTTGTGCCAGGATCGGGGATGCATGGAAGATGCCCGTGACGATCGGGATGGACAAAGCCGCCACCCCGGCAACGAGCAGAATGGACTTCTTCGCGAGGGTCAGATCGCGCGCGACCCGTTCCGACAGAATCGCTTCGATCCGGCCCTTGAGATCAGACCCGGTAACACCTGCCATGCAGATCGCGGGCGATTCGACGTACCGCTTGCAGATGGCCAGAATTCCTTCGGCGTATTCGTGCGGATCGTTGCCTGCGGCCAGCACGTCTTCGTCGCAGGCACGTTCGCGCTCCTCCACGAGCCTGGTGCCGATCCACCAGGCCAGGGGGTGGAACCAGAACACCGTTTCGACGGCCATGTGAATCGCCGAGAGGAGGTTGTCCCGGCGTCGGGTGTGGCAAAGCTCGTGCGCGACGATTGCCGCCAGTTGAGCGGGAAGGAGGTGCTGCGCGATTTCCTCGGGCAGCAGAAGGATGGGGTGGAGGATGCCGGCTATGCCCGGCTCCAGGAGAGCCGCGAGAGGCGTACCTCCATCGGGAACCGGGATGAGCTTGCGGGGTTGCTTGCGCGAACCACGCGCGCGATGCGGCGCCACTGACGAAATCGCCATGCCGCGATGCTGACGAATCCGCAAATCCAGGCACCGAGAGCCGCCATGGGAAGCCAGTCGGTGGCGCGTCCGGTCGGCACAGGAGTTGTGCCGGGAGTAAAGGGCTCGGCGATGTCGATCATCGTGAACGTCGCCGCCGGCAGGGCGGCACGCACCGCCGGTGTTTTCCACCCGAGATGACTGCCGAGGGCGATCAGAAGTGAGAACGGAAGCAGGAATTTGACCGACGCGCAGAACCATAGCCAGTAACAGACCTTGGCACGGTTGCCGCGGAACGCCGCGGTGGACAGAGCAGCAGCGGCCGCGAACAGCGTTGACTGCCACACGTGGTTCGTCAGCGCGCCGATCATTTGGATTCCCGCTTCCTTTCCGTCTTCTGTTGCTGGTCGAGTCTGCGGATGGTTTTCTCCAACTCGCGAACATCATCAAGGGTCAGTTTTCCAGCCTCCGCCAGTTGCGACATCATCGGCTGCGCGCGGCCTCCAAAGAAGCTCAGAATCTCGTCCAGCAGGCGGTTCCGGGCCACCTCGCGGGCTAATGTCGGTTGGAAGATATCGGCATTCCCGATCTTGCGGACACGGCGGACTGCGCTCTTTCCTTCCAGGCGATAGACGGTGGTCTGGATGGTGGTGTATGCCGGTCGAGGTTCCGGAAACGCCTCCTGAATCTCACGGATAGAGGCTTTTCCCTGGGACCAGAGGGCCTCCAGGATCTGCAGTTCGAGCTTGCTGAGCTTCGGCGCCTTCCTAGAATTACTACTATGTCATGGATCCTACTATTCTATAGTAGGAAAGGCAAGGCGAACTTTTGGCGGGCGCGGTTCGGTCACGGTGCGTTTGTAGGTAGTACAACAGATCATGGACAGATCGCACCGGCTGGCGCTGGCTCTCTGCGCCGCAGCCATCACCGCATCGGCGGCGGATCCAATCCGGCTCCACCCCAGGAATCCTCACTATTTCGAATTCCGTGGAAAGGCGATCGCGCTGGTGACCAGCGGTGAGCACTATGGTTCCGTCCTGAACGAGGCCTTCGATTACCACCGCTATCTCGCCACGCTCGCGGCGGACGGCTTGAACTACACGCGGCTGTTCGGAGGGAGCTACGTCGAGATCCCCGGGCGGTCGTTCGGCATCCGGCGGAACAACCTCGCTCCCGAGCCGGGGCGCTTCCTTTCCCCTTGGGCGAAGGCCGGCGGCAAGTTCGACCTCGAGCAGTGGAATCCGGCGTTCTTCGAGCGCTATCGCGATTTCCTGGGCGAGGCTTCGAAGCTCGGCATCGTGGTGGAAGTGACGCTGTTCTCCTCCTACTACCAGGAAGCTCATTGGAACATTGGCCCCTTCAATCCGGCGAATAATGTCAACGGAACGGAAGCCATCGATTGGCGAAAGCTGCACACCCTGGAGAACGGAAACATATTGGGCTGGCAGGAGCGGTACGCTCGCAAGCTCGTGAGCGAAGCCCGCGAGTTCGACAATGTGATCTTCGAAATCCAAAACGAGCCCTGGTCCGACCGCGGGCGCCTGGCATCGGTGGTGAACCCATACCTCCAGGCTCCCGCACGCGACCGGTATCCGAACTCGATCGATGTCGCGGACGCGCTTTCCATCGCATGGCAGGCGCGCGTCGCCGAGTGGATCCGCTCCGGGGAGGAGCGGCTGCCGCGCAGGCACCTGATCGCGCAGAACTACTCGAATTTCGGTTTTCCGGTGGGCGAACTCGTACCCGGCGTAAGCATTGTGAACTTCCACTACGCTTACCCGGTAGCGGTCGAGGCGAATTGGGGATTAGCGAAGGTGATTGGCTACGACGAGACGGGGTTTCTGGGGCGGGACGATGCCACCTACATTCGCCAGGCATGGAATTTCCTGTTGTCGGGCGGGGGCCTGTTCGATCACCTGGATTACTCGTTCAGCGTCGGTCACGAGGATGGAACGGATACCGAACCGAACGGGCCGGGCGGCGGGAGTCCCGCCTTGCGCCACATGCTCGGCATCCTCGGCAAGTTCCTGAATTCGATGCCGCTGGCCAATGTGGTGCCCGACCCGCGGGTCGTGAAGCACGCCGCGGGCGTCTTCGCCAGATCTCTTTCTGCGCCTGGAGGCCGTTACGCCATGTATTTCGACGGCGATGGCCCATCCACCATCACTCTCGATCTGCCCGCGGCGGACTATTCCGGCGAATGGATCGAAATCCAGACGGGAAAATCCACGCCGCTGGCGCGCTTTCACCACGCGGGTGGAGAAAAGTCGCTGGCCACGCCCGAGTTCCGGAGCGGCCTTGCCCTCCGGCTCAACCGAATGTAATCGGCCAGATGTGGCGCGGGCACTCGTGGCTGCCGTCTCTCGCCTTGCGAGCAACGGTACTCACGCCGGGACTTTGCTGTCGCGCACCAGTAAGACGCCGGCGCCGAAAGTGTAATCCTTATCTGACGCGCTCTTCGTCCGCCTCTGGTACGCCACCACCGAACCCGGCCAAATCGCCGTGCTTTCGCCGTTCCTCGGGTCCTGATACCAACTGCGGCAGCCGGACTCCCATACCGTTCCCGGCAGCCGCCTCCGGACTTCTTCCACGAAGCTCTCCTGGCTTTCCGCACGCACTTCCATCACTCCGGCTCCGCGCCGCTGCATCAGCCGCAGGCAACTCATCACGTACCGCACCTGCGCCTCGATCATCAGGATCACCGAATTGTGTCCGAGCCCCGTATGCGGTCCGAGCAGCATGAAGAAATTCGGAAAGCCGTTGACTGTAATCCCCAGAAACGCGCTGATCCTCTTGCTCCAGGCCTCGTGAATCTCCACGCCGCCACGGCCCACGATCCGAATGCCGCGCAGCATTTCGGTGGCGCGAAAGCCGGTGCCGTATACGATCACGTCCACCGGGCGCTCCACGCCATCACCGGTCACGATCGAACGCGCGCGCACCTCGGAAATGCCGGAGGTGACCAGCTCCACGTTCGGCCGCGCCAGCGCGGGATAGAAGTCGCTCGAAATGATGATCCGCTTGCAGCCAAACTCGTATTCGGGCGTCAGGCGTTCGCGGAGCTGCGGATCGCGAACCTGCTTTTCGAGTTGCCGCCGTGCCTGCTTTTCGCCGAGCTGCCGCAAGGTGCGGTTCCCCAGAAAGCCGGCCACATGCATCTCGAGACTCCAGAAAAGCAGCATCCGCAATAGCCAGGTGGCGCCCGGAACTCCGCGGAAGAGGCGCCTCCATCGCTCCCCAATGGGGCCGTCCGCGCGCGGCAGGATCCACGCCGGCGTTCGCTGGAAGACGAAGAGCCTGTCCGCCTCCGGAGCGATCCGCGGCACGAATTGGGCAGCGCTCGCGCCGGTGCCGATCACCGCTACACGTCTGCCCTTCAGATCTACGCGGGAATCCCAGGCCGCTGAATGAAAGGCCGGGCCGGTGAAGCGTTCCAGGCCGTTCAATTCGGGATACCGCGGAACGTGCAGCGCCCCCATCCCGGAGACCAGCACCCGCGCGTCGATCTTCAGTCCGTCGCCCGCCGTCGCGTGCCAGACGCCCTGCTGCTCGTCCCACACCGCTTCGCGCAGCGCCGTTCGCAGCCGAATCCGTGCCGCCACACCGTGCCGCTTCGCGGCAGCGCGCAGATAGTCCAGGATCTCGGGCTGTTGGGCATATCGCCTGGTCCACTCCGGATTGCGGTCGAAGGAGAACGAATAGAGATGCGAGGGAATGTCGCAGGCACATCCGGGATACTGGTTGTACCACCAGGTGCCCCCGATCTCTTCGCCCTTCTCGATGACCAGGAACGACTCCATGCCGGCCTGGCGAAGCTGGATGGCCATGCACAGCCCCGAGAATCCGGCGCCGACGATGAGGATGTCCACCGATTCCGGCATCAGCGGATCTCATTGGCCTTCGCGTACGGCCGCCCGGCGCTCGGACTGCCCCCGGCGTACCGCTTGAGGAACTCCGCGGCCTCGCGCATCGACTGTCGCGCCTCCGGCATTCCGGGATAGACCAACTGCCAAACATGCGGCACAACCGGCCACACCTTCAGCTCCACCCGGACGCCCGCGGCTCGTGCACGCTCGGCCAATCTCGTGGAATCGTCCAGCAACACTTCGTCGCTGCCCGCGTGGATGAGCAGCGGCGGCAGGTGCGAGAGATCGGCATAGAGCGGCGAAGCGAGCGGATTGCGAGGATCCGCGCTTCCGAGGTAATAGCGAGCTCCCCGCGTGATGTACTCGCCGAGAAACATGGCGCACCGGCGGTCGTTCCGGCGGATCGATTCTCCGCTCGCCGCCAGGTCGGTCCACGCTGAGAAGAGCGCTGCGGCAGCGGGAAGGGGATCGCCTTGATCGCGCGCCGCCGCCATCATGGCGACCGCAAGCCCGCCGCCCGCCGAGTCGCCCGCAACCACGGTTGCCTCCGGCTCACAGCCGCCATCCCGCAGCAGCCCGCGCCACGCGGCCACGGCATCGTCTACCGCTGCGGGAAACAGGTGCTCGGGCGCCAGGCGATAATTGGGCGCAAACACGCGAAATCCATGTTGCGCAAAGGAGGTGGTGATCGCGCGATGGGTCTGGGCGGACATGGCGACATACCCACCGCCGTGCAGGTACAACATCGTGAGGCCGTGGCCCTTGGGCGCTGACTCGCGATCCCGACTCTGCACCCACTCTCCGGCAACGCCGCCGGCCTCACCTGGGGTAATGATGACATCGCGCGGGACGCGGAATGGCGCCGGCGTCATCAGCTTGCGGACCCGCGGAGCGTTGCCTTCCGCCCTTGCCAGGGCCGGCTTGAACCGCATCTTCAGCACCCACACCGCGACGTGCGCCTGCCAGCTTGCCATCACGGCTCCACGTTGGCGTCGAAAATGCCGGTCGAAATCTCGCCCGCCCGCTTCATCTGCACGAAGATCCGGTAATGCCCCGCCTTCGGAAATCCGTACGGAAAGGCCGCCTCGGCGGGCAGCCCCGATTGAGTCATCGTGTGGCCGGCGTGCGGGTTGTCGGGCTGCGCCAGGGCGATGGCGGGCATGGGCGCCGATCCCGAAGGATGCACGTGCGCGAACACCGAACGGTCGTCGGCGACAAAGGCGGCGTGGCCCAGCATCCCCATGTACAGCTCTACGTCGGTGGCGGGCTTGCCGTCCGGATCTTCCAGGCGGAAGCGGAACTCCGAGAGGCGTTTCGCTTGCAGCTTGCCCGTGCCGCGATCCCACACCATGCGATAGCCGTGGGGCAGCGGACTGGTGGCGCGCGAGTAGTCAGCGTTCGCAAGGGGAGGCCCGGCCCCGGCGGCGTCATCGCCCGTCAGCGGGTTGCCGGCGATGTTGGGCACTTCGATTTCGCCCACCGCCGTCTCGCCTATGCCGATGGCGTGCACCACATCGCCGTAGAGGGCGTAGTGCCCGCCCGGCATGGCGGGCAGGCTCTGCGTGAAATTGCCGTCGGGACCGCGCTCGGGATGCAGATGCCACACCAGATCCATCTCGGGCACGTGGATCACGTAGAGATGCATCAGGTGATTGTGGTCGGGCACCAGGTCGTCCGTGCTGCGGTTGAGCCAGCCGGGATTCTCCAGTTCCAGCGCCAGCCGGCTGCCATCTTCCACAGTGGCCTTCAAACGCAGTGGCTTGTAGATGATGCGGCTGTAGCCTCCGGCTTCGGCGCTCCACCAGTTATTGCCGGCCCACACGGCGAAGCCCACCAGCACCGCGGTCGTCAGCATCACAATGCGGGAGCGGCGCACGCGGGCCTCGTCGGGCTGTTTGCCCGGCTCCAGCATGGCGTCGCGAACGGCCGCTCCTACGATGCTCACCAGCCCGAGGCATAGCACCAGGCCGAGCGGAATCAGGATTGCCGCTACCAGCGTCTGCATGCTGGCCACCCGCGTGGCGAGGGCCGGTACCGGAACCGCTACGTGCCCCGGACCCTGGGCGCCATCCACGTCCACGCGCACCTGCCACGACCCGGTCTGCATCAGCCAGAGAACGCCGGTGTAGAACTGCGGGTCTTCGCGGGAAGGCTTGGCGGTGTCGGGCACCGGGGCAAACTGCGCGCCGCGAAAGCCCAGCCGCAGCGGCACGATGCGAACCTGCCGCACGTCGGGCGAAGTGCTGCGGATCTCGATGTCTGCCACTCCCGGCACCACCTGCGGGGGGCGGATGGTGATCAGCAGGCGATACGGCCCGGCGTTGCCTTCGTAGAAAACGTCGGGGCTGCCCACGTGCCCGCGGAGCGGAAGAACCACGAACGCCAGGCAAAGCGCGATCCGCGTCATACTATCTGCGGATGCGCTGCATCCAGTTGCCCCACCACAATCCCAGCCAGGTGGTGATGATCGCGGTCACCACGGCCATACCCGCTTCCTGCCAGAGTGCGGCCCCCTTCTCCATGGCCAGAAAACCGAACCGGGCAAAGATCGAGCCCTCGGAAACGTAGTAGCCGAAATACTTGCTGCCGAAGAACCAGTTGCGCGCGGCGGGCGAGGCCAGGAAGGAGGCAAAGGGCCACTGCACGGCCGCGAACAGCGCCACGAAGACCGTGCCCGAAACCAGCGCCTGCTTGATCGTGCCCCATCCCCCGGTGCGCTGCCAGATCAGGTCCAGCGCGAATGCCGGGATGATGAGCAGCATGGGGAATTCGGGCGGTGTGAACTGGGTGGTCTGGTGGTAGACCGGCCCGAGCTTCGGCTCTGCCGGGAAAAGCGGCAGGATCCGGCCGATCAGCAGGACGAACGCAAAGTAAACTCCGGCCACGGTCGTCGCGGCCCATTTGAATTTGCTGGCGCGCGCGACTCCGGCCAGCACCGGCGGAGCGACCAGCGCGAGCAGCCGGTAGAAGTGCGCCTGGTGCATGGCGATGCGGTTCGTAAGCTCCATCTGCAACACCGTCAGCGTTACCAGGATCATGCCGCCCACGTAGAGAAACATGATCTGCAGGTGTTTGTGGAGTCCGCCCGTGGCGCGATTCATCTGTCCCAGGATGAGGATCAGCGCTCCTGCGTGCACCGCGAATATGCCGAGTGCCAGAACCATGTGGGGCGGGCTCAGAATCTTGACGTCCAAGCCGTAGGCATCGTGCCACCAGTTGTCGAACGGCGCCGACGTCAGCATCGCGATTCCGCCCCAGGCGGCGATGAATGCCCCCAGGGGTCCGCGGAATCCCCAGATCCAGACGGAGCAGTCGCGCAGGAGCGAACGCGGGCTGAAGGTCGTGTTCAGCACCAGGTATCCGCAGGAAATTCCCGCCAGGACACCGCACATGTGAATGGCGATATGAGCCGGCGTCCAAAATGTATCGCGTCCGATCGAGCGATGCCAGGAAATGTCCCAGTGCACTCCCGTCATCGCGAAGGTCACGGCCGCCACGGAGCACCAGATGTACCACGGCACTCTTTCGGGGTTCTTTTCAGGATTTGGCATATTCACCTTCGATGGGTCGCCCTAAACTCTCCGAGTATACATCTGAGGATATCATCGCGGCGTACGACCGGACGGTCGGATTGGGCTGATCAATGCGGTTTCTGCGCCGAGTGACGGGATGGAGCCGCCGCCGCGCGCGTCAAAAGGGCGATGCCGCCGGCCCCGCGAGGCTCGATTTCGACCGTCGCGCCGGCGGGAACACGCACAGGCGTGCTGTACCAGAACGGATGGTCGAAGCGCGGCTTGTAGTCGTAAATCCAGATCAGCGGCTCGATGTTGCCGTCGGGGAAGCGCGCAACCGCCATGAACGACGCGCCTTCGGCCACGCGACTCATACGCACGCCGGTCACCGTGAGTGCGTTCTTCAGGGTGAGCTCGCCATCCACGGGTATGCCCGCCGGCAGCAAAGACTCGGCGGGTGCCGTCGGGAATTCGGGGACTTTGGGCAGGTACTTGGGATCGCCTTCCGGCGCGCCGCCCTCTACCCAGTCGGACACGAGTTCCAGTTGTTCCTGGGTGAGCGCGCGGTCGTCCTGAAACTCTCCGAAGCCCTTGACTGCGCCCCAAGGCGGCATCCGGCGCTCCAGGACTTCTTCTTTGATGGCCTTGGCCCACGGCCGGGCTTCCGCGTAATTGACCAGCGAGAAGGCGCTGCCGCCC
This sequence comes from Bryobacteraceae bacterium, assembly GCA_035501495.1. Lineage (GTDB taxonomy): Bacteria > Acidobacteriota > Terriglobia > Bryobacterales > Bryobacteraceae > JAIQFL01. The sequence continues at coordinate 135,862 of DATJWB010000260.1, read as the reverse complement.
GGCCGATGGCACACCGCGCAGCGGCTGTAAACCAGGCGCGAAATCTCGCGCGAGAACGTGATGGGCGTAGTGATGACGTCGTGCGCGCCGGAGTGGTCCACCAGAAACACCGCCAGGATCATCACCACCGGCCCGAATCTGAAAACGAGCTTCCGCATGCGTCACTTCAACTCTGACACCGGAATCGTAAAGATCGCGGTATTGACTACTCCCTTGCGCTGAAACTGGACCCAGAGCCGGTACGTGTGCGCGCGGGGGAAGATGACGTTGAACTGAATGTCGGGGCCGCCGTTCGCCAGGAAGGGGTGGGTATGGATCAGATCGATCAGGTCGTCGCTCGCGGCCAGCATGTGGCCCCAGGCGCCGATGTATTGCTCGAGCCCCTCCGCCGGCTTCAGATGGAAGAACAGCATGGTCTTGAAGCCGGCGATCGGCGCGGGAGGCTCGGTCGTCAGCTCCACCTGCAGGTTCTCGGTGTGCTTGGGGGACGTGTCGGCGCTCAGGTGCGCGGTCTTCAGTCCTCCGCCGGGAACGAATATCGTCGTGGCCGTGAGTTGCGGCACGCCGTTGCTCGGATAATAGTCGGCCAGCACACGGTACATTCCCGCCTTCGGCAAGATGCCGCTGTACCGGAAAAGCCCGCCGCCGGAGGTTACAGGATGGTCGTGCAGGAAGAACTCCAGGTCCTGGCTGACAATGAACATGTGGAATAACTTCTCATGCACCAGCTCGAAGTGAGTCACGGGTGCGCCGGTCTTCGGATCGCTGATTTTGAAAGTAAGCTCAACAGAGTCCCCCGGTTTGGGCAGGCGGGGCTTCAATGCCACGTGCAAAGGATACTCGACGGGATCCGGGATGCCGAGTACTAAAGTCATTCCGCACCTCGGGCATTTGCCGGGAAACTCCGACCGCACGTCGGGGTCCATGGGGCAAACATAGTCCTTCGGCGGTGGAGGCGCACCCGGGATAGCCGGAGGTTTGGTTTGCCCCGCGAGGAAGACGGCCAGGAACAGGACCACGCAAACGACTGCCAGCCGGTGCAATGCACACTCCTTCCCTTCGTCGGGCTTTATCTGCTGTTATACCAGATTGGCTTGGCACCCTGAAGACGCGCCGCCTCACTCATGTTTCTCCAGTTGCAGCGTGATGGTCCCGATGGTGAACGGCAGGCGCACCCGGATCTCGACGGGCAGTTTTCGGGCGTCATCCGTGAGCCACAGTGTGAGATGTGCCGAGCGGCGGTAGATCACGTTGTTAAAGATGTACACCTCGTAGCGGACCGTCTTGAAGATTCCGGCGGTCGTCTTGACCTCTTCGCGCGCCTGGGCATCCACCTTGACCATCGCGCTCTTCTTGCCGTCGCTGACCGGGATTTCGATGCTCCGGCTCGGCTCCAGATCCATCACCCGAAGCGCGTAGAGCGCACCCAGGACGTCGTGCACGCACGGGGGAACCTCGATCTCCTGATTTAACAGAACGGTGTTCTTCACCAGGTCGTGTTCCAGGTAGTCGGCCTTGTTGGTAGCGCCGTAGGTGAAGTTGACCTTCGTTTCCCTGCGGCGGCTGCCCTCGTGCGAGGTCATCTCGATGTGCTGAGCGCAAAAGTTGGGGCCCATGATCGCGTCGTAATCGTCTTCCACCTTGAAGAGCTTGGAGACCAACCCGATCGATTCCAGGTGAAGATGGATTTCGGAAGGCTGGCGAGGTTGGGTCTGCGGCGTCCATTCCACTCGCGCTTTCCCGGAGGAGATCAATCGCCACTCCACGTTGTAGTAGAGGATCTCCTTCGGCGGCACGTTGTTGCTCTGCGGAACGGCAAACGGGGCCGAGACTAAGGGTAACAGCAGCAACAGCTTCGAACGCATGAAAGGCCAGTGTCGCAGATGCGCGGAGGAGCACGCAAATCGGGAGCTTTCCGCCGAAATGAGCGTCCCGGGTTGAGCGGCGACGCGGCCCGGAGGTAACATGAGCCGATGCAATCGGGCCAACCGCGCGACCTCCCCATGACCGGTCCTCTATCTTCCCATGACGTACCCGCTGTGGAAACGGCTCGCCTCCGCCTGCGCGGCCATCGTCCCGCGGACTTCGCCGACTGCGCCGCCATGTGGGCCGATCCGGCCGTGACACTTTACATCGGAGGACGCCCGCTCTCCGAGGAGGAGACCTGGACGCGCGTGCTGCGCTACGTGGGGCACTGGTCGTGGATGGGATTCGGCCACTGGGCAGTCGAGGAAAGGGCCACGGGGCGGTACATCGGCGATGTCGGCTTTGCCGATTTCAAGCGCGATCTCGAGCCTTCAGTCAAAGGGCTGCCGGAGTTGGGCTGGGTTCTGGTTCGCGACCGGCACGGAAGAGGTTATGGCACCGAGGCGGTACAGGCCGCGCTTGCCTGGGGCGCCGGGCACTTCGGTTCCGGCCGAACGGTGTGTCTGATCCACCCGGAGAATCTGGCTTCCATTCGTGTCGCGGAGAAATGTGGATTCCGCGAGTGTACCCGCACCAGCTACAAGGGCCAGCCGACTATCCTGTTCGAACGGTCCTTCGAGGGCCCCGCGGGCCAGAAACCCGGCGCAGACTGAAAGTCCGCGTTACGCGCGACGGCGGCTGAACAGTACTTCTGCTACCTTGCTGAGGAGCAGTTCGGCGCTCACCGGCTTGGCCAGAACGGCATCCGCGCCCAACTTCTGAGCGGCGTTCAGGAACCGGCCGCCGAAGGCTCCCGAAATCGCGATGATTCCAACTTCGGGCGCCTCCCGCCGCAACGCGCGAATCGTCTCGATGCCTTCCTGTTCGGGCATTACCAGGTCGGTGACCACCAGGTCCACCTCAGCGGCCATGGCTTGCTGAAATGCCTGTTTGCCGTCGCTGGCGGCGAGCACCTGGTACCCGGCGCGTTCCAGCGCCGCTTTCAGAAAAGACCGGACCGCGGACTCATCGTCGGCCACCAGAATGCGCGCCATCTGACTTTGGGGCCGCAGGGCAGTCCGGACCGCGGCCGCCAATTCGTCGGGTTGGAACGGTTTCCGAACGATCTGCGCACTTTCCGGAGGCTGCGCTTCGGTGTTGTTGAGATAGCCGGACATGTACAGAACCTTCGTGTCGGGCCGCATTCGCTCCAGCTCCGTGACCAGTTCCATCCCGTTCAGGCGCGGCATCACCACATCGGTCAGCAGCAGATCGATGGGCTGGCCCTCACGTTCCAGAATCTGCAGCGCCTCCACTCCGTCGGCAGCCTGGATCACTCGATACTTGCGTGCCGCCAGCACCGAGACCACATACTTGCGAACCTCCGCCTCGTCCTCCACCACCAGGATGGTCCCGCTTTCGGATTGTTCGGCCGATGGCCCGGCCTCGTCCGCGGGAAGGGGATTTTCGGCCAAAGCCGGGAGATAGATTCGAAACGCCGTCCCGCGTCCGAGCCCCGTTTCTACTTCAATCCGGCCGCCGCTCTGTTCAACGATCCCCTGGACCGTGGAAAGGCCCAGACCCGTGCCCTTGCCCGTCTCCTTGGTCGTGAAAAAAGGCTCGAAGATCCGCTGGCGGGTGGCTTCGTCCATTCCGGTACCGGTGTCGCTGACCGTCAGAATCGCACAGCCGTGCGCGCCCGGGTCCGGACGAGGCGTGGGAGTCACGCCAGCCTGTATGTCAAGGGACGATTCGATGAGCAGTTCACCGCCTTGCGGCATGGCATCCCGCGCATTCACCGCCAGGTTCATGATCACCTGTTCCAACTGATGCCGGTCGGCGCGCACCATGGGCCGCTCGCAGCTCAGCGCGAGGCACACTCTGATGTCTTCTCCGACCAATCGCTGCAGCATCGACTGCATCTCCTCAACCACCCGGTTGAGGTCCAATACACACGGTTGCAGCACCTGCTTGCGGCTGAATGCCAGCAACTGGCGCGTCAGGCCGGCCGCCCGCTCGCCCGCTTTGTGAATTTCTTCCAGGGAGTCGCGGAGCGGGTCGTCTTCTCGCAGCTTGGCGAGTTCCATCTTGCTGTAGCCGTTGATAACAGTCAACAGGTTGTTGAAATCGTGAGCCACTCCGCCGGCCAGCCGGCCGATGCTTTCCAGCTTCTGGGCCTGCCGGAACTGCTCTTCGATGCGCAACCGTTCCTGTTCCGCCTGTCTGGCCAAAGTGAGATCCCGGATGAATGCGCAAAGCACCGGGCCTTCCGCGAACTGCATCCGGATCACTGCGACCAACATGGGGAACTCCGAACCATCGGCCCGCGCGCCGATGGTCTCGTGCTCTTTAGGAACCGGCAGTCCTTGCACGCGCCGATCTGCCAGGGCCATTGCCTGATCCCGGCATTGCGGTGCGATCCGTAATTGGAAAGACGTGCCGTAAAGATCCTCGGTGCTTTGGAATCCGAACATCTGCAGGTATTCCGGATTGGCGTAGAAGATTCGGCCATCGCGCGCCATTGCGATGGCAATGGGGGCATCCTCGGTCAAGGTCCGGAATCGGGCCTCGCTGGCATGCAGGTACTGTTCGGCGGTCTTCCGGTCGGTGATATCCAGAAGCGAAACCAGGGCTTTCCGGTCTCCGTTGATGATCAGTGGCGCGGTGAAGACCAGGAGGCAACGCATTTCGACCTCGCCATCGCTCTCTACCGGCACCCACCGTTCAATCCCACCGTGGCGGTCGCCGCTCTGCAAAGTATCCAGAACCGCGCGGCGAAGAGTGCAATCGGGGCATGCCTGGCTGTAGCCGCACCCCAAAGGATGGGCGAGAGCATTCAGGCAGCCGATAGCGCTGCCCGTCCGCCGTCCGATCAATTCATCTTCCTGGAGCGTGGAGAACCTGGCTGCCGCTTCGTTGGCCTTCTCCACCCGCAGATCCTGGTCCACCAGCAGGAAGGCCACTGGAGCATTGGCTTGAATCGCGGCAAGTTCGGCGTGAGCTGCCTTGATCTCCTGTTCCGCCAGCTTCTGTGGGGTAATGTCTTGCGAGGTTCCGCGCAGCCTTACGATGCGACCGTGCTCATCCCGTTCCGCCTCTCCGCGGCCGATCCGCCACATGTGCCGGCCGTCGGGCAACACCATTTCGAGTTCCAGTTCATATGGCGTGCCATGCTCGATCGCCTGGCGCACGGCGTGTTGCAGACTCATCCAACTCTCTGGTGTATAAAGGGATTCCAGGTCTTCCAAGTATTGAGGGGCAATCAAACAACCCCCCGTGAGCCGCTTGAGCCCTTCCGACCACTCAATCCGGCCGCTCTCGGCATCACAGATCCAACTGCCCACGCGGGCGAGCCGCTGCGCCTCGTTCAGCCGCATCTCACTGATGCGCAGCGCCGTCTCCATGCGTTTGCGGTCGCCGATGTCCGTCAGAAATCCGTTCCAGAGAATGCTGCCATCGGCCTCGCGGACCGGCGTGCTGCGGCACTCGACCCATATCTCTCCTTTGCTCGGATGCCGCACCCGAAACTCCCCGCACCAGGGGGATGGGCTAGCGAGCACTCCCTGCATTTGATTCAGAAGCGCCGCCCGGTCTTCAGGATGTATGGCCGCCCAGATGGCCTGCTCCTCCTTTGCCAGTTCTTCCGCTGGAACCCCCCAGAAGTCCTGAACGGCAGAGCTGGCGTACAGAGCGGCGCCAGTGCCATCCGGGCGCAAACGATAGGAGAAGATGACGCCCGGAAACGTGGCCGCGACTCGCTGCAGCCGTTCCTGCAAAGCCAGCTTGTCGCGCAGGTCCTGTTCGGCCGACTGGGTGGCCGTGATGTCGCGCGCGACGCCCAGCACTCCCACCAGCCCGCCTTCCGAATCACGGAGGGCAGTCTTGACGGTCTCCATCAGGGCGCGGCGCCCGTCATGGAAGGTGACCCATTCGCGGTGGGTCACGGGGCTGGTGCTGGCAGCGGCCTGACGATCCCGTTCGCGATAGGCGTCGGCTTCCTCTCGCGTGAAAAAATCGTAGTCCGTCCTGCCCACTACGTCGGCTTCGGCCCTACCGAGGAAAACCTCCGTGGCGCGGTTGCAGATGAGCAGGACACCGTCGGGATCCTTCAGCCAGACCATGTCCGGGATCGCGCGGATCAGGTTTCTGAGAAATGCGGGGTCGACTGCTGCGCCAGGGGACATCTGGCCCTCCAGAGGCATAGTCGGATCTACCTCGTTTACACTTATCGGGATTAAGCCGATTCCAGGGCTACGCCTTCTTCGACTTCGTCGCCGTTCTCCAGCTTTTCGAGCAGGCGTGTGCCATACTCGAAGCCCTTGTCGAAGGCCTGAAGATTGAGCTTCTGCATCGCCGGAGGCACCGAGTCAGCGACCGCCTTGCGGAGCGCGTCGGCGTCCAGCAGGTTCGTCACCGCCCCGAAGAAGCCCACCATCACGATGTTGAGCACCACCTTACGGCCCAGTTCCTCCGCCAGGCGCGTAGCGGGAACCCCGTACACCCGGACGCCGTTGGGATAGCGGTCCACCCGCACCATCTCCTGCTCGGTGATCAGGATGCCGCCGGGCTTCAACTGCGGTGCGAAGCGCGTGAAGGCTTCCTGGCTCATGACGACAAGGATGTCGGCCTGGGTGACGTAGGGGTAGAGGATCGGCTCGGTGGACAGTATCACCTGCGCGCTCGACGATCCGCCGCGCGCCTCCGGGCCAAAGCTCTGGGTCATGGTGGCATAGCCGCCCTGGAAGATCGCGGCGGCTTTGCCGATCACGGCGGCAGCCAGAATGACACCCTGGCCGCCGAAGCCGGCAATTCGAATTTCGGTTAGCAACTGCAGCATGAGACCTCCGGTTCCGCATACCGGTCGCCCAGCGACTCGGTCATTTGCGCCCGCAACAGCTCCAGATAATCCGGGCGGTCGCGATCCACGAATTTGCCCACTACAATCTCACCCGACCTGGTCAGCGAGCACTCGCTGGTAGGCGCGCCGTGGCGGATCTTGCTGACTTCTTTGTAGAACTTCATGGCGTCCAGGCCGTCACCCATCTTGTTGCGGCGCTGATACAGGGTGGGGCATGGCGAAAGCACCTCGATGAAGCAGAAGCCCTTCTTGTTGAGCACCTCTCCCATGGAACGGCTGAGTTGTTTCACGTGATAGGTGGTCCAGCGGGCCACGTAGGAGGCGCCCGCAGCTTCCGCCAGCGCGACCAGGTTGAAGGACGGTTCGAACACGCCGTAAGGAGACGTGGCGCTGATCACGTGGTCGGGAGTGGTGGGCGCGGTCTGCCCGCCGGTCATGGCGTAGGTCAGGTTATTGACGCAAATCACCTTCAGATCCATGTTGCGGCGCGCGGCGTGGATGAAGTGGTTGCCGCCGATGGCGAACAGGTCGCCATCCCCCGAGTAGACCACTACCTGCAGATCGGGGTTCGACAGCTTGAGCCCGGTAGCGAACGGAATCGCCCGCCCGTGGGTGGTGTGGAAGGAATCGAGGTTGGCATACCCGGCTACGCGGCCGGTGCATCCGATTCCCGAGACCACCGCAACTTTATCCAGGTTGGCCTTGGAGTCTTCCAGGGCGCGAGTGAAGCAATTGACCGTGGTTCCGATTCCGCAACCAGGGCACCAGATGTGCGGCATGCGCTCCATCCGCAGAAACGGCTCTACGGGGTTGCGCGCGTCGGCCGGAATGTCATACGGAACTTCGAGTGTCGCGGTGTTCATCGGGCTGCCTCCTCAATGGCTTTGAGAATCGCTTCGGGGTTGTGGACGCTGCCGCCCGCATGCGTGACCGGGATCACCTTGGCTTTCCCTGCGGCCGCGCGGGCTACTTCGTGCACCATCTGTCCGAGATTGATCTCGGGTACGACAAACGCCTTCACCCGCCCGGCCAGCTCGCTGATCCGCTGTTCGGGGAAGGGCCACGCGGAGATGATGCGGAACTTGCCGGCGCGAACTCCCCGTTCGCGCGCCAGTTGCAAGGCCCTCTGCGCCACGCGCGAGGTGATTCCGTAGGAGACCACCACCACCTCGGCATCTTCCAGGTGCTCCGTTTCGCACAGCGCGCGCCCGTTGGCGAGCGGCTTCAGCTTATCCACCAGCCGCCGGATTCCGGTGTCCTGGGTTTCGATGTTCATGCTCGGGTAGCCGCGCTGATCGTGAGTCAGCCCGGTTACATGGAAGCGATATCCGTCGCCCGCCTTCACCATGTCGGGAACCATGTCTTCCCGTGGTTCGTAGAGCCGGAACTTGTCCGCCGGCAACGTGGTTTGACGGCGGGGCGTCACTTCGATCTTGTCGGCTTCGGGGATCACCACCTTTTCGGTCATGTGACCCACGCACTCATCCAGCATCATCATCACCGGCACGCGGAACTCTTCCGACAGGTTGAAGCCCGTGATCGTGAGATCGAAACACTCCTGCGGTGAGTTGGGACACAGCGCGATGATGCCGTAGTCCCCGTGCGAGCCCCATTTGGCCTGCATCATATCGGCCTGCGCCGGCAGGGTGGGCAGTCCTGTGGACGGCCCGCCGCGCTGCACGTTCACGAAGACGCAGGGCGTCTCGGTCATGGCGGCATACCCGATGTGCTCCATCATGAGCGAGAAGCCAGGGCCGGAGGTGACTGTGAAGGCTTTGGCACCGCCCCAGACGGCTCCCTGGATGGCGATCGACGCCGCCAGTTCATCCTCCATCTGGATGAAGATTCCGCCAACAGTGGGAATTCTCCACGCAAAGCGTTCGACGACCTCTGTGGATGGAGTGATCGGATACCCTGCGGCAAATCGCGCACCGGCTGCGAGCGTTCCCTCACAGCAGGCATGGTCGCCGTCAAGAAAATGGACACCCGTAAGAACACCTTTGGGGTCAGCGTGCATAGCGCGCTCCAAAGATGGCGAAGTCGGGACAGTACATGCCGCACAAGTCGCAACCGCTGCACTTCTCTCCGGCGACTACGTGAGGCGCATGATAACCCTTTGAATTGAAAGCGGACGATAGTGCCAAAACGTGGGTGGGGCAAAATTCGACACAGAAACCGCAACCCTTACAGCGTTCCACAGTGATGGACACGAACCCTTTGGCCATGTGGCCCTCCTCAGTGAGATCGGTTAGGAACCAGCACTTCGTGGGCCATCTTCAGATATAGGAGCTTGAAACTCCATTTATAGAACCAGGCCCCAGCGCCGTGGCGCGGACACTCCTGCCTGCCGCGTCTGGCCATGCGAAAACCGGAACTACAGTTCCGGTCGCCTTTGTTGTAAACAGGAGGGGTTAGCTCCGATTACGGCCGAAATCCGGAAGTACAGTTTCGTCCACTTCGGGTCGATGAGCCAGAGTCCAAAGTCCGCGCCTGCATTTCTTCGCGCTATCATTTCAGAAGCAACCAGGAGGTCACTTTGCCACTCAGTGCCGACCTGTTAGACCGTAAGCGCACTCACTTCGTTCTTTGGCATGCGAAACCCGCAGTCGCCCCGCCGGTGCTGGTGATCGGCCAGTTTCAACCCGGCAATCCTCCGGTACTCGGAGGCGCGAGGCGATTCCCGATGTTCGCCGTAGCCGGATTCACCGACTTGTTCGCAATCGCCGCTGCGGATTGCGGCTTGACCGACGGCTCCGTCTACCACTATTTCTTCGAGCCGGCGGATGGCGTTCAGACCACCGATCCGGCGGCGTCGACCGTGGACTGGCGCCTGCTCTCGAACCGCCTGCCGCCTCCTTTTACGACGGATGACCGGCAGCCCGCGGCGGTGATCAAATTCCGGGGCGGCCAGTTGATCCCCTGCGACCCCGCAGGAGAGGAAGCCGACTTCACCGGCGACCCGAGCCCGGCCACGCTCCCCGCAAACAATCAGCTCGTGATCTACGAAATGCCAACCGCGTGGTCCAATACCGCTTCCACCCCGGACTTCGATATTGGCGTGGGAACTTTTCGCGATGTTCTGTCCCTGATCGATATCGCCGCGACCGGCGCGAACTTCGACAATCTCGACGTGGCGCAGGCCGGAAAGACCTACCTTCTCGACCTTGGGATCAACGCCATCGAGCTTCTGCCTCCCTCCGACAGTTTCTTCAAACGCGACTGGGGATACGACACGGCACACTTTTTGGCGCCCGACTCGGAATTAGGCTTTCCGGAAGGCTTCTCCTCCTCCACGGCGAATCAGGACCTGGCCACGCTCATCCGCACCGGCCATCAGCATGGGATCCGCTTTTTCCTGGACACGGTGATGGCCTTTGCGCGTCACGAGCCCTACCAGACGCTCAACCTGGACGATTTCTATATCACCGATCCCAAAGCCGACCCCAACGATCCAGACGCGCACACCTCGCGAGGCACGGGGCTGAACAATCTTCGCAACGGCTTTGGCAGCGTGCTGTTCCGCTACGCCCGATTCGTCAATGCTTACGACCCGATCTCGGGCGCCGAGGTCTCTCTATCCCCGGCGCGCCAATTGATGTTCAGCTTCATCACCCGGTGGATGCGCGACTTCCACATCGACGGAATCCGCATCGACAGCGTGGAGAACGTTTCCAACTGGGACTTCGTGCAGGGATTCAAAGACCGCGCGCGAACGCTATTCCAGGAGCGTTGCGCGGCCCAAGGCGTGAGTTCGGCCGAGGCGGACAGGCGGATGCTGGTGGTGGGCGAGGAGTTGAGCCTGCCCATGGCGCTGCTGACGCAGGGCCGCCTGGACGGCCTGTGGAACGATCCCTTCCGATCGCTGGTGCGTTCCGTCATCCTGGGCGAAGGCGATAACGGGACCTTTGAAAGCAATGTCCGCATGATGGTGGACTGCCGCAGTCTGGGATTTACGGACGGCACTCAGGCGGTCAATTACATCACCAGCCACGACGTGGAAGGGTTCCGCCGGGAGCGCCTGTTCAACTTTCTCCAGAACTCGGGCCTTTCGGGCCTGGATCTCGAGAAGAGGTGCAGGCTGGCGTTCGTCTGCCTGTTGACATCCGTCGGGATTCCCATGATTTTGGCCGGTGACGAGTTCGCCGATGAGCATTCGCGTTTCGATCAGGCCGGCCACGTGACACAGGCCGGAGGCAAGCAGGTGGACCCCGTTAATTACGGCCGCCTCCAAGGAACCGACGACACCGCGCAGATGCGCCGTCGGATTCTGGCATACGTCTCCCGCGTCGTGAAGTTCCGCACGACATCGGCGGCGCTCGGAGTGAACGACAACAACTTCATTCACGTAGATTTCACGGCTGGCAAGCGCGTCCTGGTGTGGACGCGAGGCGCGGCGGGAATGAATGTGGTGGTGGTGCTCGCGAATTTTTCCGATTTCGTGAGCACCGGTTCCCCGGCCGAGTATGTGGTGCCCGATTGGCCCGCCACTCCACCCGGAAAACAGTGGCGGGAAGTGACGCAGGACCGGGTCGTCCCACCGGATTGGATCGGGCGCGAGCCTATTTTTCCTTGGGAAGCCAAGGTGTACACCACGTTCTCGTAACGGGGACCGCCGCCCCGCCTATTGCACGGTGGTATACAAGGTCTGCGCCCCAGCCGCGCCGCCTACCGAAAAAGTCACCGCCACCTTGTCGCTCGAAGTCACGCTCGGGACGATCACATTGAACTGGAAGAGCCCCACGCTATTCTGCACGAGGCCGGCGAAAGTCACGGTCGCGGGAGTGCCGCCGATGGTGATCTGGGGCGCTGTGACGAGTTGGTTCGCCTGCTGCACCACCTGTCCCGCCGAAATATTGGGAGTCACCGGGCCGAACCCGACACCGTAGAGCACAATCGTATCGCCGGCCTTGGCGCGCTGCGACGTGACCCCGGCCACGGCGCCCGGGGGCAGGATGGGCGTTCCAGCGGTAGAGAATGCTCCCAGATACTGAATCCCGGCGACGGTGTACTGAGTCAGCAGGCCGGGCTCGATCGCATTCACCGTAACCGTGTACGCCGCCGTCGTTCCCGACGGAGTCTTCACCGTGAGCGTCTGGGAGCCCGTCGCGACGTTGGACGGTACCTGCGCATTCACCTGCCGGCCGCTGATAAAGTCCACGAAGGCCTGCTGCCCGCCGATGGTGACGCTGGTGCCATCGAGTGAGTTGGGCGCCTGCGCACCCTGGAAGTCGGCCGCGCCCCACTGGCGCTCGTCGGTCGAGAGATTCGTGCCGTAGATTTCGATCCAGCCGCCCGGCGCGATGGCCGGGAGTCCGCCGAAAGCGCTAGCCGAAATTACGCCGCCCGCGCTCACGGCCGGCGCGGTGGGCGTCAACTGCCGGACGACATTGTTGCCGGAGTCGGCGATATAGAGATTCCCGTTGCTGGGATCGAGCGCGATGCCGGTGGGGAAGTTCAATTTGGCGGAGGTGGCGGCGCCGCCATCGCCGGCGTAACCCGGACCCGAACTCCCCGCAATCGTATTGATCACGCCATCGGGGGTCACCAGGCGGATGCGGTTGTTGTCGTAGTCGGCGATGTAAAGGTCCCCGGCCGAGTCCACCTTCACGTCCCACGGCCGAAAGAGCTGGGCTTTCGTTGCGAGGCCGCCATCGCCGGCAAAACCGGGAGTGCCCGTGCCTGCCACCGTCGTAATATTGCCGCTGGTATCGATCTTGCGGATACGATGGTTGGAGCTGTCCGCGAAGTAGAGATTGCCCGCGTTGTCGATCGAAATACCGAATGGCTTGTACAGAGTGGCGCTGGTCGCGGGGCCCCCATCGCCCGAATATCCTGCCGTGCCGTTTCCGGCGATGGTGTACATGTTGCCGCTGGTGTCCACCATGCGGATGCGGTTGTTGAAGCTGTCGGTGATGTAGAGGTTTCCGGCTTTGTCGGTCACCACGCCGAAGGGCTGGGCGAGTTGCGCATTGGTGGCCGGAGTGCCATCGCCGGAGAAGCCCGCCCCGTCCGGATAGTTGCCGGCCACGGTGCTGATGGTGCCGCCAGCCGTGACCTTGCGGACCACCTGGTTATCCAGGTCCGCGATGTAGAAGTTCCCCGAGGAATCGAGCCACAGGCCGTACGGGTCGTTCAATAGCGCCTTGGTCGCGGCGCCCCCGTCTCCCGAATAGCCCAGCTGACCGGTGCCGGCGATGGTCGTGATCTTTCCGTCCGAGACCTTGCGGATGCGGTTGTTGATGCTGTCCGCGATGTAGACGTTGTGCGAGGAGTCCACCACCACCTGGATCGGCACATTCAGCTCCGCGCTGGTGGCGGCCCCGTTGTCGCCCAGGGTGCCCGCGGTGGTGTTCCCGGCAATGGTCGAAATATTGAAAGACGAGGCTTGGCCCCGGCACATCGCCGGCGCGAACAGGCAGATGATCCCGGCTGCGCCAAGGATCATTCCGTGGCAAACAATACCCTTCTGAAGCATGGATTACTTTTGGACGCAGATCTCTCAAATCGCGTTACACCCACAGCAGGGGAATCAGAGCGGCTCGAAAGGGCCACGAGCCTATTTCATGGCTGGCCGGGGAATCTTCTCACCGGCCATGGCGACATTGTAGGCGTACCAGGCCATCACCACCGCCGCCTGGCTGATGTCCTTCACGTCGAGACGCTCCACTGTATCCATGTTGGTATGGTGGGTGCGCACGTCGTAGTTGACATAGTCCTGAATCGGGTTGAAGCCGGGCACCCCCACGTCGGTGAAGCTCAGGTGGTCGGTGGACCCGATCGGTTCGATGGTGTTGCGGCGGGCCCGGAAGTCCTTCAACGGCTCGAGCCAGGCGTCGAAGAGCGGGCGGACAGCTTCGCTGTTCTGGAGATACCAGCCGTAGATCGGTCCTGTTCCGTTGTCGATATTGAAATAGACATCGAACTTCTCACGCGCGGCCCGATTGGCGTCGCCGGCCAGATGCGCCGCCACCCACGCCTTCGATCCGAGCAAGCCCTGCTCTTCGCCGGCCCACAGCGCCACGCGGATGGTCCTGCGCGGCTTCGCGCCGGCTGCCTTCAGAATCCGCATGGCCTCCATCACCGTGGTGGCGCCGTCGGCATTGTCGGTCGCTCCCACGCCGGTATGCCAGGAATCCAGATGGCCGCCAATCATGACCACCTCGTCGCGTACCGCCGGGTCCGACCCGGGGAGCTCGGCGATCACGTTGTAGGCATTGCCGCCATCGGAATCGTAGAACTTCGATTGCACGTTCACCCGCAACCTGACCGGGACCTTTTGCCCGATCATCTGCGCGATCATGTTGTAGTGCTCGGCGGCGAGGGTCACCGATGGGATCGCACCTTCGCCGAGGTCGCGCCCCGACACGAAGACGGTGCCATGCTCGCCGCGGCTGGGCTTGAGCAGCACGCCCGCGCCGGCCTCGCGAAGAAGCTGGGTGATGCGCTGGGCGCCGGCGGCCGCTCCCCTGCCGGGCCGATTGCCGGTCTGTCCGACGCTGGTCGCGTACGCCGCGGAGTTGGGCTTGTAGTCCGGGTCGCTGGGATTCGGGCGGTCCGCCCTGACGAAATTCGACAGCATGGGCGCGGTCATAAGGATCGCGCCTTTGAGTTGCGGACGCAGGGCGTCCACCTGGTCGGCTGCCTTGCCGCCAATGAATAGCGGCGCGCCCACGATTTCGCCCGGCGTGGAGGACGACCAGGCGTCGGCATAGCCGATCAGCGGCATGTAGCGCGGCTCGGTCATTTCGACTGTGAGCTTTTCGAGACTCCATCCGCGGCCGAAGTGCCACGGCTCCAGGTGCGCGTTCTCGAGCCCGTAGGAGGCCAGGCGGTCACGGGCATACTCGGCCGCCCGCTTCTGTGCCGGCGAGGCGGTGAGCCGTGGCCCGATGGTCACCGTGAACATGTCGAAGACTGGCGAGACCTGCGGATGCTCAGTCGCCTCCCTGCGGATCGCCGCGAGCATATCGCGATCCATGGGCGCCTGCCCAACGGCCAGTGACGCGGCGGCTGCCGCGATGACACATCCCTGTATCGAGCGATGTCGTTTCATTGGAGCGTCCTGATACGGTGCGATTCGCTGTCCGAAATATACACTTTTCCCGCCGCGCTGACAAAAATGCCGTGCGGGCGCGCCAGGCGGCATTGCCGCGCGTCGCCATCCGGGCCGTTGCCGCGCTGTCCGGTCCCCACGACGGTGGTGATGATGCCGGATTTCAAATCGATTCGGCGGATGGTGTGGCTTTCCGTGTCGGCCAGATAGAGGCTGCCGTCCGGAGCCCAGGCGACTCCCTTCGGTCCCGAGAGCTTCGCCAATTTCGCCGGTCCGCCATCCCCCTGGTAGCCGTTCTCGCCGGTACCGGCCAGGTGATCGATCCGATTGGCGCGGGGATCCATCCGGTACACCGCATTCCCCTCGCGCAACACAAGGTAGAGATTGCCGTCCGGGTCGGACGTTATGGCGCGCGGTCCGTTCAGAGGCGTACCGGTGATGGGTGCTCCGTCCGCGGTGGGGCTTTTCTCGCCCGTGCCTGCCCAAGTCTCGATGATGCCGGTCCTGAGGTCCACGCGCCGGATCCGCAGGTTCCCGATATCGCAGATGAGGAGGCGGCCCTGCGGGTCGAACGCGATGCTGTGAGGCTGTCGAAGCTGCGCCTTCACCGCGGGGCCGCCATCGCCCGCGAAACCCGCGGCGCCCGTACCGGCCACCGTCGAGATGATATGGGTCCGGGCGTCCACGCGCCGCACGACGTGATTCTGCATCTCGCAGAAGAAGAGATTGCCGTCGTGATCGAACCGGACTTCGTATGGCTCGTTGAGGTTGGCGGCGAGGGCTGGGCCTCCGTCGCCCGAATAGCCCTTCTGGCCGCTGCCCACGACCGTCGAGATGAGGTGCGTTTTCAAGTCGAGCCGGCGAACGCGGTGGTTGCCGATCTCGCAGAAGTACAGGGCGCCGTCAGGTCCGATCGTCAGGCCATAAGGGTTGTTGACTTGGGCCTGGGTTCCGGGACCGCCGTCGCCCGAGAATCCCGGCGTTCCCGTCCCGGCCAGGGTCACCGTCGATTGGGCGGGCAGACGTGCCAGAGATACCACCAGGAGCGGCAGGAGAGCATGCAAACGAGCAGCGCGCAGCACGCTCCACAGTATGTCACGAGCGAAGCCTCAGGTGGGCCGGATGCGCGCCGGAGCGGAGCATCCTCATTCCCGGATATGCTAGGCTGGAAAACTACATCAGGTCGTGAGGGTAAGATGCTGCCTGTATTTTTGGCTACCTTCGGAACCGTGTTTGTAGCCGAAATCGTCGGCGACAAGCTGCTCTATACCACAGGGGTTCTGGCAACAAGGTATCGTACGGTGCCGATTCTGTTCGGCATGGTGGTGGCGTTTATGGCCAAGATGGGAGTGGCGGTGTGGGTCGGAGAGACCATCTCCAAGCTGCCGCCCCTTCTCGTAGCCGGCATCACCGCCGTGAATTTCTTCGCCATCGCGATTGTCCTCTGGCGCAAACCGGACAAGCGGGAAGTCAGGCAGGAGTCGCACCCCGCCTCCCGGGCCGTGATCGTGTCGTTCGCCGCGATCTTCTTCTCGGAGTGGGGCGATGTGGGGCAGTTGACTGCCGCCGGAATGGCTGCGAAATTTCCGGCCACGCCCGTCGTCGTGTGGCTGGGAGCGGTGGGCGCCATGGCCACCAAAGGCGCGCTGGCGGCTTCCATCGGCGCGACGGTGCGCCAGTGGATCCAGGATCATCTCTCTCCTAAAACGATCCGCTACGCGGCCGTTGGTCTGCTGCTGATCCTGGGGCTGCTTTCGGTCGTGGAGACTCTCACGGAAGTGCACCAGGCCCCCAGCATCCTGGTGTTGTTCCCGAATTGAAGCTCATGCGGCCGTTCGGGTTCGGCGATCTGGAAGGCATCCACCAGTGACAGTTTCCCCTCAGGAGCGCGCGTGGGCGATTCGCGTGATTCTGTGCCTCGGAGTGGTCAGCCTCTTCGCGGACATGACCTACGAGGGCGCTTACAGCATCATCGGCCCGTTCCTCAAAGATCTGGGCGCCACCGCCCTGCAGGTGGGACTGATCTCCGGCGTGGGAGAGATGATTGCCGCGAGCCTGCGTCTGTTCTCCGGCCGTTTCGCCGACCGGACGCGCGCCTATTGGACCATCACGATTGCGGGTTATGCGTTGAATGTGCTGGTGGTGCCGGCCCTGGCACTCGCCGGGAACTGGCGGACGGCCGCACTGCTGGTGGTGGCCGAGCGCACCGGCAAGGCGCTGCGCGGTCCGGCGCGCGATGTTCTGCTCTCCGAGGCCACCAGCAAGGTGGGGCATGGGTTTGGATTCGGCGTCCACGCCGCCATGGATCAGACCGGCGCGGTGCTCGGGCCTCTGATGATGGCGTATGCCGTGGCGCGGGCCAATCATTTCGGGCCGGCCTTCCTGCGGCTGGCATTCCCCGCGGCCGGCGCCCTGCTGGCGCTGCTGCTGGCGCGGGCGGCCTACAGCGGCAAAGGTGCGCCGCCGGCGCCCAAGCCTGTCAAGCAGCAGGCGTTGCCACGCGTGTTCTGGCTTTATGTGACTGCTGCCGGGATCCTCGCCTGCGGCTTTGTGGACTTCCCGCTGCTTGCCTACCACTTTCAGAAGATCGAGCTTGCCAAGCCCGCGGTCATTCCCATTCTGTATGCCGGCGCTATGGGAGTGAACGGCTTGGCGGCGCTGGTGCTCGGAAGGCTGTTTGACCGCCACGGAATCTCCGTGTTGAGCCTGGGGATCCTGGTTTCGATGCTGGCACTGCCGCTGGGCTTTCTCGGCGGACCCGCCGGAGCGATTGCCAGCGTCGGATGCTGGGCGGTTGGATTGGGCGCGCAGGACGCCTCGCTGCGTGCCGGTATCTCCCAAGTGGTCTCGATGAACAAACGCGGCGGCGCGTTCGGAGCGTTCAACGGGATCTACGGCGTGATGTGGTTTTTGGGCAGCGCCGCGATGGGCTTGCTTTACGACCACTCCATCGTGGCGCTGGTGGTCTTCGGAATGGCGCTGCAGTTGTTCGCTGCCGGCATGTTTCTTTGGCTTCGCCGGCCCCTGGCCGCTGCCGCGGCTGCAGCAGCGGCTTAGGGCCACCCTGTAAGTCGCTCCATGTCAGCAGGCGTGGACTTTCGCGCGGTTCAGTCGAAGCTTCGAGATTCCCAACAGTGGTAATGCCGTGGCGATCAGCCACCACGTGCCGGGTTCCACTGCGTCTCCGTCGCCGCTGCCGCTGTCACCGGACTGTTGAAACGCAGGTACCGTGCTAAGGCTTGGCGTTCCAGTGCCTAGCCAGACATAGCCCGTGAGTTGCTCTTCAAAAGGTCCCCAGTTGAAGCTATAGCTGCTCCAGGGCAGCGCGTTGGGAGAGTCGTTTACCGGCCGTTCTCCGTAATCTGTCACTACCGTACTGCCACAAGTTGGCGTACAGTAAGTGCCCGTCAATCCGTTGACTGTGGTCCCGGATGCGTTGTACGAAGCGAGGTCAGCAATCGGGATCAGGCTGCTGTTCAAATACAGGCTTAAGCCGGGAGTTCCGTAATTCGTTGACGCCTGGTAGTCGATCACAATGCTGTACCAATCGGCGGTGGCCTCGGTCGCGATGTAGGTCGGGCTGTTCCCGGAGCCAGTGTAACTCCCGATCTGCACTCCGCCAACTGTGAGTGACAGCGTTTGACTCCCAGTCCCTAAAAGTGCGGAGAACTGGAACGTGTTCGCGGAAGCGGTTACCGCGGTCAACGCCGCGGCCGTTACGAAGATTAACAGACGTATGAATCTCATTTTCTGTCTCGATGCGAATACGTGGCTTTCGAGTCAGAATTATCTCAAGATATTATCCTCCGATAATATGTTTACCCGTTTAGTTCTATGCCTTTAGAGATAGCGGGACTACTCGTTCCGGAGCGCAGCCGCGGGGTCGATTCGCGATGCTCTCCACGCCGGGGCATACCCGGCCATCAAGGCCGCAGAGGTCAGAATTGCCACTGCAATCGCCGCCGCGAGCGGATCGTTGGCCTGCATCCCATACAGGAACGACTCCACGAGGCGAGCCGCAAATCGCGCAGCCAGATACCCGAGTGACAGCCCTACGGCTGTCAACCCGAGCACCTGCCGCAGCACCATCCACAGGATCTTGGGCCGCTGCGCCCCGAGCGCCATCCGGACGCCGATCTCCCCGGTACGCCGCGCCACCATGAAAGCCATCGCACCATATAAGCCTACGCAGGCAATCAACAACGCCAGCACCGCAAAGCAAGTCCCCAGGCTGGCGAACGTGCGTTCCTGCGAAATAGTCTGCTCGATGCGCTGCGACTGTGTGCCGAGTTCCGCAATCGAGATGTCGCGGCTCGCGTCGTGGACAATGCGCCGCACCGCGCTCACCACGCTCAGCGGATTGCCCGCGGTGCGCAGTTCGAAGAACAATCGCCCCAGTTGAGCCACTCTTCGCGTGTAGGGGACATAGACGACCACGGATTCCCGTTCCTGCAGAGAGTTGTAATGCGCCGATTTGGCAACCCCCACGATCTCGAAGAGCGGAGCGTCGGGGTTCTTGTTATCAAACGCAATCTGCTGCCCTACCGGATTCCGGTCGCCGAAGAAGACCGAAGCGAATTTCTGATTCACCACCGCCACCGCCGGCGATGCCTGGTCTCCCGGTTGCAGGTCGCGTCCCAACACAACGGGGATCTGCATGGTCCCGAGGAAGTCCGGCTCTACCTCCATCACGTTCGCCCCGGGGTCGCCTGGCAGGGGAAGCCCCGGAATGGTGACCGATTCAAAGTTGGCGAATCGCGAAACCAGCGGATACGTCGAGCCGCTGGCGGATCGCACACCGGGGATCTCCCGGAACTTCTCCATCAAGTCCGCATAGAAGCGAGCCAGTGCCGCGCCCTTGTAGCCCGCCTGCTGCCCATTGAGGCTGAGCAGCAGCAGATTCTCGCGATTGAAGCCGACATCGATCGAATGCAGATTCACCAGCGTGCGCACGAACAATCCGGCACCGACCACCAGCAGCATCGACACCGCAATCTGCACCACGACCAGCACGTGCCCCAGAGGCATCCGCCACGCGCGCCTTCCGGTGTCCACACCCTGCGTCCTGCTTTCTTTGAGCGCCGGCGTGAAATCGATCCTGGTGGCCTGAATCGCCGGCGCCAATCCGAATATCGCGCCGGCCAACAGGGACAAACCCAGCGTGAAACCGATCACCGGCCAATTCAACTCGGCGTGCAGCGAGAAGTTTTCGCGGCCGTTGGCAATTAACCAGGTGATCAGGCGGATTCCCGCAAACGCCACCGCGAGCCCGAGCACCCCGCCCGCCACCGAGAGAAGCGCACTCTCGGTCAGCATCTGACGCACGATCCGCCATCGCCCCGCCCCCAGACTCAAGCGCACCGCCATCTCCCGGCGTCGCGCGGTTCCCCGCGCCAGCAGCAGGTTGGCGAGGTTGGCGCAGGCAATCGCCAGGATCAGCCCCACCATGGTCATCAGCACATAGAGCGGCTTGGAATAGGCGCGGCGGAGCGAGTCGATGCCGGCGCCGCCCGCATCCAATGCGAGTTCCGGCAGCACCACTGCGTCCTTCGGCGAAGCAGCGGTACTGGCGGCGAAGGCCGTGAATTGCGCCCGCATCGCTGCCTGCGCCTGATCGAAGCTGACACCCGGGCGAAGACGGCCCATCATCTCGATCCAGTAGGAGTGATCGTTGAAGAAGCGCGAGCGTTCCTCCGCCGCCGGATCGATTGCGAACAGCGGCATCGAGTGGATGGGCAGAAAGAGCATCGGGCTCTGTTGCGGGTCCACGCCAAAGAATCCCGGTGCGGTCACTCCCACGATCGTGAAAGACTGGTGGTTCAGGAGAATCGGTTTCCCCAGGACGTCCGGGTCGGCGTTGTAGCGCCGTTGCCAATAGGGATACGTCAGCACCACGACGGGGGGCGCGCCCTTCCGGTCGTCGTCCCACTCGATCAATCGCCCCGCGGACGGGGGCACGTCCAACCCGGCGAAGTAGTTCCCGGACACAAAACCGCCTCCCACCGCCTCTGCCTCATTGCGCACCACGGCGTTGAACGACTGCACGTAGGTATAGGCGAACAACGAAGAGAAGACGCGGGTGTCCCCGCGCAGCGCCTCGTACGCGCCGTACGGGAAATTGGGGCTCATGGTACCGCGGTCTCCATACCTTCGCGCGGTGCCGTTGATTCCCTGCACCACGGGCGGGCGTTTCGAAGAATGCCACTCGAGGATCGCCAGTTCCGCCGGCCTTTGGACCGGCAGCGAGCGCAGCAGGATGGCATCCATGAAGCTGTAGATCGCGGTATTCGCGCCGATCCCCAATGCCAGCGACAGCGCGGCTGTCGCCGTAAAGACGGGATTGGCGGCCATGGCCCGCATGGCGTACCGAATGTCCTGCGCGGCCTGTTCCAGAAACCGGAAGGTCCACATTCCCCGGCTCTCCTCCTTCCACGACGTGAGATTGCCGAATCGCTTTCGCGCCGCCGCCTCCGAACGCGTATCGTGCGCGATCATCGAGAGGTGATGGGCCATCTCTTCTTCCAGATTGCGTTCATACTCCGCCCGATGAAAAAGAAAACGAATCCGCCGCAGCAGTTCCCGCATGGTCGATAAAGGATGGAAGGCCGCGAAGCCGCGGCGTTTCCATAGGCTACCTATACCATAGTTGGACTCTGGGAAGGTAAAACGGTTAGCTCGCGCATCTCCGGCGGCCAACCGACGAGCGATACCGGGCATTATAATTAGGCATCCATGCCTGAACTGACCGTCACTTTTGGCGAGATCATGCTGCGCCTGGCGCCCCCGGGGTTCGAGCGATTTCTCCAAAGCCCTCAATTTGTGGCCACTTTCGGGGGCGGAGAGGCCAACGTAGCCGTCGCGCTCGCGTCCTTCGGCTTGCCGGCTTCCTACGTCACCGTTCTGCCGTCGGGGAACCCGCTGGCGGATGCCGCCGTCGGCGAGCTGCGGCGCTTCGGCGTGGACACCTCCCGAATCGTGCGCGGCAAGGGGCGGTTGGGCATCTATTTTCTGGAAGCGGGCGCCAATCAGCGGCCCTCGAAAGTGGTCTACGACCGCGTCAACAGCGCTATCGCCATCGCCAAACCGGGCGATATCGACTGGGACCAGGCGCTCGAAGGCGCAGGATGGTTTCACATCACCGGCATCACTCCCGCGATCAGCGCCGGAGCAGCCGACCTGTCGCTCGAAGCGGTGCGCAAGGCGCGCGGGAAAGGTATCACGGTCTCCTGCGACCTGAATTACCGTAAGAACCTGTGGAAATGGGGAAAGCCCACCGTGCAGGTGATGCGCGAACTGATGCAGTTCGTGGATATCGCGATTGCCAACGAAGAAGACGTGCAGATGGCTCTCGGAATACACATCGCGGTGGACGTGCAATCCGGCAAGCTCGAGCATGACCAGTACCGCCAACTCACCAACCAGGTGCTTTCCGAATTTCCCAACCTGCGGGCCATCGCCGTCAGTCTGCGCGAATCGCACAGCGCCTCCCACAATGGCTGGGCGGCCTGTTTGAACGATCGCGAGGGCTTCGAGGTGAGCCGCCACTACGACATCACCCACATCGTGGACCGGGTGGGCGGCGGCGACTGTTTCGCCGGTGGCCTGATCTATGGCTGGCAGTCCCTGCCCTCGCACACCGATGCGCTCGAATTCGCAGTGGCTGCGAGCTGCCTGAAGCACTCGATCATGGGCGACTTCAACCGCACCACCGTAGACGAGGTGCACGCGCTCCTGAGAGGGGGCGGGTCCGGAAGAGTTCAGAGGTAGGCATGAATCGACGATCTTTCTTCCAATCACTGGCAGCGACCACCGCCGTGAGTGTGGCCAGTCCGGCGCCGGCCACGGCGGCTGTCGCCAAGATGAAGATTACCCGGGTGCGCGCTTATCGGACCGCCAACCCGAACCCGCTGTTCAACCAGAGCGACCTGGTGGTCACGGTGGAAACCGACGCGGGCATCACCGGAATCGGCGAGGGCGGATCGAAAGACACCCTGGAGCAGTGCGCCGGGCGGCTCATCGGCAAGGATCCGCAGTACATCGAGCGCCTCTGGCAGGACATGTCGCGCTCCTTCTTCTACCCGCCGGGGCGCGAGAAGATGCACGCCCTGGGGGCGCTCGACCTGGCGCTTTGGGACCTCAAAGGCAAGGTGCACAACCTGCCGGTCCACGCGCTGCTCGGCGGGATGGTCCGCAATTACTGCGAGTGCTACAACACCTCGGGAGTCATTCCCGGCGTCAAGCCCGGTATGACCGTAAAGGAGCGTGCGCAGTTGACCATCGCGGCCGGATACCGCGCGTTCCGCTTCGGCGCGGCCGATACTCCGGCCAACACCACGTTCAACACTCACCAGAAGCTGAATCAGATGTACGAGGAGTGCGTGCAGGTGCGGGAAGGCGTCGGCAAAAACGGCGACTGGTGCATCGACTTCCACCAGCGCTTCGATCTTTCCGATGCGATGCGCGGCTGCGACCTGATCAAGGACCTGGCGCCCTATTTCGTGGAGGATCCGGTGCGTACCGAAGCTTTCCAGGAGGATCTTCCGCTCCTGCGGCGTGGCGCCCGGGTTCCTATCGCCGCCGGTGAGGAGTGGGGGAACCGATGGGACTTCAACAAGCTGATCGAGGCCCACGATATCGATTACCTCCGCGCCACCCTGCCCAACGTCGGCGGTATCACGGAGATGATGAAGATC
Organism: Bryobacteraceae bacterium; assembly: GCA_035501495.1. Classification (GTDB taxonomy): domain Bacteria; phylum Acidobacteriota; class Terriglobia; order Bryobacterales; family Bryobacteraceae; genus JAIQFL01. The sequence continues at coordinate 112,353 of DATJWB010000260.1, read as the reverse complement.
GCGGCCATCTGCGAAACGCACTTCGTCGGCATCGTGCCCCACTTCACCGGGCCGATTTCGACCGCCGCGCTGGTGAACGCCCTGGGTACGTTCTCGGGCCCCGTGATGATGGAGTACAACTACGGCGGCCGCACGATCCCGCACATGCCGGCCGGGCTGGATTTCAAAGAAGGAAAGCTGTACGCCAGCGACCGCCCCGGCTTGGGCGTGGAACTCGACATGAAGCAGTTGACGCAGATTGCGGAGATCACGCAGCCGGTCACCGCGCGCGCGCAGACTTACTTCCGCCCGGATGGCTCGATTACGAACTGGTGACGAACCGCGATGACAATCTATGTACTCGACCGGGGAACTGGCGGATCACTTTCGTAACCTGGGCATCACCCCGGGCGAGACCATCATGTTGCATGCCTCGGTCCGATCGGTGGGAGAAGATGCCGGCGGCCCCGATCAAATCCATCTGGCGCTCAAATCGGTACTCCGCTTCCTGCTGCTCGATGGCAGGGTTCTTCCGCCGGGCTCCGGCCAAGACGCCGTGAACCTCCTCCATTACGTGGAACACGTCGCGATGTTCCAGACAAGCGGGTCGTCCTCGAGAATGGTCTCCGGACATGGCGCGATATGGAGGAATTCGATACCTCCGATGACGGCGTTCATGCGAACTGACCCGAGCGAGGAACACCGGGAGCCGCGTAGGCGAAGGTCGCACGACCGGACACAACACGTGGCCGGCGCCGGTTACACTTGTGCCGCAACCTCGTGCTCCAAGTCCACCTCCGCCGATCGCTTGCCGAACCGTCGTGCCAGGCTCGCAAATCCGAGGTAGATCACCGGCGTGGTGTACAGCGTCAGCAACTGGCTGAAGATCAGGCCGCCCACAATGGTCACCCCGAGCGGTCTGCGCAACTCCTGCCCGGTGCCCGAACCAAGCGCCAGCGGGACGCCGCCCAGCAGCGCCGCCATGGTGGTCATGATGATGGGGCGGAAGCGCAGCAGGCAGGCCTGGAAGATCGCCTCGAGCGGCTCTTCGCCGTCTTTGCGCTCCTTCTCCAGCGCGAAGTCGATCATCATGATCGCGTTCTTTTCCACGATGCCGATCAGCAGCACAATCCCGATCAGCCCGATGACGCTCAACTCCATCTTGCACACCATCAGCGCCAGCAACGCTCCGACCGCGGCCGAAGGCAGCGTCGAGAGGATCGTGATCGGGTGAATGTAGCTTTCGTACAGCACGCCCAGCACAATATACACCGTCACCACCGCCGCCAGAATCAGGATCGGCTCGTTCGCCAGCGACGTGATAAAAGCCTTGGCGGTCCCCTGGAAATCCGCCTGTACGCTGGGCGGCACTCCCAGTTCCGTCCGCGCCGATTCGATCTCGTTCACCGCGTCCCCCAACGAGGCGTCCGGAGCCAGGTTAAACGACACGGTCGTGACGGGGAACTGTCCCTGGTGATTCACCACCAGCGGAACGGTCAACTGCTCGTAGCGCGTGAAGCCCGCCAGGGGCACCTGCCCTCCGGCTGACGACCGTACAAAAATCTTGCTCAGGTCCTGCGGGCCGAACTGGAAATCCGGCTTGATCTCCAGCACCACGCGGTACTGGTTCAATTGCGTGAACATGATGGCCACCTGGCGCTGGCCGAACGCATCGTACAGCGTGTCGTCGATCATCTGCGGCGTGATCCCGAGCCGGGAAGCCGTATTGCGGTCGATCGCCAGGCGCGTCTCGATCCCGGTGTTCTGCTGGTCGCTGGCCAGGTCCCGCAGGCGCGGAGAATTCTGCAGCCTGTCCACGAACTTCGTCGCCCATGTCCCCAGCTCTTTGGGATCGGGATCCTCCAGGCTGTATTGAAACTGCGTGCGGCTCACGCGATCTTCCACGGTGAGATCCTGCACCGGCTGCATGTAAAGCGTAATCCCATCCACCTCCGCCAGTTGCGGCTGCAGCCGGCGAATGATCTCGAGGGCGTCGCTGTGGCGCTCCTCGAGCGGCTTCAGGTTGATCTGGATGCGGCCGCTATTCAAGGTGGTATTCGTGCCGTCGATCCCGATAAACGAGGAGATGCTCTCCACCGCAGGGTCCTTCAGGATCACCTTCGCCAACGCTTGCTGCCGTTCCGCCATGGCCCGGAACGAAACCGTCTGCGGCGCTTCCGAAATGCCCAAAATTACGCCGGTATCCTGCACCGGGAAGAAGCCCTTGGGGATCTTCAGGTAGAGGTAGCCGGTCATTCCCAGCGTCCCCAACGCTACCAGGAGGGTCGCGAACCGGTGGCGCAGAACCACCGTCAGGGTGCGGCCATAAAGATGAATGATCGCCTGGAAGGCGTGCTCCGAGGCACGGTACATGGCCCCCTGTTCGCTCTCCGGCTTGTGGCGCAGCAGCCGCGAGCACATCATGGGCGTGAGGGTCAGGGAAACGAACGCCGATACCAGAATCGTAACGCTCAGAGTTACCGCAAATTCGCGGAACAGCCGCCCCACAATATCGCTCATGAACAGCAGCGGAATCAGCACCGCGATCAGCGATACCGTCAGCGAGAGAATCGTGAAGCCGATCTGCGCCGACCCGCGCAGTGCCGCCTGCAGCGGCGGCATTCCGTCCTCGATGTAGCGCATGATGTTCTCGATCATCACGATGGCATCGTCCACCACGAAGCCGGTCGAGATGGTCAGCGCCATCAACGTCAGGTTGTTGAGGCTGTAGCCCATCAGGTACATCACCCCGAACGTGCCGATCAGCGACATGGGCACCGCCACACTGGGGATGATGGTGGCCGAAACGTTGCGCAGGAACAGAAAGATGACCATCACCACCAGGCCCACGGTGAGAATCAGCTCGAACTCCACATCGTGGACCGAGGCGCGGATGGTGACGGTACGATCCGTCAGGATGGCGATATCCACCGACGAGGGCAGGGAGCTGCGCAGCGTGGGCAGCAGCCTCTTCACGCGGTCCACCACTTCGATGATGTTGGCGCCGGGCTGCCGCTGGATGTTCAGAATCACCGCGGGCACATCGTTCATCCACGCGGCCTGTTTGACGTTCTCGGCGTCGTCCACGACGTTCGCCACATCGGAGAGCAGCACCGGCGCCCCATTGCGGTAAGCCACCACCAGTGGCTTGAATTCCGAACTGGTAAGCAACTGGTCGTTGGCACCGATGGTGAACGACTGCCGGAGGCCGTCGAAACTGCCCTTCGCCTGGTTCACGCTGGCGCTCCCGATCGCGCCGCGCAGATCCTCGAGATTCAGCCCGTAGCCCGAGAGAGCGGTCGGATTCGCCTGTACCCGCACCGCGGGCTTCTGGCCGCCCGAGATGCTCACCAGTCCGACGCCGGGCAACTGCGAAATCTTCTGCGCCAGGCGAGTGTCGGCCAAGTCCTCTACTTTCGCCAGCGAGAGCGCGGTAGAGGTCAACCCCAGCGTGAGGATGGGCGCATCCGCCGGGTTGGTCTTGCTGTATATGGGCGGGTTGGGGAGGTCCTTCGGCAGAAACGTGGTGGCCGCGTTGATGGCCGCCTGCACCTGCTGCTCGGCCACGTCGATGTTCAAATCGAGCACGAACTGCAGGGTGATGACCGAAGCGCCCTGCGAGCTCGTGGAGGTCATCTGGTTCAGCCCCGGCACCTGGCCGAACTGGCGCTCGAGCGGCGCCGTTACGGATGACGACATCACGTCCGGGCTGGCACCCGGATAGAAGGTCACCACCTGGATGGTCGGGTAATCCACCTGCGGCAGTGCCGAAACCGGCAGTTGGCGGAACGCCACCGCGCCTACCAGCAGGATCCCGGCCATCAGCAGCGAGGTGGCGACCGGCCGCATGATGAACGGACTGGAAATGCTCATCGAGTGTCGCCCGGCCTCGTTTTTTCCCCGCCTTTGGATCCCGCGCCCACCACGCGCGCCTCCACCTTGGATCCCTGCTGCAGTTTATCCACGCCGTCGATCACCACGTTCTCTCCGGCCCGCAGGCCGCTGTCTATCGAGGCATTGTCGCCGTCCACCGGCCCGGGAACCACGTTGCGCATCTCCACGGTCTGGTCGTCCTTCACCACATAAACGAAGGCAGTCGCGGGGCTGCGCTGGATCGCCGCCGAGGGCACAATCACCACTCCGCGGCGCGTGTCCACCAGGAGCCGGGCGTTCACAAACTGGTTCGGGAACAGCGAGTTGTCGTCGTTCGGGAACTCCGCCTTGAAGCGCGCCGTGCCGGTGGCGGCATCGATGGTGTTGTCGATGGTGAGAAGTTTCCCCACCGCCAGTTTCTTCTTCAGATCCCGATCCCAGGCCTCCACCGGCAAGGTCTGCCCACCGTTCCACTTGGCCATCACCTGCGGAAGGTAGTCCTGCGCCAGGTTGAACAGCACCGCGATCGGTTGCAACTGCGTAATGGTCGCGAGACCGGTCTGATCGGTGGCGTGGATGATATTGCCCTGATCGACCAGCCGCAAGCCGATGCGCCCCGTAATCGGCGCATAAATGTGGGTGAAAGAAATCTGGAGCTTGACGTTCTCGATCTGGCCCTGGTCGGAGCGGATCGTGCCATCGTATTGGTGCACCGACGCGCTTTGGGTGTCCAGTTGCTGCCGGGAGATGACGCCCTGTGAGGCCAGTTGCTCATATCGCTTCAGATCGAGCTTGGCGTTTTCCGACATCGCGGTGTCGCGCGCCAACATCCCTTCGAGCTGGTTGAGCTGGGCTTCGAAAGGACGGGGATCGATCTCCGCCAACAGGTCGCCCTGGTGGACCAGTTGTCCCTCCGTGAACGCGACGTTGATCAGCTCGCCGTCCACGCGGCTGCGGATGGTTACCGTATTGTAGGCCGTCACGGAACCCAGGCCGGTGAGGAAAATCGAAAGGTCTCCCGCCTTCGAGACGGCCGCCACAACTGGAACGACCTGTGCGGCGCGCTTGCCTGGCGACTTTTCCGCGCCGCTCTTGTCCGATTTGGAGGCGCCCTGCGTGACTTGAGGATAATAACGGTACCCGGCGGCGGCGGCCAGCGCTAAGAATATGACCCAAATCCAACCAGTCCCGCGCTTTTTGGGTGCGGCAACGGGAGCCGTGGGCCTTACAGGCGGCGGTTGGAGTACTGGGCCAATATTGGTTCCCATGGCGAAGCAGTATACCACCAAAAAATGGAACTATTTGTACCGTACCGTCAGGGTAAATCCTTCCGGTTCAGCTTAATAGCCCGAAAGGGCTAGCCCGGAAATGCGCCTCAGGATGTAACCCGTGGGGTAACTGGCGCCGTCTTTCAATTAAATCCCCGTTACGACAGCGGGCGCACTCACCCCTATCACCCAAACGCGCCCGCTTGACTCTCTCTTCCTGAAGATTTCATTTCGATTCCTTTATCTACTTCGCGCCGTACCCGGCCGGCAGGATCCTATGTGGATCCACCCGCACTACCAGGTACACGATCTGATCGGACGAGATCTCGCTGAACCAATGCGGCGTATTGGGCGGAATGATGACCACGTCTCCGGGCCCCACCCTTCGGCTGACACCGCCTTGGATGGCGCCGCCTCCCGTGCTGGGGCCGTTCAACACCTTGACCACCTGGCTTTCAGGCGGCGATTCGCGCGGATTCTCGATGGTGCCGCCGGTCACCAGCGTGGCATTGCCCTCGATGACGTGATAGATCTCGGTAATCTGGCTGTGCTCGATGCCATTGGCCGCCTGTTTCCCCACGGTTTTGGACCGGTGCACCACGCCGATGCCGACGTTGTACTCATCGGCAATGCTGACCACCCGGATCGCCTGGTCGCTGACCGCGGCATTGGGCGTCTTCTTCAGCGTGGCTTGAATATCGTCGTTGGTCACATCCGTGGCCGTGCCGCGCGGCAGGTGCGGCGTCTGCGCCTGGATGCAGGTAGCAGTGAGCAGCGCGAAGGCGCCCGGTAGCAGCTTTCTCATCGTGTTACTCCGTCTTGGTCTTCTTCTGCTGAACGAAGAAATCGAGCATCGGTCCGAAGTTGGGCGCCGCCACGCTGACGTGGCTCCCGCCCGGCACTTCCACATACGTAATGTTCGCGCCCGCCTTTTTTCCGGCTTCCACCATGATTCGCGACTGCGTCACGGGTACCGTGCGGTCGTCGTCGCCGTGCACTACGTACTCCGGAATGTGGGCTATCCTGGCCATCCCCGCGGGATTCCCGCCGCCCGAAATCGGACCCAGCGCGGCGAACACATCCGGATGGTTCATCGACATGCTCCACGTCCCGTACCCGCCCATCGAATGTCCCATGAGATAGATGCGGCCCGGGTCTATGTTGTAGTCGCGTCGCACCTCGGCGAGCACATTCATCACGTCCTTCTCGGCGGCGTCACGATACATGGAAGCCGAATCGAGTCCCTTGGGGCAAGCCACGATCAGCCCTACTCTCTCGGCCTCGCGTTTCATCGCGCCGCTGTAGGAATCGAACATCGAATTCTCATCGCCGCCCATTCCATGCAGTGCGATCACCAGACCCGACGGCTTGGATGCGCTGTAAGCCTGCGGAACGAACACGCGATACGGCTGCAGGGACTGGTCTACTCCGGAACGGTAGGCTTTGTGGAAGTCGCCGGACCCCGGGAAGGGGTCGCGGCCTGCGTCGAGTGCATCCAGAATCTGGTTGGCCCTGGCAAACTGTTCACTCAGATGTACGGCCGAAGGATTCACCTCCCCGTGATCGGCGCGTTCATAGAGGGCCAGCGCGTATTCCGCCGTCGGCATCGCGGGGCTGGTCTTCTTGGAGCTCTTCGCGATCCGGTCGCGGAGATCCTGCGCCGCCGCGGCCAGCGCCTCGATATGCACGGGCAGGGGTCTGACGGTCCCCACGCCACCTTCCCCCTCCGGCCCCTTCAGGCGCATCTCCACGGTGTAATCGCCGACCGTTTCGCGGTCCAGGGTAATCGTGGTCGAGAAGGGCATTTCGGCGGGATCGACGATCGCGGGAGACCCCAGGATCTTCTCCGATGCGGAGTCCTTCTTCAGAGGCACCAGGGACAGCGTCAACGTTAGTTTCGGCGCCGCCGGAGCGCAAGAGTACAGGCTCGACAATTGCACGGTGAGGGGCTTACCCGGCTCCGCGACCGCGTGATTGAGATGCCCCTGAAAGGATGCGACGCATTCGGACGCCGGCGTCCACGCCGCGCCTCGCATCACGGCCAGACCGTGATAATAAGCGCGCACGGCCTCGCCATACTTTCCCGCCTGGTTGGCCTGCACAGCGTCTCGCGCCAGTTGATCGGCCTGCTGTTTCTGTTCGTCGGTAAGTTGCAGGCTGTTGCGCTGGGTACGATACGTCACCGAGGTGCGCAGTACCATGCCGGCATCCTGTGCATAAATCGCCGGCGACGCGGCGAGAACGAAGAAGCTTGCGACACGGAAGATCTTCATAGCAAGCCAGTATATATCTTTACCGAACGGTAGGAAGGTTCCCGGGCTTGTCCCTCACGCGAATCCGCCGGCCCCGCCGCCGCATCCAGAGAGCGATGGCCAAGAGCCCCTGCCGCCGGATTTTACGATTGTCCGGATGGGCTCATTCTGCTAGACTTAGTGATTCCGGGTTCATGCCAGTTACGGGAGATCGCCATTGACGGTCCGCTCTGTGGTGTCGTTAGCCGCGCTTTGTATCTCGCTGGGAGCTGAAACTCCCGGGCTGCTGCCGGATACTATCGTCGAGAATTATTGCACTGCCTCGCGGATCCAGGAACAGGCCCTGCGCGCGGCGACGATGGAAGTCGAAATCGCCGGCTCGCTTCCCAGGCTCAAGAAGCAGGGAAAACTGCGCGCTCTGCGCCGCATCTCGGGTCTGGGCCGCATCACCTACGAAAAACTGCGCTTCGAAGGCGATAATACGGTCAAGAAAGAGGTCATTGCCCGCTACCTGACCGCCGAAGCCGAGGCTCAACGGGATTCTTCTCTCGCCGTAACCCCCCAGAATTACAAGTTCAAGTACAAGGGACAGCGCCAACTGGACGGGCGCGACGTCCATATCTTCCAAGTGAGTCCCAAACAGAAACGCCAGGGCCTGTTCAAGGGCGAATTGTGGATCGATGCCGCTACCTACCTTCGCGTCCAGGAGTCGGGATACCTGGTCAAGAGTCCGTCCCTGGCGATCCGCAAGGTCGCATTTATCCGAAAATATGAAATCCGTAACGGGATTTCCGTGCCTCGGCAGGTGCAAAGTGTGACGGACACCTGGCTGGTCGGCAGGGCGGAATTGACCATCGACTACACCAATTTCTCGATCGATGGCCGCAAGGAAGGCGTGGCGAGCGACACGGACGGCCAGTAGGCGCCGGGATTTATGCTCCGCACAAGATCGCGCTCAACGGGGACTATACATGAGAACGCTCTTTCTGAACCCACCATCCTTCGAGGGCTTTGATGGTGGCGCCAGTTCGCGCTGGCCGGCATCGCGCGAAATCGAGTCCTACTGGTACCCGGTATGGCTGTGTTATCCCGCCGGCATGCTGCCTGACAGCAAAGTGGTAGACGCCCCACCGCACAAAATCTCCATCGAGCAGACCGTAGAGATGGGCAAGGATTTTGAGCTGCTGGTCCTCTACACCTCCACCCCTGGTTTCCACGTGGATGTGAAGATGGCCCGGATGATGAAGGACGTGAACCCCAAGCTGAAAGTGGCGTTCGTGGGGCCGCCCGTCACCGTCGAGCCGGACAAGACCCTCCGCGACACCAAGGCCATCGATTTTGTCGTCCGCCGCGAATTCGACTACCAGATCGCCGGCTACGCCCGCGGCAAGCCGCTCGAAGAGCTGCCCGGCGTCAGCTTCCGCAAGAACGGCCACATCGTGAACAATCCCGAAGGGCCGGCCATCGAGAACCTCGACGAGCTTCCCTGGGTGACGAAGGTCTACAAGCGCGATCTCGATATCACGCGCTACAACGTTCCGTTCCTGCTCAATCCTTTCGTTTCGCTGTACACCTCGCGAGGCTGCCCGGCGTTATGCACTTTCTGCCTCTGGCCGCAGACCCACTCCGGGCACCGCTGGCGCCTGCGCTCCTCGGACGACGTGGCGAACGAAGCCCGTTACGCGCTTGAAACCTTCCCCCAGATGAAGGAGATCTTCTTCGACGACGATACCTTCAACTATCGCAAAGAGCGCACCATCGAGCTGTGCAGGAAGCTTCGGCCGCTGAAGTTCACCTGGTCGTGCACCTCGCGGGTCACCACCGATTACGAGACCTTGAAAGCCATGAAAGAGGCTGGCTGCCGGCTGCTCATCGTGGGGTACGAATCGGGCGACCCGCAGATCCTCAAGAACATCAAAAAGGGCGCCACCGTCGAGATGGCCGAGCGCTTCACTGCGAATTGCAAGAAGCTCGGGTTATTGGTCCACGGTGACTTCATTATCGGCCTCCCCGGCGAGACCCGCGAGAGCATCCGCAAGACCATCGATTTCGCCAAGAAGCTCGACACCGAGACCATCCAGGTGTCTATCGCCCATCCTTATCCGGGCACCGAGTTCTACGATTACGTCAAGAAGAACGGCCTGATCACCATCGACTCCATGACCGACGACACCGGCCACCAACTTCCCAACGTGGTGTACCCCGGACTCGATCGCGGCGAGCTGGTGGACTGGGTCGAGCGTTTCTACGGGGAGTACTTCTTCCGCCCGCGCGTCGTCTGGCGCATCGTGCGAAAGGCCATCTTCAACGGCGAGGAGCGCCGCCGGCTCACCAAGGAAGCTCGCGAGTACATGGCACTTCGGTCCAAGCGGAAGCGGTTTGTGGCCGATCAGAAGGCGGCCAAACCTGCGCCCGTCACCGCCGGTTCGGGCGACTGATCACCTCCGCATGTCCAGCGAATCAGCCCGGCTCCGCATCAAGACCTGGATCTGCGCGACGGTTGTGGTTCTCAGCAACGTCTTCGGCAATTTCTTTATGAAGCGCGGAATGCCGCCGGAATTGCCCAATCCTCTGGCCTACATCACGGTGCTGTTCCAGCCGTGGGTGGCGCTGGGCGTCTCGCTGCTGATTTTGTGGATGCTCTCGCGCATGGCGCTGCTGAGCTGGGCGGACCTCAGCTACGTGCTGCCGGTGACGTCCATCGGGTATGTGCTGGTGGCGCTCTGCGGCAGAATCCTGCTGAACGAACAGATCACCTCCAAGCGATGGGCCGGGATCGTCCTGATCGTGGCGGGCGTGGCTTTGGTCAGTGGCGGAAGTGCTCCCCAGACTGCCGGTCCCAAATCCCGCGACGGGGAAGGCGAAGCGGTCAGCGCAGTGGGGGCCGGCCAATGAAGTGGATTTGGATCGCGATCATCGTGGCGGCCACCACCGCGGGCGAAGTGATGCAAGCTAAAGGTATGCGGCATCACGGCGAGATTCGCGATTTCCGCCCCACCGCCCTCGGCCGCGCCATGGCCGTGCTCGCGCAGAACCGCTTCGTCATCGGCTCGGTGGTGGCGATGGCGGTGTCCTTCTTCGCCTACATGGGCTTGCTCACGATAGCAGACCTCAGCTTCGCGGTCCCGGCAACGGCTGTAACGTACGTGCTGGAAACCGTTCTGGCCAGGTATGTCCTGAAAGAGCAGGTCAACTGGCTGCGGTGGGCGGGCGCTTCGCTGGTGATTTTCGGCGTCGCGCTGGTCTCGTTGTGATCTGGCTTGCGCTTCCGGCCCTCGCGGCCACGGTCTATTACCTCCTTGCCATCATCGCGGCCATTCGCTGGCGGCAGGGCGACCGGCATTTCTTTCCGGCTCCCAGCGTCGTCTCGTTGGGGCTGTCACAAAACGGCTCGCGGCCCGCGGTGCCGCTCTCCATCCTCAAGCCGGTTCACGGCCGCGACCCGCAATTCTACGAAGGCATCCTTTCCCACGCCCGCCAGGACTACCCGCAGTTCGAAATTCTCTTCGGCGTCAACAACCCCGACGATCCCGCACTGGAAGATATCGAGCGCCTGCAACGCGAGTTTCCCGATGGGCGCATCACGGTGCGCACGGTCTTTTCCAAGGCGCCCAACGCCAAGGTCGGCATCCTGGCCGAACTGGCCGAGCATGCCCGCTACCCCTTGCTGCTGGTGAACGACAGCGACATCGTGGTGGAGCCCGGATACCTGCGCGCCGTCACCGCACCCCTGGCCGACCCCACCATCGGCATGGTGACCTGCCTCTACCGCGCTGCCGCAGAGTCGCCTGCCTCGCGGGCCGAAGCCCTCGGCATCGCTACCGAGTTCGCCCCCAGCGTCCTGGTAGCCCGCATGCTCGGCGTGGCGGATTTCGCTCTGGGTTCGACCATGGTGTTCCGCGCCGATGCTCTACGCCGTATTGGCGGATTCTCCGCCATCGAAAACTACCTGGCCGACGATTACCAGTTGGGCACCCACATCGCGAAACTCGGATACCGCATCGAGTTCGCTCCCATGGTAGTGGAGACCGATCTCGGGGGCGAGTCCTGGCTCCAGACCTGGCGCCATCAGTTGCGTTGGTCGCGCACCATCCGCGTATCGCGGCCCGCCGGCTATTGCGGCTATGTGGTCACGCACGCCACCTTGTGGGCGCTGGTGGCGTTCGCCGCGCACCAGTGGTGGGCCGGCGCCATGGCGCTGGCCGTCCGGATGATCGCCGGAGTGCTGGTAGGCCTGTCGGTGCTCCAGGACCGCCAGGTAAGTTCGGACTTCTGGTTTATTCCGCTCCGCGACCTCTTCGGCTTTGCGGTCTGGCTCTGCGGCATCTTCGGCCACCATGTGGACTGGCGGGACCGCCGCCTGCTCCTGCACGCGGATGGCCGAATCTGCTCGGAATTCCAGGCGTCACAGAATGTCCGGTCCAAAGCGGCCACTAGGTCCTGACGGCCCACCTGTCCCAAATCCGTCCTTGACGGGCTGCGAGCTATAAGTTTTAATTTAGGACGTGGTCATCCTCTTATTCGGGCCGCCCGGATGCGGCAAAGGCACGCAAGCCGCTTTCCTTGCTGAAAAATTCAACATTCCCGCGATTTCGACGGGGGAAATGTTCCGTGCTGAGTGCAAGGCCGGTACAGATTTAGGCCGCAAGGCCTGCTCGATCCTCTCCAGCGGCGGCCTGGTCGGTGACGACATCGTCAACGGCATCGTAGCCAGCCGTATCGCGCGGCCGGATTGCGCAAGCGGCTTCCTGCTCGATGGGTATCCGCGAACCGTTCCCCAGGCAATGCACTTTGCGACGCTGGTCGAGAAGCTCGGCTTGCCGGAGCCGGTCGTGATCTACCTGGATGTGCCCGAATGGGTCCTGGTGTCGCGCCTGACATCCCGCCGGCAGTGCCCGCGCTGCCACCGCATCTACAACCTGCTGTCGCAGCCGCCGCGGGTGGCGGAGACCTGTGACGACGATGGCGCTGGATTGCTGACGCGTGAGGACGACAGGGAGGAAGTGATCCGTCAACGCCTCAACGCCTACCACGAGCTGACCGGTCCGATCCTCAAATGGTACGGTGAGTCGCAGGTGCGCCGCATCGATGGCGCAGCGCCGCCGGGCGAAGTAGCCCAAGCGGTGGACCAAGCTTTGGCGTGCCCGGTTCTCACTTAACGTAGACGGCCACGTAATTCGACGCCGGGGGAATGTTACTGGAAGGCGATAGATAGAAGTTCAAGGCCACGGGAACGCTCCGCACGCCGTTCGCCACCGCCGTCCCCAGATTCTGCGCCGAGCTCGGTAAAGCCACGACGACCTGAAACACCGCCGAGACTTCTCCCGGAACTGTCGAGACCGGAAGCGTAGGAGGCGAACTCAACCCGGGCCCATACGTTTCCAGGGACGAGTACACGTTCGTGACCGGCATGCTCGCGCTGGATTTCGCTACCGAGCCCGGAACCAGCTGCGGTTTCGCCGCACCCATCCCGGTCGCGAAGAGAGTAATGCTGGAGCCCGCCGCCGCCGGATGGCTCGCATCGTTCGTGGTGCCGTCCGCGTTGCGCGCCACGGCGCTGACTCCGAAGCTGGCGTGCGGCGGACTAGGATAGTCCACGGTTAGCAATCCTGGCAACGCGCTCGCCACCGGCATCAACACGACATTCGACGCGACGCCGTTCGAGAACAATTGGACGGCGGTGAAACTCCGGGGCCTGCCCTTCTGTCCCCGGCCTTCGGGTGGCGCCGGCGCGGCGACAATGACGCGTCCCGGCGCCGTCTGAAGAATCGCGCCTGGAACACCGTCGAATTTCACCTGCACACCAGCAAGCTGAGCTGGGAGGTCCTGACTAGGACTGAGGCCCAAATCCATCGCCGCAAAGGTGAAGCCCGTGCCGGCCAGCGAGTACAAACCGCCAAAGGCCACCGCACTTGTGTTATCGCTGAAAGCGTTCGCTACCCGATCGAGCGAAAACAGCGGAGCGAAAGCCGCCACGGCCGGAACTCGCAGCACACCCGCCGGACTTCGCGGATTTCGCGGGGAGACACCGGCGTAGATCGAACCATCCGGCGCCAGCGAGATCGCGGGAGCGCCGCAGTTATCCAGATAGGTGGCGGATTGCAGCGTGGAGCCATCCGGGCTGAGCATCGCGATCGCGCTGGAATTGAACGAGCAGGTATTCCCGCCAAGAAGCGGCCTGAGCAGCGGAAGGCCCCGTCCCGCTGATAATCCGAGAATCACCGAGCCGAATCCATCCACCGCCATCGAACCGAGATGCACGCCACACGGCGCTTGAATCGGCGTGTTGTAAACCGTGCTCCAGTCGGCAGCCGCCAGTTTCGCCACAAAGACGTTCGATTCGCTGGCGGCGCTGTGCACATCCTCCGGGCATCCGATGCTGCCCGTCGGGAAGGTCGAACCGGCCACGATCAGATTACCCTGACTGTCCGCCCCCAGCGCGGCGGGTCCGATGCCGTTCGGGTTGGCAACCTGGATCGTTGTCGAGGAAACCACTTGCGACCCGCTCGCGTTCAGTTCCATCACGAACTCGGTGTTAATCGTGCCCGGCGGGCTCTGCGGTCCCGGACCTGCGCCGGCGAGGATCACGGTCCCATCGGCATTCGCCAGGATTGCCCTGGCATACATGTACGAAGGCCCGAGATACGTGGCGTACGTGAGGCTCCCGGTGATGCTGAACTTGGCCAGGAAACCCGTATAGCTTTGGGGATCGACCTTCGTCACCAGCGTTCCTGCCGTGACTGGAAAGCTCTGCGAGTCCGTAGTGCCGATCACGTAGGCGTTGCCGGCCGCATCCGCTGCGATGGCGACTGCGCTGTTGACGGCTTCCCCGCCGATCAACACAGAATAGTCCAGCCTGCCATCCGGCGTGAAGCGGGCGGTGAAGACGGCTCCCGTGCCGAGCGGTCCGATCCGCGGCAGAGTCGCCGGAAAGTCGGGTGAAAACGTGTTGCCGGTGACGTATACGTTGCCCTGCGGGTCGAGCACCAAGCCTGCAGGCACGTCCTGGTCGCCACCCCCGAAATAGGTCGTCCAGATGGCCGTTCCATCCGGCGCCAGTTTGGAGAGAAACGCGTCTGACGATCCCTGCCGCATCACGTAGACAGCGCAGGACGGTCCGGCAGCGAGGCTGGTCACCCCCGTAAGCTGCGGCGCCGAAAAAGTCGTGCCGGAATCCTGGCTGAAGGCCACCTGAAACGACCCAACACCGCCGCCGCTGCCGATCGCCGCCATCCCGCCCCCGGTCGCGCATTGGTGGCTCAATAGGACGAAGGGGTCCTGTTCATTCGGCTCGAATGAGCTCCCAAACCCCCGCACCTGTACCCACGAACTTGCGCCGTCGATGCTCTTGTAGAGGCCGTCCAGCGTGTACGCCAGGATCGTCGAGGGCGTTTGCGGATCGACCGCCACGGTGGTCATTGCCGAGAAAGTGGTGGGCGGCGATGGTCTCGCCGTCCATGTCGCGCCGTAGTCGGTGGACAAATAGAAGGCCCCCAACACGCCGGCCGAAGTCCCGGCATAGATCCATCCCGGATGCGACGGATCGAAAGCTGCTGCCGACACACCTCCCGGCCCCGGTGGTTCGATGTCATGAAACGTGGACCCGAAATCCCGCGAGAGGTTCAGCGTCTGCGTGAGCGACAACAACTCACCCGACCCGCCCGGGTCCGCAATCAGCTTTCCCCCGCAATTCGAAATGGGACAGGATACGCTGCCGGGACTCCACGTCTCGCCCCCGTCCACGCTGCGGATCAGTGCGCCACTGAACGGCACCAGGGCCACAAGCCGCGAGTGGTTGCCCGGGTCGATCGCCATGGCACCACCGCCTTGAACGAACGACTGCGGAAACGAGTACACCAGGCGCCAGGTTGCGGCGCCGTCCGTGCTTTTGAAGATGCCGGTAGCGCCGCTGGCAAACAGCGTCTGCGGCGCAACAGGATCGGGGAACACCGCCGCGGTGCTGTCCGGCGGACCCGTGACGCGCGTCCAGGTGGCTCCCAGATCGCTGGTCTTCAGAATACGAGCCTCTGCGAAGTTGGGCTGGTAGGCGTTCTTCACGGGTAGGTCGGGCGAGGTGGTCGTACCCGACAGGTAGATGTTCCCGTTGGGGTCGGCGGCCAGCACCTGGATGGAATTCTGGCCCGAGCCGCCGAAAGCGGCAACCGCAAGCTGACCCAATACCCCGCCCGGATTACTCGTGGGCGGATGTACAGCCTGAGCTTGCAGCACACCAGGCAGGAGTACCAGACCCCAAATCACTCGCGTCACATATGCAAAGACGCAGGAGCGAGCAATCTCCACTACAGACGCATAGTACCGTCCCGGGTCGCGGCGCGGCGAGACTGCACGCCCGCCAAGCGCCCGGATCAGTCGGGGCGCGGCAGGCCGGAGGGCCTGCGCCACATCGCCGACGTTTTCATGAATTTCCGTGGACAGGCGGGGCCCATGGGTACAGTCAGGAGTGCGTGGGGCACTATCGCGCGAGCCAGGCAAGGATCGAATCCAATTCCAGCACCCACTCGCTGGGCTTTTCGCCCGTTCCCATCCTCACCAGTGCAGACTCCACCTTCCGTGCCTGCAGCGCGAAGTACAATTCCTCGCTCTCCGGATCGCGATCGCCCGCCATCACGAGCGTGGGTGTCTTGAAGTTTCCCGCGAAGTAGAGGGGGGAGTGTTTCCAGTACTGTTCGGGATCCTCCCATGGCATGCCGCCCCTCCAATCCCGGGCGCGGCGCGCGCCGTCCGGGCGGGTGGACACGTCGGCCGCCCAGTCCACCACGGGGCGGCGCGCGATCGCATCCCGAAAGCGGTCCGTATGGCCGATCGTCCAGGCCGCCAGCAGCCCTCCAGCCACGGCCAGCCGCTTTCCATCGACAAATCCCTTGGCGATCACCCAATCCACACCTTTCATCAGGTCTTCGTAATCGTCACCCGGAAAACCGCTGTGCAGCAGGTTCCCGAACAGCTCCCCGTAACCCGGCGTGCCCCGCGGATTCACGCACAACACCACGTAACCGTGCGCCGCCAGGATTTGCGCACGGAGATTGAAGTCCACTCCGTACATGGCCCGCGGATCGTCCCGCACGTCGAGCAGCAGCGGATACTTCTTCGCGGGGTCGAAGGCCGGCGGCCTTACAACCCATCCCTGAACCGTCTGTCCCGCGGACTCGTAGCGGATCTCCTCGACCGCACCGATCTCACGCTCCGCCAGCAGGTGCTCATTGGGAGCCGCCAGTGTGACAGGCTGGGAGACTCGATCCACGGTGAAGCTCACCACATCACCCGCTTCCGACTGGCTGCTGCGCACCGCAGCCGCCCGGCCGTTGTCGGACAGCGAAAAACCGCTCAGACGCTCCGGGGCGTTGGTGACCTGCCGCAGCGTTCCGTCGGCGCGCGCGGCATACACGTGCGTGGAGCCGCGATCGTCGACAAGAAAGTAGACGGTACGGGAATCCGAGCTCCATTGGAGGTCCACCGGATCCCGGTCCAGAAGTCCGCTCAGCAGTTTCACTCGGCTGCCGTCTGCATTCATGACGGAGAGTTTGCGTACCGCGTAGCTCTGGGGATTGGAATTCATGGACAGCCACGCGACGCGGTTCCCGTCGGGCGAAGGCAGCGGCGATTCGTTGCGTCCTGGCTCGTGGGTCAACTGCCGGGCCGTCCCGTCCGCGAGGCGGTAGGCCCAGATCTGGCCGTCATCCCGGGCCACCAGGACCGATCGGCCGTCCGGCAGCCAGGCCGGCTCCCCCAAACAATCGCCCTCCCCGCTCGAGATCTGGCGCGCTGCGGCGCCACCCTCGCTCCCGCGAGTGGACACCACGAAGAGGTGCGTGTGCCCCACTTCCCGCGCCTGGAGACGCGGCAGGATTTCCGGCGGCGCCCAAGCCGGCGCCTCGGTCTTACCCGGCACCAAAGCGGTGTACGCAATAGACTCTCCATCCGGCGACCATGCCAGCGTCAGCGGAGCCCGGCCAGCCGCGATCCCGGATTCGTTTCCCGAATCCATGGCCCGCACGCGAATGCGCGCCTGTCCGTCGCGGAAAGAGATCCAGGCGATTCGCGCACCGTCCGGCGACCAGCGCGGCGAGCGATCCCGCCCGTTTCCCTCGGTAATGCGTCGCCCGCTCCGCCCATCGGCGGACGCCATCCATAAATTGGCGAATTGCGAATCGGATGCACGGTCGTTCCACGACTCCACGTAGACGACCCACTGCCCGTCGGGGCTGATCCTCGGATCCGCCGGTATACGCCAACTCCACCAGTCCTGGCTGGCGAACGGCTGGCGGGCGGCTACCGGTCCGGCGACTATTGCCAGTAGTAAATACTCGGCTAATGCTCTTCGCAAAGATCCAGTCTCGCACACACCCACCACCCGCAGAGGGGGAGCAGGCCGAACGGTTGAGGGCTTCCCAAAACCCACCGGTTACGCTAACATAGGTGGTACATTCTTTCAGGAAATCACCTGCAATTAACCTTAGATATCTCCGTAAGCATAACTAAAATTATGAGATTTTCGCAATAAATTACTGTAATTTTGCGAAAAATTTGAGGCTATAATTGACTCAGAATTTAGCGAGGAATCCGTGGGCTGTTTGTATTGTGGCAAAGAAATCGGTCCATTTCGGCTCCTCCGGGACGACGAATTTTGCAGCTCCGCTCACCGCAAACGCTATGGTGAGCGTCTGGGGAAGGCTCTGGACCGTATCGGGGCGCCTGAACTGACCCCGTCCGGGGTTCCGGGAGTTCGCAAAATTTGGCCCGTGCAAGAAGGGCACCGGAGGAAGACCGAAGGCATCTGGGATTTCGGGCATCCCGAACACCCGGTGCAAACAGGCGAATTGTGGCCGTTTAACATCACTCCGACGCTGGGCGATCGCTCCAAGCCGTTAACGCTCGAGCCCGCTCGAAATGAGCATGCAGCAACCTGGTCGAACATCCCGCCGCAACCGCTGTCGATGGCGATTTCTCTGCCTCCGTTCGGACAGAACTGGCAAATCGGCCTTCCCATGATGTCCGCGGCCCTGGCTGGAAGGCCCCCTGCCGGCCTGGCTCCTCGCGAAAACCGTCCAAAGGCCAAAGTTACACCGCTCGAAGCCCGCGTCCCCGGAAAATCGAAGCCTGCAGAAGTCATCTGCCTGCCGGTGTTCGAGAGCACGCTCCACTCCGGACTTCCCGCCGTCAACCGCGCTCTCCCGGGCGCCGTCCAGGAAGGCATCGCGCCCGCCGAGAGCCAACTCCGGTGCCGCGTGGTCCCTTTGCCCGTTGGCCCACGGATCTCCACCGCGCCGAAGAGCGTCGAGCGTCCGCAGCACTCGCCCAGACTGGAGCCTTTTGAGGAACTGATGCCGGTTCCCGAACCCGAGGCTGCCGAGCGTCCCGTGCTGCCGTCCTTAGCCTCCGATGTGGAGGTTGCCATTGGTTTACGGATGCCGGAGATGCCCGGCGTCGCCATGGCGCAGTCCCCGACAGCGCCGGGCGCTCAGTGTGCGGCGACCACCGCCCAGCCGGCCGCCCGGCTGGTGGAAGCACGCGTGTACGAGGCCGCGCTCGCGCCTGGGATCCCTCTGATCCTGCCCTCTCCGGCGTGCCTGCAACACATTCCGGATCAGGCGATGGATTCCAACGCGGACGCCAACGAGGACTGTGGTTGTCCGGCAATGCCGGGCCTCAAGCCGGTCCCGGTCGAGTCGCTGCTCCGGTATTCCGTTTCGCTCGAACTGATCGCTCCCGCCTGCACGCTGCGGCTCCCCAGCCTGGATGCGCTGGCCGTGCCGCGCACCCTGGGGGACGGCTTGGGCTTGTCAGAGGACTGCAAATGGCCCAATCCGGCCGAAGCCTTCCTGCCGCCGGCATCCGTGCCGGAACCGGTCCTGGGCGCGGCCGAAATGTTGTCGCTGCCCGGCCTGTCCCTGCCCGCCGGGACACCTCGCTCGCCAGGACTCTCGGGTAGCCGCCCGACCCTGATGGGGCCGGTGGAGTCCCCGGTGCCACTCGAGCCATCCACCGCCGCCATCGCGCCGATCACCGATAGTCCATCGCTGCAACTCCCTGCTGCAGGGTTCTCCCCCGAGCAGCCCGCTTTCGTGGACAACCGCCCGCGCCAGGCCGATCCCCAACAGGCCGGCGTCATCGCGGCGAAGTCCGGGCTCGAGGCCGTATTGCCCGAGACTCGCGCATTTCGGCTCCCGGATGTGCCGTTGACTGCCAGACTCTCCGGCTTGCCAGGCATGCCTGAGAATGGCCCGATCTGGACCACCGCAATCCAGGAAAGCGCTCCGACGGCAACCGCGCCCGAATTAGACGCCGTGCTGCCTGAAATCCCTGCGTTGCGGCTCCCTGTCGCCTTCCATGGGAAACTGGCGGCGCCCACTTTCGGCATGTCGGAGAACAGCCCCGTCCTGCCGCAGCCCGTTCAGTCGCTGCTGCCCGAGGCCGCCGCGCCGCAGCCTCTCCCGATGATGCCCGAGGTTCCGGCATTGCGGCTGCCCAGCATGGCGCTGGCGATCGATGCGCCGCTTGGGATGCGCGTGTCCGCGTCGCGTCTGCGTCTGCCGCAGCCCGCGGAGCTGGTGCCTTCGTTCGCCGCTGCGTCCGCCCCGCTGGCCTCTCCGGCGGGCGGATTTGTTCCCCAGCTTCCAGCCCCGGGACACGCATTCGAGATGCCGTCTCCGCTGACCCGGCTACGGCCTCCGGCCGCGGCCCGCGACAAAGCTGTCCCGGGTTCCACTTCTCCCGCGTTGAACGTGGTCGCGATGGCGTCCCGGCCGGTCTCCGGCTACGCGCCCGCACCGCTGCCCATGGAGGCACCATCGCTCGTACTGGCCTTACCCGTGCCGGCAGTGTCCGGATCCACGGCGGGACAGGTCGGACCCGCCGCCGGCCCATCGGCCACCCCGGTGGAATCGCTCCCGGCCATTGCAGCCTTCGCGCCT
The DNA here is from genome assembly GCA_035501495.1 of Bryobacteraceae bacterium. GTDB lineage: Bacteria > Acidobacteriota > Terriglobia > Bryobacterales > Bryobacteraceae > JAIQFL01. The sequence continues at coordinate 92,049 of DATJWB010000260.1, read as the reverse complement.
TTCCGGATTTCCGGCTCTCCCGAGCTCCGCTTCCCGCAGGTACCCGAGCGAAAGAGTTCGGGACTCTCGGTAGCGGGCCTCGGCCAGGCTTATCCGCTATACGCCCCGCCCGAGCCGCGAACTCTCAATCCGGACGCCGCGCTGCTCACGCCGATTTCACGGCTGCGAATCAATCAGCTTGCGGTTCCGGGCGATCGTCAGGACCCGGCCATTCCGAAGCCCGGTTTCATTCCGATCGAATTCTACTGCCAGCGGGGCCTCGTGGCTCCCTGCCAGCGCCTGAGTTGGACCCCGAGCCGGATCGAGCCTCTCTGGATGCCTTTCGCGATGCGTGCTGTTGCGGATCGCTCCGACGAGCTGGCTACCTGGAAGCCGGCCGCGAAAGAGCCGGCCAAGGAAATCCCGGCCATTGACGAGGCAGCCAGAGCTCGCTATCGCAACCGCATGTTCGAGCGGTTTGTCAAGGTCGCCGCCTGCCTGTTGATGGGCGTCTTCCTCTGGTTTGGCGCACACGAGCTGCAAACCGCCAAAACGCGCGCGATTTCCCAGCGGGCTTCGGCAGCCGCCAATATCTCCAACGGGGATGGCTCCTTCCAAACCGTCACCCCGGCTTCCGGCAGCCAGCCTAAGGGTATCTGGGCAAACGTGCAGCATGCAATTGCCAATCGGGCAGCGGTCACCATCGGCGACACGATGCAGGCCGGCATGCAGTCCTGGGGCGCGCCCGCCAAGTCGTGGGCGCCAGGCTGGGTGCGGAATGCGGACGGTTATGTTCATCCCGGCGATTTGGCGCTGTTCTCTCCCACGCTCGGCTATAAGGACTACCGGCTGGAGTTCTTCGGCCAGATCGAAAACAAGAGCATGGACTGGGTGGTGAGAGCCAAGGACAAACAGAATTATTACGCCATGAAATTCACGGTCGTGGAAGCAGGATTGCGGCCCATAATCGCCATGGCGCATTACCCCGTGGTGCAAGGACGGAAAGGGCACAAGGTGGAAACGCCCCTCTCCGTGATGATGCACCGCAACAGCCCCGTGCACGTAGCCATCGATGTACAGGGCAATCGCCTGACCGCTATGGTGGAAGGTCAACAGGTGGACTCCTGGACAGATGACCTGCTGCCGACCGGCGGCGTGGGGTTCTTCAGCGAGACCGGTGAGCGTGCCCGGCTCTACTGGATGAAAGTTTCAAAGAACCAGGACTGGTTGGGGACGATCTGCTCGTACCTTTCCGGCGACGAGGGTACGCGAGACACCGCGGAAGTGTGGGGCCAGGGCATTCCCGGCGAGCGCCCGGCGCCTCCCGCTCCCTCGCAATCGCCGGACGTGCTGTTGGCTGAGGCCGAGACCAGGACAAGCAATTTGAAAGGCCCAATTCAACGGGCGCGGAGTTCGATCGAGCGGAGGATTCGACCATGGAATTCATGACTGGAACAACCGAGACTAGTGCGCCGGCAATGCCGCCTGGAGTGACCTCTATCAACGAGCTGCGAACGCAGAAGCGGGTGAGCCGTACGCTCTCCAAGGCAGTCTCGTTGCACTTGGAAGGCAAGCTGGAAAGCGCCGCCCGGATGCTCAGCAAGGCGATCGAAGGCGGCGAGCGCGAACCGGGACTGTTCTCTGCCCTCGGCCACATTCATTTCGAAATGGGCGATTATGGGGCCGCCGCCAACGTCTACCAGCAACTCGTAGAGATCGATCCACTGCATCGGACGGCGCACTTCAACCTGGGTGTCTGCCAGGGCCACCTGCGGAACTGGCAGGCCGCCGCGGATTCCTTCCGCAACGCCAGCGAGGTGGATGGCACGCGTTCGGATTCGCTGCTCGGGCTGGCCATCGCCCTGATCCACGCGTCCTGCCCCAGCGACGCCGTGGACCCTTTGGACAAGTACCTGACGATGTTCCCGGAGAACGAGCAGGCGCTCTTCGCCAAGGCCGTGACCTTGCAGCAGACCGGGCGCCACGCCGAAGCCGTGGAGCACTACCGCCGCGTTCTGGCGCGGAATCCCCGGTGCGAGGAGGCGCTCTCCAACCTGGTGGCCATGTTCCTGGAGAAGAAGGATCCGGAATCGGTCCGGCGCTACGCCGAAATGCTGGCTGAACTGCAGCCGGATTCCCCGGTCGCGATGGAGGCCCTGGCGAGCCTGGCGTTCGCGGACGGCGACTACCTGACGGCCGCGCGCTACTGCCGCAATTTGTCCGAGTCGGTGCCCGACCGCTTCGAGAACTGGTTCAACCTCGGCGTGGCGTATCACAAGATGGGCAACCACCTGAAGGCTGCACAGGCTTACCAGCAGGCCACCGTGCTGAAGTCCGATTCCGCGCAGGCGCACCTCAATCTGGGCGTTGCGCACCAGGAGCTGAGCGATCTGCCGGCCGCCCGTGCGTGCTACGAGCGGGCGCTCGAGATCGATGGCAAGCAGCCCGACGTGCTGTGGAACCTGGCGCTCGTACTCGAGCAGCAGGGCGAGCGCGTTTGGGCCGAGAAGCTCTACGCGCGGATTCCCGAAAGCGCGCCGGAATGGTGTGATGCGACCTTCCGGCTCGGCTATTTGAGGCTCTTGCGCGCCGAGTACACTTCCAGTGCAGAGGCCTTCAAGGCGTGCCTCGCCAAGCGTCCCGACTGGCCCGAAGCTCACCTCAATGCCGGCATCGCGTTCGCCCGCAGCGGCAATCCCGTCGAGGCGCAGCGCTACTTCCAGGAAGCGCTCATGATGCGTCCCGACTCGTCCGACGCCGTGCGCGGTCTGGCGGCGCTGGCGCTGGAGCGCGAGAATTACGAAGAAGCCTACGAACTGCACCGCCGCCTGATCGACCTGGGCGAAAAGAGTCCCGAGCTGTACTACAACGCCGGCCTGATCTGCCAGAAGCGCGGGCAGGCCAGCGACGCGGTTCTGTTCTACCAGCAGGCGCTCAACGAGGACCCGCAGTTTGCCGAAGCGCTGCTGAATCTGGGCCATGCCCTGATGGCGATGGGCCAGGAAGAAGAGGCCCGCTCGTACTGGCGCAAGGCCATTCGCGAAAAACCCGAACTGGCCCAGATGTACTTCGAGCCGCCAACCGCGTAAACGACACAGCCAGGCACTCCTTCCGGGGGACGAGGTCGCCCCAGGCTCTTGCGCCCTCTCCGGAACTTCGCTGGAACGAGGAGAAAGCCCGCCTCGTTCAAACAGGCTCAAATTCACCCTCGCGGCCGCCAGATGGCAAAGGCCATTCCGGCAGGATCGACGAGCACTGCCATGCGGTCGCCTTCCGGCAAAGCGGTCGGCTGGACGATCAGGCGCGCCCCCAATTCCTGGGCTTTCCTGGCGGTGGCTTCGACATCATCGGACTGGATGAAGAGCTGCACGAAGGCGGAGGCGTGCGCCGGGGCGGGCCAGATTCCGCCCTGGATGCCAGCATCGGAGCCTGTGTGGATTTCGCGATAGCCCATCGGGTTGTCGGCGTCCGTCCGCCAGCCGAACAGGCCGGTGTAAAAGGCCGCGGTGACGTCGGGTTGAGCCGAGACAATCTGGAATTTCGTTACCGGGTGAGGCACGTTTTCTCCCTTCATTTGGGCAGCCCGACGCCCATCCCGCGGAGCCGTGCAAGCGCCAATCGGCGGAATGAATCTACGGAGAGCTCGGCAAGGCCGGTGAGGTCGCGCCACGGCTCGCCGGGCCGCATGGCAACCAGGCCCAATCGCAAGAGCCTCTGCAGCGCGATATTGACCTGGTCGATCGGGACGCCGGCCTGTTCCGCAATCCATCGGGACTGCGGGTTGAATCCAGGCAGACGTAACAGACGCAGGATCTCGAAATGTGTCCGATCGGTTACCACCGCTAACGCTTCCGCCGACCAAAGGCGAAGCCGGTGCTGCCGGGCACGCGCGAGGTTGTCAGGAGCGCGTGCGGCAGCAAGGTAAACCTGGGCTTCTTCTGTGACCAGGCCGAGCCGCAGCGCCCATGCCTGTATGTTGGCAACCGGAACTCGCCGTATTCCGCGGAAGATTTGTGCCAGGGTGGCATGGTCCGCGCCGAGGAAAGCAGCGAACGCTCGCAAAGAGTACCGCGGGTTCTTATCCTTTCGAGCCTCGAATTCCTGGCGCAGACGTTCTGCAAACGGCCACACCGGACGATTGTATCTGCGGAGCCAGTGGCCGAACAATGGCGCGAGAACAGATTCCGGGGCAAAGCCGTGCCCCAACCTGTTTGCCGGACAATGCGAATCGCCGTGGGTGTCCTTCACTCTGAGAGCGTCACTGCAGCACCGGCAACGTCAGGTAGCCCTCCGGCACGAACAGACTGCCTGCCGTAGTCCTCTGCGGAGCGATGCGCTCGAGCGCCTGTCCCAGCTCGCGGGCGCTCAAACGCCCGCCGAGCGCGTCTTCAAATGCACCCGCAACGCGCCTAACCTGGTCGGCCGTTTCATGCGCAAACTCCAGGCGAAAGCGGCGAATGCCCGCGGCCAGCCAATCCTCGAGATACGCGCTGGCCTCCTGTGCTTCGGCGCCGAACACCGTATTGCGGCAACCCACGTCGGCCAGTAGCGGATGGGACCGTCCCGCGGAGTCTCGCAGCGACACTTCGTGCTTTTCACAGGGGCGGCCGCAGTCGCGATAGCTCGTGCCCGTGGAGAGGAACCGGCAGAACACACAGTGCTCCGTGTGAAACACCGGTAAATGCTGGTAAGCCACCACCTCCACGGCATCGCCGCCGATCTGCCGGGCCAGTTCGCTCACCTGCGCGGCGTTTAAATCGTGCGTCGGCGTCAGCCGCGTAAGTCCCAGCCCCAGCAGTTCGGACGCCGTAATTGCATTCGCGGCATTGAGACTGAAATCTCCGATCAGCTCGCAGTGGGAACGCTCCAGAAGCGCGCTCAGGAGGCCGGTAGAACGCACCAGGATGGGGCAGCCGCACCCCATTAGGAAATCGACGATACGCTCCTCGCCGGGTTTGAGGATGCGCGGGCTGGCGACGCGCGCCGCAATCCCAGCCGCCCGGACGCGCTCCAGGGAAGGACGGAGTCCGTAAAGATCGAGGTAGTCCAACGTGATGCTGGCCGGAGCGAGCGCCAGGGCGGCCTCCAATTGCTGCGGAGTGCGAATCAGCAGGTGCAAGGTGGCGCGTGCTTCCGCATGCGCGGGCCTTTTTTCCACTCGCAGGCCGTGCGCTTTACGGATCACCGGCGAGCGGAAACACGCGCCATCCTGGAGCTTCTCTACCGCCTCGCGCCGCAGGGCATTCAGCAGCGAACTGGGAGCGAAGGGCGCACCCTCGACCGTCAGTTCCACTCCCGCCAATTCGTACGGCGTATTCCCCAGCCGCCCCAGTTGAGCGGACAGGTACCCGGTGTCGAGCCCGCGGTTTCGAGCCGTCGCCAGTGGCTCGGCGGACTCCACGCGCACGGTGGTCGCACCCGCGGTCCACTCGGTAACCAGGCGCTCCCCTTCCCGCGCCGCGGCCCGCACCCGCACGGCCTGCTTCCGAATGGGCGTGGATGCCTCGATATAGGGGCGCGCCACTTTGTCCAGGTCGGGATCGTGCGTGCGCCATACCAGGTCGCCGCGGCGGATCCGCGCGGTCTTCAGCACACCGTTGCCGAAGCGCAATTCGAGATTGCGGCCGAGCAGCGCCACCTGGAATACGCGGCCTCCCTCCTCGGGCTCCTCGGGACTGCGCCAGTCGGCGGCATCGAACACCACGCCATCGCCGGGCTTGAGCGGAGCAAGGTGGTGAGCCTCGGAAGGCTCGACCATGACACCCCCGTCCGTCACCCGCGCGACCTTTCCCATCAGCACGCCGCGATGCCGCGGCGCACGCCCGCGGACCACCGCCTGGTGGTCGGTGCCGTTGAGAAAGAAAGGCCCCAACCCGCGCGAATACACCTGTTCCAACTGCAACTCCGCGGCGCGATCAACGTGCGCCGGCCTTCCCGCCCAGGCATCGTCCACCGCCTGGCGATACGCGCGGGTAGTCAGCGCGACGTATTCGGAGTCCTTATAGCGCCCCTCAATCTTCAGCGCCGAGACGCCGATCTCCACGATCTCGGGAATCTGGTGAAGCGCGTAGAGATCGCCGGGCGAAAGCAGGTAGCGCGCATCGCCGAGCGGCTCCATTTTGCCGTCCACGATCAACTCGTAGGGAAGCCGGCAGGCCTGCGCGCATTGCCCGCGGTTGGCGCTGCGCCCGCCCCAGGCCTCGGACGAAAAGCACTGCCCCGAGTAAGCCACGCACAGCGCGCCGTGAACGAAGATCTCCAGTTCGCAATCCGTCCGGGCGCGAATCGCCCGCACCTCGGCCAGTGAAAGCTCACGCGCCAGGGTCACCCGGCTTACCCCGAAGCTTTGGGCGAGTCGCACACCCTCCGCGCTGGTGATGCTCATCTGGGTGCTGCCGTGGATCTCGAGATCTGGCGCAATCTCGCGCGCCCGCTTCACGATGCCGAGATCCTGCACGATGATGGCGTCGGCGCCGGCCTCGGCGATGGCGGCCAGCGCTCGCATGGCTTCGGCCAGTTCGTGGTCGAACACCAAGGTGTTGAAGGTGACGTAGCCCTTCACGCCGCGGCGATGAAGGGTGTTCATCACGTCCGGCAGTTCGGCCAACGAGAAGCCGACTTTAGCGCGCGCCGTGAAATGCGTGAGCCCGAAATACACCGCGTCGGCGCCCGCCTCGATGGCCGCGCGCAACTGCGGCCAGTATCCGGCGGGACTCATGATTTCCGGCTTACGGGGCGTGCGCATCCAGGGGACCCAAAACTCGTACTGCGGTCGACACTAATTCTCGGTGGGCATCTTTTCCACCGAGTCCACCACGATGTGGTCGAGTGGCGCCTTGCGCGGCTCCAGTTTGAGCCCGAGTTGCTGCATACTGGTGAAGATCGATCCCGCAGAGGGGTCGGCAGCGGCTTCCGCGGGACCGCCCCGTCCGGCATCACCGCCCCGAGCGGGTATATTTGCGCCGGCCTTCCTGGCAATCGCCATGAGGTCTTCCATCGAAATCTCCACGGAGGCCTGGTAAAAGCCCTTCAGGTCAGTCATGTCCACGATCGGACGATCCACCAAGGGGGCGAGCCCTTCGGCGAACTGCGCCATCGAGATTCGGGAGTACTCGAAGCGCATGGACTTTCCATCCGGCGAGGGAATCATTCTCTGTTTGACGCCCTGGCCATCAGTTACCTCAGCGCCCTTGGCGGAGGCGTTTACGGTCATCTGGCTGCTGCCGCTGCTGGGAGGGGGCGCGGGGCTGCCGTCGGCGGCCATGGTCGGAGCGGCGGGCAATGCCTCGGCCTCTTTCATCTTCGGCCCGGCCTTGGCCACCACCAAGGCGTAAATCGAGGTGTCCTTCATCTCGCGGTGGATCTTCAGCTTGAACCTCTCCGCCAGCATCGTCTGCAGCATCTCGGGCACCTGCTCTTTGGTGGCGCCCTCGGGCATCTTGGCCAGCACGTCGAATCGCTGCGCGCTCAGCGCCGTCACCCATTCCGGGCCCGAAATCTGGTACTGCTTGACATCGTAGGCTTTGGCAACCAGCGCGGCAATCGAGAAATTCCCGATATCCACCCGGGACGCATCGATCTTCATGCCGGCGTGGAGCGGCTTCCCGGACGCGACCGCGACCGGATCGATGGGCGGCGACGGCTTGATGGAGACGACCTCGAATGACAGATAAGCCTTAGTCTGGCTGAATCCCTCCAGGCTCAACACGGAGACCAGTAAGGCGCACTTCATCCCCGTAACAATTCTGAACATAGTAAACCTCGTTATCTTTTTAGTCTATACGGTTAGAGGACGATTTTGGTTCACCGTTCTTAGACTCAGATTGGCAGACGACTTCGCGCAGGCGATCGATCTCGTATTCGCGCGCCCCGCAGGCGGGAGCGGCGCGCAACAGCGACAGCGCCTCCTCTGCGAGTTCGCTGGCAAGCCGCGGCTCGCCAGACCTGCAGGCTACCGCTGCCTGAGCACGCAGGCGGACCCAGGCTTCGGCGTCCCCCTTTTCCAGGTTGAGCCAGCTTCGCCCGTTCTCCACATCATTACCGTGAAGCGCGTAATAGTAGGCCGCCTCCAACGCGTACTCGGGCGGATCGTTTGCGGCCCAGCACGCCATGACGCGATCCAGGTATGGTCCCGCCGCCTCCGGTTCGCCGCAATCCAGAAAATGCACGTACGCCAGATAGGCGTTGTACTCGCGGGGTTGCTGATCGGGCTGGCCTTGCGGCAGCCGGGCGATCAAGGCGCGCGGCCAATCGCGCAAACGCAGGGGCGTCGCGTGAGAGGAGGCCACCAGCAGATTGCGCTGCAGATCGTCCATCACTGCGCCGCCGCGCGCGAGTTCCCAGAGCAGGTAGCCATCCGAACACGCAGAATCGCGGCGCAAAGGCAACAGCCCCAACACCCCGACCAGGCACCATTGGGCCATCGAACTCCAAATCCAAAACAGACTTGCAGTACCGGCGCCAAATGAGACCAGCGTGAAGAGCAAGCCGGCGAGCAGGGAGGCCAGCGGGCCTCCGGCTACACAACCGGCCCGCCGCAGTCGAAAGTCGGCGAACGTTGCCGGCACCAGATCCACCAGCCCGGCGCGGCGGATGGGGATCCATCGAACGCTCCACCCGCCGCCGCCGCGAGCAAGCTCCACCGGCCCGATCACGAAGCGCAGGCAAACCTGTCCGAGAACCACGCCCGCCAGGTAATGCCCACCTTCATGAATCAGAATGCCCACCAAGACCGTGAGCGACAGGAAGAGGGTGCTCCAAGCCAGAGAGGGCCGATCGAATCCCAGCCCCGCGCCCGTCGCGATCTGGAATAGGAGGAGCCGCCGCACGCCCACGATCATCGCCACGTACACGGTCAGCCGCCCCACGGCCATCCCGGCCGCTCGAACCAGGTCTGAAAAACCTTCCTGCGTGGTGTCAGGTCCGCGAAGCAACCTCCCATCGTAACCGCTCGACATAGGCTTGCGAGGCTTGGCGCAGGTACCCGCCATCGCCAAACAGCCACAGACGGGTGGCGTACCAGTCAACCCGGAATTCGCGCGCGGCGCCGTGAAAACCCGCCGGCCGGTCTTCGAAAATGTCGCCCAGCAGCGCATGCAGCAGCTCGTGCAGGCAGGTGTTCACGGAAAGAAACGGGATCTGGTGGCCGTGCGCGTAATTCAGCGCAACCACACAAACGTGGAATCCCTGATAGCGCGTGGTCACGCCGCTCAAAGCGCGGGCGCGGTCCCAGATCATCGGAATCTGATCGGTGACGACCAGGTTGAGCACTGTCCGGTCGAGCCTCACGAAAATCGGCCGCCCGCCAGGCGAGCGCCGCACTTCGCCGTTGGCCACGCTCGTCTCCAGGCGCACGCCGCCGGATGCCAGGTCCGCAAGGGCTTGCGGCCACAGGCGCGTCCAGAAGCGGGCAATCTGCCGGCCGTTCACGCGCCCATCGATCACCACGTGGACGGGGACGATCGAAGGGGGCGGTGGGGCGGCTCTCCAAACCAAAGCTGTCGAGATGAATGCGCGCCGGGTCACCGCTAGTTTTAGTGTACCATTAAACTAATACATTAATAAAGACTTTCTTTATGGCGATCACGCAAGATTGCTACATGCCCGAGCGATCCGGGGAAGCGGAGGCCGCCTATCGGAAGGCGATCGATCTGGGCCCCGGGTCTACATTGTCCTGGACGGGGCTCGGCGATCTCCTCGCCAGAACTCCGGAGCGAGGACGAAGCCGATGCCGCATACCGCAAGGCGGTCGATCTGGCCCCCCAAATGTGCGTTGTATTGGGCTGACCTCGGCTGCGTCCTTTGGGTGACACCGGCCGGGTTCAGGATGCAGAGGCGGCCCTCCGCCGAGCGGCCCAGCTAGACCCGAAAAATGCAACGCTCTGGGGAATACTCGGAATATTTCTTTTTTCTGGCGCTGGCCGTCCCAAAGACGCGGTGGCTGCCCTCAGGATGTCTGGCGATCTCGGCACGGACAGTCCCCACTTCCTGGTGACTCTGGGTGTCTTGCTCTACTGTGAGTGAACATGCCCGACGAGGGAGCCCGTTACTTGCATCAGGCGCTCGAGCTCGAACCCGCAGACGCGGTTTCCGCGGCGATCCATGCTTCACTGATGAGAGATTTCGTCTTCGCTCCCGAGCAACTCAAACTCGTAATTGACGCCGCTGCCGGCGGCGCTTTCCGGCACGAGATGCTCGGAAGTTGGCAAGACTATCCACCCTTCGGCAAAATCCTCCTCCGCATCTGCGATCTGGTCCAGTCGTTTGACAAGTCCAACCGTTTTGCATACCTGTATCGTGCCGTGGCGCACCAGCGTGGCATTTCGAGGACGCCGAGACTAGCGACCCGATTGAGTTCCTGTCCCTGGGGCAGGGCGCAATTGGGGTGTTCCTGGGGGCAACGGTAAGGAACCAACGTGCGCGAAGTTCTCGATCTGCTCGAAAAGAGAGACTGGAAAGATGCGTGGCGGCCGATTTATGAAGCCCTCCGGGCAGTCGAAGCCGGTTCAGCCAAGTACCTCAAGCGAGTCGCCGTCGAAATCCGCACTCCCGCGCTGGCAATTCTCCGTGGGATCGCCCCCCAGCCAGCCGATTTGCCGCCGGTTAGCAGATAGCTGCGCGGCCCCCAAATTCGATATATTCATAGCCACATGAAGCGCACAATCCCCCTTGCCGCCCTCACCATGATGGCATTCGCCCAACCTCCGCAACGCGGCGGGCCGCCGCCCGGACCTCCTGCCGTTCCGCCGAAGCCTCTGTTCGCCAGTGCCGATCCGGTGCGATCCTGCGAGAGCCTTCGCACGCTGACGCTGCCGAATACCATCGTCGAATCCGCGGCCGTCGAGTCCGCCAATGGAGCCGACGTGTGCCGCGTGACGGCTGTTGTGACGCATCCGCCGGCCGGCGACAAGGTCCGCATCTTCATCGGCCTGCCCGCCAAAAACTGGAACGGCCGTTTCGAAGGGACGGGCGGCGGCGGATTCTCCGGCGGCAATCCGAACGGCGTGCGCCAGCCGAACTCCATCGGCTATGCGGCGGGCGCCACCGACACCGGCCATGAAGGCGGCAGCGGCAGTTTCGCGCTGGACTCCAACGGGCGCCAGAACTGGATGCTCATCCGCGACAACGCCTATCTCGGGATCCACGAAATGACGGTGCTGGGCAAAGCGCTCACTGAAGCGTTCTACGGAAAAGCGCCCCGCTACTCCTATTTCATGGGCTGCTCCACTGGTGGACGCCAGGCGCTCTCCGAAGCGCAGCGCTATCCGCAGGATTACGACGGAGTGGTCGCCGGCGCGCCCGCCATCAACTGGACGAAACTCCACGTCGAACAGATGTGGGGACAACTGGTGATGAAGGAGTCCGGCAATTTCGTGCCGATGTGCAAGTTTCAGGCAGCCACGGCCGCGGCGGTAGCGGCCTGCGACGCGATCGATGGCGTGAAGGACGGCGTGATCGAAGATCCCAAGCGCTGCACTTACGATCCGAAGGCGCTGGTGGGTACCACGGTCGATGGCTGCGGTACGTTCACCGCGGCCGACGCCGATGTCATCCGCAAAATCCGGCAGGGTCCCAGGCGTCAGGATGGAAGCTTCCTCTGGTATGGCTTGCAGCCCGGCGGCGATTTCGGCGGCCTCAGCAGCACCGGTGGATCTCCCCTCACGGGGCGCCCCATGGGCATCACGCTGGATTGGTGGAAATACTTCCTCACCCAGAATCCGCAATTCGATTGGACCACTCTGAGTTTCCCCGCCTACGAGCAGTTGTGGGATCAATCCACCGAGGAGTTCGGCGCCGTCATCGGCACCGACAATCCCGACCTCTCGGCCTTCCGCGGCCGCGGCGGCAAAGCCATCGTCTGGCACGGGTGGTCCGACCAGTTGATCTATCCCGAAGGCACGATCGACTATTACAAGCGCGTGCAGGAGCACATGGGCGGCGCGGCCAGGACCTCGGAGTTCATTCGCCTGTTCCTGGCGCCGGGAGTCGGGCATTGCGCCGGAGGACCCGGACCTGCGCCTTCGGGCCAGTTGGACGCGCTGTTGAAATGGGTCGAGGAAGGAAAGGCCCCCGCGACGCTGGAGGCGGTGCGACGCGATCAGAGCGGCAAAGTGGTCCGGTCGCGCCCGCTGTGTCCCTACCCTCTGGTGGCCCGCTACAAAGGAACCGGCAGCACTGATGACGCCGCGAATTTTCTGTGCGGCGCTAACTTCTGAAGGCGCCGGAATTCGGTATCCTGATGGAAAGGAGTGAGGGGAACGCGATGAAGAAGCTTACTGTGGGATCTTGCCTCCTGGTGTGCCTGGCGGGAGGTGTATGCGCGCAAAGCGGTCCGGGCGCGGCGTCGGAACGCTCCCCGGCCTGGAGCCCGAAGGCAGCGGCTGCCTACCTGGACGGCCGCATCGCCTGGTGGATGACCTGGTCAAGCTCCCAGCGCGATCACGAGACTTTCTGCATCTCCTGCCACACGTCGGCGCCTTACGCCATGTCCCGCGCCTTCCTGCACGGCGACTTGGGCGAGCAGGGTCCATCGGCCAATGAACGCAAAGTGCTGGACAACGTCATCAAGCGCGTCCGTATGTGGAAAGAGGTGGAGCCCTTCTACCCGGACGAGAAGAGGGGTGCCCCCAAGACGGCGGAGTCGCGCGGCACGGAATCGATCTTCAATGCCGTGATCCTGGCCGGCTACGATGCACCTACCGGCAAGCTGGGTGCGGACGCTCGCATGGCACTCGACAACATGTGGGGCGAGCAGCTCAAGGCTGGCGACGCCAAGGGCGCCTGGGCGTGGCTGCAGTTCCACAACTCGCCGTGGGAGGGCGATTCGCAATATTACGGCGCTACGCTGGCCGCGCTGGCCATCGGATTAGCGCCCGGCGAGTATCGCTCCGCTCCCGAAATCCAGGACGGGCTGAAGGCTCTCCGCGAATACCTGGTTCGCGAGCGCGACTCGCAGATTCTCATCAACCGCATGATTCTGCTCTGGGCTTCCGCCCGGCTTCCGGGCCTGCTGACTCCCGCGGAACAGAAGGCCATTGCGGCGGAGGCGCTGCATAAACAGCAGGAGGACGGAGGCTTCAGCCTTTCCGATTTTGTCGGCGGATGGAAGCGGGCCGACGGCACTCCTCTCGAAACGAAGAGTGATGGTTACGCCACCGGTGTAGTGGCGCTGGCATTCGAGCGCGTGGGCATGCCGCGCGAACAGCCCGAATTGCAGCGCGCCCTTGCCTGGCTGAACCGGAATCAGGACCGCACCGAAGGCCGCTGGCTGGCCTATTCGCTGAATAAGAAGCGCGATCTTTCGACGGATGTCGGCCGCTTCATGAGCGACGCCGCCACTGCCTACGCGGTCCTCGCCCTCGAAGCCAAATGACATTGAGCGGTATTTTCCCGGACTGAAAGAGCCTTGGCCCTGTCCCACTAAGAAAACCAGGTTGGGTTTCTACGAGGCAGCCTTCAGCCGGCTCACCAGAAGCGTTACCGGAATCACGATCAGAGACATCGGAAAGAAGATCGCAATCGCAATGACAGCCGCAAATGCGGCGAGCATGAGATCTACCGCGGCGTGGACGAGCGGAATCGAAGAGCGCTTCCAACGCTTGCATCTGGAAAACTCATCGGCGATCAAAATCGATTTGCTCCTGCCCTCTCGTTTACGAACTCTCTTCATGAGTGATTCCCGCTAAATTAATCCAGGGTTCCAAAGTCTGCCGGCACAGCCTGCGGTGCAATCTAATCTCAGAAGTTTCACTTAGTGGAGCCAGCAAATGGTGGCCATTTTGGGCTATCGGGGCCCAGGCTCTAATTGAATATGTTGTCTAAATCGTTTTTTCCGCAACGTTTCTAAGGTTAATATCGTCTACTTTGCATATGTCCATCTGCCTGGTTGTTGATGATGATCCGTCTGTGCGGAAGTATGTCAGCAATGTCCTGCAGCGGGAGAATATTCGGACCCTGGAAGCGGAAGGCGGTTTCGAAGCCCTGCGGATTGTTCAGAAACTCGGAGGCGATGTGGATTTGATTGTCAGCGATATCCAGATGCCAAATGGGGACGGCTTGAGTTTGGCCCGCGCCGTCCGCGTGTCTTTTCCACGCGTCCCTGTGGTTCTGATCTCCGGCAACGTGGCGCCCGATCTTGGCTTTGCGTTCGTCGAGAAGCCCTTTCTCCCCGCCGATCTGGTGGCAGCCGTGCGGAAGGCGCTGCCCGCCCACTTCAATGATGGCGCAGGCAAGACGCGCTACCCCTCAGTCGCGGCCTAGTTCCACCAATCCTGCGGCCTAGTTCGACCAATCCTGCATAAATCCAGTTCGCAATTCTCAGGCTGCGGCGTCCCGCGCCCCCCGGTCTCGTGGTGATAGGGGCGATTGAGGTCAGGCACCGGCTTTGTCCGCTTTTTTCAATACCTCACGCACCTTGGCCACAACTTCATGGGTGGTGTAAGGCTTCGGAATGAAGGCAACGTCTTTGTCCAGCACCCCGCGATGAGCGATCACGTCGTCGGTATAGCCTGAGGTAAACACAACCACAACCTCCGGACGCCTGGCCCTGACACGATCCGCCAGTTCGCGGCCATTGATCCCCGGGAGTACGACATCGGTCAACAACACATGGATCGGCCCCGGATGGCGTGCGCAGAGGGAGAGCGCCTGGGCGCCATCGGCAGCGTCCAGAACCCGGTAGCCACAGGTGGTAAGAGCGTTCACGGCGAAAGTCCGAACCTCGGCCTGGTCCTCTACGACCAGAATCGTTTCGGAACCGCCGGCAGTCACTGGATCGATCGAAGCACGGACATCGGCCCCACGGGCACCGGTAATACGCGGCAGATAAATTTCGAATGACGAACCTTCGCCCGGCGCGCTGCGTACTCCGATCCAGCCGTTGCTTTGCTGGACGACGCCATATACGGTGGCAAGGCCCAACCCGGTTCCTTGCGCCATGCCCTTGGTAGTGAAGAATGGCTCAAAGATATGCTCTTTGGTCTGTTCATCCATCCCATGACCCGTATCGGTGACGGTCAGCCGGATTGCGGATCCGGGGGAGGCTTGAGGATGCTCGGCCGCATACTGGGCATCGATCTGTACCGGGGCTGTCTCGATGACCAACTTGCCTCCATCCGGCATGGCGTCGCGCGCGTTGATCACCAGATTCATCAGGACCTGATGAATCTGAGCGGGATCGGCATTTACCAGGCCCAGTTCCGGGTTGAGGTTGGTGGTGAACTCGATGTCTTCTCCGAGAAGCCGGCGGAACATCGTTTCCGATTCCTGCACCACCGAATTCAGGCTTACCGGTTGCGGACGGGTCATCTGCTTGCGGCCAAATGCCAGCAGTTGTTGCGTCAGGTCGGCTGCGCGATCGCCTGCCTTGCGGATTTCCTTGACCGGCGCGCGCAACGGATCGCTCTCCGCCAGCTTGTTGAATACGATGGAACTGTAGCCGTTGATCACGGTGAGAAGGTTGTTGAAGTCGTGGGCGACTCCGCCGGCGAGCCGTCCGATACTCTCGAGCTTCTGGGCCTGCAGGTTGCGTTGCTGCGATTCGCACAGTTTGGCTTCCGCCTCGTGGGTCCGATTCCGTTCGCGAATCAAGCGCACCGTCTGCCAGCAGGTGAGCGCGAACAGGAATGCAAACATTGCCGTGGCGATGAGGAGACGGCTTTCCCGGCGCCGGGCATCGACCAGCGCTTCCACCGATTCCACATCCTGTCCGCTCATGAAGCCGAATTGGCCAAAGATGGCGGCCAGCCGGCCTTCCTGGCCTAGGGCGCCGATTTCCTCGCGAATGGCATCGGCGGCGGCGCGATTCTCGAAGGTAGCGCCCACGCCGAGTTGCGACCGGACCTGCGGCACCGCGATCCAGCGCAAGGCCGCGCCTCCGCACCCGTGCATTTCGAGAAGTGTGGAGATCGCGGTGTACTTGTCCATCAAGGCGGCTTGTGTGCGCCCTGCACAAATATCGTCGATGACGCTGCCGATCCGAGGGCGATACAGCGGCTCGGCCTTCGGCAGGATCTGGTGCAGGTGCACGGTGTCGATAGCCGCGTTGGCAATCCCAACCGTGGAAGTGGCCAGATCCTCGATTTTGCGGTATGGACTCTCGTCGCGGACCAGCAGGCAATGCTCGTGCTGCAGGTAGGGCTCGGAGATATAGAAATCCTTCAGGCGCTCCGGAGTGATCGTGATCAGCGGCCACAGGTCAACCACTTTGGTCTTCAGCGCGGACTCCGAGCTGTCCGGCCAGAAAATCCACTGGAGAGCGATACCGCGCCTGCGGGCCGCTTCATTCAACAGATCGACGGAAAGCCCGGCGGCGTTGCCGTCGGCACCCCGGACCTGAAACGGCGGAGAGATCATCCACCCGATGCGATAGACCCGCTCACCGAACCTGGACGGTCGTAAGCGCAGCCAGCCCAAAACCGCTACGGCAGCTACGATGCCGCACAGGAGAACAACCAACCTGATGTTGCGCCGCACGTCTGTTGACCCTGTGATCATCAGGGTACCAGTCATCAGCACTGTGAAGAAAGCGAATTTTCGAGAGCTCAGTCCCCCCGGGTGCCGCAGTCGATCGGGAACGGCCGGCCAGGCGGTCGCGCATTGACCCAGGCCCTGTGCCGGCGTTTCTTTCGCTGGCCTTCTTTTTACTGGACGACCAATGGCGATCCCGCGGAGCAAAAGGACTGTCCGCCTATGGCCGCGCAAATCACCAGTTGGGTAGCCGTTGGGATCAAATCATCGGGCACAGCGACATTGACCTGCTGCACTCCAGGCACTGTGGGAGCCTGCCCGGCATACACCGGAATCAGCCCCTTCCGGTCGGCGATCTGCACCGATACGGTGGCGGACGCCGGAATGCCGGTTGCGAAGATCTGGAGAAAACTTCCGTCGTGGGCTCCGGCTGTCGGGCCGTTTACGCTGTTGTCCTGATTCAGAATGCCGTTGCGGAAGACCGACGGCCAGGCGGGCGAGAGCGGTACAGTCACCGGGAGGCTGCTGGTTCCGTCTACCGTTACCACCAGGCTGGCCGAATTCTTGGAACCAAGGTCGGGAACCTGCAGGTTGATCTGGGTATCGGAGGTGTAGAGCAGGCTGGCGGGACTGCCGTCGAAAGTCGCGGTGACACTCTTCCCATTCAGGTGGGAACCAATCAGCGTTCCCAGGGACCCGCTCACCAGCGGCGTGACATCCAGGGTGGCGGAGTTGATTACCTTGCTCACCACTACCTGCGGCGTCGGCGGCGGTGCCGTGACGGTCAGGGTGACCGGGATGGTGACGCTTCCAGCCGATCCGGCATCGACCAGAATCGTCGCCTGATACGTGCCCGGCGACAGCCCCTTTCCGCTGGCTGTCACCAGGATGCTCCCGGCGTTCTGCCCGGCCGTATTGTCCAGGTGCAGCCAGCCGGAGCCGCTGGTATAGGTAACGGCCGCCGCCCAGTTCAATATTCCGCCGCCGGCATTCTGGATGGGAATGTATCCCGCCAGACCGGTCTGATCACCGCCGGCGACGGCGGTCAATTGGATGGAAGTAATCTCAGGCACCGTCAGTTTGGGGAAATAAGCGGCCCCGCAATCACCCACCAGACTGCAGTCGGGCGGAGGGATGGACACCGCAAAGCGTTGGATCGGCGCGGTGGAGGAGGCCGTGAGGACGTTCGACACGGGCGCGAATGAAGCCGTCTCCTGGGCCACGGCCGGCGCCGTGTTGTTCGCGAGGCCGATGAAGGTCGGAAACTGAACGGTCTCCAGGCGGGTCGGGCTGGCGTCTACCACTTCGTAGACGGCGTACCCCGCTCCTCCAGTGAGAGGCACAGCGCTGGCGGTGACCAGGTTGATGACCCCGTTGGAAGGAGTTGGGGGAAGCCCGGCCAACTGGCCGCCGGCACCGTTTGCATCGGCACCGAGAACTCGAACCAGGAACAGGGTACCGCTCCCAGCGACATATTGTCCGATCTGCGCCCGATAGCCGAGGTCCCCCGCCGCGGTAGGAGTGAGTGCGTCGGAACCGGCCACTGCGTCGGGAATATAAAGCTGGGTGCTGGCGGGGAAACCGGAATACTGGATCAGGAAACGGGTTCCGTTATCCTCGCCCGCGGCGCGTGGCAAGAACGCGCCGCCGAAGCCCTCGGTCAGTCGTGCGGAGGCAAATGCCGTCCCCGCGGCGAACAGGCTGGGAAGATTGATAGTGGAGGGCAACGGAGATCCCGTGCAGGTGATCCCGCGATCGTACAAAGTAGCGTAGAGACCGGTTTGCGCAAAGGCCACGACCGGTTGTGACTGATTTACCAGAATCGAGACCGGGGTGCCGGAGACAATCTGGGCCCGGATCGGTTGTGGCTGCACCAGGCCGCTCTCGTGAATCGCGGCGCGGATGTTCGAGATTCGAATGGTAAAGCCGCCGGAAGACGGCACAGTTATGCTGAGGCCGTTGAACGCAATGGTCTGATTGAGAATCTGCCCGGGGATCCCGGTGGGCACTGCGCCCATCCCGTAATCGACTGATAAGATTGCATCGTGAGTTAAACTGGCGGCATCCACCCGATTGGTGATGCTGATCGGGAGGATAACCGAGAGATTGCCAGTCAAAACGGCCCCGGGATTGGAACCGGAACATTGCAGAATGATATCGCCCATCCGTTCCGTGAGGCCTTCGGCGCGAACCTGATTGGGAACGGCAGTTACCGCACACTGACCCGAGACGGTCTGTGCGGAAAGACAACAACCTATTGAAATAAAGGCGGTTAGCAGGCAACATGGCCGGCTAACCATGGCAGTTAGGGGTCCCATGAGGCTTATTCTAGCGGAACGCCACGCGCGTAGGGGATTTACCTTACTGTCGGCGGTCTAAGCTGCTGTGTCCAACCATACCCGGATCGTCAAGCCCAGCCGAGTTCCTTCATCGCCAGCCCCGCGTGCCAGATCTTGGTCATGTGGATGATTTTGTCCCCGTCGAATTGCATGACGTAAACGTAATCGGTGCTCGTGTGCCGTCCCGTTGGAGGCACCGGTCCGCCTGGTCCGGTGTGGGTAGCATGAAACACGCCGTAAGCGGCCACATTATTCCGCCCGGCATCCGTGGCGAACGACTTTACTTCGTAGTGGGCATCCGGCAGAACGGTCGTCATCCCTTTCATCCAATCCGTGTACTCCGCGAGCGTCTTGACAGTCAGCAGTGGCTCGGCTTGGGCGGAAAAGGTCGCGTTGGGTGCGCAGTAAGCCTGGCAGACTTCCCATCCCTTTCCCGCCTCGCATGCGGCGAAGAACTTCTCGGCAATACTCGTAATCGCTGTCATGAGGAACTCTCCTTCCATATAAGTGAGGTGGCCGGAATTCTCAGTGTTTTGCCGGGTGTCACTCGGAGCCCGAACATCTACGAGGACGTCATCCGTGCCGGATCGAAGGATAGCACAACATCCAACGGCCGAGGTGGCTGACGACTCGTATCCGGGCTTCACTCCCTGGGAGAATACCCGAGTTGCAAAGCCGAATGCGGATCTCAGTCGAGCTTATGGCAGTACTGTAACCTCCGCCAGAGGCCGGCGAGAAAGACGGTGTATACTGGCTCTAAGACGCGGGTCCCGAACCAGACACCTGTTCGACTTACAACTCCATGATGCCGAGTTCGTCACCCCTCCCGAAAGCACGCTCTCCCCAGCACGCAATCCTCGCGGAGCAAGT
This sequence comes from Bryobacteraceae bacterium, assembly GCA_035501495.1. GTDB lineage: Bacteria > Acidobacteriota > Terriglobia > Bryobacterales > Bryobacteraceae > JAIQFL01. The sequence continues at coordinate 72,394 of DATJWB010000260.1, read as the reverse complement.
GGAACTTCTGTACGGCAACGCTAACGTGGGCGTGTCAGTCACGGTGGTCGCTGCAGCGGTGCTGGCCAGTCTCGAGTGGGCCGTAATTCGACACTCGATCATCCTGGGGTGGTGCGGCTGGATGTACCTGGTGTCGGCAGCCAGGCTCGTACTGGCGCGGCAGTACCACAGGGCAGTCTCGCCCGACCGGCAAGCCAGAAACTGGGCCATTGCCTTTGCTGCGGGAGCCGGCCTGGCGGGTGCAGGTTGGGGAACGGCCGGAGTGCTGTTGTATCCGCCCGAGTCGCTGGCGAGTCAGATTTTTCTGATGTTCGTGCTCGGCGGAATGATGTTGGGCTCGGCATCTCTGCTGGCGCCGCGGCCGGAGGCATTCCTTGCCTTCATGCTTCCCGCCGGTATCGTGCCTTCTATGCGGCTCGCGCTGCAGGGAGACGATGCCCACATGGCCATGGCCTTGCTTGCCGGTATCTTCACGCTCGTTACGTTGATCACCACACGGCGAATTCACGGGACAATCGTGTCGTCTTTGTGCTTGCAGTTTGAGAATCGGGACTTGGTGGAGGATTTGCGGGCCGCCAAACAGCACGTGGAGGCGTTGAATGCCCAACTGGAAGCGCGCGTTCGGGAGCGCACGGCTGAGTTAGAGCGTTCGACCGAGCAGTTACGAGCGGAAATCATACAGCGCGAGCAGGTCGAAGAGGAATTGCTGCGCGCCCGCAAGCTCGAATCGCTGGGGGTGATGGCTGGGGGGATCGCGCATGACTTCAACAACTTCCTCACCGTCGTCCTGGGAAACGTGGGGTTGGCCAAGATGCATTTGGAGCCGGACGATCCGGTGCAAGTCGTGCTTGACCAGACGGTTAATTCGTGCGAGCGAGCCGTTTTCCTGTCATCGCAGTTGCTGACTTTCGCCAAGGGAGGGGCCCCGGTCCGCCGCCTGGTATCGGTTGGCAAATTGGTGACCGATGCCGTCCAGTTGGCGCGCGCCGGGACTCAGACCAGCATCGTGGCCGGCCTTGCGGACGATCTGGGTTTTGCCGAGGTCGATCCCGGCCAGATTGGCCAAGTCCTCCATAATCTTCTGCTCAATGCGCGGCAATCGATGTCCGAGGGTGGAATCATCGAAGTCCAGGCCAACCTGACCGGGACGGCAGGAGATCCCAGGGTGAGCATTTCCATTCGGGACTACGGATGTGGAATTCCCCCGGAGGTTCTTCCGCGAATTTTCGATCCCTATTTCACCACCAGAACCGGCGCCAACGGGCTTGGGCTGGCGACGGCGTACTCCATCGTGGCCAAGCACGGCGGGACGATTTCGGTGGAATCGAAGCCAGGCAGCGGGAGCGTCTTCCGGGTCGATCTTCCGGCTTCCCGCGAGACTGCCGCACCCCAAGCGCCGCTGGCGATTACCCCCACTTGCGGGACCGAACGGCTGCTGGTGATGGACGACGAAGGGCCGATCCGGAAGCTTCTGGAAACGGTCCTGAAGGGTCTGGGCTATGACGTGCAATCCGCTCGGGACGGCGCCGAGGCCATCGCTCTGTTCGAAAACGCTCAGCTCGCCGGAAGTCGTTTCGACGCTGCTCTGTTGGACTTGACGGTGTGCGGTGGGATGGGCGGCTTGGAGACAGCGGCCAAATTGAGGGAGTTGGATCCGGCGTTAAAGCTGATTGTGTCCAGCGGTTACTCCGACGACCCGGTGATGGCGGATTTCCGGAAATACGGCTTCGACGAGGCAATTCCCAAGCCTTGGACGGCCGCCGAGATGGCGCGGACCTTTCGCAACGTGCTGGCGAAAGATCCCGAACACCAGCCAAATTCCCGATAGGTTCACCGGAGGCCGACACCTCCTTACCCGTTTCGCTCTTGACCTGCCTGCTTCTCTAAAACCGCTGCGGCACCCCGTGGGTGGATCCTTTCCGAACATGCGCCCGTTTTTTCGGGCCGGAATGGCAACGTGGCTCGGGAACCTCGATCGGTAAAATTTCCTGTTTCCGCGCTAATGAATTCCGCGGTTGATTCCGATGAATAAGGTGTAAGGAGTCGAATGGAGTCCAACATTTTGGTTGTGGATGATTCCGCTGCAATTCGTAAGATTCTGCAGAGAGTGCTCCGTCAAACGGGGATGTCGATTCGGTCAATTCTGGAGGCCGGCGATGGCCAGGAGGCGTTGGAGTTGCTGAAGTCCAAGAGCGTCGATCTGGTACTTACCGATGTCAATATGCCCAAGATGGATGGCATTCAGTTGCTGGCTGCCCTGAAATCCGCCCCCCAATGGCGCCACATACCCGTCTTGATGGTCACCACCGAGGGCGGTGAGACCAAGGTGGGAGAAGCCGTGAAGCTCGGTGCTGCCGGCTATGTTCGAAAACCTTTCACCGCCGATCAAATCAAGGAGAAACTGGCCGGGATTCTCGAGCCGGCTTTACCGTTATGAACACCCATACCCTGATGGTGGATCTGATCCGGGTCTCCACCGCCAATGTCTTCTCGACGATGCTGGGCGTGGACTTGCCACCCGGCGAGGCTTTCATCGAGAACGGCACTCCTGAATCCAACGATGGAGTCGTCTCTTTCATCGGCGTGGCAGGCGCCTGGGCGGGCACTGGGAGCATTAGCTGTTCGCCGGGAGTGGCTTGTCGTATCTGTTCCTTGATGCTGATGGCGGAAAGTGCCGGTGTGGATGAGGACGTGCTGGATGCCGTGGCCGAGTTGACCAACATGATCGTGGGCAGCGTCAAGAACGACCTGGAAACACACCTCGGGCCTCTGGGACTGAGCATCCCGACTGTGGTGTTCGGCAAGAACTTCAAGACCAAAAGTGCCGGTACAACCGACTGGACAGTCGTCCGGTTTCCGTGGGACGGTGAGGCCTTGACTGTCAAAATGTGCCTCTCGCCCAGCGAGAAGTCCCATTTGAATTGTCACATGATGGGTCAAACCTGCGCTTTGGATGTTTAAAGCGAAAATCTGGAGCAAACCGTGCCATCTACGATACTTTCAGCAAATGAACAGGCCGCGGCGACGCGCGCGGATGGGCGCGCGGGCAAGTACCTGACGTTTCAACTGGCCAATGAGGAATTCGGAATCCGGGTCCTGAAGGTCCGAGAGATTATGGGCATGCAGGAGGTTACTGCCGTTCCACAGACCCCTGCCCACATCAAAGGAGTGATCAATCTCCGCGGCAAGGTGGTCCCGGTGATCGACCTCCGTCTGAAATTTGGAGTACCCGAGGCGCAATACACGCAGCGTACCTGCATCATAGTGACCCAGGTGTCCGGTGAAGCCGGCCTTATCCTGATGGGAATTATCGTGGACGGCGTTTCCGAAGTCCTCAATCTCACTTCCGGGGAGATTGAAGACACCCCGGATTTTGGGGAGGAGGTCGCCACTCAGTACCTGCTCGGAATGGCCAAGGTCAAGGGAAAAGTCAAAATCCTGCTCGACATCGATCGGGTACTGTCCACGCAGGACCTGCGCAATCTCAGTTCCATCATTCGATAGGGAGGCTTAGACACCATTATGAAACCCAAAGACCTCACCATCGGAATGAAAACGGCGTTCAGCATCGGCATGCTCGTTGCGGTGTTGGCGGTCATGGCGGGCTTCGCGTTGTACACCATCAGCTCTTTCAAGGACTCCTTCGAGGTCACGACCGGGGCCACGGCGCGTAACATTCAGTCTGTGGGTGACGTACACGCTGCTGCATCGGGTATGCTCGCAGGACAGAGAGGCGTGCTGATATTTGCGCTCTCCAGGAGAATGGCGGACGCGGCCACTGCCAAAGCTCTCTTCCAACGCAGCAGCACGGACTTTCGGCGTAACTTGGGGGAGCTGCGCACCCTGATGAACACAACCCATGGGAAGGAGATCACGGGGCGCATGGATGCGGCACTGTCCACCTGGCTGGCCGCGAATGCTGAACTCGAGCAGTTGGCGGACGCGGGCGACCTGAATGGAGCAGCCAAGGTGCTTGTGGAGAAAGCTACACCCCAATACGCGGCTCTCAAAAATGACTGCGACGAACTGACTGCGATGGCGAACACCGTGCTGCAGGAGGAGCGGGATGGCGCCCGCGATCGGTTTTCGAGCGCGAAGTGGTTCCTGTTGTCTCTGATTGCCGCTGGTGTGTGCACAGCCATCGTCTCGATTGCCATCCTGCGCTCCGCGACCGACTCGCTGCGGCAGATCGCCGCCGAACTGCTGGACGGGTCGAAACAGGTGGCTGCGGCCGCCGGCCAGGTGGCCTCGGCCAGCCAGTCCGTCGCTCAGGGCACATCCGAACAGGCGGCGACTCTCGAAGAAACCTCATCCTCCACCACGGAGATTACTGCGATCACACTGAAAAATGCAGAGAATACTCGAGCGGTTGCCGATCTCATGGGTGAAACTGCGCGCTTGGTGGGCGGCGCGAATCGAAACCTGGAAGAGATGGTCCACTCCATGAACGAAATCCGGGGATCAAGCGAGAAGATCTCGAAAATCATTCGGGTGATCGATGAAATTGCATTCCAGACGAATATCCTGGCGTTGAACGCCGCCGTGGAGGCAGCGAGGGCCGGCGAGGCTGGTATGGGGTTCGCGGTGGTTGCCGATGAGGTCCGCAATCTCGCCCATCGCAGCGCGCAGGCGGCAAAGGATACTGCCGTGCTGATCGAGGAATCGATCGGCAGGTCTGGAGAGGGAGGCCGCAAACTCGACCAGGTTGCGAACTCGATCCAGCAGATCACGGGGAGCGCCGGCCAGGTAAAGACCCTCGTCGATGAGATCGATGCGGGCAGTCATGAGCAGTCGCGTGGCATCGAGCAGATCGCCGGCGCCGTGGGCCAAATGGAACAGGTGACGCAGCGAAGCGCGGCGAATGCCGAGGAAAGCGCTGCCGCCAGCGAGGAACTGGCAGCACAGGCGAAGGGTCTGCATTCCATTGTCGAGCGTCTTCGCGTGCTGGTTGGCGGCCAGGATGACGGGGACGCATCGAAGGCTTCCGATCTGGGGCGAGCGAACACCGCTGGCCGTGCGTCCAGGCGGGGAGGATCTACCCACGAGGGACCGGCCGACGCCGGCCTGAAACCCGCGCTAGCCGCCGGGGCGTTGAAGAGTCATCACTCGGTGTTCCCGCTCGATGACAGCGAAGGTGGTTGTTGAGAGGTCTGCCATGCCCCAATGGACCGAACTTCGCCACCAGATCGATGACCTAGCCCTTCAGGTAGTCGTCGCAGATCCTACTTCCGATACCGTGACATCCGGTTGGGTACCTGCGCTCGAACGGATTCGGCAGAGCGCAGAGCAGTATCGGGCCAACGAGGTTGCCGATGCCGCGCGTGATCTTATGCAATCCCTTCAGAATGCCAAAGAGGTTGAGGGGGCCGGGCTCGGCGTCGATGCGGCCAAGCTTCTGGAAGGGGTTGCCCTCCTTCAGCAGGCGGCCGAAGCCGGCCCACAGACGGCCGCCGAGGATCCTTCCCCGGCGAAGGATCCCGAACTGCTCGGCGATTTTTTGATGGAAAGCCGCGAGCATCTTACCGCAATTGAACAACAGACGCTCAACATCGAACGGGATCCGCTCAACTCGGAGGCATTGAACTCGGTGTTTCGCGGGTTCCACACGATCAAGGGGCTGGCGGGGTTCCTGGAGCTTTGGGAGATCCAACAACTGGCACACGACGTGGAAGCCATCCTCGATCGTGCTCGCAACGGGCAGTTATTGATCACGCCGGCGGCAATTGATGTCATCCTGCAGGGCGCCGACTACCTGCGCCGCTGGCTGTCGCACCTCGAAGCACAGTCGCAGAATCGCCCGTCTTCGGCCCCCGCGCCGGACGAAGCTCTGATGACCCGTATCCAGGATCTCTCGGGCAGTCCGGAAACCGATCCGCCGGCGTGCGGGCTCGCCGCTCTGGCTGGTGCCGTCACCGCCGGTTCGGGGGAACCAGAAAGCCCACCGCCGGTCGAGCGCACTACGGTTGAAGTCCTGTCCGAACCGCCGAATACTCCCGTGGCTCGGGTCGCTCCTCGGAGCGAGCCCGCTCCAGGGAAGGCTGGGTCTGAAGATGCCGCAGCCGGCTCCAGCCCTTCCGTTCGAAACGAATCCAGGGCGGTAAAGGTAGATACCACCAAGCTCGATTACCTGGTCGATATGGCAGGCGAGATGGTGATCGCCGAATCCCTGGTGCGGCACGATCCCGAGATGAGCGGGTTGAAGAGCCCTGCTCTACAGAGCAAGCTCGCGCAACTGACCCGAATCACCTCGGAATTACAGAAGACCGCCATGGCGATGCGACTGGTACCGATTGGCCCCTTGTTCCATCGAATGGCGCGTCTCGTCAGGGACCTCTCGCGGCAGTTCGGCAAACGGGTCGAAATGGAGACCGCGGGCGATGAGATCGAACTGGACCGGACGATTGCCGAGGAACTGTCCGACCCCTTGATGCACATGGTCCGCAATGCGGTCGATCACGGAATCGAGGCGCCCGCGGAACGAGAAGCCTGCGGCAAAGACGCAACCGCTCGCCTGCTTCTGAAGGCCCAACATCAAGCCGGTCAGGTGGTCGTCGAGATTTCGGACGACGGACGCGGATTAGATCGCGACAAGATCCTCGCCAAAGCCTTGGAGAGAGGTCTAATTACCTCAGTGGCCGATCTTTCGGACCTGGAAATACACAATCTGATCTTCCTCCCCGGTTTCAGCACCGCCGCCCGAGTGACCAACGTTTCGGGACGAGGGGTTGGGATGGACGTTGTCAGGCGGCACGTCGAAAGGCTTCGCGGCCGCATCGAGGTCCGTTCGAATCCCGGGCATGGATCGACATTCCTTCTGAAACTGCCTCTCACCCTGGCGATCATCGACGGACTGGTGGTTGGAGTCGGGCAGGAGCGTTACATCGTGCCACTGTTCACGGTTCGCGAGATGTTCCGTCCGGGGCCTGAGGCGCTGTGGACTGTGCAGGGGCGCCGCGAAATGGCGCTGGTCCGTGGCTCCCTTTTGCCGGTCCACCGTCTATACCGGCGTTTCCGGGTCACACCGCGATCGGAGGATCCGCTCCAGTCGATCCTGGTAGTGGCGGAAGTGGAAGGTCAGCGGTTCTGCCTGGTGGTCGATGAGCTCATCGGCAAACAGGAAGTCGTGATCAAGAGTTTGGGAGAAACATTTCAGCACGTCACAGGTATAGCTGGAGGCGCCATTCTCGGGGACGGACGAGTGGGTCTGATTCTGGACGTCGAGCGATTGTTCAAGGAACAAAGCCGTGAGTCATCACAGTGATCCCGGACGAGTGGAACTGGATCGCGTTGCCCCCCTGGATCCACTGGAATTTGAGCAGATCCGCAGCCTTGCGCATCGGGCCTTCGGCCTCGATCTGAAGAGCGGCAAGGAAGAGCTGGTATCGGCTCGCTTGCGCCGGCTTGTGAACTCGGGTGGCTTCCGCACCTACCGCGAGTACTGCAGGCACGTTCTGGCGGACTCCACGGGTGAAGCTTTGGCGGGGATGATCGATGCGCTGGCCACGAACCATACTTCCTTTTTGCGTGAGCCGGATCATTTTCATTTTCTCCGTCAGCAGGTGCTCCCGGCTTTGGCGGGCGGCCAGTTGCTCGAAATCTGGTGTGCCGCGTGTTCCACCGGCGAGGAGGTCTGGACGCTGGCATTCCTCGTGAACGAAGCCACGGCGTCCCGGAATATCCAGATCACGGCCACGGACATATCGAACAAGGTACTGCGATTTGCCGAGCGCGCGGTTTACTCTGAGGAACGCTGCCAGGGACTTCCCGCCGGATGGTTGTCGCGTTACTTCGTTCCGGTGGACGGACCCGGGAGGGTATACCGGGTTTGCCCGCGCATCCGGACGCAAGCCAGCTTTCAGCGGATGAACCTGATAAAGCCCTTCGCCTGGCGCCGTCAGTTTCCTGTCATCTTCTGTCGCAACGTAATGATCTACTTCGACAGGGAAACTCAGGAGCGGGTGGTTGGCCAGTTGGCGGAGTGCCTGGAGCCGGGAGGCTACCTTTTTGTCGGTCACGCCGAGAGCCTGACCAGGATCGCACACAGTCTCGATTATGTCCGGCCAGCGGTTTACCGCAAACCCGCCAACCAGGGGGGCAAATGGCTCAGATAGTGGTGGGAATGGCCGACTGCCGGACCAGCGGCACGCCTGGCGAGGTCTTGGCGACGTTTGCGCTGGGCTCTTGCATCGGCCTGATCGTACACGATCCCGGTTCCTCAGTCGGTGGAATGCTCCATTTCATGCTGCCGGACTCGAAAATCGATCCGGTGAAAGCTCGTGAGAATCCGTATACCTTTGCGGATACGGGCATTCCATTGCTTCTCAAGGAGGTCTGTGGGCGCGGAGCATCCCGGCAGCATCTCAGAGTCCATGCCGTGGGCGGCGCCCAGATCATGGATCGGCAGGGTGTATTCGAAATCGGGAAACGCAATTACCTGGCGATGCGCAAGATTCTCTGGAAGGTGGGCCTGCTGCTGCATGGCGAGGCCGTGGGCGGCAATGCATCGCGAACCGTTCGGCTGGAGATTGGCAGCGGCAAGCTCTCGCTGATGGAGTCGGGTATCGACCGCGAGTTATGTCCTCTATCGCCGCAGAAAGGAGCCGGTACGTGGCCTACCGCATTCTAATTGTCGATGACTCTCCCGCGATGCGGACATTCGTGCGCCGTGTCGTCGCGCTGACGGGCCTGGACGTCTCGAGATGCCTGGAAGCGTCCGACGGCCGGGAAGGACTCGAGGTATTGCAGCGGGAATGGGTGGATGTCATCCTGACCGACATCAACATGCCGGGCATGGATGGCGAAGAGTTTCTCCGCCGCCTGGCCGGGCACGAGACGTTCTGCTCCATTCCAGCGATCGTGATCTCTACAGACGCGACACGCCAGCGGATCGACCGCCTCCTGGCGTTGGGCGCCTGCCGGTATATCACGAAACCATTCCTTCCCGAAACGCTTCGCGCCGAGTTGGAAGCCGCATTGGAGGTGCCTTGTGCCTGAACTTTCCGTCACGCGGACGCTCCAGGAGTGTGTAAATGAGGTCCTGGAGAAGATGTTCTTTATCGACTGCTCCGGCGAGCAGGGAGGGGAGCTGTCGCCGGAAGCCGGGATCACCGTCCGGCTCGAGTTTGAAGGAGATCCGCCAGGCGTCCTCTTCCTCCGGGTCACCGCGGAAGCCGCGAGAGATGTCGCGGGCGGCTTTCTCGGGATAGACGATAAGGACCTGTCGGAACCGCAGATCGGCGCTGTAGTCTGCGAGTTGGCGAACATGATTTGCGGCTCGGTGTTGAGCCGCATCGAAAGCTCGGCCACATTTCGGCTGGGCGCCCCGCACATCGTCTCATCGGAGAGCGACTCCGGGGAGCCCGGCAGGCGAGTGCAAGGCGCTGTACCCGACCCTGCCGCTTGCTCCGCTGCTTATGCCGCGATGGTCGGTGAGGGCCGATTAGTGGTCCGCCTCGACCTGGAGAAGCCCGCATGGAATGCGAGCGCAAGATCCGCGTTCTGATCATCGACGACTCGGCCATCGTCCGTAGGATCCTTTCGGACGCGCTGGCATCCGAGCCGGACCTCGAGGTGGTCGGCTCGGCTCCAGACCCCTACGTGGCGAGAGACAAGATCCTCTCGCTCTGTCCCGATGTGCTCACCCTGGACATTGAAATGCCCCGGATGGACGGGCTGACATTCCTCAAGAAGCTGATGCAATATCATCCCTTGCCGACCGTGGTCATCAGTTCGCTCGCGCAGAATTCCTGCCGCACGGCAGTGGAGGCGCTCCGGTTGGGAGCGGTCGAAGTGCTCCCGAAGCCGGGCGGGGCATATTCCGTAGGAGAACTCCGCAACACTCTGGCGCACAAGATTCGCGCCGCGGCGACATCCCGGCTCCACCCGCCTCCGACGGCCCGGTCAGTTCCCGCGGCGCCTCGTCCCGCGGCTGATTGCGCTGTGCTGCCGCCGGGAACGGTCGTGGCCATTGGAGCCTCTACCGGGGGCACCGAAGCCATCGCTGCGGTACTGACAAGACTCCCTGCTTCTACTCCCGGCATCGTGATCGCACAACATATACCACCCGAGTTTTCACGGGCCTTTGCCAATCGTCTGAATGAGACCTGCGCGCTCGAGGTGAGGGAGGCGCGAGATGGGGACACCTTGCGCCCTGGATTGGCCCTGGTCGCGCCAGGCGATTTTCACATGCTGCTGCAAAAAAGCGCAGGCAGCTACTCGGTGCGAGTCAAAACGGGTCCAAGAGTCTGCTACCAGAGGCCTTCGGTGGATGTGCTGTTCGTTTCGGCGGCAGAAGCCGCCGGCCGGGATGCAGTCGGGGTCCTGCTGACGGGCATGGGCGCCGACGGTGCGAAAGGACTGCTCGCGATGTACCGCGCCGGCGCGTACACCATCGCGCAAGACGAGGCAACCTGCGTCGTATTCGGGATGCCGCGGGAAGCCATCGCCCTGGGGGCCGCCGAACAGGTATTGCCGCTCGATGCGATCCCGGCCGCCATCCTGCGGACGCGCGATACGGACGCATCTCGCGGACGAGGAGTCCGGTCATCTGAAGCGCCGCCCCCCCGTTCGGCAAATAAACAGCCGCTTCCGTAACGTTAGAAAAGTCGGCGGTCGAGCCTGCTGAACATCCTCCCAACATCCTGCCAAGCTTGCAGCCATCACCCTGAAGGTGATAGCATCCCCAGTCGGATGCGTGAGTGAGTAACCCTTCAGCTCGGAGCCTCGCGGCTGGAACTCCCGCACCGGAAGTGAGCAGAAGCCATGCGATTTCAGGTGATCCCTGTGTTGTCCCTACTCTTCCTCGCGGCGCCATCCGCCTTCGCGCAGCAGCAGCCCACCTTAACAGCAGATCCTAATCCGGCGCCGGCGGACTACACCGTTATCTTCTCAGCCACGATGTTCCCTCCCAATCAAGCCATTAACCTATTTAATAACGGCGCACAGATTGGCGGAACGTCCACCACCACCGACAACTCGGGCAGCGCCACAATCGCTGTAACATTCCAGAACGCGGGTACTTTTCTGATCAGCGCATGTTATGCGAACGCCCCGCTGTTTACCGTGATCTGCTCGAATATTGTCACGGAAACCGTCAAAGTCAACACCGTCACATTTACCTCGTCACCGAACCCCTCGGTAACTGGACAACAAGTGACCTTGACGGCGAATATGTCGCTGCCTGACACGCCGGGCGCACTTACTTTCCTCGATGGCTTGGCCACGATTGGTTATGTCGACCTGGTGAACGGGTCTGCGAGTGTGACTGTAACGTTTAACACCGCCGGCATCCACAATCTTTCAGCTTATTATGGCGGACCATGGCCCCCCACGAATGCACTGCTCGCCCAGACCGTGACTCCAGGCAGCGCACTACCAACCACAACCACGCTGTCGGTATCGCCAGTAAACTCCAATCCCGGCCAGCCAGTGACTCTGACCGCAACCGTGTCGCCTTCCGCCGCCACCGGCACCGTCAAGTTCCTGGACGGCACGAACCCCCTCGCCAACCCCACCTTGCGGAACGGATCGGCCGCAATTACGCTCTTGTTGCCCGTCGGGAGTCACTCCCTCACCGCGTCATATAGCGGAGATTCCAATTACAACCCGAGTATCTCACCCGCCGTGAACGCAGTGGTCAGTAGCTCCCCGGCCGGCGGCCAATCCTGCGGCACAGACCTGGCGGCGGGGCAACTCGCCACTCAAAGCAGCACGCTTCCGGGTTCCTCCAGTGCCAGTGCCGCGTCGGCGGTGGACTGCAACACGGACGGCAACTTCTTCGACGGGTCGGTGAGTTCGACCAACCTGGACACCAATCCATGGTGGGAGGTGGATTTGGGCGCCTCGACCGCGGTCGGCTCGATCGCGATCTGGAACCGCACGGATTGCTGCAGCGATCGTCTGAGTGATTATTGGGTGTTCGTCTCGGACACTCCCTTCGGCACCACTGACACTCCGGGCACGTTGCAGTTCCGATCGGGCACATGGTCCAGCCATCAGACGACGGCCCCCAACCCCTCCACCAATATCATGGCTGGGGCCCAGGGGCGCTATGTGAGGGTGCAACTAACCAATCCCGGTTACCTGAGTCTGGCTGAGGTACAGGTCTTTGCACTGCCGCCGCCGGCCGTCACCGACCTGGCGCAAGGCAGGCCGGCCAGCCAGAGCAGCACTCTGCCGGGTGTCCCCACCGCGGCCGCCTCTTCCGCGGTGGACGGCAACACGGACGGGTACTTTTATGACGGATCCGTCACTGCTACGAACCTGGATCCGAATCCCTGGTGGCAGGTGGACTTGGGGGCCTCCACGCAGATCGGCTCCGTCAAGATCTGGAATCGAATCGACTGTTGCGGCGACCGCCTCGGGGACTACTGGGTCTTTGTCTCCGACACCCCGTTTCTCTCAACGGATACGGCTGCGAACCTCCAACTTCGGGTGAATACGTGGGCCAGCCATCAGACTACGGCTCCGAGCCCTTTCACCAGTATTCCGGTGGGCGCGGAAGGACGTTACGTGAGAGTGCAGTTGAGTTCGGCGAACTATCTCAGCCTCGCGGAGGTGCAGGTATTTGCTCCGCCGGCGTCCGGCACCAACCTGGCGGTCGGCAGGGCCGCCAGTCAAAGCAGTACGTATCCCGGCGCTCCCACAGCCGGTCCCGAGTCCGCGGTGGACGGCAACACGGACGGCTCATTCGGAGATGGCTCCGTGACAGCCACCAACCTCGATCCGAACGCCTGGTGGCAGGTGGACTTGGGCGCGTCGGCCACCATCAGCTCGGTAGCGATTTGGAATCGCACCGATTGCTGCGGATCGCGCCTCAGTGATTATTGGGTGTTCATCTCCGATACGCCCTTCGGCCCAACCGACACGCCCACCACGCTGCAATTCCGGGCAGGCACGTGGAGCAGCCACCAGAGTGTTGCTCCGAATCCATCCATGTCCATAATCGCGGGGGCCCAGGGGCGCTATGTTCGCGTGCAACTCAGCGCCCCGGGATACCTCAGCCTGGCGGAGGTTCAGGTCTTTGGCACCTCCTCCGCGCCTTCGTCTTCCGACCTCGCGTTGGGAAGAGCCGCCACGCAGAGCAGCACGATTCCGGGGTACCCGAGCGCGGGCGCTGCCTCGGCTGTGGATGGGAACACGGATGGCGTGTTCTCGGATGGCTCGGTGACAGCGACAAACGCCGATCCGAATGCCTGGTGGCAGGTGGACCTGGGCACGCCGTCCAACATCGGTACCATCATTATCTGGAATCGGACGGACTGCTGTTCTTCGCGTTTGAGTGATTATTGGGTATTCGTTTCCAGTTCACCGTTTGATGCGAGCGATATTCCGGCCACTCTGCAATTCCGGAGCGGCACGTGGGCTTCCCACCAGACAGGCGTTCCAAACCCCTCGATCATCATTCCCGTGGCGATGCAAGGAAGGTACGTGAGGGTGCAGTTGAGCGGCACCAATAATCTGAGCCTTGCCGAAGTGCAGGTGATGGGTCAGTAGCCTCCACGCTATTTTGCCAATACCACGCGGCCGGCGCCAGGTTCGGGAGCCGACACGTTGCTGGTCCGGACGCGGACGATCACCATCAGTGCGGCCATGTAAAAGAGGCCGCCGATGATCAGCGTCTGCATCAGGCCGAGATAAATGGCCGAGACCAGCGCGCCAACCGAACCGAGGACGCTCGACGCCGCGTTCAAGGACCACGCCCATCGAACGGATGGCGGGTGCCATTCCTCCAGCCAATGCAACGCCGTGGGAAAGGGCATTCCCATCACGAAAGCCACCGGAGCGATCAACAGCACCGTCAGGAGCATCTTCACCTGCCAGGGAAGCCAGACCAGGGCAGAAAGCAACGATGACACCAGCAACGCCAGGATAGCAGCCAAAATCGCCACGCAGCCCAGGACTTTAATCAGCCGGCCCTCGTCGTTCCCCAGGAGCCGGCGGCTGGCGGCGCTTCCGACTCCGCTTGCCAGCAGCATGGAAAAGATCACTCCCACCAGCGCCCGCGTAGGTGAGCCCAGGAACAGCACGAACTTCTGGATCAGTCCGACCTCGATCAGGATGTACCCGGCGCCGATGAAGAGAAAGAAGGGCAGAAAGCCGCGGACCCCGGGTTGTGTGGGCAGGCGGGTGCCGAGAACCATCGGCGGCGCGATCAGAATCAGTGCCGTGGCCAGTACGCTGATTCCCATCAGGCGGAACAACAGCGGTACCGCGCTGTTGACCTTGTAATCCGCGCTTGCGGTCGAGGCGGTGGAAAGGTACGTCAGCAGGTCGCGGGGCTGGACCGTGTAAAAGAAGAACGGGCGGTTATCGCTGACCGGGCTGATGTCGAAGGTGTACCGGCGCTCGTAGTCTTCCGGATTTGCGCTGTGCAGCAGGTCGTAGAACTGGTTGTGCGTCTCGACGCCCGGCAGGTACATAGTCTGCATGTGGGCCACGTCGAAGAGCGCGCGAGCCCGGTCGATATCTGCCTGGCCGAAGGGTTTCCGCGAAATCAGCACATAATCAGTGGCGCCCCAGCCAACCGCCGAGCCGGTGCGGCCGACCATGACATGCCGCCACGCCTCGGATTCGCCCAACTGGCCCAAGGCTTCGATAGCCAGCGAGCAGAGCCGCAACGACTCGCGCGGCGGCTCGAAGCCCCAGCGGGTGATCGACAATACGCCGTCGTCTGTCAGGTGGGAGAGGTAGTCATGGAAGGCGTCTGTCGTGTAGAGGTTGTTTTCCGAGAGCGCGAAAGCGCCCGCCGCCGTGGAAGCCCACGTGTCTACCAGGGTGGCCTCCACCACCTGGTACTTCTCCGTACTCCGCCGGACGAAACTGCGGCCGTCTTCCACGTGGACCTTCACCTCGGGGCGCGCGTAGAGGTGATGGCTCATTCCCGGGAACTTGTTCTGCATCACCGTCTCGGCGATGATGGGGTTGATTTCCACCGCCGTGACGTCGTGGCTTCCCGACGCCAGCGCACGCGCCACGTCCCAGCCGCCGCCCGGTCCGATAATCAGGGCCTTGGCGCCAGGCCTGACCGCATAAGCCAGATTGAATCCGTCCTCCTGCAGATCGTGGCGCTCGTTGGGTCTGAGATTGTCGAGGTCGTAGTTGAAAATGGCCGTCGCGGCATCGGCGTCGATCTTGATGGTGTATCGGTGCTCCTCGGGCAAGTTGACGACTGCGATCCGGGAAAAGCTGTTCCACTTCACCCAGATTTCATTGATGAGCGTCTGCCCCTTGGCGTGGCTGGGCTCGAGCACCGGATGGCGGAAATTGTAGGTGAGGAACGCCACCAGGAGCAGCGCCAGGGACACGCTGCCCGCGCGCCCCATCACCGAGCCGGCCATGCTATGCCAGATCGCCGCTGCCACTGCGTAAAAGATGGCGGCCGCCACTACCGTGCTCGGACCGCCGAACCAGTCGAGCAACGGAATCAGAATCAGGCAACCGGCCGCGGCACCGAGCAAATCGAAGAAATAAACGCGGTTGACGCGCTCGATGGTTTCCGAGATGGCGAGTGAAACGATCACGCCCGAGAACAAAAACGGCAGGGCGGTGGTGAAGTACACCAGCAGGTAGTCCCAGAACGAGAGCGTGTCCTTTTGCAACAGGATGACCACCAACGACAGCACTACGCAGAAGGCGTTGATCGCGCTCAGGCGGCCCAGACGCGAGAACAGCGGGCCTTTCCAGCCCGCCACCACGTAGGACAGCACGCCCCCGATCCCCAGGCCGAACAGCGCAATGGAGATGGCCAGAAACGCGAAATGGTAGTAGAAGACGACCGAGAAAATTCGCGTCAGCGACAGTTCCAGCAGCAGGGTCGCCAGCGTGGTCAGGAAGACACAAAGGTAGACTTCGCGCCAATGGTGAGGAGCTGTTTTCTCGGAGATCAAGCTCCTATGGTACCTTGGCGCGAAGGTCAGAGCCAGTTTGCTGCCCTGGCGACGCTGCGGCGCCTGACGGTTGGATCACGATCGGAACGGGATTGCTCACGGCATCAGGGAAAGTCAGGCTCGTATAAACCAAGCCGGTGTGGCCGTCCGGAACCTGCACATTCACCTGATAGAGACCTGCCGCGGTCGGCGTGAGGCCTGCAAAAAAAGGAGTCCCCATCACGGCCGCGATGCCGGTCCCGAAGCTCACCGAAAGGTTGCCGGTGACGCGCGCCAACGGCTCGGCCGAGGGTGCCGGGGCGCCTGTGGCGACTACGGGATCGGTGGGACCGAGGCCGATGCAATAGATCGTCAGGAAGTCCCCAACTTGCGCAGGATGGCTGCCGTCGGGCAGGTTTACGCTCCCGTCCTGGTTCACCACCGCGATAATCCGCGGCGCGCGTGTCCCAACATTGACCGAAACCGTGTTGCTGGTCAGATTGTCGCGTTGCACCTGTACCAGCGCTGTTCCCGCAGCCACATCGACGGGCATCTGAAACGCCACTTGGCCGTAAGAAGAATAGAAGAGGGGGGCTGCCTCGCCGTTTACCGTGATGGTGGCGCCGCCGACCTGGTTTGCGAGCGGCGGTGCCTGTCCTGAGGTGAATGGACTGAAAGAGAGTTGCTCTCCCTTGACAATCATGATGTCGCCCGGGCTCACCGTATCGCCGGGAACGAAGGTGCCGTTGTCCAATACGCCTTGATAGTAGATCAGCGGCGCACCCTTATCGACGATCTGCAGGTCTACCGGTACCTTGGTGGGCGCATTGATCGCATTCGACGCGATGGTGATGGATCCCTGGTTGTCGCCGACCGAGAGCCCGGTCGGGTCGATCGAGGTGAACGCCGGCACCTGGGGATCAGGCTTGATCCAGGAACCGCCGGCGAGGGTCACAGTTCCCGGAGTGAGTGTTCCCAAGCCTGCGTTCACCAGCGAGACCAGCGGGGCGAACGGATAGACCAGCGGCGGGGCACCAGCGGCCAGCCGAATGTTGACTTGGTCGGGAACCGCCTGCGCAATCGGCTGGCTCGTCAGATGCATGGTCACAGGAATCGTCACGTTCTCCGAAGCAACACTCGATCCGTTCGTAGTCACCGACCCCGTGTAGGTGCCTTCCGCCATGCCATCGGTGGGCTGCACGTGAATCCGGTACGGATAGACGAACCGGAAGCTGCCGGTCCCTTCGAGCGCCAGGCTCAGCCACCGATTGCCATCTTGCGTGCTGGCACTCGTGGTGACCGAATGCATGGTGGTGATCTCGACGTCGCTTGAAGTCCCCGGCGCCACGTACACCTCCACCGATCCCACCCGCACGGTCACCGTGATCGTTTGCGGCGCATCGATGGTGGCGCTGCTGCCCGTAACGGTCACGACGCCAGTATAGGTACCGGCCGAAAGGCCGCTAGTGCTCAGCGAAAATTGCAGGGGAATGCAACTTGCGGCCACGGTAGTGCTCTGGCAAGTCCGCGTCGAACCGACTGACGCGGTCAGCCAGGTGACGGAAGACGGCACACTGACGCTCAAAGCCAGTGACCCGTCTCCGGCATTATAGGCCTCCACGGTCTGAGGAGGCGCCGATCCACCCGTGGACACGGGGATCGGACCCACAACGCTGCTGACCAGGCGCAACATCGGCGCGGCCTCGAGTAACGTTGTAGATGTCAAAAGAAAAGCGCAGGCGGATACGAGACGAGTTTTCAGACCCACTCCAAAGCACCCTTTTTGTATGCCCAGATGTAACCTACCACCAGGATTGCGAGAAACACCGCAACCTCGGCGACCCCGAACCAGCCCAGTTCCCTGTAGCGCACGGCCCACGGGAACAGGAAAATAGTTTCCACATCGAAGATCACGAACAGGATCGCGATGATGTAGAACCGGACGGTGTAGCGGCCGCGCGAATCGGAAGCCGCCTTGATCCCGCATTCATACGCCTCGAGCTTTACCAGGAACGGAGCGGACGGGCGTATCAGCTTGGCGATGATAATGGTCACAACGGGGAAGAGGATCGCGATTGCCAGAAAGATGAGGATCGGGATGTAGCCGCTCGGCATGGCAACAATATACCATGGGGCTGTCCGCCGGGGTCTGAGCGCGGCCGTTAATTCTCCGTAAACAACGCTCTTCGAAAGTGAATCGAAATTAATCGAATATTCAGAGTGCCTTCACTCGGTTCGCCTAAACTTTGGATCATCCGCCTTGGAGGTGCTGTATGCCAGGCAACGCCGGATTTCGCAGGCGTCTGCTCGTCGGCAGCCTGCCGATGGCAGCGATGCTTTTAATTCTGTCCGCGGGTTGGAATTACCACTGGGCGAGAGTCGCGTTCGATCGCGAAGCGCACAACGGACTCGACCGCGACTGGGTTGCGATGAAGGGCTATCTGCGCATCGAACGGGACCCCGAACGAGACGTCGTCGATCGCTGGTATTACGATGCGGATGATCCGGACGAATCGGCCGCGGTGAGCCGAATCCAGGAGCAATGCTTCATTGCCGATTCGAATGGGCGGGTGCTTCGCGCTTCGCCATTCTTTCATGATCGAGCGGCTGCTTCCCTGGTCCGCACCGGCATCGGAGTGCCTCTCACGTCTGCGGACAGCGCGAGACCGGTGTGGATCATCGCCTCGGATGCCCACGGCGCTCGTTATCTGATTCGTGCGGGCATCGTAATGGACGGACTACAGCGCTCCTCATTTTACGTAGCCCTCGCGGAGCCGCTCATGGCTGGCGGCATCCGTCTTCTCCCGTTCGGAATCAGCCTGGCCGGTGCGATCCTGGCGGCAATCGCGCTGGGTTACTTCGGGGCGCGGGTTATCCACCTCTCGGACCGACGTCTTTAGCCATCCGCACGATCGGCAGGCTGACGCCATTCGCGAGTTCCACCTCGAAGCGTTCGACTGCCGAGAAACCGTGCGCCCGATACAGAGGCTCGCCTGTTAACGTCGCCCCCAATTCGAGTCTCGAGAAGCCCTCGGCGATGGCCTCTTCCTCCGCGGCCCGCATGAGCAGGCTGCCGATGCCTCGCCGGGCCCATTCCGGATGCACGAAGAAGGCGCGGATCCGCGCCGCATCGACTGCCGGATCCAACCAGGCATCGTCTTTTTGCGGTGCGTGATCGCTTCCGAAGAGCGTCTTGCGGCGGCTCCATCCGCCGCACCCGACAATCTGCGACTCCGCTTCCACCACAAAGTACGTGCCGTCGCTGATCAACTGGCGGTCAACTCCAAATACAGTTCCGAGGGCCCCTTCCATCTGCCGCTCAGAATAATCGCGCCATTGCAGCCCCCGTACGGACTCCCGGATCAGCACTTCCAGGATCGGAATGTCTTCCAGTCTGGCCTTTCGCAGCTTCATGTTAACTACAGACAGTATCGGCTGAAATTACACAAGTCTTACACAGAGGCCTCAGCTCCCTTGCTAGCTTGAGGATATACCTTAAGTCCGGGAGACCCAGTGACAAAAGACGCCATCATAAACCGCCAGGGAATGAACTGGTTCACGACCTTGATCCTCGTACTGGTGCACATCGCGGCACTTGCTGCCCTGTTCGTGTTCAGTTGGAAGGCATTGGCACTCACGGTGTTCTGGTATTGGGTATGCACGGGCTTGGGGATCAGCATGGGTTACCACCGGCTGCACACCCATCGCTCATATCGCGTGCCGTTGTGGATGGAGTATTTCTTCGCGGTGTGCGGTTCCATGACCCTTGAAGGCGGACCGATTTTCTGGGTGGCGGTGCATCGTGTTCACCATCAGCACTCCGACCTCCCAGGCGATCCCCATTCGCCTCGGGATGGCGCATTTTGGTCCCACGTCGGCTGGATTCTGTTCGGCGAGACCAACCACAACAATACCCGCATGCTGTCCCGGTATGCGCCCGACCTGGCGAAGCATCGCTTTTACGTCTGGCTGAACAATTATCATTGGGTTCCGCTGACGGTCTCCGCCATCCTCATCTGGGCGATCGGCGGCTGGAAGATCATGCTCTGGACCACCTTCGTCCGCATCGCGTTCGGCCTGCATGCCACGTGGCTGGTGAACTCGGCGACGCACATGTGGGGCGCCCGGCGGTTTGCCACTCGGGACGACTCGCGCAACAACTGGTGGGTGGCGTTGATCTCGTTTGGCGAGGGCTGGCACAACAATCATCACGCTCATCCCACGTCCGCACGTCACGGGCTCGCCTGGTATGAACTCGATCCCTCCTGGCTGCTGATCAAGGTGCTCAAGGCCTGTGGCATCGCCCGGTCGATACATGTTGCCGGCGTGGACAGCTCAATCGTGGTGGAGCAGCAGGAAGCGGCGTAGCTTCCGCGATTACGCTCTGGACACCGGCCGGGTGCGGCCGATGCGCTGAGCCACCAGTTCGCGCACTTCCCCCAACAGCGATTCCGTGTTGGTGCCTTTGCTGACCACCCGCTCGACGTAGCCGTTGAGCCGCCGCCGGTCTTCGGCAGTGAGGTCCTTCGCGGTCAGGACGATCACGGGAATGCGCCGGCCCGCAGGAACGCGTCGGAGTTCATCGATGAAGGTGAACCCGTCCATTTCCGGCATCATCAGGTCGAGTAATACCAGCCCCGGCATCCTGCCGGTGGCCAGTTCCAGTGCGATCCGGCCGTTTGCCGCAGTCTGGACCGTCCAACCATCCTTTTCCAGCGTGTTCTTGAGAATGTAACGTGTGTCCGGATCGTCCTCGACCACCAGGACGGGGTGCTGGCTCGGCGGACTGCCGTACTTCCGGATCACCGCGATCAACCGATCGCGGTTGATCGGCTTCATCATATATTCCGCGGCCCCCAGAGCATACCCCATGCTTTTGTTATCCACCATCGTGAGCATGATCACCGGAATGTCGTGAAGATCGGGGTCCGCCTTGAGCGCCGAGAGGACGCTCCATCCGTCCATCCGCGGCATCGCCACATCCAGGGTGATGACATCGGGACGGAGTTCCTTCGCCCTTCGCAGTCCTTCTTCGCCCCCGGTGGCGCACTCCACCTGGTACCCTTCCTTGCCCAGGAACGACTGCATCATCTCACGCACCGTCTGGTCGTCATCGATGATCAGGACGCAGCCCTCCGTGGGCGTCTTGGCTGACGCCGGACAAGCGGTGGCTTCGACAGGCGGGGCGGCCTGCTCAGCCGCTTTCGGATCCCTCACTTCGACCGGCAGGCGAATCGTAAACGTCGTGCCGTGGCCGATCTCGCTCGCAACGCTGATGTTGCCGCCCATCAACTCGCAGAATTTCCGGGTGATCGTCAGACCGAGTCCCGTGCCGCCGTACTTGCGGGTGGTGGATGCATCCGCCTGGGTGAAAGCTTCGAACACCTTTCCGGTTTGCTCCGGGGTCATGCCGATACCGGAGTCCCTAACCTCAAATGCCACCCACGGGCGGGATGTGCCCTCTTCCGAGCGCACCTTCAATTCGATATTGCCGGACTTGGTGAACTTGGAGGCGTTGCTCAGGAGGTTGAACAACCCCTGACGGACCTTGGTGAGATCGGCGCGCATGGTGGCCACATCGGGGCCAATGTCGATCACCATCTGGTTGGAGTTCTTGTCGATCAGGGGCTGCATGGTCGTGGCCACGTCCCGCACCATGTCGCGAACGCTGAAGTCCTCCAGATACAGGTCCATCTTGCCCGCCTCGATCTTGGAAAGATCGAGAATGTCGTTGATGAGGGCCAGGAGGTGCTTACCCGCCGAGTTGATTTTTTGGAGATCCGGAATGAAGCTTTCCTGCCCCAAATCCTGGGCCTCCTCGGTCAGCATTTCGCTGTAACCGATGATGGCGTTCATGGGGGTCCGCAGTTCGTGGCTCATGTTGGCCAGGAACTGGCTCTTGGCCTGGTTCGCGGCTTCGGCAGCCTCCATCAGCACCTGGAGTTCCTGGTGGCGCTGTTCGAGCTCGGCGTTGGCCCCGGTAAGCTCGGTTTGGGCGGCCCTCACGCGACCTGCCATATCGTTGAAGGCGCTCGCCAGCTCGCCCAGCTCATCCCTGGCCGTCAGGTGAATGCAAAAATCCAGATTGCCCGCTCCGAGCGACTGCGCTCCGGCTTTCAGAGTATTCAACCCGCGAGTCAGGTGGCGCGAAACCAGGATCGCCAGCAGGCCCGCGAGGAATCCGGAGCCGATGAAGATCAAAACGGTAACGCGATCCGTGAAGCGGGCGGCATCGTAGAAATTCGCGCTGGCGGATTCCACGCGGTCCCGCTGGTCTTGCTGCAACTGGGGCAGAAGCTGGGTCATCACCCTCTGGCTCAACGGTTCGGCGTGCACCACCGCTTCCGTGATGGCCTTGGTTTGATTGCGTCCGAAGTTGTCGTAGAAGATGCGCCAGGACGTGCTCAAGTCCCGAACCGCCGCGGCGAAAGTGTCGATTCTGGCAATGCCATCGGCGTCGGTCTGC
Organism: Bryobacteraceae bacterium; assembly: GCA_035501495.1. Taxonomy (GTDB): domain Bacteria; phylum Acidobacteriota; class Terriglobia; order Bryobacterales; family Bryobacteraceae; genus JAIQFL01. The sequence goes on along the minus strand of DATJWB010000260.1, from coordinate 50,062 downwards.
GAACGCATCTGCTCGATCTGGCCAACGATGTCGTTGAGGTGCGCATCGATGCGGGCGCGCTCCTCGGCCGACACTCCGCCGCCGCCGGCCAGCCGCTCCTTGGTGACTGCATCGCCGCTGAACACGCTGTCGGCCATGTCGTAGCTGAGGAGCGAAACCTGCTTTTGGAAGTCGTTCAACTCCTGGTGAATGGAACTGATCAGAACCTGGCGGGTGATGGCCCGGCGGAGTTGTTCAAAGGTGGACTTGCGTCTCAGGTCGCTCCAGAAATAAATCACCAGGTTCAACCCCAGCAAGACCAGGATCGCGAAGTACGAAAGTATCAGCCGCCGCCGGATGGTCATTTCTAGCGCAATGCGTAGCCCTTTTCTCCAGGGAGTTTCCCGTCGATCCTCAACACCTTCAAACCCTTGGGAACATTGGTTGACTCCACGAACGCAACCGACCCCGGAATCGCCGCGACCAGCTCCGTCGCCATTTCATTGGAATACACGATTTTCGGCCCACTGCTGGCTTCCGCGCGGAACACCTTCGAAATCCAGTATTGGCGGAACTGAGACTCGGTCATCTGGTAGATGGTCTTGAGGACCACTTCGCGCTCGCGTGTAGCAGGAGAACGGATCAATAGAGTTACGCGGAGATTGGATGTCCAGAACTGCCGGTCGCCCAGCAAAAGCCTGCGGATCTCGGCGAAGCTCAGGTTATCGGCGGGTGTGTCCGGGCGGACTACCACCGCGATATCGCTGTCGGCGGCTCCAGCCCGTGGGCTCAGAAGCGCCGGCCAGATCAGAAGAAACAGGAAGCCTATACCCCGAGTAAGGCGTACCCGTGCCATTGGTTCGTGATCCATTCCCTTTCCAATTTTCCACGGAGTTCGCGGAATGTACGTATGTTCGCGGATTATAGCAGATGCCGGGAGGGGCCTGTCAGCAAACCTGCAAGTATTGTAAAAGAAAGACTTGCGCCACAGGCAGGCACCCGGAATGGCATGGGAAAACAAGACCTTTTCGTGGTCCGCCGACGGCCATTTTCGCGGCCAAATTCATTTGTTTCCCATCGGCAAACAGACGCCTTAATCCTGCGAATCGCAGTTGCCATTCCCGGCGCATATTGGGTAAGCTCATACATCGCCTTCGATGCCAGCACCGAAGTTCTGCGTCATCAGACTATGACTGCCAGCCTCTCACGATTACCGCATCAAATCCTGGTGGTTGACGACGAGCCGGACCTGGAGTTGCTGGTCCGCCAGAGATTCCGCCGGCAGATTCGCGACAAGGAATTCGAGTTCCTGTTCAGCCGCAACGGTGAAGAGGCTCTGGCAACGCTGGCCGGCCACCCTTCGATCGAGCTCGTCCTGAGCGATATCAACATGCCGATCATGGACGGGCTGACGCTGCTCGGCAAACTGGGGGAAGCCAGCAAGACTTTGCGGGCAGTGGTCGTTTCCGCATATGGAGACATCTCCAACATCCGGACCGCCATGAACCGCGGAGCCGTGGATTTCCTGATCAAGCCGATCGATTTCGAAGACCTGGAGATCACTATCCGCAAGACGCTCGACCAGGTCGCCCAACTGAAGAACTCGATTGAGGCGCAGGCACGCTTGATCGCGATCCAGCAGGAGCTGGGGGTGGCGGCGCGCATTCAGCAGTCGATTCTTCCCGAGAAGTTTCCTCCATTCCCGGAGCGCAAGGATTTCGACCTCCATGCGGCCATGGTGCCGGCCAAACAAGTGGGCGGCGATCTCTTCGACTTCTTTCTGCTGGACGAGCATCACCTCGGATTCGTTCTCGGCGACGTCAGCGGAAAAGGAGTGCCGGCGGCTCTCTACATGGCGGTCAGCCGCACCTTGCTTCGGGCGATCGCGCTGCAGCGGCTTCCCCCCGGGAAATGCCTCGAACATCTGAATGCCACGCTCTCCGTCCACAACAGCTCCTACATGTTCGTGACCATGTTTTATGGAATTCTGGACACGCGCACCGGGGAGATTCAGTACGCCATTGGCGGGCACAATCCGCCTTATATCTTCTCCCCCAACGGTGTGCGCCAGTTGCCCACGGATTGCGGCGGGCCCGTCGTCGGATTGATGGATTTCTCCAAGTACGAAACTTCCACGTGCCGGATCAGCCCGGGCGAGGGCATTCTGCTCTATACCGACGGAGTTACCGAAGCCATTAATACGGCCGAAGAATTTTTTTCGGAGGAGCGGCTGGAGCAGTTCCTGGCGGTTCACAGCACGGCGACCGTGGAACAACTGGTCTCCAATCTGCACGCGCTGGTAGAAGTTTTTGCGGCCGGAATGCCGCAGGCCGACGATATTACGGTTCTGGCTTTGCGGTATTTGGGTTGACCCCCGGGTCTGAAAAAGGTCATGTCGAAAGTACTGCTGGTTGAAGACAACGAAATGAACCGCGACATGCTGTCCCGCCGCCTCATCCGTCAGGGGTTTGAGGTGGTGGTAGCGGTGGATGGCGGCGAGGGTGTCTCCATGGCGTTCGAAGTCCTGCCGGATCTCATTCTGATGGATATGAGCCTCCCGGTCCTGGACGGCTGGGAGGCTACCCGCCAATTGAAAGCGGACTCCCGAACCAGTTCCATTCCCGTGATTGCCCTGACGGCGCACGCTATGGCCGGCGACCGGCACAAGGCGCTGGAAGCCGGCTGCGACGACTACGACACCAAGCCCATCGAACTGCCTCGCCTGCTCGAGAAGATGCGGCGGCTGATTGCCGAACATCCGCGGTCATGATACCCCCGCTCACCGGCGACGCTCTCAAGCACCTGCGGCACGACCTGCGAACCCCCATTAACCATATCCTGGGCTACACCGAAATGCTGCTCGAGGATTACGAAGATCGGAAAAGCGACCCCGTCGCCAGGGGCTTGGGAGAAATCCACGCCGGCGGCCGCAGGCTCCTCGATTGGATTCAGGGGGCGCTTGGCGAGACCGTCGGCAGCATCAGCCGGGAGCAACTCGAAGCCTTCGAGGCCAGGCTCCGTCCCGAAGCCGAACGGCTTCTCGCGGCCTCGGACGGATTGGCATCGGGATTTCAGCAGACACCGGAAAATGACGATGCCTTCACGGATATGCAGCGCGTTTCGGCTGCACTCCGCCGTCTGCTGGCACTGTCACGCGAGATGGTACACGGACGCGAATCGCCTGGCGAGCCCTCCGTCGCGCAGCCGCCGAAGGCTATCGCGGAAAGCTCTCCGCCCGTTCCAGGGCGGGCGCCGCACGAGGATGGGGCCGGACGGTTGCTGATAGTGGAGGACAACGCCGCGAATCGCGACATCCTGCGCAGGCGCCTGGAGAAGGAAGGCCACCATGTGTGGGAGGCCGAGAACGGCGTGCAGGCCATCGAGAAACTCGCTGCCGATCAGTTCGATCTTTTGCTCCTCGATATCCTCATGCCGGAAATGGACGGCTTCGAGGTGCTCGCCCGCGTCAAACAGGATCCCCGGCTCACAGGCTTGCCGGTGATCATGATTTCCGCGCTCGGCGAGATCCAGAGTGTGGTGCGCTGCATCGAGATGGGCGCCGAAGACTACCTGCCCAAGCCCTTCGACCCGGTGCTGCTGCGGGCGCGCATCGGTGCGACGCTGGAAAAAAAACGGCTGCGCGACCGCGAGCGGCGCAAGACCGAGGAATTGGAAGAGGCTCTGCAGCGGCTCAAAGAGACGCAGGACCAGTTGGTCGTGCAGGAAAAGATGGCATCGCTCGGCGCGCTGACCGCCGGAATCGCCCACGAAATCAAGAATCCTCTGAATTTCGTGACGAATTTTGCCGAATTGTCCGTGGATCTTCTGCAGGATCTCCACCAGGTAATGAATCCGGCGCGCGCGCACCTGACCACGGCCGACTCCTCCTACCTCGATGAGATCGTAGGCGATCTGACCATCAACCTGCAGAAGATCCGGGAGCACGGCAAACGCGCCGACAGCATCGTCCGCGGCATGCTGGCGCACTCCCGCGGCGGGTCGGGGCAGCGGGAGGCCGTGGACCTGAACTCGCTGGTGGCCGAAGCGGTCAGCCTGGCATACCACGGGCTGCGCGCCCAGGATTCCACCTTCAACATCGCGCTCGAAAGCGAGTACGATCCGGCGATGCCGCCGATTCAGGTCGTACCGCAGGACCTGAGCCGGGTTTTCCTCAACATCGCCAATAACGGCTGCTACGCCGCTAACCAGAAGAGAATCCAGCGGGGTGACAGCTTCCGCCCCAGACTACGCGTGACTACCAGCCATACCGCCGGCAGTGCCGAAGTGAGAATTCACGATAATGGCACGGGCATTCCCAGGAACGCGCTCCAGAAAGTCTTTAATCCGTTCTTCACCACCAAGCCGACCGGACAGGGCACCGGGCTGGGCCTATCGTTGAGTTATCAGATTGTCGTGGAACAGCACAAAGGTGCCATCCGCGTGAATACAGAAGAAGGTGAGTTCACCGAATTCGTGATCACGCTGCCGTTGTGAAGGGCGCGCTCGATCACCGCAACTTTCGGGCGCGCTCGAAATCTTCTTTCAGCTTTCCGACGATCTTGTCCGCCACATCGGCGCTGGCGCCGCGGAACCTCGCGCCCAGGCTTTCCTGGGTGGTGGACCAGATGACATCGCCGTCTTTGCCTACCAAGCGCACCGCCGCGACGGCTTCGTGGCGGCGATCCGTGGAATGGTCGGATTCGTTATCGCCTACGCCGACGCCCCCGTACGGGCCAGAGCTCCGGCTGGAAGTGCGGCCGGTGCCGGCATTCAGATGGGCGTTGATGCCTTCCGATGAGCTGTGGGTCTCGGTGAAGACCAGGTCTTCGGACGCACCGCGGAGCACTACGTCCGCCCGTTCCTGGTTCTCCGTGATAATAAACAACTCGGCACCCGCCAGGGCGCTGATCAGAATGTCGCGCATCTGGGCCGCGGTCTCGCCGCCGGTGAGGCGATCCACGAATACACGGCGAATGGTCAGCAACTGGCGCAGGCTATGATCTTCGAGCGCGGCAGGGGAGGGAGGTGGATCGGCGGAACGCGCTATCGGCGCGGCGAATGCGACCATCAGGAACGCGAGCGCGGGAGTTCTCATCCTTTGCCTGCCTTTCTTGCTTCCGCGTCCTGATACTCGATACGCCGGCCGGTCCGGGCCTCGAGTGCCGCGAGCACCGCCCGAATGTCGCCCTTCTCGACGCGAAAGACCAGCGCCTGCTGTTGGCCCTCGGGATCGACATAGCCCACGGTAACGAAGTGCTTGCGCGACTTGCTCAACAGCAAGACCGGCGATACCAGAATCGCGGCCGCGTATCGCCGGCTCACGGTCTGCCCATATTCGATCGTGTTGATCCTCTGGTAGTCGATGTGGAGGCTCATCTCCCGGCACTGAAATACCAGCGTGCCGGCGGTCAGATCGATCCGGGCATCCGATCTGGCCGGCACGCCGGGAAGCGTTCCGCCGATAAACTGCGCTTTAACGCCCGGCTCGGCGGCCGTAAGGAAGAGAGAGCTGACAAGTCCACTCAACACCAACAACGAACTTCGCGACATTAGCGGTCGCTTGATTAGTGTCCTGGAACGGGCGCGCCTCTCAGAAATCTTCGCAACCGCGTCCTAGCCATTTTTGGCGGGCAGGGATGCGATGGCGCGGCCCACGGCGCGCAGGTTGGGCAATCGCATCTCATCATACTCCCGGGAAATCAGGACTCCCGCGGCGCCCGCCTCAAACGCTTTCCGGGTAGCTTCGTACACCCCCTCAGGATCGCTGGAAAACGTAGCGCCGTTCCCGGGAATATCGATTCCGACGCCCGCGTAGATCTTGGCCCTGCCGGCCACCGCCTGCACACAGCGCCTCGTCTCGCGGAATACGTAGTCCGGCCCCAAGCCCTGCTTGTCGAGATCCGCCAACTTTGGCTCGACCTTCTCGTCGTAACCCTTCAAGGTATAGAACAGGTCGAGCGCCTGCTCGTCGGAGAGTTCCTTCAGGAAGGTCCGGCGCACGCGGCTCAGGTACATGATGCGCGTGCGCGGCCCGGCAATGTCGTGGTAGAGAATCGGCTTGATGAAGTCCATGTAGTCGGCCATTTCGCCATAAGTCATCACGGCGCGGTAGAACGGGTCGAAGGTAGTGCCCGGGTGGTCCACATGTTCGCCGGTGTCGGCCTCCGGCCTGATGGCTTTCACCGAGGAATACATGGTCGCGAAAAACCCCTCCTTGGACTCGCGCCACAATCGCTCCCACGCCAGGATTTCCGGATAGCGGAAGAAGTGATTCATGACGAGGGTCGGGACCCCTTCCACCGGGACCGTGTCGCTGCCCAGCAGATCGTCGCGCACGAAAGCATGGAGGCGCTTCATCCCTTCGCGGGCGCGCTCCACGTCGATGCCCTTTTCACGCCCGCGCGCCCGGCAGTATTCGCAAAAGCAATAGGGCACCGTCCCGCCGAGCAGCAGGTTGGAAAGAGGCCCGGACCGTTCCGCGCCGAATTGAAAGCCATCCAACTCGTAGCTGCGGAACATGTCTTCGGACGTGGCCAGCCAGAAGTTCCGATAGTCCGGATTGTTGAAGCACGGCAGACGTCCTGCGCGGCCATACACATCCACCGTCAGGACCTTCACCCAATTGGGCAGCAGCCCGGCCATCTCGATGGAGAAGGGCTCCAGAATCCGCGCGTAAAGCTTCATCCGGCGCTTGCGGATGGGCTCCAGCATCTCGGCGAAGAGATCGTTGCCGGCGTACTCCATGCGCGAATTCACCGGCTGGTGGCGCAGGATGGTGTGCTGGAAATACTCGTCGTGATGCTTCACCCACACGTAGGGGAGGTTGCGCGTGTTGAGGTCGCGGGCCGGCACGCCGTGGTCCTGTGCCAGCACCGAGGCCGTCCGTTTGCGGCGGATGCCGTCGGCCGTGTAGTACGTGTGGCTGTAGACCATCACGGAGTTGATGCCGCATTCCCCCTGGAGACGGTCGAGGACCCGGTCGATGCCCTCATCGAGCATACTGTGGGGACCCATCTGAATGCCCACGAACCTTTCAGTGGAGGCTGCGCCGCGCCCCTGAGCGCCCCGGCGTTGCGGAGGCTGCGCGGCGGCCACCGCGGCGGGCAACGCGCCCAGTCCTTGCAACAGTCGTCTGCGGTTGAGAGTCGAGGATGTCGGTTTCATATCCGTCTCAGAAGTTGAATTTGGCGGCGAACTGCAGAATCCGCGGATCGGCCGAGCTTTGAATCTTTCCGAAGGTCGAGGAGTTGCGCGAACTGACGGGCAGGTTGAAATTCGTGTGATTGAGCAGGTTGAAGAACTCGAAGCGCAATTCGAACCCCTGATGCTCGCGAATGGGGAAGCGCCGCGACACGTTCGCGTCCAGGTCGAAGAAACCCGGCCCGATCAGGGAATTGTATCCGGCATCGCCGAACGTGCCCAGTGCATTCGGCACAAAGGCGGCCGGGTTGATCCAAACCAGCGAATTGGTGTTGCGCACATACGGAGCGGCCACCACATTGGGCCGATCCTGGCCGACTCCCGTGAGCGAGTTGTCTACGCCGGTGGTCGGAGTGAACGGGAAGCCGGTATGCACGGAAAACAGGCCGCCCAACTGCCAGTTACCCAGCAACTGCTCGGTCACCCGGTTCGCGAAACGCGGTGATTGGTAGACCATCGATGTGGTGGAGTTGTGGCGCAGATCGAAGTCGCAGGGGCCAATATCGCCGTTGCGGTTATTCGGGTCCTGGTACAACGCCGAGCCCAGGCTGTTGCGGTTGCCAAAGGTCTCCGCGTTCTGCATACAGTGGGACCACGTGTAAACCGAGAGCACGGTTACATTGTGGCTGAAGCGGTGCTGCAGCGAGGCTCGCAGCGCATTGTAGTTCGTGTTGACGCCGTCGTCGGCCTGCGTGATCTTCGAATAGAACGGACCCTGCGTCGGGTCGAGCAGCGTGAGCAGGCGCCGCTGCTGCGTATTGGCGACAGTCGAGGATCCGGGCATATAAACCGCAGGATTGCCTTCAATCGAGGTACGCAAGTGGGTCGCCTTGCTGCCGAGATAGGCCACAGTCACGAGCCAGTCCTTGCCCACCTGACGCTGATAGCTCAAATCCCATTGCTGATGATACATGTGGTGCAGGTTCAGCGGAAAGTTGATGTACTGCCCCGCGGCGGGGAAAACGGTGCCGGCAGTTGGGGGATAGGGCGTGGGGAACGGGTTTCCGCCGGGGTATCCGAGGAAGGGATTTCCCAGCCCGCCCGCCGGCGCGGTCAACGAGATGGCGTTGCCCCACGGCGCGGACGCGCCCAGGTCCCGCGCAGTAAACGTCTCCGGCGTATCGAAGAAGATGCCGTACGATCCTCTCACGCTCTGGCTGCCCTTCCCCGAGGGATCCCACGCCAGGCCGATTCGTGGCGCAAACCCGAGCCAGTTATCGCCCGCATACGATTCCGGTATCCCCGGATCGCCGTAGAACAACAGGCCGGCCGGCGCATTCGGATACACGCGCGAGTGCTGCCCGGCCAGAAACCCGGCCATGGAAAAGTGCGAGCCTCGCCCGATATCGTCGTGCTCCGGCAGAGAAGGCTCCCAGCGCAGGCCGACGTGCACGTTCAAGCCCTTTCCCAGACGCAGATCGTCCTGCACGTACGCGCCCCAGTATTTCTCGCGCAACCCGATCTGAAAAGGGCTCCCGACTCCCAAGAGGCTCGCTCTGCCGAGCATGTAATCGGCGAGCGCATCGTTGGTCAGCGAACCGTTGAAGGTCCACTCCCCATTCGCCAGCGAGATGTTGATTTCATCCATCTGCATGGCGATGTATTCCGCGCCGAAGATGATGTGATGCCGGCCGCGGATCAAGTCCACGTCGTCGGCTAATTGGAAGGTGTTCCGCGTAAAGGTAGCAGGCGCGTTGGACCCTCCGCCCACCGCGAATTTGTTGTTCACCGTGAGATCGATGAAATGAGGATAGGCGTTGAACATGTTCGACCCCAGCGTGACGATATTGGGCATCTGGGGCGAGACCGCCCGATTATTGATGAGCCGGGTATAAGTGCCATGGAAGGCATTCACAAAACCTGGCGTGCTGAACTGGTCCGCCACCACCGCCGAGGTGGCCCGCTCTTCGAGGCCCGATCGCGTGGTGGTCAGAATGTTGTTGGTGTAAATTGGCGGGTTGTCATAATCGGCCACGAAGAATCGGCCGTACACCGTGTGGCGCGAACTCTGCAACCAGTCCACGCGGCCCACGTACTGGTTCTCGTTATTGGGGTTCGGGATGGCGTAGATGATCTTGCCGCAGGGATCGGCGGACACCGGAATCAGTTTGGCCAGGTTCACTGCCGGCGTGCTGAATCGCGTCGGACTGATGAAATTGTTCGGAAAGGGCTGGCCGTTGCTGGGGTCCATCAGCGTCACGCCTTTGCCGCTCGATTGGCAGCCGGCCGACTCGATGGTGCTGAAGTCACCGTTCAACACCTGCTGGGTGGGGACGAAACTGGTGGTCTGTGGGGGCGCGGTCCGCGTTCGCGTGGCCTGAAACCCGTTAAACAGGAAGATGCGGTCCTTGCGGATGGGACCGCCCACCGTCCCGCCGAACTGATTGCGCCGCAGCGAATCCTGCGTGGGGGCGAAGAAGTTACGCGCATTGAAGTCGCCATTGCGCACAAACTCGAAAAGGTCGCCATGGATCGCGTTAGTGCCGGACTTGGTGACAGCATTCACGACGGCGTAGGGATGCAGGCCGTAGCGCGCGGAAACGCCGTTGGTTTGCACGCTGAACTCCTGAAGCGCGTCGGGGAACGGGAACGGGAGATTGACGGCCGAATGGGTGTCGTTGTGGTCACCGCCATCGAGAAGGTAGTTGTTGCCGTTCTCCTGGCCGCCCGCGATGGAGACGCCCACGGAGCTCACATAGTCGTGCGTGGTAATGAATCTACCCGCCGCGCCGGGCGGGACGCTGGCAGCACCCGAGAGGAGAATCAGATCGGTGGCTTGGCGTCCATTCAAGGGAAGGTCCACGATGCGCCGCTGGTCGATGACCTCGGAGACGGCGGTGTCCTGCGTCTCCACCATCGCGGCATTGGCCGAGACCTGCACCTGCTGCGTGACCGCGCCCACTTCGAGGACGACATTGATCTGCACGTTGTTGCCGACCTGGAGAATGATGCCGGACTGTACGTGGTTGCTGAAAGAAGGAGCACTGACCTCCAGCCGGTACGGCCCCACCGGCAGGTTCGGCAGCACGTATGCGCCATCACCGCCCGTCGTTGTGCTGATGATCTGTCCGGTGTCCGTCTGAGTAGCCTTGATCTGTGCGTTCGGTACGGCTGCTCCGCTGGCGTCGGTAACCTCGCCATGAATCGTAGCATTGGACACGGCCTGCGCGCCGGCGAAGGTCGGGCAGGCCATCATCAGGAGCGTTGCGATGCAATACTTCATGGTATTCCTCCATCTCGAAACGTGGCGCAGGCATTCCTGCCTGTACCCGAGGGCCCCCGCCGGCCCACAAAAATTCGTGAAAACCCGCCGCTCTTCGGGCCGCGATGTGGCGCGGGCGCTCCTGCCTGCCGCGTCGAGACGCGTCCCCAAGACTGGGGACGCGGCAAGTGTCTGCGCCACGTCTTATCCCTTTCCCCAGATTTCCCGTAAGGTGTCACCCGCAGCCGACAGGTTCGCGAGCCACATCTCCACGTACTCTCGCGACAGTACGACGCCGTCGGCGCCCGCACCTAGTGCCGCCCGCACGGACTTTCGTACATCGTCCGGGGTGGTCCGCTTGTCGGTGCGCCGGGTCGGCACGTCGATATCGATTCCCGGGTAGATCTTCACCTGCCCGCCCACGCCGGCGATCGCACGTTTGGTCTCACGGGCGACATAGTCGGCGGACAGCCCCGTCGTGTGGAGCTGATCGTAGGGACCTTCCTGGTAATTCATCACCTTGTAGTAGAAGGGCAGGAAGTCTTTAGGGCTGGCATCATGGAAAATCGTGGCGCTTAAACGGTCGAGATAGGATGCCATACGAGGACCGGCTGCATTGTTGTAAGTCGCGATCTTGAGGTAGTCCGTATAGTCCCGGGTACGGGAGTAATCTTCCTCCGCCTGGTAGAACGGGCTGAAGGTCATGTTCTGCATGATGTGGAAGCCGAACGGCTTGGCGGGCGCGATGGACTTGCCGATGCCGTACAACTCGCTGCGGACCTCGTGATAGCTATCGGTCCAGAGCTTCTCCCAACTCAGAATCTCCGGATAGTCGAGCAACAGACGCCAGAAGGTCACAAAGTACCCGTCCAGGGGGCGTTGGTCGCGGGATGCCGCCGCGAACAGTTGGTCGAGCCTCTGGTAGCCTTGCTGCGCCCGGTCCGCCGACACGTCGCGCGCTCGAGCGCGGGCGCGGCAGTGCTCGCAGAAGCACGAGATGCCTTGGGTACTCCACGTGCCGCCGATCATGTTCTGCAAGGGTCCCATGCGCTCGCAGCCCCACGCGATACCGTCCACCTCGGCGGCATAGCCGCTCAGCAGGCTCTCGATCTTGCCCGCAAGGTGCGCCCGGTACTCGGGATGGTTGAAGCACGGGCTGGTGGTGCGCCTCCCGTAGACGTCGATCTCGGTCACTTTCGCAAAACCTGGAATGCTCCGATTCATGATTGGGACGGCGTTGTTGTAGTCCCAGGCGAAAAAGTCCATGCCGCGCGCCTTTACCTTCGGAGCGACTTCCGTAATAACGTTGAACTTGCCGTAATCCGGCGACCGGAAGTCCTTCAGGATGGTGTCGCGGAAGTACTTCTGGTCGTAGTCGTAGAACGCGCCCCCGACGAATTCCGGACTGCCCGGCACGCCGTGGTCGGGCAGCGGAATCGTGCCGTCGCGGGTCATCCGCGCTTCGGAAAAATCGTACGTGTAAGCCCACACGGTGTTGACCGCGCCCTTCTGCTGCAGATTATCGAGGGCGCGGTCGATCCCCTCGTCCACCCAAGCGTACGGCTTCATCTGGATGCCAACGAAATTCTTCCGGTGCTTGACGCCGGTTCGAATGCTCTGGGGCGCGGACCTTGCGGTACCGGGCTGGCTGAGGAAAGCGGCACATGCGGAACACAGGCGCAGGAACGCGCGGCGTCCGACGCTGATCGATTTCATGGATTGCCTCTGGCTCTGACTCTGGGTCGAAATAGTAGCACCGCACCAGTTGGCCGCGTGCCCCTTCTCGGTCCCTTGCATGTCCCTTGGGAAATCGCTGAATCCAGGGATTTTTGGTGCTGGTGTACCGAGACGGGTTGAGGTAGAATTTTCAACAAACGGGTGTCTTCGAAGGGCTATCATTTCGGATCGTTCGAGATCAATCTGCAGGATCACGAACTGCGCAAGCACGGCCTGCGAATCCGGTTGGCCGAGCAACCCTACCAGGCGCTCATCATGCTCATCGAGCGCAGGGGTGACGTGGTCACCCGGGAGGAACTGCGCAAGACCCTCTGGCCCGACCAGGCTTGGGGCGATCTCGACCATCGACTGAACAAGACGATCAACCGGGTTCGGGACGCCCTGGGTGATTCCGCCAACAGCCCGCGATTTCTCGAGACCCTGCCGCGAATCGGTTACCGGTTTCTGGTTCCGGTCGAGCCGCTCGCGCCGCCACTCTTGCCTTTCCCTCCGGAGGTGCCGCTTAACGGCAGCCCCGTCCGTAGTCAGGCGCCAATTCGCAGCAGCTTGTCTCGAGGCTGGCTCTGGGGGACCGTCATCGCTCTGTCCGTAGCGTTCGGGGTCGCGATCCCGACCGCCTATCGGGCATTGGCAAAAAACGGCAGTCCGTTTCATCCGTCCTTCGCGCCGGTGCCGCTCACCACTTACCTCGGATCGGAACTCTACCCGTCGTTTTCTCCGGATGGGAATCAGGTAGTGTTCGCCTGGAACGGTGAAGCACAGTCCACGTTCCATCTCTTCGTGACGTCTGTGAATCCCGGCGCGCCGAGGCAGTTGACCAACTGCCCGGACCGCGACTACAGTCCGGCTTGGTCTCCGGACGGTCGGACGATCGCCTTTCTCCGCGACTCCACGCAGGGCAAAAGCGAGATCCGCGTCATCCACCCCGACGGCACCGATGAGCGGAAACTCGCGGAGATCACCCCTTCCCCGGCAACCGATCATCCGTTGTCGTGGAGCAAGGACTCGCGCTGGCTGGTAGTTGCGGCGAGCCCTCCGGACGATGGTCCGCCAGCCCTGTTTCTGCTCTCCATGGAGACCGGGGCCATCCACCGCATCAGTTCGCCGCCTCTCCAATCCACGGGCGACCTCAGCCCGGCAGTCTCGCCTGATGGGAGCAAACTCGCGTTTACGCGATCAACCACCAAGGTGTGGCGCGATGTCTTCATCGTCCCGCTTTCCAGTGACCTCGAACCCACCCACGATCCGGTCCGGATTACAGACCTGCACCTGTTGGTGGACACCCTCGCCTGGACTCCCGACGGCCAGTCGCTCTACTTTTCGGCGGCGGCCACTACTGCCGGCGCCCGCTTCCTCTATCGTGTGAACGCCGGGCCGCAACTGAACAGTGGCCTCGTGGAAACGGGAATCGAGGGAACCGATCCGACCGTCTCGCCCGCCACCGGCACGCTGGCGTATGTCCGCAGGAACATCGAGCAGACCAGCACCTGGCGTGTCGCGGTATCGCCGGCGGCTTCGGGCGCTCCTCCGCGTTGGTCGCGGCTGATGTCCTCCACCCGCCGGGACTATACCGCCGATCTTTCCTCCGATGGGCGCCTGGTCTTCAGCTCGGTCCGTTCCGGACCAACGGAAATCTGGATCTCCAACCTGGATGGATCGGTTCTGAAGAGGGTCTCGTCGCTGGGCGCAACTCCACGCTGGTCGCCGGACGCGCGGAGAGTCGTGTTTCAATCCACTGCCGACGGACGCTCGGAGATCTCCGTCATCGACGTAGCGTCAGGCTCCGTGCTACGCCTGACGGGCGGACCTGGAGCAGACATCTACCCCAGTTGGTCGAGGGATGGCCGCTTCGTCTACTTCTCCTCCGATCGCAGCGGAAAGCCGCAGATCTGGAAGGTGCCGAGCGTGGGAGGCGAGGCGCGGCAAATCACGCGGGGCGGCGGCACCTATGCGGTCGAGAGCTTCGACGGTAAGACCATCTACTACACCACCCCGCAGCAGCCGCCGGCGATTTTTTCCGCCCCTTCCGGAGGTGGTGCCGAAACTCCGGTACTTTCGGGTGTCGTCGGCCTGTCGTCGATCGCGATGGCTCCCGAAGGGCTTTACTACCTGTCGTCACTCAGTGCGGCCGGCGCGAAACTGGATCTGTACGATTTTGCGGCCGGCACCAGCCGGCGCATCGCCGCAATCGATCATCCCATCCACCACGTGTTGTCGAGCCCGCCCGACGGCCGGTCGGTTGTGTTTACCGAAATCGACAGCCAGGACAGCGACCTGATGTTACTGAAGGTGCGATAACTACTCCGACTTAGCGCCTTTCGGTAAGTGCGATGTACCGATCGATTGGGAACCTCGTGCTACTACCCCAGAGCAAACGCGACGAAGTCTTTTAGCTTGAAATTGGCTCCCATTGCCGGAAACCAGTTCGGATTCACGTTCAGCATCGAGTGTGGATCGCCGAACATCAGCCCCAGGAAGACTTCCGCCACAATCCGCCCACCCACCGGGCCCAGCTTCGGCGTCGAAATCGTTTGAGTGCCAGTGACTGGAATCGGGACCGGCGTCCTGGTCCGTGCCGCCTCCGCCAGGATATACGTCCACAGGGGGCACTTCTTGACGAAGGCGCCATTGGCTATCTGGTCGATCGTCTTGGCATCCGGATCGGGGTCGTCTGTCGCCTTGCCGATAACGATTTGCGAATCCTTCAGCGCATCGACACCCATCGCATCCGCCACCGCCTGCCCGGAAGGCAGACCCAGTCTCCAGGCTCGCAACAGGTTGCGCGTCGCCAGCACGGAGGGGTTGACCGCCACTACGGCAGGCAGATTATGCAGCGGATTCACCAGTGAAGTGTCGATCCGATACGCAAACTGCAAACGCTGCTGATTATCCGCGAGTTGTTGCGCGGAAGGATCGCCTCCGCCCGGCAACTTGCCGTTGTCATCCAGTTCGACGCCAAAAGCCCGTTGATCGATGTCGATGAAACGGCCCCAATCGATTGCCCATTGCGGGTTCAATGGACGGAAGCCCGTCAGACCCTCGTTGAATCCCTGGGCGGGAACCGGGAAGATCGGCAGCAGAACGTTGTTGTTGAGCCGGTAGCCCGGCCGGACCATGGAGTGCCCCAGCCGGTAGGCCGCCACCGAAAACTCCACCGGCAGAAACGGCGCCTTCTTCGGTTTGTAGAACTTCAACCTGTCCCGGTCGTACTTGCCGTTCGTCCGCAACGCATTCAGAACATTCTCATCCACGATCCGTGGCAGAAAGTCGTTCAACACCACGAACTGATAGTGGAATCGGACCTGCTGCTGCACATTGGCGAAGTTAAGAGCCGGGTTCTCGGCGCGAAACCGGTTGTGAAACCGCAGGAACAACCCCTGTAATTGCGACACGATCGAATTCTCGTCGTTGCGCGGGTCGCCAATCAGCGCGCGGCCGTTCGGACCCCGTGGCAGGTCTGCGGCTTTGGGATCTCCAGCACCTTGAATCGGAGTGCCGAGCAGGAAGGAGTCCGGGTGGTTTGGTCCATCGTAGATGTAGGGCTGGTCGTCAGGTCCACGTCCGTAGACATTGTCCAGATCGAAGGCGGGAGTCCGGAAGTCCGTCAGGGCATCCGGATCGTTCGCCTGCTGCAGGCTGCTGGCAGGATCGAAGGTGAGGTCGTGATCGATAAATTGGCCCAAATACGTGTAGAGCGCCGGAATTCCGCTTTCCTCCTCATCCGGCCCGTCTTTCGGCGGGTCGAAGTCGGCCGACATTGCCTCGCCCAACTGTACAAAGATGTTCTGGAGGCTGTCGTCATCGGGATCGAACGCGGGGTGCAAAGCACGAAACATTCGTCCGAACTTTCCTTCAAACAGCGGGGATCGCTTCGTCCCGAGCAACCCGCGCACAAGCGCGCTGTGTCTTCCAGGCATTGAGACTTTTCCTTTCTTTCGGCAGTTGTTCGCGTTTACGTTTTGTCTTGTATCGCGCTATCGGAAAGGAGGAACCTGCTTCGGACATCCCCCTCCGGCCCGATGCTCCGATTCCATCCCGCGTGCCCACCCCGGTGCGGGATTGAAATATCTCGATTTTCAATGGGCGGATAAGGAATGTCAAGACACAAATTTCGGTGCCGGGCTAGTCTCCGGGCTCTTTCCCCCCAACAAAAAAAAACCATCGTCGTCTTTCCGGACTAAAGAGGGTAGCATGATACAATTCGAATATTGGATTATCAGGTCCTTTTAGATTGGAACCGCAACCTTGTGCTGGTAATCCCACAAGTCCTTTGTTAGCAAGAGAAGGAGTATCTGACGGTGTTGTCGCGGCGGGATTTGCTAACCGGTGCCACATCGCTCGGCGCGGGCGTATTGCTTCCCATCGGACTGCGGGGCGCTGCCGCGGCGGCGGACTGGCCTCAGTTCCGGGGCGCGCAGCGGGATAACATCTCCAAAGAGACGGGCTTGGCTCGCAAGTGGCCGGCAGGCGGGCCCAAGGTGCTCTGGTCCGTGCCCGTGGCGCAGGGGTACGCCGGGGCTGCAATTGTGGGTGGACGCGTCTATCACCACGACTACGATGAAGCCAAAAACGAATGGTGTGTGAACTGCCGCAATCTCGGCGACGGCCAACTCGTGTGGCAGTTCCGCGAGACCCGCGAAATCCGGCCCAACCACGCGATCACCCGTACCGTACCTGCCGTGGAAGCCCGATACGTGTTCTCGCTGGACCCCAAGGCCGTTCTCCACTGCCTGGATGTGAAGACCGGCCGTCAGGTGTGGCGGAAGAGCCTGGTCACTGATTTCAAGGCCACAATCCCCTCCTGGTACAACGGCCAGTGTCCGCTTATGGAATCCGACCGCCTGATTATCGCCACTGGGGGTTCGGCAATCCTGGTGGCGCTCGACAAGGCGACGGGCAACCCGATCTGGCGGACGCCCAACCCGGGCGGCGTGATGATGTCCCACGCCTCCGTCATGCCGGCTACACTTTGCGGCGTCCGGCAATACCTTTATGGCACACTCAAAGGCCCGCTCGGCGTAAGCGCCGCCGATGGCAGGCTTTTATGGGAGTACCCGCGCAAATTCAACGTCGCGGTTGCGCCTTCGCCTCTCGCTTTGGAGAACGACCGCGTCTTCATGACGGCCTCGTACGATGCGGGGAGCGTGATGATCCGGGTCCGCAATTCGGGCGGCGTCTTCAAACCGGAACCCGTCTTCGATTTCACCATGAACGAGTGGAATTCAGAGGTCCACACTCCGGTCGTGCACAAAGGCATGCTGTTCGCCGTGGGCAAGAAGAAGCGCGGCCTGTTCACCTGTCTCAGCCCTGAAGGCAGGGAGGTGTGGAACAGCGAGGGCAAGGCCTCCTTCGGTCTGGGCAGCTACTTCCTCGCCGATGGCATGTTCTTCGTGATGGATGGGGACTCCGGCAAACTACACCTGATTGAGGCCTCAACCACGGGCTACAACGAACTCGCATCGGCGCAGGTCCTCGCCGGGCAAGAGGTCTGGGGGCCAATGGCCCTTTCCGGCGGCAGACTGGTGCTGCGCGACCTCACCAGGATGATCTGCCTGGATGTCCGGGGTGAGCATGGCTGACCTGCGATACCGCCAGCGTAGAGCAATCTCAGGAAAAGGCCCTGAGCCCGGCCAGTTTGGACACTCGCTTACGGGCCTCGCGCTCGATTCCCAGGGACTGCTGTACGCATCGGGCGATTCCGAAATCAAAGCCTTCGACACGGCCGGACGGTTGCGCAGCCGCTGGCGCACACAGCGCCCGGCTCTGGCGGTCGCGGTTTCGCGCGACGGACGCGTCTATGCCGGCGAAGAAGGCCAGATCGAGATCTTCGACGCTGCCGCCAAAGCCGCCCGCGTGTGGCGCGATGATCAGATGCTGGGCCGTGTCACCGCCATCGGCTTCAGCGGCGACACCGTCCTGGCAGGTGACGCCGCCGGCCGCGCGATCCGCCGCTTCGACCGCACGGGCCGCATCCTGAATGTCATCGGCGCCGATAACAACGTGGGCGGGCTGCTGATCCCGAACGGGGTGGTGAGCTTTGACGTGGACTCCGGCGGCGTAATCCACGCAGCGAATCCCGGCAAGCACCGCGTGGAGCGCTACTCTCCCGACGGAACGCTGCTCGGCCACTTCGGAAAGTTCAGCTTCGACAACCCGGCCGGGTTTACCGGCTGCTGCAATCCCACCAACGTGGCAGTCTCCGGCCGCATCTATGTCACGGAAAAGGCCGGCCCGCGGCTGAAAGCCTACAGTCGCGACGGGGAGTTCCAGGGTGTCCTTGCGGCCGACTGCTTCGACCCCAACTGCAAGAACATCCCGGTCCATGCCTGCCCGCGCGGGATCGTCTACGCCGCCGACACCGTCCGCCTGCAGATTCTCGCTTTCGAACCGGAGGCCGCATGAGCCAGGACCTGACGCGGCGCGCGGCCGTCGCCGCACTCGCCGGCGGTGCCGGGTTTCTCATTCAGAAAGCGCACGGACAGGTGGTCTGGCAGGTGAATGCATCCAGGTGCCTCAACAGCCGTCTGGGCGAAGTGGGGGTCGAGGCCTGCAACCTGTGCACTTCCTCCTGCGTGGTCGGTCTCTCGGCCGTCCGCGCCGTAAACGAGCACTCGAAGTGCGGCCGGTGCAACATCTGTCCCGCCTACTTCAACATCGCCAGCGCGGTAGACGAAAAGGGCCTGCCAAGCGAAAAGCTCTGCCCCCGCGACGCGATCACGCGTAAGCCAATCGGCAGGCAAGACCCCGAGGACCCCTCCAACAACTTCTACGAGTACAGCATCGACGAGGACAAGTGCGACGGCTGCGGCCGCTGCGTGATGAAGTGCAAGGAGCCGCTGGGGCTGGGCTCCATCACCCTCCGTGTCCGGTACGACAAATGTCTCAACTGCAACCGCTGCGCCATCTCGACCGCCTGCCCGAAAGACGCCCTGGAGCAGATCCCGCTTCCCGAGGCGTTGAAGTCGGGCGAGGCACGGACCGGCTAGCATGCGGCCCCGCGTCCAGGCCGCCGCACTGCTGGTCCTGCTGTGGTTGCCGTGGCAAGCGTTCTCCCAGGCGATTCCATACACTCGCCCCGTGGAAACGGCGCCTCAGGAAAACACCATCGGCGGCGGATACAAGACCCCCGCTGTGCAGAAGCCGCTTCCGCGGAACTACTGGTTCCAGGTCTTTGATGTCGTATTGCTCGCGGCGGCAATGGGCGTCTCCGTCTGGCTCGTCATCCGACGGCGCAGCCGCCGCTGGCTGGTGGGCCTCGCAATTTTTTCGCTTGCCTACTTCGGCTTCTACCGCGAGGGCTGCGTCTGCCCCATCGGCTCCATCCAAAACGTCACCGTAGCCCTGACCGATCCGCGCTACTCCATCCCGATCGTGGTGGTCGCCACGTTCTTCCTGCCGCTGTTCGTCGCCCTCTTTTTCGGACGGGCGTTCTGCGGCGGCGTCTGTGCCCTCGGCGCAATTCAGGAGATGGTCGTGTTGAAGCCGGTCGAGGTGCCGCGCCGGATCGATCGAGCGCTCGGGTGGCTCCGGTACATCTACCTGCTGCTCGCGATCTTCTTCGCGCTCAAGCCTGCCATTGGCCGCGATTTTATCATCTGCCGCTTCGACCCGTTCGTCGGCCTATTCCGCAAAACCGGCCCGCCCCACATGCTCATGATCGGGGGCGCGTTCCTGGTGGCCGGGATGTTTATCGGCCGTCCCTACTGCCGCTACTTGTGCCCTTACGGGGTGCTGCTCAACTGGTGCTCGCGGCTGGCCAGGCATGCCGTCAGCATCACCCCGGACCGTGAGCTCGATTGCGGATTGTGCAACCAGGCCTGCCCCTACGGTGCCATTGTGCACATGCGCGCTGTGCGGCAGGACTGCCTCTATTGCGCGCGCTGCTATGCCTCGTGCCCCAACGAGCGCGCGCGGGCGAAGCGGCCGCTGGTTGCCATCACCCGAGGCACGAAGTGATGCGCGGCGTCACCCGCATCTCTGCTGCTGTGATCGCGGCCCTGACGCTGCTTCTGCTGATCGACTGGGCCGTTGCGAGCGTGCGTAAGCCTAAAGACGACCAGCTCATCAAGAACATCCAGGAGCAAGTCAAGACCGAGGCATTACTCGCCCCGCGCCTGGCGGCCGAGCAGAAGCGGGTGACCAACCAGCGAAAAGCCCGCAAGCAGCGCGATGATTGGGCCGCCGACTGCCTGATCGCCGCCGCTATCGTGTTTCTGGTCTGCGCCAGGCGTAACCTTCCCCGCTCTATCCCTGCCGCTCCGCTCCGTGTCGCATACTCTTCCGCAACAGGATGCCGCGGCTCCTGCCGCAAGGACCAGGCTGGCGCTGCCGAAACCATCGACCTCGCCTTCGTGGACCGCGCAGTCGCCGCAATCGGCCGCACCCGCGAGGCCGCCATTCCCCTGCTTCAGGCGATTCAGAACCACTACCGCTACCTCCCGGACGAGGCCCTGCGCCGGATCTGCGAGATGACTGCAATCACGCCTGCGCAGATTGCCGGAACCTCGTCTTTCTACGGACAATTCCGGCGCTCCCCGGTCGGCGAGCATGTAGTCAAGGTATGCCACGGGACCGCCTGCCACGTCGCCGGCGCCCGCCAGGTCACCGACGAACTGCGGCGCTACCTGGGAATCGCGGAAGGGCAGGACACCGACCCCGCGCGTCAGTTCACCATCGAAGAAGTCGCTTGCCTGGGCTGCTGCAGTCTGGCGCCCGTACTCATGGTGGACGACCACGCGGCCGGACGGCTCACGCCGAACACCGCTTCGCACGCCCTGCGGCCACTCGAAAAGGACCCCGTATGAGCCGCAAGGCGCCGGTCGAGATTCGCGTAGGCCTTGGCTCATGCGGCATCGCCAGCGGAGGCGAGGCGGTGCGAGCCGCGATCGAAGCCGTCGCCCGCGAGGCCGGCATGGAAGGCGTGGTCAAGCCAGTCGGCTGTAACGGGCTCTGCCATCGCGAGCCGATGGCCGAGGTCGTCAACGGGCAAGGCAGGCGAGTGTACGGGAACCTGACCGCCGCAACCGCACGCGCCGTTGCGATGCATCACCTGAGCCCGCGAAGCATCGTCACTCGCGCGCGCTGGATTGCCGCCAGGAACACCGGCACGGAGTCCAACCTGTTCGACGCCGCCCCCTACCTCGGCAAACAGAAGCGCATCGTGCTTGAGAATTGCGGCGAGATCGATCCCCTCAACGTGGACGACTATCTCGCCCGCGATGGCTACCAGGCCCTGCGCGCCTGCCGCGATGGGATGACGCCGGACGAAGTCATCGCCTCGATCTCCGATTCCGGATTGCGCGGACGCGGCGGCGCCGGTTTTCCCACGGGCCGAAAGTGGGCCATCGGCCGCAGTCAACCCGGGCAAACCAGGTACGTCATCTGCAACGGGGACGAGGGCGACCCCGGCGCGTTCATGGATCGCGCAGTGCTCGAAAGCGACCCTCACCGCGTCCTGGAAGGCCTGGCCATCGCAGCGTACGCCGTAGGCGCAGTGGAAGGGTTTCTGTACATTCGCGCCGAGTACCCGCTCGCGGTACGTCGCGTGCGGGCGGCTATCGCTTCCTCGGCCGAACGCGGCTTGCTCGGGGAGTTGCGGCTGGAAGTCCGCGAAGGCGCGGGTGCGTTTGTCTGCGGTGAAGAGACCGCGTTGATTCAGTCTCTCGAAGGCGGACGCGGCATGCCGAAGCTGCGTCCTCCCTATCCCGTGGAGCGCGGGTTCCGGGGCCATCCCACGATCATCAACAACGTAGAAACGCTGGCGTGCATCCCATGGATTCTCCGGCACGGAGCCGCCGCGTTTGCCGCCCTCGGAACCGCCGCCAGCAAGGGCACCAAGGTGTTTGCGCTCGCCGGCAAGATCAACCGCGGCGGGTTGATCGAGGTCCCCATGGGGATGACGATTCGGCGGGCGGTGGAAGAAGTCGGCGGCGGTATTCCGAACGGACGACGGTTTAAAGCCGTGCAGTTGGGTGGCCCCTCCGGAGGGTGCCTCCCCGCGAGTCTCGCCGACACTCCCATCGATTACGACGCTCTCGCACAAACCGGCGCGATCATGGGCTCGGGCGGTCTCGTGGTCCTCGACGACCGCGATTGCATGGTGGACATCGCCCGCTTTTTCCTCCGCTTCACGCAGGCGGAATCCTGCGGCAAATGCACATTCTGCAGGATCGGAACGAAGCGAATGTTGGAAATCCTGGATCGCCTGTGCCAAGGCCAGGGCCGCGGCGACGATCTCGACAAGCTGGAGGAACTGGCGTTGTACGTCAGCCGCGCCAGCCTTTGCGGATTGGGCCAGACCGCACCGAATCCCGTTCTCACGACGCTGCGTTATTTCCGCGATGAGTACGAGGCGCATCTCCGTGAGAAGCGATGCCCCGCGGGCCGTTGCGCGGCGCTGATTCGGTACCGCATCAATGACAACTGCATCGGCTGCACATTGTGCGCGCAGGCGTGCCCCACCCGTGCGATCGGCTACCGGCCCTATGAACAGCACGCCGTCGATGACGCACTGTGCACGCGCTGCGACCTGTGCCGTCAGGCGTGCCCGGACGACGCCGTGGAGGTCGTCTAGATGATCCACCTCACCATCGACGGGCGGCGTGTTGCCGTGGACCCGGGCACGACCGTGTTGGGCGCCGCCGAGTGGCTGGGAATTCGCATCCCCACCATGTGCCACGTGAAGGGCATCGAGCCGGCCGCTTCCTGCTTTGTTTGCGCGGTCGAAATCGAAGGGCGGCGCACGCTCTCGCCCGCCTGTGCCATGCCGGCCGCGGAAGGGATGGTGGTCTACACCCAAACCGGGGACGTGCGCAAAACGCGGAAGATGGCCTTGGAACTGTTACTCTCCGACCACGCCGGTGAGTGCCAGGCTCCTTGTGCAGCGAGTTGCCCCGCGGGCCTCGATATCCCGGGCTTCACACTGGGCATCGCCACGGGCGACACCCGTCGCGCCATGGAAGTCATTTCACGCAGCCTGGCGCTTGCCGGATCGCTCGGCCGCATATGTCCGCGTCTCTGCGAGAACGATTGCCGGCGCGCGGAACTCGATCAGGGCCTGACGATCGGTGCGCTGCATCGCTATGTAGCGGACCTGGATATGGGCAGTCCGAAACCGTTCTTGCCGAAACGTGCACCGGCAAGCGGCAAGAGGGTGGCCATTATCGGCGCGGGTCCTGCCGGCCTGTCTGCGGCCTGTTACCTGCTGCAAAGGGGCCACGCCTGCACTCTGTTCGACGCCCACCCGCAACCCGGCGGCATGTTGCGCTACGGTATTCCCGAGTATCGGTTGCCGAAGCGGGCGCTCGATGGAGAGATTGCGGCCGTCCGCCAACTCGGCGCCGAATTTCGCATGAACCGGCGCTGGGGCGTTGACTTCACGCTGGCCGGACTGCGCTCGCAATACGAGGCGGTGTTCGTGGGAATCGGCGCGCAACGCGCCCAGGCGTTGCGCTGCCCCGGTGAGGAATTCGCCTTCCCCGGCGTTGACTTTCTGCAACAGACAGCCGGCGGCAAGGCGCCTAATCTCGGCCCGGAAGTGATCGTCGTGGGCGGCGGCAATACCGCGATGGATTGCGCGCGGACTGCACTCCGTCTCGGCGCTCGCGTGCGCGTCTTTTATCGCCGCACCCGCCAGGAGATGCCTTGCCTCTGGCAGGAGGTGGAGGAGGCGGAAGCAGAAGGGGTCCACGTCGAATATCTGGTGGCTCCGGTCCGGATCGAGCAGGCCGCCGCGGGCTTGAACCTGACTTGCCGCCGAATGATTTTGGGCGAGCCAGATGCCTCCGGCCGGCGCAGTCCCGTGCCCGTCGAAGGCTCCTGGTTCACAGTGCCTTGCTCTGCCGTGATCGCCGCCACCGGCCAATCGGTGGAGCTGTCACTGGCCGAACGCGAAGGCCTGCACGTCACCGCTTGGGGAATCGCTGCCGATCCGAGGACTATGGCTACCAACCTTCCCGGAGTGTTTGCCGGCGGCGACGCCGTGCTGGGTGCGGACCTGGCTGTCCGTGCCGTCGCGGCGGGCCGAATGGCTGCCACGTCAATTCATCAGTTTCTTTCCGCAGAAGCGCTGGTGGGGGAAGCCGCAGCTGCTGTGGTTGTAATGCGCCCGTTAGATGACTCCGAACGGGCCGCCATCTTCCGCGGCATCGAAAAGGCTCCGCGAGTCAGGCTCCCTGCAATTCCCATCGAGCGCCGCCTTGCCACCTTCGATGAAGTGGAAGAGCGGCTGCCCGATACCGACGCCCTGCGTGAGGCGCGCCGCTGCATGACCTGCGGCTGCCGCAAGGCCAATTGCTGCACCATCCGATCCCTGGCCACGGAGTATGAAGCCGACCCCAGCCGCTACGCAGGTGTGCGCCGGCGTTTCACGGAGGACCGCTCCCATCCGGAGATTGTCTACGAGCCGGGCAAGTGCATCAGTTGCGATGCCTGCGTCCGCATCGCGGCCGCTGGCGGAGAACCGTTGGGTATGAGCATGATCGGCCGCGGGTTCGATGTCAGGGTGGCGCCGCCGTTCGGAAAACCCCTCTCGGAGGCGCTGACCGTGTCCGCCCGCCGTTGCGTGGAAGCGTGTCCCACCGGGGCGCTGGCCTGGCGCACCGCCAGAGCCTGCGAATTCGAATCGAACGCCCGTTGAACAGCAGCGCGGTCAGGCCACATTGAGCACCACCAGCGTCATATCATCGTGCTGGGGAGCGCCTGCTGCGAACGCCTGTGCGGCGGCGAGGATTCGCCTCAAGCCTTCCTTCGCCGGAAGGCCGTGGCACGTTTTCGCGAGTTCAATGAGCCTCTCTTCTCCCCATTCCTCATCGCGAGCGTTCATCGATTCGGAGACTCCGTCGGTAAAGAGCACCACCAGGTCTCCCGGTTCTTGCGAAAACACGCCCCGCTGATACCGCTGCGGGAGAAGCCCGATTACCGAACCGCCGATCTCCAGACGTAGCACCTGGAACCCGCCATCGCCGTTTCGCAGAACGATGGGCGGGTTATGACCCGCGTTGACGTAGGTCAAGTCACGTGTTGCCGGGTCGTACTCCGCGTAGAAGAGCGTCGCATATCGGTTAGCCGTGGATGCCTGGTAAACCAGGCGATTGACTCGTTCCATCAGGTCGGCTGGGTCGCGGACAACCAGAGCCAGGGCGCGCAGCGACGCTTCGAGGCTTGCCATCATCAATGCGGCGCCCACGCCCTTGCCCGACACGTCTCCGATTGCGATGCCGAGCCTGCCGGGGAGTTCGAGAAAATCGAAATAATCTCCGCCCACCTCCCGGGCCGGCTGGCATTGTCCGCAGTAATCCAACCCCGCCACCGCCGGGAGCCGTTGCGGAAAGAGATGCTCCTGGACTTCGCGCGCGATCTCCAACTCGCGATTCAATCGCTCGCGCTGCGCCATCTCCCTTCCAATGGCCGTCGTCAAGCGGGCAACCTCCAGCGCCAGCGCAGTCTGGGCAGCCGACTCGGTTCTCACACCATCCAGAGCGGCGGCAATGGCGCGCCTGGCGAACTCATCGGTTTCGATTTCGTGCCACGTGATGAGGTAAGGGGCGAGGCGCTCCTTGTCCCGGTCGTTCCTCAGCGCGCTGGCGACCAGGTGCCGCAAGCGGCCGTCCGCCGGAGACGAAATCTGCCCGAGAAACTGTTCCAGGAGGGAACCGCCGGAATCGAACAGCACCAGAAACGCATTTCGCGCCTCACGCGGGTCCTCGACCGCCAGGCGCCGAAGTCTCTCGTACAGAAGTTCAACGGACGGCATAGCGCTTCGAGCGCAGTTCGAATGCCTCTCTTCCACCTTCGAGCAGTTCGATGATCTGTTCGCGGCATTCATCGACTGTGCCCCGCTTTTCGATGGCTCCAACACGGCCGTCAGACGTCATGACCAGCACCAGTTCCGCCTCCGCCAGCACGGGTATATTCGCATTGTGCGTGATAAAGATCATCTGGCGCCGATTCTTCATTCGTTGAACCGCGTTGACAACCGTCTCGAAAATGAAATGATTGTCGAGATTGTCCTCCGGCTGATCGAGAATCAGCGGATTGTCCCGTCTCGCCAGAAGGATCGGGAGAAGCGCCGTGCACTTTTGGCCGCGCGACAAATCGGATGCGTCCTTGAAGTGCGGCCGCCCCGCGGTTGCCACGTTCAGCTCGATGGCAATGCGGTCTTCGATCGCGGTGATCTCCAGGGCCAGCGGGTCCACGCTCTCCCGAAAGGCATCCAGTATTTTCCGCGAGCGCTCCGATCCGAAATGCGTCAGAGCCTCGAACGAGTCGAGGTCATTAGACTGAATGAGCTGCGCGAGCTGCTCCGGCCGCAACTGCATGAGGGTGGCGAGGATCTCGTTCTGATTTCGCACACGTGCGCCCTTCAGGCTGTCCACCAGCATCTGCTGGTATGACATGTGGTCCGCGTTTCGCATCACCCGAATGCGCACTCGCTCCCCCGCTTCGTGCTGGAGTTCCGACGAAACCGCATCCCGGATCGTCGATACCTGGTCGCGCATCAGAATGTGATCGGTCTTCAGAGACTTCCGCCGTTCGTACAGAGCTTTGAGCTCGGCATGAAGCTCCACCCGCTGCTGCTCCAGAGCTTCAAGTTTGGCGGCCTGCTGCTCGAGAGACGCGCGCACACGAGCCTGCTCGCTGGCGGCCTGGTTTAGCGCGGTCAGCCTCGCGAGGTCGCCGGCGTGTGCCGTATGGATCCCGGCAAGACTTTGACGCGCATCAGCCAGGGAAGCCTCGGCTTCGCGTATCTTGGTCTGGATCGCGGCGATGTGCGTCTCGACGGGCGCCTTGGTCGCCGCCAGCAGCTTGTCGTAGCGCCGCAACGTGCCGGCATTCGCAGATTGTTCTTCGACCAGACGCCCTGTGAACACACTCTGCGCTTCTGTCTGCAGCCTTTCGAGAGTCTGTGTCAGTGTCTTTAAGTCACGGTCGGCGGAATCCAGTTTCGCGATCTCGCGTTGATCCAGTTGTTGTTGGCGGGACAGTTGGACGAAATCCTCGGCGGAGTCCCGATCGGATGGGCCGAGCGCGCTCAGCCGGGCGCGGACGTCGCCCAGCTCTTCAATCTGCTCCGTCAGGTCATCGATGGTACGCTGGGTCGTCCGGATGCGATCCGCATTCGCCTCGAGCGCGCGTGCGCTCTCGGCCAGCGACAGATGGATAGTGCGCATCTCCTCGCTGCGAAGTTCGTCCAGCAGACTCCGCCGTTTGTGGCCGAGGGCTTCGTCAGCGATCGCTTCAATCTCGAGGCTGCTGTATGCGTCCAGTGGCAGAAACGTGCCTCGATCGAGATCTACGGTATTGATCGCCCTGCCGTCCGACGTGAGCAACACGGGATTCTGCTTGAGGCTCCTTTTGATCGTGTAGCGGGTGGACCCGTCGGCGAAAGCCGTGATGGTCACCAGAGCCCCGCCCGCGAGATTGGCCTGAACGAGGTCGGCACAGTGCTTGGGCGCTGCCGAGAGGCCGCTAACTGCAAACCGGACCGCCTCGGCAAGGGTGGACTTCCCGCTTCCTCGTGCTCCGATGATGCAGGTCAGGCCCGGAGGAATGTTGACGCTGAGACCGGGCAGGAAACCGCCGCTGATTTCGATCTTCTCAATCACCCACATATGTTCGTCATCTGCCGGGCTGGATCGGGGCTGCTCAGACGGCGCGCCTGCCCATGGAACTCCCGTTGGCAGCGGACTCGACAGCATTCCCTACTGTACACCATCGACAGGTTTGATCCCGGTTCTGCTCGTCTGATTCGACCGTCCCGAAGTAATCCGGGCAGGCGGCGTCCAACAGAATTCCAGCCGGCGCGCTCCTCTTGAATGAGACTGGTGTGAAAGGAGAATTGGTGCCCATGCCCCGGTTCGAGCCGGCGGCGTCACCGCAATTGCCACGGGACTCCTGGACCGAGCGTGATTACATGTCTGTCGCCCCTGCCATCTTCGCAGATACCGCCACAGGAAGAAGTGCCCCGCTCGGAGCGAGAGTGGTTCCAGAAGGAGTCAACTTCAGCATCTATTCCCGAAGTGCCTCGGCGGTCGATCTGTTGCTCTTCGACCGCGACGATGACACCCGGCCATCGCGCGTCATTTCCATCGATCCGGTAAAGAACCGCACCTATCACTACTGGCACGCATTCGTGCCCGGACTCCGACAAGGCCAGCTCTACGGATACCGGGTGCACGGACCCCACGACCCCTCAAGCGGCCTCTGGTTTGACGCCGGCAAAGTTCTGCTGGATCCATACGGCCGTGCCGTCGCCGTCCCGGCAGGTTACTCCCGGGACGCTGCCAAGCTCCCGGGAGACAATACGGCTGCGGCGATGAAGAGCGTGGTGGTGGATTCGGCCGATTACGATTGGGAAGACGACCGGCCGCTATGCCGCACCTCCACCCGGACCATTATTTACGAGATGCACGTGCGGGGATTCACGCGGCATCCCAACTCCGGGCTTTCGGCGAAGACGCGTGGCACGTATGCGGGGCTGATCGAGAAGATTCCTTACCTTCAGCAGCTCGGCATCAATGCCGTCGAATTGCTGCCGGTGTTCCAGTTCGACGCGCAGGACGCCCCTCGCGGACTGGTGAATTACTGGGGTTACTCGCCCGTATCCTTCTTCGCACCGCACAACGGGTACAGTTCCCGGCAGGACCCGCTCGCGGCCGTAAACGAGTTCCGGGACATGGTCAAGGCGCTGCACCGCGCCGGCATCGAAGTCATCCTGGACGTCGTCTTCAATCACACCGCCGAGGGCGACCAGCAGGGACCGACCTTGTGCTTCCGCGGCTTTGAGAATGACGCTTATTACATCCTGGAGCACGACCGGTCGCGTTTTGCGAACTACAGCGGCACCGGCAACACCCTCAACACCAATCACCCGATCGTACGCCGCCTGATTCTGGACAGCCTGCGGTATTGGGTCGGCGAGATGCACGTCGATGGCTTCCGATTCGATCTCGCGTCCATTTTGACGCGCGATTCCTCCGGCCAGGTGATGTCGAATCCGCCGGTTCTTTGGGATATCGAATCGGATCCGGAGCTCGCCGGAACGAAGTTCATTGCCGAGGCGTGGGACGCTGCCGGGCTGTATCAGGTGGGCAGCTTCGTAGGCGACAGCTGGAAGGAATGGAACGGCAGGTTCCGCGATGACGTTCGCGCCTTTTTTCGCGGCGAAGACGATACCGCCGCCCGAATCGCCGACCGCTTTCTCGGCAGCCCGGCGATTTACGGTCACAAGGAACGGGACGCCGGGGAGAGCGTCAATTTTATCACCTGTCACGACGGCTTCACCCTTAACGACCTGGTCTCTTACAACCAAAAGCACAACGAGGCGAATGGCGAAGGAAACCGCGACGGCGCCGACGACAATCGAAGCTGGAACTGCGGCGCCGAGGGGCCATCCACCGACCCCGACATAGAGGCATTGCGCAATCGGCAGGTCAAGAATTTCCTGACGCTCACGATGCTCTCGCTAGGCATTCCGATGCTGGGAATGGGCGACGAGGTCCGGCGTTCCCAGTTCGGCAACAACAATGCGTACTGCCAGGACAACGAGGCGAGCTGGTTTGACTGGTCGCTGCTCGAGAAACATTCCGATGTCCACCGGTTCCTGCGGCTGTTGATTGAGAGACGGCGTTTGCGTAACCCGGACGCCGAGCAACATCACCTGAGCTTAAATCAACTGCTCGCCCGTGCTCTGAAGACGTGGCACGGGGTGAGACTCGGGCAGCCGGATTGGGGTTCGTCGTCTCACAGCATCGCGCTGAGCGCTCACCTGCCGCATGAGAACGTGACCACTCACATGATTTTCAATGCGTACTGGGAGCCGCTCGAGTTCGAGCTTCCGGAAGCCGCTCGCGGCCCGTGGAAAAGGTGGATCGATACGTCGCTCGACACGCCGAACGACATCGTCTCCTGGCAGGATGCGCCCTCTGTTAGCGATGCCAGGTACCTGGCGGGGGCGCGCTCCGTTGTTGTCCTGTACACCGATCTGAGCGACTGAAGGGCGTTTGCCGCCCGACCCCGGATTGAGCTTCCGAAACGGGCGGAATACAATGCCTCTTATCGGCGCACGCGCCAATCGGCAAGGAGCACGAAATGAGCAAAATCACACTGAAGGTGAACGGCAGCTCACACACGGTGGATGTCGAGCCATCCACACCGCTGCTCTACATCCTCCGCAATGACCTCGGCCTCGAAGGCCCCCGGTTTGGCTGCGGGCTTGGCCAGTGCGGGGCCTGCACGGTGATCATCAACGGCGCGGCGGTCCGTTCCTGCATCATGCCGGCGTCTTCCGTGAAAGGCGAAATCACCACACTGGAAGGGCTCGCGTCCAACGGGCGTTTGCACCCGCTCCAGCAGGCCTGGATCGACGAGCAGGTGCCGCAATGCGGATTCTGCCAAAACGGACAGATCATGACGGCGAAAGCGATGCTGGACAAGATCCCGCATCCCACCGATGCGCAGATCCGCGAAACCATGAACGCCACCTTGTGCCGCTGCATGACGTATCACCGCGTTCAGACCGCCATCAAACGCGCGGCCAAGACCATGGCTGCGGCGCGAGTTGTTTCCGGTGAGGAGGTAGTGGCATGACCGCCTCCAACAGAATTCCGAAACAGATCGAAGAAGCCCTGACGATGCACCGCAGGGATTTCCTCAGGAACGCGGGACTGCTGGCCGTGAGCTTCGCCGCGGGCGCCGGTGCGCTGAATTCGGAGGCGGCCGCACAAAACGCCGCGCCTCCGGCGCCGGGACCTTATCCGGATCCCGACTATCACCAGTTGGACTCGTGGATCGTCATTCATCAGGACAACACAGCCACGTTCTACGTCGGCAAAACGGATCTCGGCCAGGGCACCGGAACGTCGTTCCGCCAGTTGATGTCCGACGAACTCGACATCGCCTTCGATCAGACCACTTGCATCATGGGGAGCACGGACATCACCGTCGATCAGGGCGGCTCGGGCGGATCCACAGCCATGGAGCGTGACTCCTGGCCGATGCGCCGCGCCGCCGCCGAAGCACGGCGTGTACTGCTCGAAATGGCATCGTCGCGCTTCGGAGTTCCCCCCGATCAACTCGCGGTCAGCAACGCGGTAATCACCGTCAGGGCCGATCCCTCGAAGCGGGTCACCTACGGCGATCTGATCGCCGGAAAGAGGTTCAACGTCACCCTGACCGGCGCCAATGTGAATGCCGTCACTGGCATGGCCAAAGTGAAGCCGGTGCAGGAGCTCAAATACACCGGCCAGACGCCACCCCGCGACGACATTCCGGCTAAGGTGGATGGTTCTCTCAAATGGGCCGTGGACGTAAAGCTCCCCGGCATGGTTCACGCTCGCAACGTGAAACCTCCTTTCGCCTGCGCGAAGCTGACCGGCATCGATGAATCGTCGGTGCGCGGCCTGCCCGGCTTCGTAAAGGTGGTGAGCAAAGGCAACTACGTGGCGGTAGTCTGCGAACGGGAAGAACAGGCCATTCGCGCCGCCCGCCAGCTCAAGACCACCTGGCAGAAGCCGCCAACCGCTCCGTTCCCGCCATCCGAGGATCTCTTTACCTACATGCGCGCCGCAACGCCCACCTCGGCTTCCAATCCGGCGGTGGTTGGGAATCCCGACGAGGCGCTCAGGGGAGCGGCCAAAATCATCGAGGCGGAATACGAAGTTCCCTTCCAGGGACACACCGCGTTCGCGGGGGCACATGCTACGGCCGACCCGTCGAACGGCCAGATGACCGTCTATTCGAACGACATGAAGTCCTATGGCATGCGCAACGGCATCGCTACGTTTCTTGGCATGCCGCGGGAGAAGGTCCGGGTCGTCTGGATGCACGGTCCCCAGGGCTTCGGCCGCACGGCGGCCGATGACGCGGGTTGTGAGGCGGCCTGGATCGCTCGCGAGATCGGGCGGCCCGTGCGCATACAGTGGATGCGGGATGAGGAGACGGCTTGGGATACCAAGGGCCCGGCATTCCTGGTGAAAATGCGGGGCGGCCTGGATGGCCAGGGGCAGCTCACTGCGTATGACTACGACGCCCGCTCGTGCGATTACAATCACGTGGGCTACAACGAGCCGGACACCGTGCTGATTGCCCAACTCATGGGATCGCGCCGGGAACGGCCCGCCGCCGGCAGCGCCGCGACGCCATCCGAGATGTACGCGATTCCCCACCGCCGGATGAAAAGCGCAGTCGTCAGCCTGCCACTGGTTTGGGAGACGCCTCTCCGCACCGGCAACCTGCGCGATCCGAACGGACCCCAATCGACGTTCGCCGCGGAGTCGTTCATCGACGAACTGGCAGCCGCGGCGAAGGCCGATCCGCTGGAATTCCGCATGAAGATGCTCACGGCCGCGACCACCGACGACAGTGGGTTCCGCCGCGCCCGGTCGATCGCGGTCCTCAAGGCTGTCGCGGAGGCCTACGGCTGGGATCCCCGCCCTTCGCCAAAGCCCTTAAGCAGCGGAAATGTTCTGACCGGACGCGGTGTCGCTTACTCTTTCCGGGGCCAGACGATTGTGGCCGAGATCGCCGAGGTCGAAGTGAACCGCCAGACCGGTCATGTATGGGCCAAGCGGCTGGTGTGCGCCCATGACTGCGGCCTGGTGGTCAATCCGCAAAGTTTGCGGCGCACGGTGGAGTGCGCCATGCTGCACTCGTTGAGCCGCGCCATTCACGAGGAAGTGCAGTTCGACCACGAGAAAGTGACCAGCGTGGACTGGGTGACGCATCCCTCGCTCCGGCACGCCGACGTTCCGGCCGCGATCGATGTCGTCCTGGTGAACGGCGACCCGCATCCGAACCGCCCCGATCTGCCGCCCTACGGAGGGGGTGAGGCGGCCTGCAAGCCGATGCTCGCGGCGGTCGCGAACGCCATTTACGACGCCACCGGCGTTCGCTTGCGCAGGGTCCCATTCCGCGATGCGCGCGTGCTGGCTGCACTCAAAACGGCCCGGGTGTGAACCGCTGCCGCGACGCTTCGAAGCAACTCAGTTGCGGCAGTGGTTGTCGCGAATCGTGTTCCAACCGGGCTGAATGCCGGGCGCGAGCACGATGCAGCGCACGCCCATCTGAAAACCGGTGATTTCGTTGTCCTCAATCGTGTTGCCCGTCGTGGGAGCCGGCCGTGCCGCGCCGCGTCCAAGATAGATTCCGCTTTGCAGCATATCGGGTTCGTCGTGAGTGTAATAGCAGCCGAAACGCGCGGCGTCATCGGGGCAGTGTGCCAGGTTGAGATTCAGCAGCCGGTTACGGACGATCCGATGGCCCGTGCCGATTAAGAAGATCCCGCCGAAGAGCGTGCCGTCGATCAGGTTGTCCACGATCCGGATATTCCGGCACTGCATGTCGGGATTGCTGTTATTCATGACGATCCCGTCGTTGCCGAATCGGTATGCCTCCGGCGCTCCTCGATTGACGCACACGTTGCCGCGGATTTCGCCATCGTGAAATCCGTCCAGGTCCATGCACTTGCCGTCGATCTCCTCGAACCGGTTGTCTCGATACGAGGAGTCTTCCACGTTACCGGCGGTATCGAGCGCGGTGGGTGTGGCGAGCTCCTCCATGTTGACGTCCTCCGGAGGATAGCCGATCCGGCGGCCGGTGTTCCGCTCCACGCGAATTCCGACGGCGTGCCCCACCTGCAGGGCATCGCGGCCGATGTACTCGAAGTGATTGAGGGCGAATTGCCCGCGGACGTTGCGCGGCGAAGTGTAGAGCGAATGCGTCCACACGCCGTTGCCGCGGATGTGCTGAAGCTCCGAACCGGTGACCTGGAAATCGGTGGTGCCTTCCTCCAGCAGGATTCCGCCGGTGGTGTTGTTGTGGCCGCCTGGCGTGCGCGAACCGCTATCCACTACACTCACCCGGTCGATGGCGATGTTTCGCGAGCGGCTCACCAGCACCGCGAATCCCGCGATGTTGCGGAATCGAACGCGCTCCACCACCAGCCCCTCCACCCCTTCCGCGAGCACCCCATTCCCCCGCGTGAAGTTGGCGAAGGGCTGGTTGGAGGGCGGAAGCCCAGAACGAACCTCGAGCGCTTCGCGATTGCCATCCACCGTAAAATCGCGAAGTCGGACGCCGTTTCCGTGCACCACGATCGCCGCCCGCCCCGCGAAGTCCGGCGCCATGTGCAGCACGGTCCCCGAGCCTGCTCCCGCCACCTCCGTGCCGGGGCCGACCGCCATCTCCGAGTGCAGTTCCACAACACCGGCGGGGAGTCGCACGAGGTGATGGGGCAGGGTCGTCAGCATCGCGGCAGAGGCGGCAACGAGGGCCGCGAGCGCCGCCACGGCCCTCATGCCGGAGCGCCAGCGCCGCTGCCGGGGAAGGCCATCGGCTACACCACCTCGATCGCAACGGGCGCGAAGGCGCGCTTGCCCAGAGTAATTTCCACCTGGTGCGCGCCCGGCTTCACGCTTTCCGGAAGAGTCACGTTGAATTCGTAATGCTGGAAGATCGGGTCCACGCAGAAGGACTCGGTGCCGGGGACCTCCATGCCGTCCAACGCGGCGCGAAACTGGCCGGCATCGAGGACATCCATCATCGTCACCTTCAGCACCCGGCTGGCGATGCGGGTCCCCGACAGCAGGTTGATTCCATCCGTAACGCTTTGGACGCGGGGAACCGCGGGCCCGGCCGGAATGATCCGCACCCAACCAGCCGGACACACCGGGCGGCCCAGCCAGGTCAGTTCGATCCGCACCAGGCCGGTGCGAATGCCCTTGGGCAGGGCGGCGTTCACCTGCGAGATTCCGTCCGGCTCCCGCTCGCCGATGTACGTCAGCCGGCAGGGGTGGCTGTCGGCGGCAATCGCTACATGGTTGAGATCGCAATCCACGGGCAACTGCTCGACGCGCACCGAAATGGCGGCCATCGGGCCTGTGGCCGGCGCTACCGCCTCGCCGGTGAGCGCGTTACTGATTCTGCGAATCACCGGCGCGGGTTCCAGCGGGAACAACCCGGCGCCCGGCTCGTCCAGCCACTGCGTCCAACCCAACGGCATCTTCCGGCAGGTGACCCACATGTACTGCGTCCAGATCTGCTCGAGCGCCAGGAGTTGCAGATCGTTGTCGCGCGCGAAACCGGTGATCTCTTCCGGTGAGATCCGCACCCCGCTCCAGGTGTCGTACTGTTTGGCGTGGGCGGGAAGCCCGTTGATCTGGCAGCGCAGAATGCCTCCGGTCTTCAGGACGCGCCGCGCCTCGCTCAGATACTGAAAAACCACCTCGCGGCTGGGGATGTGCTGAAACACCGCGTACGAGTAGACGAAGTCGAACCGCTCGTCGGGGAACTGCGAGAGGTCCGAGCCTGAAGTCACGTGCGCATACGCGTTCGGCGTGCTGCGCAGGTTCTCGTTCGCCAGCCGGACCATTTCCTCGGAAACATCCACCCCGTGGATTTTGGTGAAGAACACGCTTAACGGCCGCATCAGGCGCCCGGGGCCGCAGCCGATCTCGAGCGCCGCATCGCGGCGCCGCAATCGCTTCAGTTCCCCGGTCAAGAGCCTCAATACGTCCGCCGCTGTCGCGAAGAACTCCTCGTGATCCTGTTCCCGGCGGCCAAATGCGACGAAGTAATACGCGTCTTCGCCGGCGCGGGCGTTCCAGTCAGCCCGCATCCGCTCGAGCAGGTTGAGATCGTCATCCATCGGCAGTTGTTATTCTAGCGTCTATGGCACTCGCTTTTCGCCAGGTCAGCGGCGGACCGCTGCGGGATTTCGATGCGGCCGCTCCGGACGGAGTCGTGATCGGGGTCATTGGCGAAGACGGTTCCGGCACCGATGAGTTATTGCGCCTGGCGGCGGGAATCGCGAGCCCCACCGGAGGGAGCATCGAGGCATCCGGCGCGGGGCGCTTTCTCGGGCCCGATGACGCGTTGAGCCTCGCGCCCGCCGCGGTGTTGTGCATCCACCATGCGTTCGCGCGTCACGATGCCCTGATCCGGCAGCGTGCCGCGATGGCGCTCGACCGCATGCGCCGCGGGGGCGCGACCATCCTGCTGGCTTCCCACGAGGAAGACCTGCTGCGCCGCCTCGTGGACGAAATCTGGTGGCTGCACGAAGGCAAGCTTGCAGGGCGAGGCGACCCGGAAGAGATGCTGGGCGCCTACCGCAGGCACGTCGCGGAACGTGTCCGCGCCTGGGGCGGGAGCATTGCGCCGCCGCTGGTTCCCTCCATGCGATGGGGCGATGGCCGCGCCCAGGTGTTGCGGGTCGATACCATCGGTGAGAACGGCCGCCCTACCATGGTGTGGCGCAGCGGGGAATTGGCCGTTGTGAAGGTCGTAATCGAGTTCCGGGATGCGGTAGAGGACCCCGTAGTGGGCATCATGATCCGCACGCGCATCGGACTGAACGTTTACGGCACCAACACCGAATTGGAGCGGGTAAAACTCGGCCCCTGCGCCGCCGGCCAAAAAATGGAGGTCATGTTCGCTTTTCGCTGCGAATTGTGCCCGCAGGAGTACACCCTCACGGTGGCGTCACACGATCCCGACGGCGTGTGGCACGACTGGCTGGAAGACGCCGTGGCCTTCGCTGTCAGCGACGGCCGCTATACCGCCGGTGTGGCCAATCTGCGCGCGCACGTCACGCGGACGGGATAGGCCTCCCATGTTGCCGGCACGCGGCGATCAGCATATACGCCGCAGGCCAGTTGCACCACCACAGTGGCATGGGACTGACTACCGTCAGCCCGGCTATGGCCGCCGCCAACCCCATGGCGGGAAGCAGCCTGATGCAGGAGTGGCGGCGGCCGGCGCGCATTCCCCAAATTGCAGGCGGAAGAACCAGGAGGGCCAGCAGAATCCCCGGCAGCATCATGCTGGAGAGCGCCCGCGCGAAAACCGCGCCGGCCACGTAATAGTGAGGCCGGGGAGCGGCCCAACGCTCTCCCGCCAGCAGGATCATGCAGAACAGCGGACCGTTGATGCGGATGGCGCGGCGCGAAAGCGCCCCCAGCACAAAGCCCCCGCTCCACGACCAGGCAACCACCAGCGCGGAGTGGCAGGCCAGAGTAAATGCACCGGGAGCGATCCGTAGCCCCGATTCCCGCAGGACGTTGGGGTCGATGACGGTGTAATTCCGGAAGATCCAGAGGTACAAATCGTAAGACCGGCCGATCCAGACGGTTTCCACGCCAAGCACCAGTCCCAGTGGGACGACGAGCGCCACAAACGCAACCCATGGATGCCAGTGACGCCACGACTCGGCTTGACGCCGGACGACGAGGCCGATCACGGCCGCCACTGCCATTACCGCGCTCTCGCCGGATTCCGCGAGATCGCCGCGCACCGCCTCGCGTTCCTCGGGATCCAGCGCCCGCGATACCAAGTCCACCAGATGCCAGCCGAGCGGCTTCATGGCAGTGCGGCGGCGCGATTCGAGGCCCATGACACACCGCGGCTCACCCGAGTCACAGCGTCGTAAAAGGCGGCCGCGGACTGTACCCCTTTGGCGGTCACGCGAACCATGCGCTTGGCCCGCCCGCCGCGTTCGGCCGTGGGATCGCCCATCCAGGTCTCCAGTAGGCCTTTGGCCTCCAGGCGGTCAAGGGTGGTGTAAAGCGCGCCGATCGAACAGCGACGCCCGGTGGCGGTCTCAATCTCCTGCCGGATCGCAGCGCCGTATGCCCCGCCGCCCAATCGAACGGCCGCCGTAAGGAGCAAGTATTCGAATTCGCCGAGCATTAGTATTGCATTGTGATACTAATGCGAGGCGAAAATCAACTGGTAGGCGGACACTCGGTTCGGGAAGGCTTAGCGGTCTACGACAATGATCGTCCAGGTATCGCAGGCACTGGTGTGGACCTCTCGCCAGCCGTTGAGGCTGCGAGCTTCCAATGCGGCGGCGACTGCGTCAGTAAACGTAAGCCCGCCTTGCAGATCGCCAACCACCGATCCACACGGCAGAGCCCGCGCCTCCTTGACGCTGGCCAGTTCGGTGATGATGTGCGTGGTATCGATCCCCAGTCCAGCGGCTGGGTAGGTTTCGGGAGCGGTACTAATCGGACCCGTAATCTGCATAGACCCATTGTCCCACCGGTGCACGTAACATGTAAAAAAGTTAATCAAGATACTGTACGACTTCGCTCAATCGCTGTAATGTCCATCAACTAGTGGAAAAAAGCCGACTCGTCTCCACAACGACTGCGTGGTGTTAAGCTATTCGGGGAGAAGGCTTTCCATGATCATCGGAGTTCCCAAGGAAGTAAAGGATCACGAGACGCGCGTCGGTCTGGTGCCGAGCGGCGTTACCGCCCTCCGCGAGGCGGGGCATGACGTGCTGGTAGAATCGCATGCCGGCGAAGGCAGCTCGATCACCGATCGGGAATACATGCAGGCCGGGGCCCACATCGTCGAGAACGCGGCGGAGGTTTGGCGCCGGGCTGACCTGGTAGTGAAGGTCAAGGAGCCCCAGCCTGGCGAGTATCCCCATTTCCGCCCAGGCTTGATCCTGTTCACGTATTTGCACCTGGCGCCGCTGCCGGCCCTTACCGACGAACTGTTATCGGCACGAGTCCACGGTGTGGCCTACGAGACGATTCGTGAATCGGATGGATCTTTGCCCCTGCTTACGCCGATGAGTGAGGTAGCGGGACGCATGGCGGTGCAGGTGGGCGCGCAATATCTGGAGAAGCCGTCGGGCGGACGAGGCATTCTGTTGGGAGGCGTGCCGGGTGTGGCCCCGGCCAATGTGGTGATCCTGGGAGGAGGGATTGTAGGGACCAACGCCGCCAAGATCGCGGTCGGGATGGGCGCCCACGTAACCATCATCGATCGCAGTCTGAATCGCCTCCGCGAGCTGGACGACATCTTCGGTGGCTATGTGGTCACGCTCGCCTCCAACGCGTGGACCATCGGCGAGAATCTGAAGACGGCTGACCTGGTAGTGGGCGCGGTCCTGATTCCCGGCGCCTCGGCGCCCAAGCTGGTGCGCCGCGAGATGATCGCCAACATGAAGCGCGGAGCGGTGGTAGTGGACGTTGCGATCGATCAGGGCGGCTGCTTCGAGACTTCGCATGCGACCACCCACACCGAGCCGACCTACTTTGTCGATGGCGTGCTGCACTACTGCGTGTCCAACATGCCGGCCGCCGTGCCGCACACGTCCACGTTCGGTCTTACGAATGCAACGTTCCCGTACCTGCTGGCGCTGGCGAACCTGGGACTCGAAAAGGCTTGCGACCAGAATCCGGCCATACGCCAAGGCGTGAACACCTATAACGGCTACGTCACTCACGGTGGTGTCGCCGAGTCGCAAGGGCGGCAGTGGCGCGAACTGGCGAAAGTGGGGTAGGCGGCCGGAAGGGGCGTCGCACACACGCAGCGCCCAGGCCGACCAGTTCAAAATCAGTGCAACGCAACGGGAGCAGGTTCTTGCCTTGGCCACCGATTTTCGGCGGCTTTGGAACGATCCCGGGACCGCCGATCGCAAACGCAAGCGCATGCTGGGGCTTCTGATCGAGGACATCACAATCCGAAAGGGATCCAGGCAAAGACTCAGCCGGATCTCATCGGGTTCGGCGCCCTCTGACAAGTCCAGACTTCGTCAA
Organism: Bryobacteraceae bacterium; assembly: GCA_035501495.1. Taxonomy (GTDB): domain Bacteria; phylum Acidobacteriota; class Terriglobia; order Bryobacterales; family Bryobacteraceae; genus JAIQFL01. The sequence continues at coordinate 10,396 of DATJWB010000260.1, read as the reverse complement.
TCAGTCCTGCAACGGCCGCTCCAATCGGTCAATCACGATTGCAGGAAGCATGATTTTTGTTCCTGAAGCCGGTTGATCGCCCGAAGCCGCGGCCGCCAGGCCTAAATCGGCCGAACTATGCATCGCTCCGTCAGGACTAAACCGTTCGGGTGTGTGTGGCGATAGAGATCCAGTCAAAAGAACTCAGCGGGATCTCATCGGTTTCGGCGTCCTCTGAGTCCACGCTTTAACGTTCAGTTCTGCAACGGCCGCTCCAATGGTCAATCACGATCGCAGCGCCAGTTCCTGTGGGATGTCAATAGGACACAGCGATCCAGGCACAGCGTCAGCTTGCCCCCTGGATTGCCCAAGCCAGGCCGCCGAGTAACGCCGGAAAGCAGTTACCTTAAACTAAGGACGCAGTTCCCGGTGCGATTGCAGTGAGCGCCGCCGCTCCCCGATGCGGCGTTCCAGTGCGTCCACAAACTCGCGCTCGCCGTCGATCTTGAGGCGCACTTTGAGCCAGAAGATGGGCAGCGGCTCGCACAGGTCGTCAGCTTCATCGCAGAGGTTGACGGCGTCTTTTTCGCTCGTCAAAAGGACAGTCGCGTCCTGTGCCAGCGCGCTCTGGGCAAGGCGCTGCATCTCCTGAGGGCGATAGCGATGATGGTCGTCGAATTCCACCCAGTCCGCCAACTCCAGCCCTAATCCTTCCAGAGTCCGCCGGAAAGATTGGGGATTGCCCAGGCCGCAAAAGGCCAACCCGCGGCCGAATGGCCGTTCGCCGATGTGGTACTCGCGCCTGGTGCGGTGTTCCACCCAGAATCGTGGTTCGACCCAGGCACGAAATACCGGCGCCGCCCGGTTCCACTGCCGAACCGCACGTTCCACCGCCGGAGCCAAATCGGAAACGTCGCTGCGCGTGATCAGAATCAGGTCGGCCCGCGCCAGACCCGTAACGGGCTCGCGCAAACGCCCCAGCGGGAAGACATCTCCGCCGCCGAAGGGCTCCAGCGCGTCGATCAGCACAACGTCCACATCCCGCGCGAGGTGCAGGTGCTGGAATCCGTCGTCCAGCACCATCACGTCGAGGTCGAAGGCATTTCGCAGCAGCCGTCCGGTTTGCACGCGGTCTACCCCTATGCCCACGGGCGCCAGCCCGGAGCGAACGAAAATCTGCGGCTCATCGCCGGAGTGCTCGGCCTTGACCGCCGCACCAGGCTCGAGCAGCAGGTGCCGCTCGTGAGATCCTCTTCCGTACCCTCTGGTCAGGATGCCCGGCTTGTGTCCGCGTTCGATCAACTCCGCGGCGAGGTGCAACACGCAGGGTGTCTTTCCAGTGCCGCCCATGGAGAGGTTACCCACGCTGATCACCGGGACGTCGAGCTTGCGCTGGTCCCGCAGATCGCTCTCGCGCTTGTGCCGCGAGCCCCACTCCCAGAGTCGGGCGAGGATCCAGCGCAACTCGAACGAGGGAGTGGCGGGACGGTACCTGGGAACGTGTCGGTGGTGAAGCTCGCGGACCTCATCCACGGCGCGCGAGGTGGCGCCTCGCCGGGATTGCGCGCATTCCAGCGCCGCGCGCCCAATCTCGCGAGCCGTGTCGGGATTCTCCAGCAGACGGATGACCGTGGCGGCCAGGTCCGCTCCCCCGGCGATTTCCACGGACGCTCCGGCGGTGCGGAAGTGGTCCGCGATGTCACGGAAATTCTCCATGTGCGGTCCGACGATGACTGGCTTGGCGAAGAGCGCCGGCTCCAGGATGTTGTGGCCGCCGCGACGCGCCAGGCTTCCTCCCATGAAGACGACATCGGCGATCGCGAACAGGCTGCTGAGTTCCCCGATGGTATCCAGAAGCAGAACAGCAGGGGTCGGGGGCAGAACAGCAGGGGCTGGGGGTTGGGGGTTAGGGGTTGGGGGCAAGCTGGTGCGACGCACGAAGGAAACAGCGGCGGCACCCAGTTTTTCGGCTGCCAGGTCGAAACGTTCCGGCTTTCTGGGCGCGAGGATCAGGGCCAGATTCGGATGGCTCGCAGCGATTTCCCGGTAAGCTGCGATGACGATGTCGTCTTCGTCAACGTCCCCGGCCTCCGCCGGTGGCATGGTGCTGGCGGCGATCCAGACTTGCTCCGGCCGGATGTTCCCGATCCAGGCTCGCACCGGAGAGTTCTCCGGTATGGGATGCGGCTCGAAGTCGAATTTGAAGTTGCCGGTGGTACGGACGCGCTCCGGATTCGCACCCAGGACGAGAAAACGCTCGCGGATGGCGTCGGTCTGCGCCAGGACCGAATCCGCCAGCGGCAGAATGGCCTGGAAGAACCAGCGGAATCGGCGGTAGCGCGGAAAGGCGCGGTCGGAAATCCGGCCGTTTACAATCGTCAATCCGGCGCCGATGCGCTTGACTTCGCGGAACAGGTTGGGCCAGACCTCGGTTTCCGCAATCACCACCACCGAAGGCCGCAGGGTCCGTAACACCCGCCGGACGGCAAACACGGTGTCCACCGGGGCGTAGAAGATGCCGTCGGCGAGCCCGCATAGCTTCTGGTTGGCGGTAGCCCACCCGGCCAATGTGGAGGTCGAGACAAAGATTCCGCTGTGGGAAAACTCCCGGCGGAGCCGCCGGACCAGTTCGACGCAGGCAATCACCTCTCCGACCGAAACTGCATGCAACCAGATGGCTCCCGGGCAGGTCTGTCTAAAGGAGTGCGGGAGGAACCCGAAACGTTGCGGCAGGCTGCGCCAGTAGCCGCGGTCGCGGATGCCGCGGATCAGGAAATACAATAACAGTACAGGCAGCCCAAACGCCTGAAGGACGCGATAGAGGAAATAGATGCCTTTTGTTTTCAAACGTTTGGCTCTACTTATGAGTATAGCGGCGGCGTTTGCCGCGGACAAGGACGCCACCTTCAAGGCGGGTCCGGCCGCCAGCTACCGACACCAGACCAACGACAAGGTCACCATCGGCGTGGAGGCCTATACCTCGGCCGACAAGATCAAGGCCGCCTTTGGCAAGCTGAATCCCTATCAGTACGGCATCCTTCCGGTGTTGGTGGTGATCCAGAACGACAGCGACAAGACCATCCGCCTCGACCGGGTGAAGGCCGAGTACGTCGGACCGGGAGGAGACCGGGTGGAGGCCACCCCCGCCAAGGACGTGAAGTATCTGAACGGCGGAAAACGCCCGACTACGATTCCCGGGCCGATCAGCATCAAGAAGAAGAACCCGCTGGAGGCGTGGGAGATCGAAGGGCGCGCGCTGATGGCGGAGATGCTGCCGGCCGGCAACAGTGCCAGTGGATTCCTGTACTTTCAAACGGGGCTGCATTCCACCGCCACGGTCTATCTGAGCGGATTGGTGGAAGCGGCGAGCAACCGGGAACTTCTCTACTTCGAGATTCCCCTCCGGTAGGGTGGGCTGCTATTGCTCGTGGCGCTACAATCGGAGCGGAAAGGAGTCTCCATGGCACAGATTCCTACTTCGCGTTTGCGGGAAATGGAGAGTATCGCCGCCCGCGATCCCTCGATTCGGTTCTCCATCATCGTAACGTTGAAAGAGGGAGCCTCTCCGGACTCGGTGGCCGATCCCGGGTTTCAGATGCAATACAGCGGATTCAATATCGTCAGCGGCAGCGCTTCACCGGACGCAATCCGGCGCCTCTCGGCGCGAAACGACGTCGAACTGGTCGAAGAAGATGGCGAAGTTCACGCACTTAGTGGTTCGGCTTGAGGCCGTCGCCGGCAGAGGTCCAAGGAACGTGCGTCCCGGCGGCATCGGGGGACGCCGCCGGGACAACCAGGAACGCTCACCGGCTTCAGATGCGGTGAGGGCTTCCTGAGATTACGACTAGGCGGCGATGGAGATCTCCTTCATCCCCATGGCCGGCGCAGGCGCAAGCATAACCGCCGCCTGATCGACATCGAGGCGGCCGTAACCGTACAGCGGATCCCAGCCCGGCACGCCGAGATTGTCGGCGGTAGCAGTCAGGAGATCGAAGATTTGCACATTGGTGGCGAAGCGGTGCGCGCCCCAAACGACTGCGGCTCCGCCGGACACATGGGGGCACGCCATGCTGGTGCCGCTCTTGGTTGCGTAGCCGCCTCCCGGCGCGCAGGAGAGTACGTTCACTCCCGGCGCGCAGAGTTCGACCTCGGGCCCACGGCTGCTGAATGAAGCGATGACATTCGCGTTGTCGATGGCGGAAACAGCGATCACTTTCTTGTATTTCCCCGGGTAAGTCACGCTACTGGTCGCCGGAGGCACGGGCGCGCCCGCATTTCCGGCTGCCGCGACCAGCAGGAGCCCCTTGTCGAAGGCGGCGTTGCAGATCGTCTCCAATGCAGCCGGAGCGCTGGAACCACCGAGGCTCATGCTCAGGATCTTCATGTTGTTCTGCATGCACCAGGTGATGCCGGCGATTAACCAGCTCCATTGGCCGGAACCGCTGTTGGACAGGATTTTGACGGCGTAAATCGACGCGGCCGGGGCGACCCCCACGACGCCAATTCCATTGATCGGTGCAGCGATGGTGCCGGCACAGTGAGTCCCGTGGCCGTTCCCGTCGGCCGGAGTCTCACCCGGGACAAAGCTCACCGCCCCTTTCACGTTCGCCGCGAGGTCCGGGTGAGTGGCGTCAATGCCGGTGTCCAGAATGGCGACGTTGATTGCCTTTCCTCGGGACGCGTCCCACGCCGGCGGGGCCTTCACCTGCGTGATTCCGATTGGTACGGTCTCGGCCAGCACTGACGGCTGCCCTTCGAACACCAGGGCTTCCGGCAAGGCGTAGCACATGCCGTCCTCCTCGACAGCGAGGACGTTCGCGTTGCTCCTCACCTTGGTAATCTCGGCATCAGTCAAGGATGCAGTCACGATGGGAGCTTCATAGAGGTTGACATCGTATCCGAGCGTCTCACGGTCAACGCCGGATTGCGGGCCCATTCCGAATGTCTGGACTTCCGCGGATTTGACAAACTGCACCTCCGAAGAGATCAGCTCCTGGACAATCTCCACCTTGTCCTTCTTTCTTTCGAGACGCTGGTCTTTCGGTTTGAAAGTGATGATCATCGAACGGCGGGCGCTGGCGGCCTCTTTCAGTTTTGTTGGCATAGAAGTACTGTTCCTCCGCTTTTTTCGGTGTTGATGGTTGTTTCGCGCCGCGACGGTCTGGAACCGGCCCGGCAACAGCTACGACTCGGGGAAGGCCTTCGCAGTAACGCTCAGGGCCCCGCTCAAGGGGACGATTTCGGCCCTTTACCGAACAATCGTTCGGCCGCACACGACGAACCAGTCGTACCGCGAATCTGGACGACGGTAGACGGATGACGAGTGTGCGTAGATGGCTCGATGCCGCGCCGAAAGGACGCGCGGCAACCACAGAAATGCACTTACTCGCCCCATACTCACTTCGAATGGTGAGCGGTTGTATGCCGGGCGGGTTGCTTTTGAAGGCCTCCAGAAGTTGAGATACAGCAATCAGTATCCAAAGTCAAGATATTTTAGGACCTGTTAGTATGAATTATTGCAATTGGCGTCTTCGACTCATGTAATTCTTATGGGCTCTCGTGCGGGAGGGCGTCAACATCCAAAACGGTAAGCCAACCCGGCAATACTGTGCTTCAAGATGACTATCCGGGAGCACCGATGAGAGACGGAACCCCGCGATGCCGGGTCCGGCGCATTCGCGGCGGGGTTTTCGACGCTGCCGGTCAGTTTCCGACCGGGCCGTCGTAGATGCGCATCAGCGACGCTTCTTCCGCCAGTGCGGCAATAGTGGCGCGCTTGAGAACCGCGGTCATGGCCGCTTGCGCCTCGGCCCAGACACCGTGGATCGGGCACTGGTTCTGTCGTTCGCACATGTGCGGACCGGTCAGGCAGAGGTTGAGCCGGATGGGACCTTCCACAGCCTCCACCACCTCCAGGACCGAAGCATGGCGATGGGCGGGCGCGAGTTGAAAGCCGCCGGTATTGCCGCGGTGCGAGACCACCAGGCCGGCATGCGTCAGGCTCTGCAGGACTTTGGACAAAAACTGTTCCGGGCACTCGGCCGCATGGGCCAGGTCGGCGCGGCTGGCGCGCGTGTCCGGCGGCAGTCCGGCGAGATGAACCATCACCCGCACGGCGTAATCGGCGGCTCGTGTCAGTTGCATTTTGGCGAATCCGAGTCGTTTATCCGGTTATTGGCTTGTGCATTCTCAGGGCCACATCAGAAGCCTCGAAAAATCGGGACAAGCGGGACCGGCATTGGGAAAAAGGCGGGTTTTCCCCCACCCAATTGGGGGAAACGCCGTGCCCCCGCAGGTTTTGGCACCGAATCAACGCGCCTTCGCCGACGCCTCGTTGGATAAGCCGCTGGTTCCAGCGGCGTTCACCGCAGCTACCTTGTAGTAATAAGGGGTTCCGCTGGTCAGACCGGTATCGGTGAACGAGGTGGTGGTGACTCCAGTCTTGATGGGCGTGGCGCCCTCGCCGCCGGCGGAAGTCCCGCGGTAAACATTGTACGATTTCGCTCCCGTGCTGGCTTTCCAACTCAGGCTGACCTTGGCGGTGCCGGACTTGGCGGTCAGGCCTGTGGGAGCCGGCGGGGGCGATTGTCCCGCCGTAACCGTGATGGTTGCGGCATTGCCGTTCCAGTAGTAATCGGTGGTCCAGTTCGAGTTGAACACACCGATCTCGACCGTGTAGGTTCCCGCGGGGACGCTGCCCGAGGGCGTCCATGTGTACGTATACTGCAAAGTCTGGCCGGCACTGAAATTCTGGCCGCTCCAGACATTGGTGGCAACCGCACTCCCCGACGAGTTGAAAACCTGCAATTCGACATTGGTGTTGGTCAGCCCGCCGGTTCCAGTGTCCTTTACATGGAAGGCGATACTGGACGACGAGCCCTGAGCGATGCTGGAGGGGGTCGCGGTTGCCGAGGAACTGAACGACACAGACGAGCCCACCGTGATGGTGCCCGCCGAGGAATTCCAGTTCCACAACTGCCAGGTGGCGCTGAAGACCCCCACTTCCACCGTGTAGGCGCCCGCCAAGGCCGGAAGCAGGCTCATGGTGTAGGTGTGGACTTGGTTCGCACTGAAGTTCTGGCCGGTGAAATTCTGCACCGCGGCGGTATTCTTATTAGGATCGAGAACCATGATCTGTACGTTGCCATTGGCCAGAGTGTTGGCGGTGCAGGTGACGGTTGCGGTGATGCTGGTGCTGGTCCCCTGGGTGTCCGGGTTGGGCGAGGCCGTCGCCGACGAGGTGAACGTGGGCGGGACGATTGGCGTTGCGCCAAGCTCCGACGAGTTCCCACTGGTCCCCGCCGAGTTGGCCGCGGAGACGACGTAGTAATACGTGACCCCGTTGACCAGTCCGCTGTCGTTGAAGGATGTGGCCGGCGAATTGACGGTGCCGACGGCGGCATATGGTCCGCCGGAGATCGTCCCCCGCTTGACGATATAGCTGGTGGCGCCCGAGGCGGCGCTCCAGGTGAGACTGACAGTGCCGCGGCCCACTGTGGCCGCCAGGCCGGTTGGAGCGGGAGGAATCGAGACCCCGCTGCCGGGCGTGATCACAAACAGCGTGATGCTCTGGGAAGGAACGGTGGTGGTGATCGCGTTGCCTGAGACTGCTACGGTGCCGAGGTGGTTGATGGTGTTTTGCGTAGCCGAAGAGATCTGCCATGCGTCGGCCGACCCGGTGGTTCCGAAGTTCGCCAGATTGATGGTGACCGGAGTGCTGCCAGTCTGCTTGTTGATCACCATCACGGTGAGGGCTCCATCGGAAGAGCGCACGGACGCAAACGAGGAGAGATAGTCGGGGTTCGCGACGCTGTCCGAGACGCTGGTGTCTCCGAACGCCGAGAGCTTGCCATCGTAGTTGCGATAGATCTGCATCGCGAGATACGTCGGCGACGGGTTGGCGGGGACAGTCCACCGCGTCGCCAAATCCAGCGATTCCCTGCCGAAGATCCCGAGCACGTCGGCTTGCGTGGTAGCGCCGTTCAGGTTGGCCTCGTCACCCCAGTTGTATTCGGTGATGCCGACTTGCAGGCCGGGATAATACTGGCTTACCCAGCTTTTGAGATTTGGGATCAGGTCCACAATCCCGCCATTGATCCCAACCTGGTTGATCCAGGACTGATCGACGTAGGCAGGATCCCAGAGCGAGCGCGTGGACCGGTTGCGGATGAGCTGCGTAGCCGCCGAATCGTCGTTACTAAAGGATCCGTCCTGCGGGTAATAGTGGACGCTCAGCACGTTGAGAAGATGCTGGCCGGTGGTCTGCTGGTAGCTGTAAAGCTGCTGCAGCAGCCAGGGGTAGTGGTAGGTGTGATTGTGCGTATTGTAATCGGAGGTCGAAAGACCGGCGCCCTTTTGCTGGTCGAGGCCGCTGTAGAACATTCCCAGCCAGCCCCACTCTTCGGGACCGACGATCAGAGCGTTAGGGTCCTGCGCGCGAATTCCGCCCGCATAGTTGACGAAGTCGTTGTAGAGTTCGCTGTAGGTCTCGCCCACCGGATGGACGTCGCGGTGAGTGCTGTGCCAGATGGAAGGCTCGTTGTCCATGATGTAATACTGCAGGCCGCCATTGGCCGCGAGTCCCCAGGTTGAAATGATGTGCTGTACCCAGTTCATCTCGAAGGCCGGGCTATTGGCCACGCTGGCATCGGTGGGGTTGTTGCCGGTGATGTAAGGATTGCCCGCAGCGGTGCTGATGCCGTTGCCCGCATCGGAGTTGTAGGGGTCGGTAGCGGTCTGCGGGCCGTATTTGGCGACCGAGAAGGAGCGCAGGCTGGCGCGATTGGCGCCCAGATTTCCCACGTAGGTGATCATGGGGATGGTGATCAGAGGCTGCGCGCCTACGCCGGCGGCACGGGTGGTGGTGATGAAGTTGTCGCCGCGGTATCCGGGTGTCGAACTGGTGTCGCCGTAGCTTTCGAAATACCAGTCGGCGCCGCGATTGTCGCCGTTGAGCTGCCAGTTGTAGCGAGTGGAGGAGTTGCCCCCATAGCGGTTGAGCGGAGCGTTGAGCGTCATCACGTCTCCGGTGGAACCGAATGCCACTCCGTAGATCTTGGGGCTGATGGGGTGGCGACTGGCCTGGGCGTCCACATTGACAGTGGTCGCGGGATTTTGCGCAAAAATCGGGGCGATGAACGCCACCAGGAGGAATGCAGATGATCGCGGCACCGCGCCGCGGGAGAAAGACATAATTTCACCTTGATCTGGACTGCGTGGCAGGCCGGCGCCTGTCCTGCGTCCAGAATCGCCGGATCTGGGACACCGGCGCCGCTGTCTTTGGGTAGCAGGGGAACATCTACGTACCAGATCATACTGGCTGGCAGCCAGTGAGGCAATGAAGAAACCCGGGAAAATCCTGTGGGATTGTGCCGGGATTTATTGTGGTAACGAAATTATCGTGACGGCTTGCGCGAATAGCGTTTCACCACGGCCACGCCCGCGAAAATGATCGCCATCGCGACGGCTTCCCGCACCCCGAACGGCTCACGGTAAAAAAGCCAGCCCAGGGTCACCGCAACCACGGCATTCACGTACGAATAAACCGAGACTATGGCCACCGGCAGCCGGTCGAGAGCGTAGGCATAGGCGCTATAACCTACGAGCGATCCGAAGCACACCAGGTAGAGCAGAGCCAGCACGCCCCGCATGCTCCAGGCAATCGGGTGTCCCGGAAAGAGCAGTGCGAACGGCGCCAGCGTAAGGCCGGCCGCCAGTTGCTGCACGCCGCCAACGATCACGGGATGAGCTTTGCCGGCCTGCCGCCGCTGGAAAATCGAGCCGAACGACCATGCCGCCATCCCGACCTGCAGCAACAGGAACCCGTTGAGCAGATTGCGATCCACGGCATGCGGGCCGAGGTCGGGTGTGAAGAGCAGAGCGGCGCCCGCCAACCCGACCGCCATGCCCGCGATGGTGGGAGCGTGCAGCCGCTCCCCGCCGGGAAGCAGGGCTTCCGCGCCGACCATCCAGAATGGCGAGATGGTGACAATCAGGCCCGCGATTCCACTAGGAATCAAGACCTCCGCGAAGACCAGGCCGCCGTTGCCGATTCCCAGGATGAGAAATCCGCTGAAACACGCAGCGGCCAACTCACGCCCGCGCGGCAGGTAGAGGCCTCGCGAAAGCGCAAAGAGCAGCATCAGGGATCCCGAAGTGGTAAAGCGAAGAGACATCAGCACCAGGGGCGGGAAAGACTCGAGAGACATGCGGATACCGAGGTACGTGGTTCCCCAGAAGAAGCACACCGCTACCAAGGCCAGATACGGCTTGAATAGAGGGTGGCGATGCAATTTCCAGCGTATCGCGGTTTGCGGTATGAAATAATCAGGGCGAGCAACTTGGCGCGGGCACACCTGCCTGCCGCGCCCCGACTCCTCGGGACGCATTTTGCCGACGCGCGGGTGGATCTGGGGAG
>DATJWB010000259.1:0-24869 GCA_035501495.1 Bryobacteraceae bacterium | reverse complement strand
CGCCTGTTGGTCTGCCATCCAGTTCAATGCTGGCGAAGGAGTTTTCGAAGCTGCCCCGTCAGGCGCTCCTTCCCGCGCCACATTCAGTAATGGCATGCCGCGCAGTCCTCCGTAGCCTTGTATTGTCTGTGACAACTCAGGCAAGTGCCCATATTGTGTTTCACCAGCAGTTCCGCGGTGCTGGCCTGCGTCATGTCACCGTGGCACACCCCGCAGGCGATTCGCGCGCGGGCATGCGGCGCATGCTGGAATTTCACAAGCGCTTCCGGCGGAAAGCCGTAGACCCGCCGCCACGGCACTTCGCGTTTGCTCTGCGCATATGCCGCCAGCTTCTTGATCTCGGGTTTGCCGCCCGCCACCTTCGCATGGCACAGCATGCACTTGTGTACAGACGGAAGCGTGGCCGCGGCGCTCGAATCGGCGGCGCTGTGGCAATCGAGGCAATCGAGTCCCAGCGCGATATGCTGCTTATGCGAATATGCGATCGGCTGGACGGATGGTGCCGCGGCTGCCTCAGCCGCCGATAGAATGACCAGCCATACGAGCCTCCTCAACCATCCCCTCACGAAACGAATCCGTTGATGCCGGGCCCCCATTTACACCTGTGAAGCCAACGGGAAATCAGTCTATCACAAGCCCGCCGGCCGATGCTGTATCTGGAATTGCTGGATCTGGAATTGCGCTCCGGCGTGGCATCCGTCGAATCCGGCTGCGATGGCCGTCAGGACATGGTGCTCACCGGCCAACGATGGAGACAGCGCGAACTACACGGCGGCGCTGCTGCCGCCGCTCACCACCCAGCCGTCTGCCAGTTGGATCACCCGATGGCCATATGCGGCGTTGGCCTCCGAGTGGGTTACCTGGATGATGGTAGTTCCCTCGTCATTGAGCCTCTTGAAAAGTTCCATGATTTCCTTGCCCTGGCTGGAATGCAGGTTACCGGTGGGTTCGTCTGCAAGGATGAGCTTGGGGTTCGCGATCACCGCGCGCGCCACCGCCACCAGTTGCTGCTGGCCGCCGGAAAGCTGGCTGGGGTAGAGGTCCCGCTTGCCCACGATGTGGAAACGATCCAGCGTGTCGCACACCATCGAGGCGCGCTCCGATCCCTTCACGTTCCGATACGAAAGCGGGATGTCGAGGTTCTCGTACACCGTCAGGTTGTCGATCAGGTGGTAGCTCTGGAACACGAACCCGATGTACTTCTTGTTCAACTCCACACGGTCCTTGGGCTTCATACGGTGAACCATGTGATTGACGAACTCGAACTCCCCGGTCCAGGCTCCATCCAACATGCCCAGGATACTCAGGAGGGTCGATTTGCCCGCTCCCGATGGGCCCATGATGGTGACGAACTCGCCCTCTTTGATTTCCAGGTTGATACGGCGCAGCACATAGCTGCGGCCATAGCCGCCTTCGTAAAACTTCTCAACATTGCGAAGTGTGATCATGAAAGTCTGCTCTGTGGGGCAGCCAATCCTGGCTGCCGACCCGCTCACCAGCGGGTCAAGCCGGCTGCGGGCAGGGTTGCCCGCCCCACCTGTCATTGTCCAACATTAGCCGGGATGCCACACTAGCTCATGACGCGGCGGTTCCACGAGGACCGGATCGAAATACCGCCGTTTACGTTGTTCACACGGATTTGGGCCCCACCCCGATTGACCACGGTCCGCAGGCGGTGGCCGCCGGAAGCGCGCCATACGTGTCCGAAATCCGATTCAATCCCGCCGCTCAGGTTGTGCGCCACCAGTTGGGCTCCCGCTCCGCGCGGAATCGAAAGCTTGATGGGGCCGTTCACCGAGGTCAGCGAGATGGAATTCGCCGGGTTGATCCGCTCGAATTCGGCCTCCAGGTGGCCGTTGATCGTGGATAGTTCCACCTGCCCGGCCAACTTGTCCGCCTTAATGCTGCCGTTGACCGAGGATGCCCGGATCGACCCTTCCAGACCCGAGATGGAGAGCCCGCCGTTGATCAGCTTGATATTCTCCAGGTTCGCCGTTCGCGGCACCATGATGCGATACTCCACGCTGGCCGGATGTTCCGCGTCGGCGCCGGCGTACTGGGTATGAATCGAAACCAGGCTCTCGCTGGAGTCCACCACGATCTGTGCGTCCTCCAGTTGTCTGCGGTCGCTCGACTTCTTGATGGCTTGCACCAGCACCTCGCCGCGGTCCCATGCCGTAATCCGGACATCGCCGTAGAGGTTCTGCAGGACTACCCGCCCATTTGGACTTAACGTGTAAGACTGCTGAAAATCGGCCCTCGGAGTTCCGATCGGGCTTGCCGAAAGACCGTTGCCCGCGACCAAAGCGAGCAATAATGCCCAATTCCCAACTAACCGTCCAACCATGGCGCTCCCCCTCCAGATCGCGCTTTTTGGCCCAGTTCAACATCCCTGGCTTAAGTGCTGCTCCGAATCCAGCGCGCAGCGGAATGCACTGCATTCCGCAGACGACACCTGCTCCCGTTGCTGAACTGTTGCGCGGCTGGGAGGAGAGAATCTTACGCCACTACGTCTTTGCCGACTCCATGCTCTCTTCCACGATGCGCCCGTCGAACAGGCGGATCGTGCGGTCCGCGAACTCCGCATAACGCGGATCGTGGGTCACCATGCAGATGGTCGATCCCGCCTGGTGCAATTCGCGGAGCAGGTTCATGACTGCCTCACCGTTGGCCGAATCGAGGTTGCCGGTAGGCTCGTCTGCGAGCAGGATGAGTGGGTCGCCAGACAACGCTCGGGCCACCGCGACACGCTGCTGCTGACCGCCCGAGAGCTGGGACGGATAATGCTTCATGCGGTGTGACATTCCCACGCGTTCCAGGGCTTCCTGCACGCGGCGTTTCCGCTCGGACGAAGGCATGCCGCGATACGTCAGCGGCAATTCTACGTTTTCGTAGACGGTCAGGTCGCCAATTAAGTTGAACGCCTGGAAAATAAATCCGATTTCCCGGTTACGGATGCGGGCACGCTCCGAAAGCTTCAGGCCAGTGACCGGCTTGCCATTCAAATAATAGGTGCCGTCGCTGGGCGTGTCCAAAAGGCCAAGAATGGCCAGCAGCGTCGACTTGCCGCAGCCCGATGGCCCGGCGATCGACAGGTACTCTCCTTTCTTGACATCGAAATGAACCGCCGAGAGCGCGTGCGTCTCCACTTCGTCGGTGACGAACACCTTACTCACACCGTCCAGGCGAATCAGCGGTTGCGAACCGTTTTCCATTGTCATATCCCTTCTTTACGAGAATCTCCAGACTTTAGTTCAACTTTATCCGATCGTAATTATCGTAGGCCGACATGTCCGAGAGGATGACGCGGTCTCCGACGCGCAGCCCCTCCTTAACCTCGATGTTGGTCACCGAACTGCGTCCAAACGTAACCTTTATCGCGTTGGCGTACTTTCCGTCCGGCTCGATCTTGAAAAGCCGCACGGTGCTGTTTTCCTGCCCGAATACCGGACGTCCCACAAACACCACGTCGTCCAGTTTCTCCAGCTGAATCGTGCCGTCCACGCTGAGATCCGGCCGGGAACCCGGCGGCAATTTCCCATTCAGAGCCACGTCCACCGTCACCGTGCCGTTCACAATCGAAGGATCGATTCGCGACACACGCCCTTCGATATGCCCATTCGATCCACCACCGGCGAGGCGTGTATCGATGTCAGCCAGTTGCCCGGGCGCGATATCTTTTACCTGTGTTTCCGCGATCTTTAACTCGGCCTTCAGGTGAGTCGGTTGCGATACCTTGCCGAGCGGCGTCCCGGCTGTCACCTTCTGGCCTTCTTCCACCGGAACCATGGGAGGCGCCAGCGCCTGCAGCGTGCCATCGAATCCCGCGCGCACCTTTAACTGATCCACCTGGCTCTTCTTCAACTCATAGTCGGCGCGATACTGGTCGATCTTCACGTTTTGGGCCGCCAACTGCGCCTCTTCCGTGCGCGAATAGGTTGCGAGCCGCTGCTGCTCGATTTTCAGGCGCTTGCCCAGTTCATCCGCCTTTACCTCGGAAATCCTGGCATCCACATCGGGAAGAAGCTTCTCCTTGGCGAGATCCGCATCGCGGCTGGCCTGCGCCTTGGCGACGGTGTAATCCGACTCGACCTGCGCTTCCACCGACTGCATATCCAGCAGCGATCTCTCGAGCGTTACTTTCAGGTTGTCATAATCCGCCTGAGCCGCCTTCAGCGTGAACTCGGCTGTCTGCAGCGTGGTTTCCAACTCCGGACTGCTCAGGATCATCACAATCGAGTCCGCTTTCACCTGGGACTGCGTGCCAGGCCGTATCAGGATGCGCTCCACCCGCCCATCCGTGCGTGCCGTGATCAGCATGGTGTCCTCGGGTACCAGGGTGCCCAGGCCGCGCACTTCCCGCAGCATGGGACCGCGCTTCACCTGATCCGGCCAGAGTGTGGACATTTCGACGTTCGGGGCAGCCGGCTTGAGCTGACGGAGGCCGATTGTAATTCCGCCAGCGGCTAACACTACTACCACGACGGTGATGGTCCAGCGGATGGCTTTTCTTTTGCCGACGCCTTTGCGTTGTATATCCATGTTTTGATTTCCGGGCCTCTTGAAGGGCACGGAGCCTGCCAAATCTCGCCTGGGCTAACGCTATGACGTTTCAGAACTAAGATTCGATAGCCGAAGTTTTTCGTGTTCGCTTCTGGGACGTTCTGTGTTGCGGGTGGGAAGAGAAGGGCGCCCCTGGAGTCCGAAGATCAGGGGTGGCTGAACCAGCCGGGGCCGACCGTCAGATGGTGGCTGATCGAATCGGGCACCACCAGAAACAGGCAGAAGCCGACCGTGCCATGGGCCAGCCCGAGAAAGTATAAGTTATTGTATTTGCGGTAGATGTGTGTCGAAAGATAGCCCAGGATCAGGGTCACTGCCATCAGAAAACCATTCGGCAGATGGGCGCCCGAGAACAGTGCCGCCGCCACCAGGGGAGCCGCCCGCCGCGAAAACACCGCATCGAAGCGATTCAGGAAGTAGCCGTTGAGGACGTACTGCTGGAACAGCCCCCACGGCATGTAGGCCACCCAAGAAAGCAGCGCCCGGTCGAAACTGATGGGCCGCGTCGTCTGCATCAGGATGCCGCTGGCGACCAGCGCCAGCACCAGGAAAACCAGTGCCGGTGCGTACTCTTCCCAACAATTCCGCAGCCCCCCGACCTCGAACCCCAGCGCTTGCGCGCGCTCGCGCCGGACTCGGTGCGACAGCAGGATCAGTCCCAGGATCAGCAGCCACATCGCCGGGTGGCTGTACCGCAAAGCCCAGATGTACTGCATGATCATCAGAAAGACCAGCATCGGCTCGAGCATCGCGGCTTTTCGAATGGAGGCCCCCAACATTGTGCGTCCTCAGAAAAAAAAGTGCTTCGTCCAATCCACCAGGGTGTGCAGCGCGGCCGACGAAAGCACCGTGCCGCCCCTCTCAAAGACCGCGCCGTACCCCCATCCCGCTACAGTCGCCACGATCATGTATCGCCAGTTGGGCAAAGGCTGCGGGCCGTTATCCAGGTGCGCCGCCCCGAAGATGATGCCGGCGAGCAGCAGGATCCGCCAATTCCGGCCGAACCGCTGCATCAGCAGATTCTGAATCAGCGAGCGGAAGAGGATTTCTTCCGGCACCGCCGTGCCCGCGAAGATGATGCCGGCCGCGGCAGCCATGCGCCCGCCCGATTGGCTCGGCAAATGGGGAGCCGGGATGAAGCCGATGGCAATCCCCAGGAGGATCAGCACAGGCGCCACCAGCGCGAATCCGGCGAAAGGCAGCCAGAAGTCCCGCCGCTCTTGCGGCAGATTGTACTTCAGCCCGGGCATTCGCCGGTATCCCAGAAAGAGCACCAGGCCCAGAAGGATCGCGATTCCGTAAGCCACGCTGTGCAAAAAGCCCTGTGCCGGGCGCGGCACCAGGCTGCCTCCAGCCGCGAATTCCAGCGGTAGCCAGATCAGCAGAATCGTGACGAAATCGAACAGGTGGACTTCCGGCCCTCCGCGCGCGCCGGCCAGCACGGCCGAAAGCACCGGCAAGAGCGTGTAGATCAGAACCCAAAGCGTCAATTCGAGGCTGAAGGCCCCGGCCAACGCCGCCGCTCCGCCGAAAATCGCTGTCAAAAGCAGTGGGAAAGTCCAGATCCTCAAACGCCCGCGGTGCAGCCACATCTGAATCGGTTTCTGGACCCCGGTTGCCAGAAGACCGAACACCGCCGCCAGCAGCAGCGCCAGAACCAGCGTTTGCATCCCCCGAAAGCTCCGTGATCAGTCTACCGCGAAGCCCGGCCCGCCCGCCGCCATTTTCCGTATACTGCGGTACATGCCATCACCCAAGAATGTCGCGCCGGGACCCACCCGCCGGGACTTGCTGGCAGCGGCCCCCATGGTCCTGTCCGCCGCCCAAACCCCAACCCCCGCCCAAACCCGCAGACCCAACATCATCGTGATCATCTCCGACCAGTTTCGCGCGGATTGTCTGGGCGCCCTGGGGCTCAATCCCATGAACCTGACGCCCCACCTCGATCAGATGGCCGGCCGGGGAGCGCTGTTCGAGCACGCCTTTTGCAACCAGCCGGTTTGCGCTCCCGCCCGCGCCAGCATCTTCACCGGGCAATATCCCAGCAAACACGGCGTCTGGAAAAACGCCATCGGCCTTCCGGAGAATGCCGTCACCCTGCCCAAAATCCTAAGGCAGCAGGGGTATTCGGCGAACTATATCGGCAAGTGGCACCTGCAGCCCGACGATGGGGTCCACGGGCGTGCAGCCGTTGCACCTCAATATCGCGGGGGATTCGACGATCTCTGGGAGGCGTCCAATGCCCTCGAATTCACTTCCCATGCCTACGAGGGCGACCTGTTCGACAACGACGGCAAGCCGATCCACTTCTCGGGCCAGTATCGAACCGACTTCATGACCGAGCGCGCCCAGCGCTTCCTCCGCTCGGCCAGACAGCCGTTCCTGCTCACCCTCTCCTATCTCGAAGTGCATCACCAGAACGACAGCGATACCTTCGACCCGCCCAGGGAGTTCGCCAAGCGCTACGCGAATCCGTTCATTCCCCAGGATCTCCGGCCGCTGCCGGGATCCTGGCCCAGCCAGTTGGCGGACTACTTCGCCTGCGTCGCCAAGATGGACGAGACCGTCGGCACCATCCGCAAAACGCTGGCCGACGCGGGGCTCGATCAGAACACGATTCTGGTCTTCATCAGCGATCACTCCTGCCACTTCAAGACTCGCAACGCGGAGTACAAACGCAGCCCGCACGAGAGCTCGATTCACATTCCGATGATCATCGAGGGGCCGGGCTTCAACCGATCGGTGCGCGTGCCCGAACTGGTGAGCCAGGTGGACCTGATGCCCTCGCTTCTCGAAGCGGCGGGTGTTGCCGTGCCGCCGTCCGTGCAGGGGCACAGCCTGCTGCCGCTGGTCGAACGGCGCACCGCGAATTGGCGCAACGAGGTCTACTTCGAGATGTCGGAATTCGTCACCGGTCGCGGGTTGCGCACGCCGCAATATACCTACGCGGCCATGGCGCCCAAGAAGCCCGGGTGGAAAGCTGTGCCGTCGGCCGACCAGTACGTGGAGTATATGCTTTACGACTTGGCGGCCGACCCGTTTCAGCACGTCAATATGGCGGGTAGAACCGAGTATCGGACGATTGCCGAGGGCTTGCGCGCCCGCCTGCGAGAACGAATCCGCGAAGCGAGCGGCGCCACCCCCGCAATCGATCCCTGCTGGTTCCCGTATTCGTGAACGAAACACCGCTCACGGTTCGCAGCGTGCCCTCCATCCCCGGCGCGCCGAACGGAACCGCATGAGCAGCCCGATCGCCACCGCGCAGCCCGCCGGCAGGAACGTTCCCGGCTCCGGCAGTTGCGCGCCGACCGTGGGATCGTTTCCCAGGAATCCGTTGGCGGTCGCGTTCTGGTTCGCGGAAAGCGCCACCGACGAGATGCTCATCGTGGGGTCGCCGACGATGGTCCCCGTCAGATCGACGGTTACGCCGGCACCGCCCTCCTGAGCAACCGGACCCTGGATTGGCTCGAACGGTCGCTCGCGGAACACGACCCCGATCTGGTGTCACTGGCTCGCGACCCCATGTTTGAGGACATTCGCCGCGACGCCCGCGCGCCGGCTATCCTGTCGCAATTGCATCTGGCGGAGGCCATCCCCGCGGCCGGACCCGATGCGAATTGATCCAGCCAAAGAAAAAGGGCCGGCCCCCAATGGGAAGCCGGCCCCCGGACTGACTTCGTTACGCTGAGTTCTCCTAGAAGTAGAACTTGGCGACGATCTGCATGTTGCGCTCGCCTTCCGAGCTGCGGATCTGCCCGAACAGGGTCGAGGTGATGGTCTGCGATGCCGGGCTCAGGAAGATCGGCGTATTGAACAGGTTGAAGGCCTCGCCGCGCAGCTCGAAATACCTTTTCTCGGTGATGTGGAACTGCTTGCTGAGCGAAAGGTCGAGCCGGCTCATGCCGGGGCCGCGCACGATCCCGACGCCTGCATTCCCGAAGGTATGCAAGGCCGGCTGCGCATAAGCGGTCGGGTCGAGATAGAGAGCGCCCGGCCCGATCTGATGCGGATCGTTCGGGGTGCCGATGACGTTGGCGCGGAAACTGCGTGCGCCCGTGCCGGACGGGTCGCCGCTCATTTTGATGGTGAGCGGGAAGCCGGTGCGCGCGGTGTAAACTCCGCCGAGTTGCCAGCCGCCAATCAGGGCATCGACTGGTTTGCTCCAGTTCCCGCCGAAGTGGCGGCCCTTGCCGAACGGAAGCTGGTAGGCGAACGACGGGACGAACATGAACTTCTCGTCGAAGTAGGTCGGGCCCATCTCGCAAGCCTGGCAGTACAGATTCTGCCAGTACGCGGACTGGCTGCCGGCCTGTCCGCCCTGACCGTAGTAGCCGATGGAATCCGACATGCCGTGCGAATAGGTGAAAGCCACCTGGTATTCCAGCCCTGCCGAGAAGCGCTTGCGGAGGGTCGTCTGGAGCGCGTTGTATCCCTGCCTGCCGATGGAAGCGGTGCCGGAGATCTGGCCGATTTCGGCGCGCAGCGCCGGGTTGCCGGACAAGTAAGGTCCTTGAACCACCGCGCCGTTGATCAACTGGTTTTGCAGGTACGGCATGGCCACCATGAGGTGGTCGCCGTGCTGGCCCACGTAGCCAACCGTCAGAACGTTCTGGTGGGGTAGCTCGACATCCATCGAGAGGTTCCACTGCTGGACGTCGGCTGGACGGTCGAGCGGATCCCACATGCGGATGGTGGCAGCGGCATAGGGATCCTTGGCATTGAGGCTGGCGAGGCCCTGGTCGAGCGTGCTGCCGGGCAGCGGGAACTGTCCGGAGAGGTTGTAGCGGGTTTCGGACTCGTGGTTAAACGGCGGATTGAGCGTTTCGCGCAGGTTGGTGCCGGTCCCTTCCAGGTAGGAGGAGATCGTGTAAGCGCCACGGACCACGATCTTCTTTTTGAGGAAATCGGGCGTGTACGCGAAGCCGACGCGCGGCTGGAAGTCTTTCTTGTAGGGCTCGTAGAGGGCGCGATTGTGGTAAACCAGCGGCGCCGGTCCCGGCGGCGCAGGCAGGTTCGACGGCAGCGGAGCTGCCAGTAACAACTGGCCCGTGAACTCGCTGAAGTTCGACTGCCGGTCCTTCACTTCTACCCAGGGCGAATGGTATTCCCAACGCAACCCGAGGTTGAGCGTCAGGTTGTTCGTGACACGCCAGTCATCCTGGAAGTAAAGGCCGTAAACCGTGGAGCGGTGGCCCCACGTGTTGCCTTGCAGTCCCAGGGCGATATCGTCGGGAAGGCCCAACATGAAATCGGCCTCGCCGATCAGCGTTCCGGTCGGGTTGAGAGCGTTCTGTGCGGTGAAGCGCCCGCCGAAGTCGATGCCGCCGGAACGGCCGCTGTTGCTGGCGTAGAAGGCGTTGATCCATTCGCGAAGGATCTGCCCGCCGGTCTTCATCATGTGGCGTCCGCGGATGATCGTGACGTTATCGGCGTAATGCCACGTGGTGTTGTTGAAGAACTGCTGGAAGCCGATATTGGAGCTGCCCAGGCTGTGGATCCAGTTGAATCCGCCGCCGTTGCCGATGGCGGCGCCGATGGCCAGCAGGCCCGGGCCTGCATTCTGGATGCCGACGGACTGCGCCAGGTTGCCCAGCCCTTCGTCCGCTCCTCCGTTCCACTGGTCGATGTTGTTGACCCCTACGCGGAGCTCATTGACCAGGCGCGGGCTGAAGGTGCGCGTCCAGTTGATCACGCCGTTCTGGAAGGGCGCGTTGTTGAAGCTGCCGTAAAAGATCGGCATGTTGTTGTAGCCGGGATTGTCCTGACGGCCTTTGGAGATTCGGGCCGTGAAGTAGTCCTTATCGTTCGGACGCCAGTCCAGCTTCATGTCGCCCTGATCGCTGTAAAGGTAACTCCACGAGGCGTAGTTGAAGTTGGCCGTAGTGAAGCGGCTGAACATCGGCTGCGGGTAAAACGAGCTGGTCATCAGCTTCACCGCCGCCGGATCCAGCATACTCTGTGGAATCTGGTTGTTGGGGAACGGAGCCCGGTTGCCGCTGGCGTCCACCGAAAACGGGTTGTAGAGTTGGATCACCTTGCCGCCGGTTTGGTTGGGATCGAGCAGCGCCGAGAAATCTCCGCCGCGCCATGCCGTCGGCATCAGGGTGGTGGAGGTGACCGAGGGCGGAGTGGTTCGCCGCAAGCCCTGGTAATCGACGAAGAAGAACAGCTTGTCCTTGAAGATGGGCCCGCCGAACGTACCGCCGAACTGGTTCCAGCGCAGCGCTCCGCGGGGGACCCCATTCCAGTTGTTGCCCCAGTTGTTGGCGTTCAGTTTGTCGTTGCGGAAATACTCGAAAGCATCGCCGTGATACCGGTTGGTGCCCGACTTCAGGATGACGTTGATGATGCCGCCCTGGAAGTTCCCGAATTCCGCCGACGCATTGTTGGTGATCAGGCGGAATTCTTCGATCGCGTCCGTGTTCGGCTGGTAGGAAACCAGGTTGTCGGACGTGAAATTGTTGTCCACGCCGTCCAGCAGGAAGTTGTTGGCCTCCTCGCGATTGCCGTTTACGTACGGGCGGCCGCCACCGACGCCGCGCTGGCCGCTGTTGAAACTCGACGGATCGGGATTGGTGACGCCGGCCGTGAGCAGTGTCAGGGCGATCGGGTTGCGGCTGATCAGCGGCGTATGATCGATCTGGCTCGCATCGACCGTGGCGCCTACCTGCGTGGTGTCGGTTTGCAGAATCGGCGCTTCGCCGGTCACTGTGAGGGTCTCGCTGACGGCGCCCACCTGCAAGGTTACATCGAGGCGCGCTCTCTGATTGACTTCGAGTGTGAATTCCGGATTCAGATACGTCTTGAATCCCGTGGATTCCACCTTCAGCTCATAACGCCCATTGGGAATGCGCGGAAACGCGTAGATTCCGTCCTCGTTGGATTTGGTTGTAAACGAAGTTTGGCGATCCAAGTCCTTCGCCGTTACGGTGGCGCCTACGATCGAGCCGCCGGATGGGTCGGTAACATGTCCAGTGATGCCAGCGCTGGTTTCCTGCGACAGTAGTGGGAGGGTGCCGAGGCAAGCCAAAGCAGACACCAGCAACAACTTTTTCTTCATCAAAACCCCCTATTTTCCAAAACGTACTGGACCGGATTATAACAGGATAAAAGGTCAAATGTAACCGAAATTTGAGAAACCAGGTGCAGAAGCCAACTGATTACCATTACAGGAACTTACGGGGTGCGAGACCTACCAATTTTCACAGATTCGGCTACGGTTTTCGGAATATGGAAAATGGGGTGCTGGAAGCTTGGTGGGGAGGTGTGGCGCAGGCACTCTTGCCAGGCACTCTTGCCTGTCGCGTCCCCACTCATGGGGACGCTTGTCGGGTGTGTACAGTGCCAGTGGCGACGAGGGGCTTTCGAGGCTGCCGCATCGACACTCATGTCGACGTTTTTCGCTGGCGCGTCAAACTCGTTGGCGTCAGGGCGGCTCAATCAGACCTGCACCTTTCATAACACCCACGCCACCACGCAAAACCCACCCAGTTTCTCATCCCCCTCCGCGTTTGACGCAACCGAAGGCCGCGGTGTACACTCACCCCCGTGGACAGACGACTCTTTCTGCACGTCGCGGCGGCGGCGCCGATGCTCGCCACCCCTGCCGACACGCCTGTATACAAAGTGGTCACGCATTTTCCGCCGGCCGCCGTGCCTGGCATGCCCGGACCTTACCCCGGCCAGATGGTGCGCGTTCATTCCGAACGCTCCGTGGACGTCCAGTCCGGCCAGGCAGACCGGGCCGTAGTCAAGCAGATGCTGGCGCGCGGCATCACCGGGCTGACCGGCGATGCGCGCCCCGAAGATGCCTGGGCGCGCTTCATTTCACCCAAAGATATGGTGGGCATCAAGGTCAACTGTTCGGGCGCGCCGCGAATCTGCTCCTCACCCGAGATTGTGGCTGGAATCGCCGAAAACCTCATCGCCATCGGCGTGCCGGCACAGCAGATCTGGG
Source organism: Bryobacteraceae bacterium (assembly GCA_035501495.1). Classification (GTDB taxonomy): domain Bacteria; phylum Acidobacteriota; class Terriglobia; order Bryobacterales; family Bryobacteraceae; genus JAIQFL01. The sequence goes on along the minus strand of DATJWB010000259.1, from coordinate 12,349 downwards.
TCTACGAGCGCTTCGACAACCAGTTGCAAAGCGTCAACTACCCCAAGGTACTGCCCGCCGGCGTTCACGTGGATGCGGCCGAAAAGAATCGCGGCTCCGTCCTTGGCTACGACCCCCGAACCTACGTCGAGACCAGCTTCTTCGGCGAAGAAGATACCCGCTCCAACCTGGTGCGACTGGTGGCCGATACCTTAACCAAGATCGTCAACGTTCCGGTCACCAAAGAGCACCAGGCGGCGGGCGTCACCGGCTGTCTCAAGAACATCGCCTACGGAAACTTCTCGAATGTGGACCGCTCCCACCGCTTCGAAAAGACCAACACCTATTCGTTCATCGGCACCTTGGCCGCCACCGAGCCAGTGCGCTCGCGCGTGGTGCTGAACGTGATGGATGGCCTGCACGGCGTCTGGCACGCCGGGCCGTTCAGCGAGGACCCGCGCTTTCGCTTCTACCCCAAGCAGATCTGGTTCGGCACCGACCCCGTGACGATGGACCACAAGCTGATCGAATTGATCGAAGCCAAGCGTAAAGCCGAGGGTGCGGTTTCGCTTTTCGACCGCTCGAAGGAACACCTGGGCGACAAGAAGGACCCGAACCGCAACCGCTTCATCCGTGAGCCCGGCCACGTGGAATACGCCGCGAAGCTGGGGCTCGGCATCTTCGACAACGCGAAGATCCACGTCAAGGAGATCGAACTCTGATGTTTTGGGCAGCAGCCCTGCCGGTGTTATTTTGGAGCGCGGCTCCCGACACCGCCCCCGCGTTGCGCGACGCGGGCATCACCCACATCGCCGTGCCTGCGGCCCAGGCGGAGTCCTGGAAGGCAGCCTCCGGCATCACGGTGGAGACGGCGGATCTCCGGAAAATGGTAAAGCTGGAAGCGCCGGGCGTGGAGTACCGCGTGGATCAGGCATCCGCTTCGCGCGCTCCCTGGCTCGATTCCAATGGCTGGCAGTTTCTACGCCAGCCGCAGGGCCGTTTCTACTATGACGTGAAAGGCGCGGGTGCGGCGATTGCGGCCGCGGAGTCGTTCAGCTACGGCATCGCGGCATTCGTCTCCACCGACAGCGCCGGGCTGAAGCCGTTCGCCCGGATGATCGCGTTTCTGCGCAGCGTGTCCGCCGAGGCGATGCCCGTGGTCGCGGACATCGGGTTCCAGGATGACGGAACGGACGTCAGCGCGGAAGTCATGAACCTGATGCTCCGCCACAATCTGCTGTTCCGGACCGTCTCGTCGCCCGACCCGAAACTGAAGTTGAACGTCCGCATCGGTTCGAAGGAATACCCGGCGGCGGATGCGCAGGACCCCGGCGCCATGGCCCAGATCATTCGCGCCAATCTGACCGACGAGAAGCGCTCGCTCCGCATCTACGGCAGCCCGGTGGTGATCGGGCGTCTGACCGGATCGGCCGGCCACGTTCGCGTGCAGTTGCTCAATTATTCCGGAGCGGGCCGCAGCGTGAGTGGCCTGCGGGTGCGCGTTCTCGGAAATTTCCCGAAACACCAGTTGGCGGCGGAGGGCAGTCCCGCTGCGCAGATGCTGGATTATGCGGCCGACGCCGAGGCGACCGAGTTTACGCTGCCCGAATTGAAGACCTTTGCGGTGATCGATCTGTCGAGGTAAAACCATCATGAGACCCACGCCGATCGCGGCGTTTTTCCTACTGTGTATGGCGCACTACGCCTCCAGCCAGCCCCGCTATGACCTGCTTTTACAAGGCGGGCATGTCATCGACCCCAGGAACGGCATCAGCGCGGTCCGCGACGTGGCCATCAAGGACGGCGCGATCGCCGCGGTCGGCGAGCGCCTGAATGCCTCGGACGCGCTCAAGGCCGTGGACGTCTCGGGCCTCTACGTTACGCCGGGCCTGGTGGATATTCACGTTCACGTGTTCGCCGGCACCGGCGAGCGCAACTCGTACGCCGGCGACAACAGCCTCTATCCGGATGGCTACACGTTCCGGGTGGGCGTCACCACGGTGGCGGACGCCGGGTGCGCGGGCTGGCGCAACTTCGAGGCCTTCAAGGAACACGTCATCGATCGCGCCAAGACGCGGGTTCTGGCGTTCCTGAACATCGTCGGTAACGGCATGCGCGGCGGACGGTTCGAGCAGGATCTCGCAGACATGGAGGCAGCCCCGGCGGCCGAGATGGCCAGGAAGTACAAAGGCCTGATCGTCGGCATCAAAACCGCGCACTACGGCGGGCCGGAGTGGACGCCGGTGGAGCATGCGGTGGAAGCGGGCACCGCCGCCGGCATTCCCGTGATGGTGGACTTCGGCACCGACCATCCCGAGCGTCCTCTGGCGGACCTCGTCACCAAGAAACTGCGGCCGGGCGACATCTACACCCATTGCTACTCCGGCCTGCGCCACGAGCTCGACGACAGCGGCCACGTGAATCCCGGAATGATCGAGGGCCGCAAGCGCGGCGTGATCTTCGACGTGGGCCACGGCGGTGGTAGTTTCGCCTGGCGCATCGCCGTGCCGGCGATGCAGCAGAAGTTCCTTCCCGATTCGATTTCGACCGACCTGCACGTGGGCAGCATGAACTCGGGTATGAAGGACATGCTCAACGTCATGGACAAGTTCCTCGCCATGGGAATGTCGTTGGACGACGTGATCGTGCGCTCCACCTGGAACCCGGCCAAGGAAATCCACCACGAGGAGCTGGGAAATCTGTCGGTCGGCTCGCCCGCCGATGTTGCGGTCCTGCGGCTCGAGACCGGCAAGTTCGGCTTCACCGACATGTACGGCGCCCGGCTTTCCGGAACGCAGAAGCTCGATTGCGAGCTGACCGTCCATAACGGCAGGGTGGTATACGATCTCAACGGCATCACCCGCCCCGAGTGGACCACGCTCCCGGCCGACTACCGCGAGACCGGGAATGCCGCCTGGGACGCCGTTACCCCGGCGCGCGGGGGCCGCGGCGGCCGGGCTCCCGCGAAGAAGTAGGGCCGGCCAAAACGTCGACGGACATACGGCGCGGCGTACCAGCCGGCTTGATTCGTAACCGTGCCTTCGGAGTGGCAGGCGAGAGCGGAATCTGCGAGAATAAAACATCCTCCCCCAGGAATGTAGGACCTCCAGAATGCGTTGCGCCTCAGTTATTCTTTCCCTCTTAACGTTGGCCGGCATGCTGGCGAGTTGCCAGTCCAAGGACAAGGCTTCTCCGAGCCAGAGCTCCGCCGCCCAGGCCGCCTCGCCCCCCGGCCCGTCCGGAGCGGCGGGCACACCCTCGGCTGTACCGCCGGGACGGGCGTTTGAGAATCCGTTGCCCGGAATGCCGCCGGTGACCGATCCTCACGATCTTTATGCGGCCGATCACCCCAATATGCTCAGCCCGGTGGTGCGCGATTTTATCCCGCGCATCTACGTGCCCAACACCGAGAGCAACACGGTGGATGTCATCGACCCCGCGACCATGAAAGTGGTGGACCACTTCAAGGTGGGAAGGCAGCCGCAGCACGTCACGCCTTCCTGGGACATGAAAACCTTGTGGGTGCTCAACGACAAGGGCAACAGCCTGACCCGCATCGATCCCAAGACCGGCAAGATCGGCCAGACCATTCCGGTATCGGATCCCTACAACATGTACTACACCCCGGACGGCAAGTACGCCATCGTGGTCGCCGAGCAGCGCATGCGCCTGGAATTCTACGATGCCCAAACGATGAAACTGGCACACGAGTTGTGGGTGCCCTGCAAGGGCGTCGACCACATGGACTTCTCTCCCAACGGCCGCTACCTGATCGCCAGTTGCGAGTTCGCCGGAGCGGTCATCAAGGTGGACGTGGAGAAGCAGAAGCTCATCGGGAAGCTCCCGGTGCAGCATTCCGGCGGCATGCCGCAGGATGTGAAGCTGGCGCCGGACGGATCGGTCTACTATGTGGCCGATATGCACGCGGACGGAGTCCACCTCATCGACGGCGAGTCGTTCCAGCAGGTGGGATTCATTCCCACGGGAAAAGGCGCGCACGGTCTTTACGTGAGCCGGGACTCGAAGGTGCTGTACGTATCGAACCGCGGCGAGGGAAGCATTTCGCTGATCGACCTGGCGACCCGGAAGGTGTCGGCGAAGTGGCAAATCCCGACTCCCGCCAGCCCGGACATGGGAGGCGTTTCGAGCGACGGAAAAGTATTGTGGCTGGCGGGGCGGTACAACTCCGAGGTGTACGCGATCGATACGGAAAACGGCAAGCTGCTGGCGCGGATTCCGGTGGGGCGCGGCCCGCACGGGCTTTGCGTCTACCCGCAACCGGGGCGATATTCGCTAGGTCACACGGGGATTTTCCGCTGATTTACCGTTTCCGAATGGAGCAGCATGCCGGCAGCGGAACAGATCTTCGGGATTCGCGACAAGGTCGCGCTCATTACCGGCGGATATCGCGGAATCGGGGCGGCCATCGCTTCGGGCTTTGCCGGGATGGGAGCGAAAATCGCAGTCACCGGAATTGAAGGCGCACAGGCGGCGGCCTTCGCCGCATCCTTCCGGGAACGGGGGCAGGACGTGTACGCGGCGCAGTTCGACGTGGTATCGGCCGCCGGGACCCATCGCATGGTGGACGGAGTCGTGGAGCACTTCGGACGGCTGGACATCCTGGTGAACTGCGTCGGGGTAAATCGGGAGCAAAACGCCGATGAGGTGACCGAGGATGTGTTCGACAATGTGATCGCCGTAAATCTGAAGGGCGCCATGTTTCAGGCCCAGGCCGCGGCGCGGCACATGATCCGGCAGCAGACGGGCGGCAAGCAGGTGCACATAGGCTCGGTTCGGACGATGCTCGCATTACGCGGCCGCGGTTATGCGGCGTACTGTGCCACCAAAGGCGGGCTGGGGGTTCTCTGTAAGCAACTCGCGGCGGAATGGGCGCCTCACCAGATCAATGTCAATGTCGTGGCGCCCACGTTCGTGAACACGGAGATGAGCGCCCACATGCTGGCCGACAAGGCCTTCTACGACGGGCTGGTTTCCCGAATCCCTCTGGGCCGCATCGCGGAGCCGGAGGATGTGATGCGGGCGGTGCTGTTTTTCGCGTCGCCGGCATCGGACTACATCACCGGCCAGATTCTGTACGTGGACGGCGGCATCACCGCGACCCAGTGAAGGGGGTGCTAACCGCTTTTGAGGGATTTCGGCGCCACTGCCGCCGAAACCGCTGAGTCTCAGGGAGCGATCGGCGAGACGGCGCCGCTCTACGCTACTCTGAGAGCAATGCCCGTCATTTCCGCTCCTGCGATTACCCATTTCGTCGAACAGATTCTGGTTGCCGCGGAGGTGCCGGGGCACAAGGCGTCCATCGTCGCGGCATCGCTGGTAGCTTCCAACCTGCGGGGAACCGATTCCCACGGCATCCAATTGCTGCCGTTTTATATCGACCAGATTCTGGCCGGCGAGGTGGATCCGCGGGCCGACGGCCGGGTGATCTCCGAAGCAGGCTCATGCCTGCACTTCGACGGCGAGAATGGCCTGGGGCAGTGGATTGCGGAAACCTGCTGCCGGCATGCCGTGCGGATCGCCGGAGAGCATGGTTTGGGGATGGTGGTGGCGCGCGAGTCCAACCATTTTGGAGCGGCAGCGTGGTGGGCGCAGAAGATGCGGGCTGCCGGACAGATCGGCATCGTCATGTGCAATGCTTCCCCGATCGTGCCGCCGTGGCAGGGCAGGCAAGGGCGCCTTGGAACCAACCCGATTTGCATGTCGGTGCCGGGGCCATGGCTCCTCGATATGGCGACTACCACGGTGGCAGCGGGACGCGTCTTCAAGGCCATGATCAATAAACAGGCGGAGATTCCCGCGGGCTGGGCCTTCGATTCCGAGGGGTTGCCGACCACCGACACCGCCCGGGCGTACAAAGGCATGCTCATGCCGCTGGGCGGTTACAAAGGCAGCGGGCTGGCGATGATGGTGGAGATACTCTGCTCCGTGCTGAGCGGCGGCGCGATGGCCACGGAGGTTGGCGGCATTCGCTTTCGCGGCAAGAAGGTGCGGGTGAGCCAAATGTATCTAGCGATCGATATCACGCGCTTTATGCCGGTCGAGGAGTTCACCGCGCGCGTGGGACGGCTCGTAAACGTCGTGAAGACCACCCCCTCCGCTCCCGGATACGATGAGGTGATGGTGGCCGGCGATCCCGAGTGGCGGATGGAAGCAGAGCGCTTGCGCAACGGCATTCCCATCGCAGAAGGCAATTGGGACATGCTCTGCGAAACGGCGGCACGCGTCAAGGTGTCGGCGCCCGCGGTGTGAGGCGGGCCGGTTGGTGGGGGTCAGCGGCCGGCGCTCACCCGCAAGCGATCGACGAGCCGCTGGACGTCGGGATTGGGTGCGATCCGCAAGGCGGTTTCCAGGTGCGTGAGCGCCTCCGGCAGGCGCCCACCCAGCTTCAGCAGAATTACCCCCAGGTTGTAGTGGGCTCTCGCCGAATCAGGCTGCAACCGCAAGGCGGCTTCATATTCCGCGACGGCTTCCTGCGTACGACCGGCCTCGCCCAGCGTTACGGCGAGGTTGTAGTGTGCGTCGGCGTAAGCTGGATCGGCCCGCAGACACGCCTGGTATTCGGCGATGGCTTCCGGCCGGCGCCCCGGAATTCCGGCCAGAACGTTCGCCAGGTTGTAGTGGGCTCGGGCGTAGCCGGGGTCGTCGGCCAGTGCCGCCTGGAATTCCGCAATGGCCTCCCGCAGGCCGCCGGAGGTCAGGGCTAAGGCGCTTCCCAGGTTGTTGTGCGCTTCGGCCGATCGGGGATCCAGTTGCAAGGCGGTTCGATACTCGGCAATCGCGTCGGGCAGGCGGCCTGGAGTCCGCAGCAGAACGGCTCCCAGATTGATGTGGGCCGCCAGATAATCGGGGCGAATCCGCAATGCTTCACGGTATTGCGCGATGGCGTCGGCCTCACGTCCCCGGATCTGCGCGAGGGTGTTGGCCAGATTGAAGTGCGCCTCCGCGAACTCCGGCCTTTCGCGGAGCGCGGCTTCGAATTCCGCGATGGCTCGGGGCAGTCCGCCTGGAGTTTGCGCCAAGGCACTCCCCAGGTTATTGTGGGCATCCGGATAGTCCGGCCAGATGCGCAGCGCAGCCTGATAGTGATCAATGGCCTCAGCCAGCCGCCCGGGCTGCCCTGCCAGCGCCGCGCCGAGGTTGTTATGGGCCAGGTAGTTCTCGCGAGTGACAGCGAGCGCGTGCCGGAAAAGCGACTCGCTGTCGCGCCAGTGCTCCACCTGGGCCGCCGCCGTGACCGCGCAGAGCAGGCAGGCGATCACAGCCGCGACGGCGCCGGCCGGCCGGACGCGAGGCGCGCCCCGGAGCAGATCGTCCGCTCCCCATACCAGAACGATGGCCAGTCCCACCATGGGGACATAGAGGTAGCGGTCGGCCCGTGCCTGCGCTCCCACCTGCACCAGCCCGATCACCGGCAGCAGCGTCACCACATACCAGAGCCATCCGGCGGCAAGGTATGGACGGCTGGATCTCGAGCGCAGCGCAAAGAACGAAACCGTGGTCAGTCCCAACGCCGCCAGGCCGGCGTGCCAGGCAGGTATCTCGCGCGGATAGGGATAAAACACCGCGAGCCCGGAGGGCCACCACATCTTGCCGAGGTACACCACGTACGAGACGAGCGCGTTCTCCAGGCGCAGGCCGGGCGGATAATTCGCAAACGCCCCCACCGCACCCGAATGCTCTTGCACCAGGTATGTCGTGACAGCCGTGACAGCGGAGAGCGCAAAGAACGGCAGCTTTTCACGCACGGTGACCCGGCGCCGTAGTGGCCAGATATCGAGCAGGAGCAGGACCACGGGCAGGGTGATGATCATGGGTTTGGCCATGAGTCCCGCGGCGAACGCCAGCAACGCCGCCGCGTAACGGCCCACGCCGGGGCGCTGCTGGTAACGCACATACGCCCACAACGTAAGAAACCAGAAGAGGCCGCAGAGCACGTCCTTGCGTTCGGAGATCCAGGCGACCGATTCGACATGCAGCGGGTGGAGCGCAAACAGGAAGGCCGCCAGCGCGCTCAACCGCCGGTTGCCAGTGGCGAGATCGAGGAACGCAAACAGACAGATCGCGGCGAACACGTGGAGGAGCACGCTGGTGAGGTGCTGCGGCCCGCGGCGGGTCCCCCACATCTGCGCGTCCAGCAGGTAGGAGAGGCGCGTCAGGGGAAACCAGTTGGCCGATTCGGTGGAGGTGAACGCCCAGGCCAGGCTTTCGCCGGTGAGGCCCGCGCGCAGGTGGGGATTGTCGCCCACGAACTCCGGGTCGTCAAAATTCAGCAGACCGAAATGCCGCATGGGAGCATACACGGCGATGCCGGCCAGCATCAGGACGAGGCAAATCGCGAGATTGCCAGCGAGAGACCGCCGCATGGCGACTAACTCGCCGCGCCGGATTCCAGGTACGGCCAGGTGGTTCCGCGCAGGATCAGCTCCGTAGGCAGCACCACTTCGGGCAGCGGCTGGCAGGGCGCCTTGGTTTTTTCGATGGCCATGCGGGCGAGTTCGCGGCCCAGGTCCAGGAACGGATTGTGAACCGTGGTGAGCGGAGGGTTGGTCACCCAGGAATCCGGAATATCGTCGAGACCGACCAGCGAACAGTGATCGGGAACGCGCACCCCGCTCTGACGCAACTGTTCCCATACGCCGAGGGCGATGTGGTCGCTGGCGGCAAAAATAGCGGTGGGTCTGAGGCCCTGCCGCATGACCGCTTCGGCGGAAGTGAAGCCATTGCGAAAGCTGTCCGCGGAAAGGCCGACCGTCTGAGCCATCGGCTCCAGCCCCGCTTCCGCCACGGCCGACAGGTACGCCTGGTAGCGGTTATGAAACCACGGCTGAGAGATGTCGCCGATGAAGCAGATGCGTTTGTGCCCCAGGCGCACCAGGTAGCGCACCGCCTGCAGGGAGCCCTCGCGGTCGTCCGAACGGACCTGGTCCACTTGCAGGTGCGGGGCCGACGACACCAGGTTGTTCCCGTACAGTACGTAGGGCACACCGGCCAGCCTGGTTGCCTCGATGAGGTTGGGGTAATTGGTTCCGGCCAGAATGAGGCAATCCGCGATGGCGTGTTCGCGCAAAAGCAGGGGCAGCTTCAACTCCGCGGCGGGAGTGTCCGGGGCGTAATCCAGCCGCTTGAAAACCAGGAAGTAGCCCAATTCCTCACAGAACTGCTCGGCGCCCTGGAGCATGCGGGCGTGCATCGGATGGAGGAACTCGCGATTGCTGAGGACGAAGGTGATGATGGGGCGCGATTCGCGCGATACCTTGCGGCCGCGTCCCGTTTTCGCATAGCGAAGGGCGTGGGCCGCTTCGGTAACTCTCCGCTGCAGGTCGGGAGCGACATCCTGCCGGTTGTTGAGGACGCGGGACACCGTGCCCAGGGAGACGCCCGCTTTTAACGCCACATCCACAATCGTGGCGCGTTTCTTGGGCCGCACCGAGAAAGCATAGCACAAGTGTTTTCGCTATTTCATGAAATATATATTCAAGGAAAAACCGGCGGAATCTGCTGTCCTGGTATCCCAACCTGTGTATTCATGAGGAAAACGAACGGTAGCCTTTCTTGTGAATTTTCATGAATAAAGATTGTGCCGCCCGGTGCGCGAAGTAGTGGATGAGGGTCGTTGGTCAGCTCCGCAAGCGTCTCGTTCAGGCACTTCCAGGAGGCGCGGCTGTTCACTGCGGCTCGTTCATCCTGCGGAAGCGCTCCGCACGATGGGAGTGCGGATGGCTGTGCACAGAATCTCGCGGATCATGATTGCCCTTTCCTGGCGCGCCCTTTAAATACGGTACCCTCAAACTTGGCACACCTGCTGATTGTCGATGACGATGCGAATACGCTGGCTTCCCTGGCGCGAGCCTTCCGGCTGGCGGGCCACGAAGCCACGGTCTGCGACAGCGCTGCCCGCGCCCTGGAACTGATCAAGTCGCAGCCGTTCGACATGATGCTGTCGGACGTGGTGATGCCCGGCAAGGACGGCCTCTCGCTGCTGGCCGACCTGCGGAACGCGGGAGTTTCTCTCCCGGTGGTGATGATCTCCGGGCAGGCGAACATCGAGATGGCGGTGCGCGCCACGCGGCTGGGCGCGGTCGATTTCCTGGAGAAGCCGCTTTCCACCGACAAGCTGTTGCTGACCGTGGAGAACGTTCTCAAGCTGAAGCGGCTGGAGGAGGAGAATCGCGAACTACGCCAGCGCGTTGGCAAACACGAAATCGTGCATGCCGGAGACGCCATGCGCCGAGTCATGACGCAGGTGGATCGTGTGGCCGCCAGTGAAGCGCGCGTCTGCATCCTGGGCGACACCGGCACCGGCAAAGAGTTGGTCGCGCGGGCGCTGCACGAACGCAGCCCGCGGCGCGGCGGTCCGTTTGTGACGCTGAATTGCGCCGCCGTGCCGGGGGAACTGATCGAGTCCGAGCTCTTCGGGCACGAGAAGGGCTCCTTTACCGGCGCCGCGGCGCGCCACATCGGCAAGTTCGAACAGGCGCACCACGGCACGCTGTTTCTGGACGAGATCGGCGACATGCCGATGGTGATGCAGGCCAAGCTTCTGCGTGTGCTGGAAGAGCGCCAGGTGGAGCGGGTGGGCGGCGACCGGCCGATTCCCGTGGACGTGCGGGTGATCGTGGCCACGCACCGCAAGCTCGACGATTTGGTAAAGAAGGGGGCTTTCCGCGAAGACCTGTACCACCGGATTTACGTCTTTCCACTGCTGCTGCCTCCGCTGCGGGAACGCTCCGAAGACATTCCCGCGCTGGTCGCGCATTTCGCCGCTCAGGTGGCGCACCAGAATGGCTGGAAGGCCCAGATCTTCGAGCCCGAGGCGATCCAGGAGTTGCAGCGGTATCCATGGCCCGGCAATGTGCGGGAACTACGGAACATGGTGGAACGGCTGATGCTGTTGGCGGACGGGCCTGTGGACCGCGCCACCGTCCAGTTGGCGCTGCCGCCGGGAAACAGCCAGGCGCCGGAGAATCCGGCTTCTGCGGCGGCCGGGCCGCTGGCGCAACGCACCGAGGCATTCGAGCGGGACCAGATCCTGGGCGAGTTGAAGCGTCACAATCAACGCATGACGGATACGGCCAAATCACTGGGGCTCGAGCGCAGCCACCTTTACAAGAAATGTCAGGCCCTGGGAATCGATCTGCGGGCGCTGCGGAAGAGCGCGGATGCCTGAGACCGTGGAGGTGGTCCATGCGCTGTACCGCGGTTTCTTCGAACGCGGCGTGCGTTACTTTTTCCCCGAGACCATCCTGGCGCCGTGCGGGAGTTGCGAGCCGAAGCCGAGACTGCTGGTGGTCGGCCGCACCGATGGCGGAGTCCACCTGGAGTGGATGGGCATTCACTATCATCTTGAATCTTCGGGCGGCCGCCCGTTTTCCGAAGACCAGATGCGGATGCTCGGTGCCATTGGGTCGGTGCACTCCGTCCGCTACCGCAGCATCTTCTCCGCGACGTCTTCGAGTACGGCGTTTGCCCTGTTCCAAGGACTCCCGGAGGACCGCTATATCTCGGCGTTTCTCGATCACACGCCGTATCTGAACGAGGACGAGGTGCCCGACCATCGCGACGTCGTGGCCAGCGCCATCGAGGTGCTGCGCGAGAGTTCGCTGCTCACCTATGAGAACCGGCGGATCTCGACCGGCGTCCTTCTGACGGGCAGGGAGTCCGACCCTTTCCATGCCGACCCGGACGCGCCCGCGGGGGCCCTGCAGTACACCAGTTCGCTGATTGCCATCAAGAGTTTTCACCGGCTTTGCGACGGGTTGAAGACCGTCTTCCTGGTGGATGGCGACGGCAGGCTGGTGGACCTGGTGGACATGCAGGAATACGCGCGGGCGCACGATCCGGCGCCCCTGCCGGCGCCCAGTGCGGCGCGATACTATGCTCACAGCCTGGCCACTCTGGAGGGCGGACACATCTGCCTGGTGCTGACGCCCAACGGCGAGATCAAGGTGTTTGCCGGCGGTGTGCAGGTGTTCAACTTCCTGGAGGGACGCTGGCATCTCACCGATATCGTCGAGAAGTATCGCGAGTTCCAGCGGGCGGTGGGCGATGTTGCCCTGGCCGAAAGGCTGTTTACCGCCGCGCTGAATCTCGCCGAACACCGCCGCGGCGGCCTCTTCGTGATTCTCGACCACTCCGCTGCGGCGCGCGACCTGGTAGCGCTTCCCGACCTGCTGGAGAACGACGATGCGCTGGGCACCAACAAGGGGCAGATCCACTACCTGCTGAGGGGGAAGAACGTCCTGCACCTCGAGCTGAGTGTGCTGCAGAGCATCGCGCGCGTGGATGGGGGGATTGTGATGGATCGGGCCGGGCGCCTGCTGGCTTTCGGTGCGATCTTGCGAAACGCCGG
>DATJWB010000258.1:0-2481 GCA_035501495.1 Bryobacteraceae bacterium | reverse complement strand
GATGATGCGCCCCAAGCCCTTGGCCCGGAGTTCTTCCAGCAAGTCCTCTTCGTAGCGGCGGCGGTGTGGATCGGAGGACACTACGCTGAGCACCAGCGTGTCGGGCCGGAGAAAACTCATGGGGCCGTGGCGCAGCCCGAGGTGGGTTTCGGCCATCACGGGGACGCGGCCGGCGCTCATCTCCAGAATCTTGAGGGCCGCTTCCTGGGCCCATCCCATCATCGGCGCAGGGCCAAGCACGACCACGCGGTCAACGCCCGAAGACGCGATGGACTGAGCCCTGGCATCCAGATGCGCCAGGTTCTCTTTCACGCGTGCACAGATTTTTGGAAGCGCGGCCGTGATCTCCCGCCACCGCGCCAGACATAGCCCGGCGAGAGCGAGGTTCGAAAAGGAACTGGTCATGGCCAGACTGCGGTCGTTGGTTCGGGGGTCGAGCAGCAGAGCCATCACGCCGGGCAATCGCGCCAGCCGGCCTTCGCTATTGCATGTAATCGCGAGATGCCGGACTTCCGGAAAGAGCCGTTGGATGCGGTGGACCACGCCCACGCTTTCGGGACTGTCGCCGGAGCGCGCGATGGAAACCAACAGCCCGCCCGGCTGGAGAGGCGGACGCGCATCGGTCAGCAGGTCCGTCGTCGGCACGGCATTTGCATGGGGCAAGGCGGTGGCGATGGCAAACGCCGCATACGCGGAACTTCCAGCGCCGGTCACGATGCAGGAACGGCCCGGCGGGAAGGGATCGTCGCGCTCGCGAAATCGCGTGACGCGCTCCAACGTCTCGGGCCACAATTCAGGCTGTTGAAAAATCTCTGTGCGGGTGAGATGTCCGGCGGAAGCGGTATCGGGATTCACGGGTTTCGTCAAGAAGAATGAAAGGCCGGGCACGCCCGGCCTCTACGGGCATTGTACAGGTGCCGCCAAAGGAAGTTTATCAGAGTCATGCCATAACCCTGTGCCGGCTGGTCTAACCTTGTTTAGGGCCATGAGACTGCTCACCCTGCTGATGTTTCCCGCGGTTCTCGCTGCGCAGAGCCTCCAGGGCTTATGGGAGGCATCGATCGACTCCGACGCCCTCAAGCTGCGCATGGTCCTGCGCCTGAGCGCAACCCGCGACGGCCGGTTATCCGGCACGTTCGACAGCATGGACCAGGGATTCACCGGGATCTCGATCTCCTCGGTTACCGTCCGCAGGCGCGCGGTGAGCGTAAGGATTGCGGAGATCGGCGCCTCGTACGCCGGAAGGCTGAATGCTTCAGGAACGGAAATCACCGGAACCTGGAAACAAGGAGGGATCGCCGCGCCGGTGGCCTTCAAACGCGTTTTGAGCATTCCGGAGGAACGGCCACAGACTCCTCAACCGCCGCTCCCCTACGACCAGGTGGAAATTTCGGTGGTGAATTCCGCCGCTAATCTGAGGCTGGCGGGGACGCTCACCCTTCCCCGCACGCGGGGCCCGTTCCCCGCGGTCCTGTTGATCCCCGGCTCCGGGCCGCAGGATCGCGATGAGACCATCATGCGGCACCGCCCGTTTCTGGTGATGGCGGATTCCCTTGCGCGCAACGGAATCGCCGTCCTGCGCATGGATAAGCGGGGATCCGGAAGGTCCACGGGCAACCTGGAGCAAGCGAATTGCCCAGATTTCGCCCGCGACGCGGCGGTATGCGTGCGATACCTCGAAGGCCGCGCGGAGATCGATCCGAGACACATCGGCCTCATCGGCCATAGCGAAGGCGGCATTATCGCGCCGATGGCGGCGAATGACAGCCCGGACATCGCCTTCGTCATTTTGCTGGGCGCACCGGCGGTACGCGGAGACCAGGTGATTGCGGAACAGATCACGCAAATGGCGAGGTTACTCGGCATTCCCGCGGAGATTCAGGCGCGCAGCCGCGCGCTCGAGGAGAGGTTCGGGGCAATCCTCCGGCAGGAAGACAAACCGGCAACAGCGCGAAAGAGAATGCGGGATGCGCTGAAGGAACAGGAGAGCGGCCTCACCGGCAGCCAGCGCCTCGCCTTCGAGCAGATGAACCGGCGCCGCATCGATGAAGCGCTCACACCCGACGCCCGTTTCCTGATGACGTACGATCCGGGACCGGCGCTCCGAAAGCTAAGATGTCCGGTGCTGGCGCTGGCCGGCGAACTCGATATGCAAGTGAGCCCCTCGCAGAATCTGCCGGCCCTGGCGGAGGCACTGGAGGGCGGAGGCAACACCGACTATGAAATCATCAAACTTCCCCGCCTGAATCACCTGTTTCAGGGGGCGCGGACGGGGTCGCCATCCGAGTACCTGGGCATCCCGGAGACGCTTTCGCCACAGGTATCGGATTTAATCAGCGCCTGGATCTTGCGCCACACCAGCCGGTGAGGCGTCCTTTACTTTTCTTTCTTCAACGGTATGACCGTGACCTTGTTGGCCTCGATGGTCACTTTCTGGCGAATGTCACCGAAGATCGGAGAAACCACGTGCAGATCGTATGT
>DATJWB010000257.1:0-19246 GCA_035501495.1 Bryobacteraceae bacterium | reverse complement strand
ACGGGAAGTATGTAGCAGGTTTTTCATCGCGCGACACTGCCAACCGGATGTTCGAGCTGATGCCTACAGGGCCGGGCGAGACGATCCGGTCGCGTATGGTCGTCGGCTGGCTTTCCGGCGAGCGAAATTACCTGGTGATGGAGAGGGGAGCGGTGAATCGAATCCGATTTTCGGCGTGGGATGCCAAGGCGGACAAAGCGCGCCCGGTCTCCCCGGATTCCATGCCGGATACCGATGAGCTTCCGCTGGTGTCGCCGGACGGCCGCAAGTTTCTGGCCACCGGCCCGGATAGCGAATTGCACGCCTATGCGATCGATGGCGGGGAGCCCGAAAGAATCGGGGGCCTGACCCCTCACGACCGGGTCGTGGCGTGGCGCGCCGACGGCCGATCCGTCTATATCACCACGCATCACGATCAGAACCGGTCGATCCCGGTCTCCATCCTGGATTTGGAGACCGGCAAGCGGAGCGCATGGAAGGAGATCAAACCCATGATTCCGGTCAATGAAGTTGGCGGGCTGCGCATCACGCCAGATGGCCGGGCGTATGCTTACAACTTCAGCTCTCTTCGCTCCGAACTGTACGTTGCCGAAGGCATCCGGTGAGCGGTCCGCCGCCCTTTATAATGAACTTTCGTGACTGATTCCCACTACCGTCTGCGTCTCCCTGGGCCGACCGCCGTCCCCGAGCGTGTGCGGCAGGCGATCGCTCGTCCGGTGCTGAGTCACCGGGGGCCCGAGTTCCGCGCCATCTTCACGCGCGCGGAAGAACTGCTTCAGCCCATACTGGGGACCCGCAGTCGCGTGCTCTTCTTCGCCAGTTCCGGCACGGGGATGATGGAGGCCAGTCTCGCCAACATATTGGCGCCCGGTGAGCGCGTTCTGGTCTCCTGCCACGGCCAGTTCGGGGAACGCTTCGCCGCCATCGCCCGCGCATTGGGCGCTACGGTGGACACGCTCGACATCCCTTGGGGCGAAGCTCCCGATCCGGCCCGGATCGAGCGGCGGGTGCTCGCCGCCGACTACCGGGCGGTGGTCGTGGTGCACAACGAGAGTTCCACCGGCGTGGTTGCTCCGCTCGCGGAGATCGGTGCGCTGCTCCGCGGCAGCCCCACGCTGCTCGTGGTCGATTCCGTCAGCGGCCTCGGCGGCATCGAAATGCGGCAGGACGATTGGGGTGTCGATATCGTGGCCTCTTCTTCGCAGAAGGCGCTGATGTGCCCGCCGGGACTCGGCATGGTCAGCATGAGTCCGAAAGCGCGGGAAGTAGCCGGCCGCGACGACCGCCTGCCTCGATACTATTGGGACTTCCGCAAGGCCTTGGCAGCCGTCGAGGACTCGGGTACCGTGTTCACCACGCCGGTGTCGTTGATGGCCGGCCTGTGCGAAGCGTTGGAGATGATTCATGAGGAGGGACTGCCTCATGTGCTGGCGCGCCACTGCCGCCTGTCCTCGGCCCTGCGTGCGGGCTGCGAGGCACTGGGGCTGTACTCCTTTCCGCAATCGCCCGCGATTTCGAGCACGGTGGTCTGTCTCCACGTGCCCGAGGGACTTAGAGGCGGCGACATCGTCCGCGGACTGTACCAACGGCATGGCACGGTGATCGCAGGCTCGCGCAACAAGTTGGAGGGCAGGGTGATCCGCATCGGCGCCATGGGCCACATCTCGGGCGGGGACATCATCACCGATCTTCTGCACCTCGAAGACGTTCTGCCGGCGCTTGGCTTCGCGGTGACACCGGGCGCGGGCGTCGCGGCCGCCGCCCAGGAGCTTTCGCATGCCCGGTAAAGTAGGATTCCGCGTACGAGCCCCGTGGCCCCGGCCCGAACCGGCGCTGCTCGATGCGTTCGGCGCCGCCGCCAGCGCCCAGGTGGCCGATTGCATGTCGCGCCTCGGCGCCATGGATCCGGGCATCCGGCCCATCTGGCGGTCGCCGCGGATTGTCGGGCCGGCGCTCACGGTGTGGTGCCACTCCGGCGACAACCTGATGCTGCACAAGGCGATTTCGCTGGCGCTGCCCGGCGACGTGGTAGTGATGAACACGCAAGGCAACCTCGTGAATGCCGGTTTCGGCGAACTGCTGGCCACCAGCGCCGTGAAGATGGGAGTGCGCGGGGTGATCATGGACGGCATGGTGCGCGATGCCGATGGACTGGAGGCCCTGGGACTGCCGGTCTACGCCCGCGGCGTTTGCCCGAACGGCTGCAACAAGGACGGCGCCGGCGAGGTCGGCGCCATTATTGCCTGCGGCGGCGTGGCCGTCCGCCCGGGCGACATCATCATCGCCGACCGCGACGGAATCACGGTGGTGCCGCTCGACGATGCTCCCGAGGTGGCGCGCCTCGCGATGGCCCAGGTGGAGCGCGAGCAGAAGCGCATGCAGGAGATCGAGCGAGGCGTGCTGACTCGCCCCGAGATCGATGAGTCGCTGCGCAAGCTGAAGATTATCGAGTAGCCGCACTTTACCTTCCTCCTGTTGCTTTCCCAATAGAAGTGTGCCATGCTTCCTGTGGGAAACCAAAATAACCGCATGAGAGACAAGGCTGATGTTCTGCAAGGCACCCTGGCGTTAATGGTGCTGAAAACGCTGGACGTGCTGGGGCCGCTGCACGGCTACGGCATTGCCCGCCGCATCGAGCAGATCAGCGGTGATCTTCTGCGCCTCAACCAGGGCACGCTTTACCCTGTGCTGTTACGTCTGGAGCAGGAGGGTTCCATCGCGTCGGAATGGGGCGTCTCCGAGAACCACCGCAGGGCGCGCTTCTACCGGCTGACCCGTGCAGGGCGGCGGCAGTTGCAGGCGGAAACTCAGAGTTGGGAACAGACATCGGCCATCATCGGCCGGTTTTTTGCCGTGAAAGCGGAGGACCTGAAATGAAGGCGGTACGCCGACTGTTCCGCAAGCTGACCTGGTGGACTGCCGGGCGCCGGGCCGAAGAGCGTCTGGCCGCGGAAATCGACGAGCATCTGGCGCTCCAGACCGCCGAGAATATTCGATCCGGCATGACGCCTCGTGAAGCGAGGCGGCAGGCGGCGCTCAAGTTCGGTGCGGTGGAGGCGATGAAGGAAGACTACCGCGATCAGCGGGGATTGCCGGCGATGGAGACTCTGATCCAGGATGCCCGCTACGCCCTGCGGCGTTTGCGAATGGCTCCGGCATTTGCCATCGCCACCGTGCTGACGATTTCGCTGGGCATCGGCGCCACTACCTCGATCTTCACCCTGGTGCATGCCGTGCTGCTGAAGCCGCTGCCTGTTCCCAACCCAGGCGAGTTGTACCGGCTGGGGAAAGAGACGCGATGCTGCTACTGGAATGCGTTCCACCAGGACAAAGAAATCTCCCTGGCCTCATACGACCAGTACAAGTACTTCCGGGACCATTCCACAGGGTTTCGGGAACTGGCAGCCTTCTCGGCCGGGACACACCTGTTCGGCGTACGGCGCGCCGGCAGTGCAGAGGCGGCCGAGGGTTACCCGGGAGAGTTCGTTTCCGGCAATTATTTCGCGATGTTCGAAATCGAGGCACATACCGGGCGGATGCTCACAAACCTAGACGATCGCCCTGACGCTCCACCCGTGGCGGTAATGAGCTACCGCCTGTGGCAGCAGCGATACGGCGCGGAGCCGTCCGTCGTCGGCAGCGTTTTCAGTTTCGATGACAAACCATTCACGGTGGTCGGAATCACTCCTCCAGGCTTCTTTGGCGACACGTTGCGCAACAGCCCGCCCGATTTCTTCCTGCCGCTGAATGCCACACCGCTCGTGGAATCCGGCGGCGACCTCGACAACGCGAATCAAGCCTGGCTGGACCTCATCGGGCGCATCAAGCCGGGCGCGGAGCCGGCGTCAATCGAGGCGGAGATGCGTGTGGAACTGAACCAGTGGCTGCTCGCGCACTGGGGTGAGATGAGGGGCAGCGAGCGCGCGGAACTTGCCCGCCAGACCCTCTACCTGAGCCCGGGCGCGGCCGGAATCACGAGCATGCGCGAACAATATGAGCGCTGGCTCGATATCCTGACCATAGCTTCGGGATTCGTCCTGCTGATTGTCTGCGCGAATGTGGCCAACCTGATGCTGGTGCGCGGCATGGAACGGCGGCGGCAGACATCCTTGAGCATCGCGTTGGGTGCACGGACGCTGCGAGTGGTCAGGCAGCCGCTCCTCGAAAGCATCCTGCTATCGCTGATTGGCGGGACCGCCGGCCTGGCGATCGCATTCGCCGGAGCGCGCCTGATTCTGCGATTCGCGTTCCCCACCCCGGCCAGCTTCGCCGGCGTACCGATCAGTGCTTCGCCCTCCCTGCCGGTGCTGCTGTTCGCCTTGGGAGTGTCACTGATCACCGGGATTGCCTTCGGCATCGCTCCTGCCTGGATGGCCGCGCGCGTGGACCCGATCGAAGCCCTTCGCGGAACGGGCCGCTCGACTGCTCGCACACGCTCCTGGCCGAGGAAGATACTCGTGGTGGTGCAGGCAGCGCTCTCCCTGGTTTTGCTTTCGGCCTCGGGGCTGTTGACCGCAGCCTTACACCGGCTCGAGAACCAGGAATTCGGATTCGAGCAGGAGCGGCGCACGATCGTCCACACCGATCCGCGGCTCGGCGGCTACCGTCCGGAACAACTGGCGCTGCTCTTTCAGCGAATCCACGATTCGGTGTCGAACCTGCCGGGCGTCGAATCCGTGGCGTTGTGCATGTATTCCCCCATGGGCGGCAACAATTGGGGCAGCGGCATCTGGGTGGACGGGCGTGCGGAGCCAGGCCCTAAAGACGATAACTTTGCGTTCCTGGATCGAATCACCGCCGGGTACCTGGGCGCGATTGGAACGCCGATTCTTCGAGGCCGCGGCATCTCTGAGCAGGATACGGCCTCTTCCCGGCACGTGGCGGTGATCAACGAGGCTTTTGCCCGCCAGTTTTTCGGCGGCCAGGACCCGATCGGGAAATTCTTCGGACGAGTGGAATACCGATCGTCCCGAATGTACGAGGTCGTCGGTGTGGCCAGAGACGCCCGGTACATCACGTTCAAGCTCAATAAACCGATCAGCCCGGGATATTATCTTCCCGAAGTCCAGCACGAGACTCCGGATCTGGATCCTGGCTCGCATTTCCTGCAGGACATCGTGGTGGTCACCAGGCCGGGTGCCCATCTTTCCAACGCTGAACTGAGCCGGGCAATCGCCTCGGTAGATCCGAACCTGCCGGTCATTGCGATCCGTCCTTTGAGCGCGCAAGTGTCCGGCATATTCCGGCAGCAGCGGCTGATCGCCCGCCTCACTTCTCTGTTCGGAATTCTCTCGCTGGTCCTGTCGTGTATCGGCCTCTACGGAGTAACCGCCTACAACGCCGGATGCCGCATCGGCGAAATCGGGGTGCGTATGGCGCTGGGGGCCACCCGGCGCGACGCGGTGATGATCATCCTCCGCGGCGCATTCGCGCTGATCGTCTTCGGGCTTGCCGGCGGTTTGCCGCTGAGCCTCGCTGCCGGCCGATTTCTGGGCAGCCAGGTGGACACGGTGAACCCATACGATCCACAAGTGACCTTGGTGGCGGTAGCGATGCTGGGGCTGTCGGCCTTCGGCGCGTCGCTGGCTCCGGCGCTGCGGGCCAGCCGGATCGCGCCGGTGGAGGCTCTGCGGGCAGAGTAGCGCCCCACCGCCGGCTCTCTACTTGTGGCGCAACGCCTGCCCGCCGCGAGCGCCGGTCATCTTGCCGTCGTCCACCTCGATCTTACCGTTCACCATGACCACATCGAAGCCTTGCGCGTATTGATGAGGCTTGGCGTAGGTGGCTTTATCCGCAACGCGCGCCGGATCGAAGACCACCAGGTCGGCGGCCATGCCTTCCCGCACCAGTCCGCGATCCAGCAGGCTGAATGTGCGTGCCGGCAGCGACGTCATTCGCCGAATGGCATCTTCCAGCGTAAGCACGCCGCGAGTGCGCACGTACTCGGCCAGCACACGGGCATTCGTCCCGTAGGAGCGCGGATGCGGATTTCCGGCGCCGGGAGAAATGATGCTGCCGTCGCTGGCCACCGCGGTGAACGGCCAGCGCATGATCCGTTCAATATCGGCGTCGCTCATCAGGTGGTAGATCATGCCCGCTCCACCCGCGTTCATCAGGTCGAAAATCGTCTCGATATCGCTTTCGACTCCAGGTGCGCGGCCCTTCAACGCGCTGATCTCCGAGATGGTCTTGCCCTCGTATGCGGGATTGGGAGTGAAACGCGCCACGGTGGCGAAGGAGTAGTCCGGCTCGCCCATCACCTTGAGGTTCTGCTGCATTTCGGCGGCAATCTTGGCCCGGGTTGCCGGGTCGGCAAGCCGTTCCTTGATCTTGCCGTCGGCCAGCGCCCACGACGGCAGTCGGATGCCCAGGTTGGTGCTGGCGCGATCATAGGGATACTGATCGGCCACCACATCGACTCCCTCGCGCCGGAACTTTTCGATCAGCGCCAGAGACTGGTCACTCGCGCCCCACACGCTCCGGCGGTCGATCTTGAGGTGCGAAATCTCCACCTTCATCCCGGCCTCCTTCCCCACGTTGACTGCTTCGGTGATGGCTTCGATTTCGTGGATCCCCTCGTCGCGCATGTGGCTGGTGTAGACGCCGCCGTGCGCCGCCGCCGATTTCGCCAGCGCGACCACTTCGGCGGTGTTCGAATATGTCCCCGGAATGTATTCCAGGCCAGTGGAGAAGCCCACCGCGCCATCGCGCATGGCGCGGTCCACCAGCGACTGCATGCGCTTGATCTCGTCGGGGGTGGCCAGGCGGTTGGCCGAGCCCATCACTTCGGCGCGGATCGTGTTGTGGCCTACGAGCGATGCGACGTTGAGTCCCAGTCCAAGCTTCTCGATCTTGTCGAACCAGGTCGAGAGATTGATCTCGGAGCTGCCGCAGTTCCCGGTGATGACCGTGGTGACGCCATCGAGTACGAAATTGTCGGCGCGCGGATTCCGCTCGACGTTGCCTTCGATGTGGACATGCGCGTCGATGAATCCGGGCGCGACGATGCGTTCATGCGCGTCGATGGTGCGCGTGGCGGAAGCATCGCCAATCTTCCCTACGGTGCGGATGTGCCCGTCCTTGATACCGATGTCGGCGCGGAACCAGGGATTGCCGCTGCCATCGATGACGCGTGCGTTGCGTATCAGAACATCGTAATCCGCGGCCAGACAGAGGAAGGGAAGGAGGGCGATGAAGAGGGTACGGAGGAGTCTCGATTTGGGCATCGGAATAGGCCCACTATAACGCGAAATAAGTTCTAATCTAAGGTGGCGCGGGCACTCGTGCCTGCGCGCCCCGACTCAACGGGGCGCTTGTCGGGCGCGTACCGTGCCAGTTGCGCGAAGAGGCCTTCGAGCCACCCATCTCCATCAGCTGGCGCTAGCCGCCGACGAGCTGCTGTCCGCCGTCGATGTCGTAGGTCGCCCCCGTGAGGGCCTCGTTGCTCATGATGTGGACGGCGAGCGCAGCCACATCGGCCGGCCCGACGACGCGCCGGATGGGAAGCGTGTCGCGAAGCTCGTCGCGGCGCGCTTCGAGTTGATCGCCGAGGAGCGACGCCGACAACGGCGTGTCGACGAAGCCGGCCGCAATGAGATTGACTCGGACCGGCGCGAGGTCGAGCGCGAGGCCCGCGACGAACGCGGGCATTGCGGCGGTAACGGCCGACGTGAGCGCGAACCCGCGACGGGGGCGCCGTCCGTAGGTGCCCCCCATGAACACGAGGGCGCCTCCGGGCCTGACCTTGCGCGCGGCATTGCGGGCGACCCAGAGCGCCAGCAGGATGTGTTCGCTGATGGCGAGGCGCGCCTGCTCGAACTCGATCTCCATCAAAGGCCAATAATGCGGGCCTGGACCCGTTACCATCACATGGTCGATCGGGGCCGTCAGATTTCCGAAGAATCTCTCGAGCGAAGCCGGATCGTTGGCGTCGAAGGCCGCGGTGCCCACCGCGCCAAGCTCGCTCGCGGCGCGCTGCAGGCGCTCGGAGTTCCGGGCCGTGAGGATGACGTCAGCTCCCTCGGCGCGCGCCCGCCGCGCGGTCTCGAGCCCGATGCCGGCGCTGCCGCCGATCACGACGACGGTTTGCCCGGTGAGTTCCGGTTCGCGCTGGCTGTGCATGATTCCTCCGATCAATCATCCCAAAACCTCAGGCTGCCGGTACATCATTTCCCACCCGTGAGGACGCTCGCATGTACACTTTCGAACCTGTTCCGTCCACCTTTGGACTTCGGTAGTCCGGATCGAACACATCTTGTAAACTTCGCGGCTCCGGTCACTGCTGTCACCAGTACATCACCCATTCGGCACCGCGGGATCACGACTCCATGCCATACCTCACCGTATTCTGAGCCTGTCGAGAGAATCTGCGAAAGGAATCGGGAAAGCGAAATGCCTGCCGAGCGAGTTTTTAGCCTGTACTGGTTGGGATACCTACTGACCGGAGATCCCGAGCGGAGCGCTCAGGGAGTCCTCGAAACCCTCGAAATCACAGATGCGGCGAATCCGTTTTTCGAAAGCTGGATGATCACGTGGGCGCGAAAGATCTTCATCTCCAAGGTCCTCGGACCTGTCGGCCCCAGAGCCAGCGCGTCTGAACTGCGCCGGCGCCTCCACCGCTTGCAGGCGGAGACAGGGAACGCCTTCATAGAGACCATCGATGGGGCCGCGGGAAAAGGGGAACTGGAGTGGGCGCTGCTCGAGATCGAGACATTTCCGCGGCGCGCGCTTCTGCTGAGCGTGTTCGAGAAGCTGGCAATCGAGGATATCGTCATTCTGCTGAATGCGGACCGGGAGTCTGTAAAGGCCGCTACAGCAATCGGCCTGATCGAACTGGCGCGGAATATGGCGGGAGAACGAATCTCCAAACCCGCTCGCCAGGTGAGGGGAATGCATCCCCGGAGTGCCTGCCAACTGCCAGCGGCTGGATAACCCCGGCATTGCGGCGGAACACGTCCACCGGCGTGCTGCTTGCACGCTTCCCCGACGAAGTGACGCTAGCCTCTACTGCAGCGTGAACTCGCCCTGAAGCCCGCGCGCCGAATCGGGCGCGATCCACACCTGATAGCGCCCCGCTTCGGCGACCAGTCGCATCTGCTGATTGTGGTACGCGAGATCTGCAGGAGTGAGCGCGAAGGTGACGGGTTTGGTTTCGCCGGGCTGCAGCCGGATGCGCTGGAATCCCTTCAGTACGCGCACCGGCTGCGCCACGCTCGCCGTGACGCAGCGCACGTAGAGTTGGACCACCTCCGCGCCGGCGTATTTTCCACGGTTCGTGATATCCGCTGAGACGGTAAGCGTGCCGCCGGTCTTCAGCGTATCCGCGCTCAGGCGGAGGTCGGAATACGCAAAATCGGCGTATGAGAGCCCATAGCCAAATGGATATTCCGGCGTGAAATCCACATCGATGTATTTGGAAGTGTAGCCGGTAGGATTGGCGGGGTTGCCCATGGGAATCCCGAGTTCTGTCGGCGACGCCGGGCGGCCGGTATTCAAATGCGCGTAATAGATCGGCACCTGGCCGACCGTGCGCGGGAACGTGACGCTGAGCTTTCCCGAAGGGATCGCTCGGCCGAACACCAGGTCCGCGATTGCCGGTCCGCCCATGGTTCCGGGGTGCCATGCGTACAATACGGCCCCGACCTGGGCCGCGGCGTCGTGAAAGGTGAGCGGACGGCCGGCCTGAATGATCATCACCATCGGCTTCCCGGCCTTGCCGATTTCGCTGACCAGATCCTCCTGGGCGCCCGGCAAACCAAGGAACGCCCGCGAGCGCGCTTCACCGGATAGAATCTGCTCCTCGCCCAGGAAGAGCAGAACCACGTCGGCCTTGCGCGCGGCGTCCAGGGCTGCAGCGAAGCCTGTTCGGTCCGTGCCGCGGCTGTTCTTCAGGCCGGGAGCGTAGAACACCCGCGCGTCTCCGAGCCTCTGGCGCAGCGTCGCCAGCGGTGTCACTACGTCTTCCACACGTCCATCCATCGCCCATGACCCCATCTGGTCCAGCGGGCTATCGGCCAGGGGTCCAATTACCGCCACGGAATGCACCGATTCGGCGAGCGGGAGTAAATGGCCGTCGTTCTTCAACAGCACCGCGCTTTCCGTGGCCAGCCGCTGCGCCAGTGCGCGTGAGTCCGCGGTGATGACAGCCTCCTGGGGCGCGGGAACAGGCTGATCGAACAGGCCGAGCCGGAACTTCAGGCGGAGGATGTTGCGTACAGCGCCGTCCACCCACTCGATCGGGACGCGGTGGCTCGCGATGAGTTCCTTCAAATGGTCGTGGTATGCGGTGCTCACCATTTCCATGTCGATTCCGGCTCGCAGCGCCTCGCGCGCGGCATCGCCGGCGCTGGCCGCGTAGCCGTGGGGCACCATCTCGGGAATCGCCTCATAATCGCTGACCACCAGGCCGTCGTATCCCCATTCGCCGCGCAAGATTCCGCGCAGCAGAAACTCGTTTCCGGTGGCGGGAACGCCGTTAAAGGTATTGAAGGCGGTCATCAATGTGGCGGCGCCGGCCGAAAGCATGGCGCGAAAGGGCGGCAGATACACGTCACGCAGGAGCACTTCCGGGATCCAGGCGCTGTTGTAGTCGCGGCCAGCCTCGGCCGCGCCGTAACCCGCATAGTGTTTCGCGCATGCCGCGATCGATCGGGGATTCAACAGCGACCCGCCTTCGAATCCACGCACCATGGCGGCGCCGGCCACCGACGCCACGTACGGATCCTCGCCGGGACTCTCGGCGACCCGGCCCCAGCGCGGGTCGCGGGCGATATCCACCATGGGGGCGAAGGTCCAACGGATGCCTTCGGTGCTGGCCTCTACGGCGGCGGTGCGCGCGGCCTGCTCGATGAGTTCCGGATCCCAACTCGCCGCCTGGCCGAGAGGAATCGGAAAGATGGTGCGGTAGCCGTGGATCACGTCCCGGCCGAAGAGGAGCGGAATTCCCAGACGGCTCTCGCCGCGGGCGATGCGCTGCGCCTCCGCGCGGTCTGCCGGGCTTCCTGCGTTGAGAAACGAACCCCATCGGCCCTGCCGGATCTCTGCCTTGATGGATTCGGAGAGCGGCGTTGCCATGGAGGTGGACTGCGACATCTGGCCGATCTTTTCATCGAGCGTCATGCGCGAAAGGAGGGAATTGACGCGTTGCTCGATGGAATTGTCCATGGGCCAGGCGGAGAGTTCCGCGGCGAAAAGCAAAACCG
This sequence comes from Bryobacteraceae bacterium, assembly GCA_035501495.1. Lineage (GTDB taxonomy): Bacteria > Acidobacteriota > Terriglobia > Bryobacterales > Bryobacteraceae > JAIQFL01. Next base: position 8,045 of record DATJWB010000257.1, on the reverse strand, counting down.
GCAGACTCCCGGTCCTGAAGCTCATGCCGCCGCCAACACCGGTTGCGCCCCCGGAATCCTCATGGGTTCTTCCTTTTCGGCCTGGAGTCCCGCGGGGACTCGCTCGTGCAGCAACAACTCCGTGGCAATTACATGCGGCTCGGCATGGAAGTACCGCTGGAACGGCTTATCGAAGAGCAGATTGCAGGCTGCCAGCAGGCTCATGCCCTGGTGGTGCGCCATCCACGTCCGAACCACCGTACTGCCGGCGCGTGAATAATCGACCGCTTCGTAAAAGCCGTAGCGCCCCGTCCAGCCATACTCTTCCATCTGCTTGAGATTTTTCAGAGCGCCGGCCGGATCGGCGGCCGCAGCCAGGAATGCGGAGTACGGGGAGATGACCAGCGAATCCGGGCTGGCGGCCTTGAGCGCCAGTTCGGGGATGCCGAAAGCTCCGTAACCTTCGGTGCCATCCGCCGCCACACAGGCCGACTCGGAAATGCCCCAGGGCACGCCCCTGCGTCGCGCGTACTCTTTTTGCGCTTTCACCACGGAATCGATGTTCTTGCGGGTAATGGTGCCGGGGTAGTGGCGCATCCAGATGGTGGGCATCAGGTACTCGAACATCGTGCCGGTCCAGGAGAAAAGAATCGGTTCGCCCGCGTAAAGCGTGTGGGCCCGGCCCAGGTGGAACCACGCTTCCTGCGGGATGTCACCCTTGGCGATGGCCACGAAGGTCGCGATGCGGGATTCCGAAGCGAGCAGGTCGTAATACGACGACACCAGCCGGCCGGCGTCGAGATCGTAACCGATGGTGAGGACCTTGCGGCGGCGGTGGTAGAGGAAACGGAAATCCATGTCGCGCACCAGGCGGTCGCAGGTTGAGGCGATTTCCGAGAGCTGTGCGCTTGTCGTTGGCAGGACTCCCTTGCTCCAGCGGGGATCGGCGGCGAGTTTCAAAGCGGCTTGTTTCAGGGTCCATAGTGCGGCCGCCAGGTTGCCGCTGTCCACGGTGGAGACGAACCGCGGGCCGGTGGGCTCGGCTGTCTCGATGTTGTACCAGTTCAGCAGGTGGCCGCGGTGTTTCGGCATCCGTTGAATGACGTTCAGCGTCTCGGCGGTTTCGAACGCAAATTCCTCAATCGTCAGCATGCCGAAGTGCAGCGCGGCAATGCGGGCATTCAGCAGCAGACCCAGGTTGGTCGGCGAAAGCGTCATGGCCGCCTCGCCGTCTTCGTGGATGCGGTCCGGAATGAGCCAGTTGGTGGCGGAAGAACTCCAATCGGTGAAGAAGCGGCACATCTTCTCGCCATACCCGCGGAGCCACGCGGCGTCCTCCCGGCGCAGGGCCCGGTTGGAGGCTCGCGGCGGACGGTTCAACAGCGCCGAGACTGCCCACGAACTCGCCCAGAGAGCCAGGATGGGTGCCGCGGCGATGAGGGCGGCCGGGCGTAACCGCCAGACCAACACGCCGGTCAGGATGCTGAGGAAAGGCGCCGCGATCAGGTACAGGTCCACCGCCTTTCGGGAGCGGCGGGCGGTGCCGGATTCTGCCGCCGTCTCCCACTCCAGCAGTTTGCGGCCGGTGACGAACATACGCAGGATGGAACGGACAATTGCGTCCACCGAGAGCAGCGCCTGGTGCAAAAGAAAGATGAGGAACAGCAGTGCGCAGGTGTTGGCGTCTTCAAACCCGCGGACCGTCTGCCGTGCCCAGGGACGCAGGGCATGCGCGGTTCGCGGCACGCGGAGCAGGGAAAACAGCAGCGTCCAGTAGCCCGTAAGGAATGGCATCAGTGCGGCGGCCGCGGTCCAATAGTCGGCCCGGCCGGGAAGGAAGAACCATGCCCCCAGGAACAGAATCACCAGGCTTGGCTCCTGCAGGCTGCGCCGCAGATTGTCGGCGATCTTCCATCGCGAGATCACGGAAATGGGATTGGGCACCCGTCGCAGGGCGCGGTCCGGTACACGGTCCGCCAGCCAGCGCAGGGTTTGCCAGTCCCCGCGCACCCAGCGGTGCTTGCGGCGGCTGTAGGCGCTGAAATGCGAAGGATAGTCGTCAATCAGTTCGATGTCGCTCACCAGGCCTGCCCTGGCGTATGCGCCTTCGATCAGGTCGTGGCTGAGCAGGGCGTTTTCGGGGAAGCGATGCTCCAGCACTTCGCGAAGAACGTCCACCTCGTAAATCCCTTTGCCGGTGAAGATGCCCTCGCCGAACAGATCCTGATAAAGGTCGGAGACGGCGCGCGTGTAGATGTCGAAGCCGGTCTCACCGGAGTAGATCGTGGCCAACCCGCTGCGCGCGGTGGAGCGAATGCTGATGCCGATGCGCGGCTGCAGAATGCCGTAGCCTTCGACCACCATGCGGCTGGCGGAGTTTACCACCGCGGCATTGAGCGGGTGCGCGATCGTCCCGATCAGCCGTGCCGCGCAATCGCGTGGAAGCTGCGTGTCCGTGTCCAGGGTGATGACGTAACGAATCCGTGGAAGGATCGAAAGGTCGCCCGCCTTCAGCGGGAACGAATCGAATCCGCCGCGCAGAAGCCGGTTGAAGTCGAGGAGTTTGCCGCGCTTCCGCTCCCACCCGATCCAGCGTCCCTCCCCGCCGTTGTAGACTCGGTGGCGATGCAGCAGCAGGAACGGAGAGCCGGCGTAGCGGCGGTTCAGCCCGTCCACCAATTCCGCGCAGAAGTCCGCCAGGCGGTCGCGCTCGTCGAACGGGCGGTCGGAATCGGGGCAGTCCGTGAGCAGGGCGAAGTAAACCTGCGGATCACGGTTGGCGAGGAAACGAATTTCCAGGTCGCATACCAGGTCGCGGACTTGTGACTCATCGAACAGCAGTGTGGGCACCGCGACAACCGTCGTGCAATCCTCGCGAACGCCCCTGGAGAAATCCAGGCGGGGAAGGGCCTTCGGGGTGACGAGCAGCGTCACCATGCCGTTCACGAACGCCACCGCGGCCTGCGTGGCGGGCAGCATGACCAGCAGAAGTCCGGCCAAAAGCGGCGTGAACGAATCCACTCCGGACAGCATGAACGCAACCACGGCTAACGTAACCACTTCGATCGAGACGAGGTAGAAAGCCGTGGGGTGGCGCAGGACGGCACGCCGGATTCGATCCCCGGGCGGCGGACGGTAACCGATGGTCTTCTGTAGAACTTCAACGCCGCGATCGATCAGGTAGAAGCCCACGTGACCACGGCGCTGTGCGGCGCGCGACCCGTCGGAGATGGCGCTAGCCTGCCGGGCCAGAGCCAACGCAGTCCCGGCCACTTCGTGTTCGTCCATAGAGCCGTGCTGGGCCAGACAGGCGATCACGTTGCGGTAGCGGTCGCGGCTCTCAAAGTCCATTTCCGCATACGCGCCCGCAGGGTCTTCACGCAACACGTCGTCGATGCGATTTACGGCTTCGAACAGATCCTTCCATGCCATGTCCCCCAGTTGCCGCAAGCTGTAAAGGAGGGCCGGCCAGGACTCCGATGACACGCACAGGCGCTCCAGCAGTTCGTACTGCAGTGCGGGTTTTATCGCCCACAGTTCACCCATCTCCAGGACCGCGGCATCCTGGAAGCCATCCAGAAACGCGCCGCAGCTTTCCTCACTGAAGCGGTTTCCGGCGCTGTCCAGGTACTCCCGCGCAATTGCCAACACCCGCACGCACTCCTTGCCATCCGGTTCGTGCACCAGGGGAAAGTGGCGAAGGTCCCGCGAGAACAACCGGACCTCCTTTTCTGCGGTGCGGATCAGGCGGAGATTGTCGTACACGAGCGTGACCGATTCTCCGCTGGCTGGTAACGCCAGCATGCGTGGAATCCGCGAGCGGCGATGCCCGTGCTTCGCACGACGCACGCGTTCGCCCCGAAATGGCATCCGCCCTGCCATGGTGGCGCCCGCCGCGCGGCACGCCGCCGACCTGGTGTCGGGTTCTGTGGTCGTGATGGGTTCGTAGTTCATCAGGAACTGGATGCCTGTAGTTCAAATACGCGTAGCGCCACCAAACGCGGGCAGGGTTCGTGTCTGCCCTCCCTGGGGGTCTTGTTCTCTTCACGCTCGAGGACGCGGTCCACTATCCGGACTGTGAAAAACAACTCGCCCGCGGCGCAGCCCGCGAGCTTCCACCGACCACCGTCGGCCCCGACTGCCGGACAATGCGCGCATGCAGTGTAACGTTTCGCAGAGAACGCTGCCGCTCGCGCCGGGCGGGGTGGAAAGCCGCCGATTGACCACAGCAGACTCCTGGCCGGTGAGAGTTTGCATGCGGCCTACCTACAAGCACGAGAAAGACCAAGCGTGTTTCGGCTGATATTAGTGATGCCGGAGCCTTACGCTCCCATGGAACTTTTTTCCTCCGCGAGGAGTTTTTGCGCAACGATTCAACGCTTTCGCACATGCGTGCGGGCTTGGTACAGAAACTGCAAAAAGCACCGCACCGAAATGATTCAGACGCCTTGGGCGTAAACGGGAAAAGGATCACAGAATATGAAAAGCATAGTATTTCTCAGCACTCTGCTGGCGGGAGCGTGTTCACTTCTCGCGCAGCCCCCGGTGCAGCCGCAGCAACAACCCCAGTCGCAGCCGGGCTATCCTCCCGGCGCCTCTCCGGGAATGAGCCGCCCGACAGACCCCATCACCGGCGAAGCAACGCGCGAGGGGACGCCCACGAGGATCGACGACAAAGCGTTTCTCAGGCGCGTGGCGGTCGACGACATGATGCAGGTCGAACTGGGAAAGCTCGCTGCCGAGAAGGGCTCCAGTGATGCCGTAAAGCAGTACGGCCGCAAGATGGCGGATGACCGGCAGAAGGCGCACGAAGAGGTGACTCAGTTGGCCTCGAAACAGGGCATCACCATACCGGAAACGCTGGACTCCAAACACAAAGGTAAAGTGGAAAAGTTGGCCAAACTCGATGGCCAGAACTTCGACAAAGCATTTCTGAAGGAGGTCACCCACGACGACGGCGAGGACGTTGCCGATTTCCAGGCGGAAACGAACGGTGGGAGTGATACCGCCGTGAAGAGCTTTGCGACGCGCATCCTGCCGATGATTCAGGCTCACGCGCAGATGGCCAGGAACCTTCAGTCCGGCAAGGGCACACAGGATCAACAGCGCTGAGGCTACGTGGGGCGAAACCGGTAGCCGGGTTTCAGCACACAGCTATAGAGTTTGCTGTGGTTGGCGGTAATCTGCTGGTTGCACGATGCCCAGGAGAGAATCAGGGCTGGACCGAGCGGAAAAACGATGGTAGTTCCATCGAGGTCGGCTTGAATGCTCGGACCTTCTCCGTCGGGCGGCAGCGTGAACGTCATCGACCGCCCGAAGAGCGCCGGATATGACTGGCGAATGATGTCGGTGAGCGCCGTGCGCACCACATCGGCCTCTACCAGAAATGTCGCGGTATCTGACCAGACACGAACTTGGCCGCTGATGACCCGCCCGCCGCGCGAGAAGTCGTCGGTATCGACGCGTGTGAATGGGCACGGTCCCGCCACGCAGGAAATCCGCGCGTTCTGAAACTCGTGTCCGGGCCCGGCGTCCATCTGGAACGACCCGCGCGTCGCGGCGAACCTGCCGTCGGGCGAACAGACTTCATGTCCGCGGCAGGACTGGTTCCCGGTGTTGACTACTTCGAAGGTCTTCACCGTGCTTCCGACTTCGATCGTAGTGAGGGATTTGATGGAGTAGCGGACGCGAAGGTTGGCCAGGGTGGTGATGGGACCAACTGCTTCGGAAAGCGTTTTCGCCTTTGCCGGAGTGAGGCGCGCCAGGTAGACCTGGTGAGTGAGGGTGTCGGCGACGGTCAACGGCTGGTAGCTCGCGTGCCTGAAAGTCAGCCGCATTGCCTGTCCCCACCAGAGTCCTCTGGGCCAGGTCAAACGGAAGAAGCCGTTGGCGTCCGACCATGTACGGCTGGTCACATCCCCGACCTCGCCGGAGATTTCCGCATTGGGAATGGGCAGTTGCTTTCGTGGGTCGGTGTCAGCGATGAGAACCGCGCCGGTGATGAATCTTACTTTGCCGATCCTCGGTATGACGACCACAAGAACCGCGCTTACGATTCCCGCGATCACGCCACCCAGGGTCCAAATCAGAACTTTTCGCGATCGTGCCACACGCGGAACCCAAGTCCCAGTGTATTTCACGGGCATTGGTCTATTCACTAAAATGGGAATAGGAACGTGAGGCGCAAGACTATCCAGCCGGCCGGGCTGACGCGTCGCGATTGGTTGCGCCAGATGCTGGGGGCGGCGCCGTTGGCGGCCATGGCGCTCAGAAAGGCGCACGGGGGAGAGCCTTTCGTACTCTCGAACGAAGACAGCCAGTTCTTGGAGGAAATCGAGAAGGCGAATTTTCTTTTTTTCTGGGAACAGGCCAACCCCGAGAACGGGCTGGTTCGCGATCGTTCGAATATCGGCGGGGGCAACAATACCAATACCGTAGCCAGTATCGCGGGAACCGGTTTCGGTTTGACCGCGCTCTGCATCGGTCAGGAGAACGGATGGGTCTCGCTTCACGATGCTCGCGGGCGGGCCCTGACTCTCTTGCATTTCCTGTCGAAGTCCATGCCGACTCATCGCGGGTTCTTCTACCACTGGGCGGATTTGAAAACCGGCCAGCGGGTTTGGGACTCGGAGGTCTCCAGTGTCGACACGGCGCTGCTGCTCTGCGGCGTGTTGACCTGCCGGGAGCACTTCCGGTATGCCGAAATCACCCGCCTCGCCTATGAGATCTTCAACCGCATCGACTGGACCTGGCTTTCGGAAGACACCACCCTGCTGCCACACGGATGGACGCCGGAGTCCGGCTTCCTGCCGTATCGATGGGATCTCTACAGCGAGCACATGATGATGTATCTGCTGGGGCTGGGCTCGATGGCGCATCCCCTGCCCGCCGACGCGTGGAACTCGTGGAAGCGGACCACGTTTGAATATGAGGGTCTGCGATATATCGGCTCGTACGCGCCGCTCTTTATCCACCAGTATTCTCAAGCCTGGTTCGATTTCCGCGGAAAGCACGACCGTTACGCGGACTATTTTCAGAACTCCGTCACCGCCACGCAGGCTCACGTGCGGTTCTGCGAGGAACTGGGCAAGCAGTTTCCGGCCTACGGCAGCGATCTTTGGGGCATCACCGCCAGCGATTCGCAGTATGGCTACGTGGTCTGGGGTGGTCCGCCGGAGGTCGGGCCCATCGACGGCACGATCGTCCCGAGCGCCGCGGGCGGATCGCTGCCGTTTCTGCCGGAGGCCGCCCTTCGATCTCTCAAGAGCATCAGGAACCGCTACGGTTCCCACGCGTGGGGCCGGTACGGATTTGTGAATGCGTTCAATCCGCAGAAGGGCTGGTACGATTCGGACGTGATCGCGCTCGATACCGGGATCACCATGTTGATGGCGGAAAACCTCCGAAACGGTTTCGTATGGAAGACCTTCATGCGGAATGCCGAAGCGCGCCGCGGGCTGGAGCGCGCCGGCTTCGAGCCGAATTGAGTGGCAGCATACTCGCTCTAGTCGCGATGCGGACGCAGTGGTCTTAGCCATCTCACTCGAACCAGTAATCCAGCCATCCGTGGGATCCCTTCCCAAAGTCGCCTTCAAAGCCGCCCCTCGCCGTGCAGCCCGGATAGATCACCTCGCCCTCCCGACTTCTCACGCAGACCGGCTGCCATGGCAGACAGGAGGCTCTCGGGAGTCTCGCATTATCCTTACTCTGGGCAAAGCGCAGAATACCGCGAGGCTGCAATGCGCTTTTCGCCGGAGGGATTGAACTGCGTCACCACATCGAGCGCGTGGCGTCACAGCGGCGTGCGTTGCCTCCGGGTGGGTGGATTCCACACAGGGCTTCGAGCTCGTCGCCGAAACTGGCAGAATCCGATTCTCCAGCCTGTTCGGCGAAAAGGATGCTCTCATGATCTACAGCATGATGTATGGCCCCGAACGCAAAGGCCCGTGTCCCATGTGACGTCATTCTTGAGTTCGTGGAACGGAACGGCAGTCAATCTGCGTGAGCGTGTCGCCATCGCTGTCTCCGCGCGCTCACCCATCGAGTACAGAGGCTGCGCGGCTTTC
>DATJWB010000256.1:0-26452 GCA_035501495.1 Bryobacteraceae bacterium | reverse complement strand
TCGAAAACCCCTTCGCCAGCATTGAACTGGATGGCAGACCAACAAGCGCCGAGATGAGTCTCGGCGCGGCAGGCAGGAGTGCCTGCGCCACATCGCGGCCCGAAGAACCGGCGGGTTTTCATGAATTTCGGTGGGCCGGCGGGGCCCATGGGTACAGGCACGAGTGCCACCCAGCGATCCTTCTTCTATGTCTCGCGCCGGTATGCTTGGGCGCGCGGGTGAAGACCGGGCTCGAGGTGTTGATCGGCCAGGATTTTGCTCCGTTGGAGGGCAAGCGTGTGGGTGTGATCACGGCGCAAACGGGTGTCACGGAAGACGGCCGCAGAATCGTCGATGTCCTGGCTCACGCGCCGGGCGTGAAACTGGGCGCGATCTTCGCGCCGGAGCACGGACTGGAAGGGAACCGCGAAGACCGCAACATCGACGACAGCGTGGACCGCAGCACCGGAGTTCCGGTCTACAGCCTCTACAACGCGGGTCACTACCGCCCGACACCCGAGATGTTGAAGGACGTCGATGCGCTGATCTACGACATCCAGCAGAACGGAGCACGGTTTCTCACCCGGATCACCACGCTGGGCTACACGATGGAAGCGGCGGCGCAGAAGGGCATCCCCTATTACGTGTTGGACCGGCCGAACGGCATCAACGGCGTGGATTTCGAAGGCCCGCTTCTGGACGGGAAGTATGTTTCGTTTGTGGGCTACATGCGAATGCCCATCCGGCACGGGATGACCGCCGGTGAGCTGGCGGAGATGTACAACGGCGAGAAGCATCTGGGGGTGGATCTGCACGTGATCCGCATGGAAGGCTGGAAGCGCTCGATGTGGTACGACGAGACGGGCCTGACGTGGATCGACCCTTCGCCGAACATTCACAATGTCACGGAGGCGGCTCTTTATCCGGGCGTGTGCCTGCTGGAGTCGCCGCAGATTTCGGTCGGGCGCGGAACCGATACACCATTCGAACGGATCGGCGCGCCGTGGTATCGCGCGAGTGAGGTTGCCGATTACCTGAATGCACGGCCGATCCCCGGAGTCCGGTTCGTAGCCCGGCGGTTCACGCCACGAGCCTCGGTCTACAAGGATCAGGAGTGCGAAGGGTTCGATATTCTGCTGGTGAATCGGGAGGTCTTCGATCCGGTCCTGCTGGGGATGGAGTTGCTGTCGGCGACCCTGAAGTTTCATCCCGGCAAGTTCCAGTTGGACGGCGTCATGCGGCTGCTCGGCAGTGACGAAGCAGCGGCGCGGCTGAAGCGCGGCGAGACGGGCCGCGAGGTGCTGCAGGCCATGCGCGGGCAACTGGCCGAGTTCGCCAGAATCCGCGCGAAGTACCTGCTGTATGACGATGGGAATCGGACTCCGTTACGCGCCCAGGTGCTCGGTCAGTTGAAGCCGTGAGTATGAACATGATCTCCGCGCGCGCCTGTGTACTTCTCGTTGCCCTGCCGGCCATTGCCCAAACGCCGCGGCCGTCTCCGCAACTGCAGCAGATCGTCCAGGCGGTTCACGCGGAGGTGAGCGCCGGCGAGGCGCTCGATTTCGTGATGCAGTTGCACTCCATCGATCGTTGGCAGGACTTTTCAAAATTCCGCCAAAGCGCCGAGTATTTGCAGAAGAAGATGACGGAGCTCGGGCTTCGTAATGTGGAGCTTCTCCCGGGGCCTGCCGATGGGGTCAGCCAGTTCGGATGGTGGACGATGCCTCTCGCGTGGAACGTCCGGAACGCGAGCCTGGAACTGATCGAGCCCGCGGGCGCGGCCGGCATGAGCGTGCTGTGCGACTACCGTCAGGAGCCCGCTTCGCTGATTCAGTGGAGCGGCTCGACTCCGCCGGAAGGGCTGGAAGCCGAGGTGGTCGAACTCCGGTCCACTCGCGCGGCTGAGCTTGCGATGGTCGATGTCAAAGGAAAGATGGTGCTGGTGGAGGTGCCGGCAGACCTGTCGGAGAGGGGCGCGCTGAAAGCGGCGCTCTATCAGAAGGGCGCGGCGGGCATTATCAGCGATTACACCGAAAACCAGGATCTGCGAGACGGCCACTATTGGGTGAATGCGTGGGGCGATTACGGCTGGGGCTTCACCAAAACGTCCAGCCCTGTGGTTGGTTTCTCCATCACGCCCAGACAGGGCGAGTATTTGCGGGGCCTGCTCGGGCGGGGGGTCAGAGTCCGGGTTCGCGCGTCCGTGGATGCCAGGTATTACTCTGGCTCGTATTTCACGGTTACGGGAGTGATTCCGGGCGAGGGTTCCGAGGAGGAGGTTCTGGAACTCGGCCATGGCTTTGAAATCGGCGCGCAGGACAACTCGACGGGACAAGCGGGCATGATCGAGGCGATCGCGGCCATCAACCGGGCCATCCTGGCCGGGCGCCTGCCGCGTCCCAGGCGCGGGATCCGCGTGCTGACGTTCTCCGAAGATTACGGTTCATCGCACTACATCGCGACGCACCTGGAGCGCATGAAACGGACCGTAGGCGCCATTCATCTGGACGTCCCGGCGGGCAATCGCGACGTGCTGGGGGCCTACTCCTTCAGCGCCGATCCGGATGTATCGCGCTCGTACCAGGATGCGCTGGTGATGCGGGTGGCCGAGACGTATTACGCCGGCGCCGGCGGACGCCGGATGCCGCAACTGCTGCCGTACAGCCCGACTTCGGACAGCTACCTGAGCGACCCCATGATCGGCGTCCCGACGATTGCGGTGCGCGGCAGCAGCGGAGCGGTAGCTGTCCATCACAACAGCGAAGACACGCCGGGCCGCGTGGACCCGCGCTCGCTCGAGGATTTGAGCTCGCTCGTGGGCGCTTATCTGTACTACCTGGCTTGCGCGGGAGAATCCGAGGTACCGTGGCTGGCCGACATTACGGTGGACCGGGCGATGCAAGACACCCTGCGCGCGGCGGAGCCGCACCTCGACCGGATTCTGGCGGCCCGTAGCACCGACCAGTTGGGGCGCGAACTCTATTGGGGCCTCGCCAAAATCGGCTACGAGGCCGAGCGCGATCGGGATGCGGTGCTGTCGGCGCTCCGCCTGGCGGCGGCCGAGAAACGCGATGCGATGCGAGCTTCGCTCGAGCCTGCCTTGGAGAGCGTCCGGCATTTTGCCGAGGAGCAATCCGCAAGGCTGCGGCAGGCGGCGAATGAATGCGCCGGCGGGCTGAAAGCCGCGGTGCCGGTGAGTGCGTCCGCGCCGAAAGCGGATCCGCGCCGGGCCGAGGCAGCGAGCTTAATCGTGCGGCGGAAACGATTCGGGCCAGTCACGCTGGACGACCTGCCGCTCGATCAGCGAGAAGGGTTTCCGGGATTTGCGGCGCAACCGGCTCCGTTGCGCCTGCTGTATTGGTGCGACGGGAAGCGCACCGCGGCCGAGGTGATCCGGTTAATCGAACTGGAGCAGGGGCCGATGGATTTCGACTTCGTCGGCTATTACAAGATGCTGGCCAAACACGGATATGTGGATCTGATTCGGGTGGAGAATTGAGTAGTAGCAACCAATTGCTTGGTGGGAGAGATCTATATGGAGTGGTTAAAGAAGCTATCGAAGCGGGGCAGGGTGCTGATTCCCGCTCTCATCACGGCAGCGGCCTTGTGCGCGCCGGCGTTCGCTCAGCAGACTACGGGCACGGTAACAGGCTCTGTGGCCGACACCTCCAACGCCATGATCGCGGGCGCTGACGTGCGGCTCACGAACACGGGGACGGGCGCGGTCTCGAAAACCAGCACCAACGCGGAGGGCAACTATCAGTTCCTGCTGGTCCCGCCCGGAGTGTATTCGGTCGAGGTGGAGAGCAAGGGCTTCAGGGCCTTTCGCCGCGATGGCATTATTGTCGAGGCGAGCCGCTCCCTGGCAGTCCCGGTGATCTTGCAGGTAGGGGCGGTCAGCGAAACGCTGGTGGTCAATGAGGGCACCCCGCTGCTGGAGCCCAACACGTCGTCGCTCGGCACGGTCATGGACACGAAGAAGATCGAAGACCTGCCGCTCAATGGGCGTAATCCGCTGGGTTTGGCCAACCTGATTCCGACGGTGGAGGGCATTGGCTATTTCGGCGGCGAATTGCTTTCGACGTGGCGCATGGGGCAAGTCACGATCGCGGGCGGTACGCCGTTGAATAACGCGTTTCTGATCGATGGCATCGCCAACGAGAAGATGACCGACTACAGCGCGATGGCCTTTCTTTCGGTGGACAACACGCAGGAATTCAAGGTCATCAGCAACAACATGTCGGCCGAGTATGGACGGACGGGCGGAGGCGTCATCAGCTTCATCAGCAAGTCGGGGACGAATCAGTATCACGGCCTGGCTTACGAGTACGTCCGGAACACCAATTTCGACTCCAACGAGTTCTTCCAAAACAAGAACGGTGCGCCACGCACGGCGGAGCACATCAATCAGTTCGGCGGCACGTTCGGCGGGCCGATCAAAAAGGACAAGCTGTTCTTCTTTTTCAGCCTGGACGAATACCGCGAGCGCAAGGCCGCCTCGGAGACGATCACCTCTCCTACCGACGCCGAGCGCCAGGGCATCTTCACCGGGTTGGGGACGAGCGGCTGCGCTCCGATTACGATTTACGACCCCTCTTCCACCACTCCGGATCCCAACAATCCGGGGCAGTATGTCAGGACGCCGTTCCCGAACAACGTGATTCCTTCGAGCGCGATCAGCCCGATCGCTACGGCCATCCTGAAGTTCTATCCCAAGCCGAACCTGCCGGGGCAGGCCTGCACCGGCGCGCAGAACCTGTTCCTGACCAGCCCGGTGCCCATCAACAACAGCAATCTCAGCATCCGCGGGGACTACAACATCTCGCCGTCCAAGAGACTGTCCGGCCGCTTCGGCCGCGACATGCTGGATTGGGGGTTCGCCAACTACTTCGGGAACATCGCCGACACCGACGGGCGGCATATCCTCGATCCGCGCCGGACCGCCGTTGTGGAATACACCGATACTTTGACGCCCACGCTGCTGCTGGATGCGCGCATCGGCGTGAATCGGGAGCAGGAGCACACCATCGCGCCCGGACACAACTTCGATGTCACCTCACTCGGATTCTCGCAGCAGTATGCCAGCCTGATTCAATCGACCAGCAATCTCGGTTACGGTTTCCCGAACATCAGCATTACCGACTTCACGTCGTTTGGCCGGCCGGACTCTACCGGGAACCCGACGGCGACCGGGACCGCGGGCGCGAACGTGACGAAGATCAAGGGCAATCACAATATCAAGGTCGGATACGAGCAACGCCTCTACCGCCGCAGCGATTGGGGCACCTCGAATTCCTCCGGTGCGTTCAGCTTCAGCCGGGCGTTCACGCAGGCGAATCCCACGGTCGCGAGCAGTACGTCGGGATATGGCCTGGCGACGCTGCTGCTGGGAGCGCCCACCAGCGGAACGATTTATCACACGCTGGACTCGGTCGATACCATGAACTTCTCCGCGTTGTTCGTGCAGGATGACTGGAAGGTCAGCCATAAGCTCACGCTGAATCTCGGGGTGCGGTGGGAATATGAGGGGCCGATCAAGGAGCGCCGCAACATTTACCCGAATTTCTCGCCGAACGTGCCGTCAGGGCTGGCAGGAGGGGCCTATCCGAATCTCACCGGCGGATACACTTTCCCCGGCACCAGCGGCATTCCCAACGGCGTTACGGACACGAATTACAAGAATTTCGGCCCGCGAATCGGATTCGCTTATGAGCTGCGTCCGAAGACCGTCCTTCGGGGCGGTTATGGCATCAGCTATATTCCGACGTTCGGGCTGGGGTCGAGCGCGGCCGGCGCGAGTTTCGCCGTGCCCACCACGATGATCACCTCGGTGAACAGCCAGGGGCTGATCCCTACCTACACCTTTACAAACCCGTTCCCCAACGGCATCAGCCTGCCGACCGGCAGCAAGCTGGGAACTCTCACCTCGGCAGGGCAGGCGGCGAACGCGGGTTATCTGCGCTACATCTATCGGGGCTATGCCCAGGAGTTTAACTTCACGGTGCAACACTCGCCGTGGGCGAACTGGCTGTTCGAGGCGGCGTACGTGGGCAACAAGGGCACCCACCTCACGATGCTCAATCAGAATCTCGACCAGCTTCCCGATATTTACCTGGCATTGGGAAGTCAGCTGATCAGCACCGTGCCGAATCCTTTTTACGGGAATCCGGCGATTCCGGCGAGCAGTTCGCTGGCCGCGGCGAGAATCACGCTGCAGCAATCGCTGCTGCCGTATCCGCAGTTCCTGAATGCGCTGGTGAACAACTACATCGGCTCCTCGTTCTACAACGCGTTCACGTTCAAAGTGGAGCGGCGCTTTGCGCAAGGCGTCTCGCTGTTGGCCAGCTATACCGATTCGAAGCTGTTGGACAACATGCAAGGCACGGGACGGCCGGGGGCCGTCGGCGGGGCCGCGGTGCAGGATTGGTACAACCTGAAGGGCGAGCGGGCGCGCAGTTACCAGGATGTACCGCAGCGGCTGGTGACGACCGCATCGTGGCAGATTCCCTACAAGCCGAGTTCGGCGCTGCTGCGGGCGGTGGCGGGCGGCTGGCAGATGAACGGGATCTGGACGTGGCAGAGCGGCTTCCCGATCGGCCTCACGGCGTCGAGCACGGGCGTCAACGACCGGCCGAACGTGGTGCCGGGCGTCAGCCAGGCTGCGTCGAACCAATCGATTTCCAGCTGGTTCAACAACATTCTCGCGGGCCAGGCGGGCTCGGCATTCGCGCTGCCTCCCGCTTACACGTACGGCAATGTGTCGCGCACGCTGCCCAACATCAACGGGCCGCGCTTCTTCGATATCGACGCGTCGATCTTCAAGAGCTTCCAGTTACGTGAACACTGGAAGATCGAGTTCCGCGCCGAAGCCTACAACCTGACGAACACGCCGAGCTTCTCGGTGCCGGTCGCCAGTGTGACCTCGGCGACGTTCGGCCAGGTGACGTCCACCAGCAATGGCGGCCCGCAGCACTATCGCGAGCTGCAACTCTCGCTGCGGCTTTCGTTCTGACGGTGCCTGCAAATGGGCAAAGCTGCCCGATGGCTCTGGCTCGCGGGTGCGCCTGTCCTGCTGTTCTCACAGGCGCCCCGCATGCCCATGCCGATCGAATTCGAAAACTCGTCGGAGTTCCGATGGCTCGATAAGAAGGTGATTGAGTCGAGGGTACTCGACGACATGTCGAACGCCAAGACTTGGAGCGTACAGGGGCAGGCCACGTCAAGCCGGCTCGGCCCGAGGCCACCGCTCGGCAAGCCTGCTCTCCGGGTAGAGATGCAGATGTTCCGTGGCGAGCCGCCGCCGACTCGCAATGACCTGGCGGCGGTCAGCCTGAAGCGCTCATTTCCCGGCGAAGATTGGAGCCGGTACAACCGGATTTCGCTCTGGTTCCGGCCGGAGCTGTCGGGCTTTCCTATGCTGCCGCTTGAAATCGTCCTGCGAAACGACGGGGGCGAGAAAGTACCCGATGTCTATCACCGCGAGGGAATCCACTACGTCACCCTCCAGGATCGGAAGTGGCAGCACGTGGTATGGGAGATTACGCCACTCGCGCGCGACAAGGTGACGTCGCTCGAGATCAACTATTGGGTGAACAAGCGCCTGCCGGGTGCCGACGACAGTGTGACTTTCGAGGTGGCGAGGCTGGAACTCGAGCGCGTGGAAGCGGATCATTTCGAGGGGTGGAACGTCGCCCCGGGTAAGATATCGTTCAGCAATACCGGATATCAGAGCGGCTCGTCCAAGAGCGCGATCGCCAGCGATCTCACGTCGCGCGAATTCCAGTTGATTCGCCTCGACAACAACGCGCAGGCGGAGGTGGTGCTTTCGAAGCCGATCGAGATCCGCGATACCCGGCTCGGGAAATTCCAGGAGATGGATTTCTCGGAGGTGGATGAGCCCGGGAGTTATGTGATTCAGGCGGGCGAAGCGCGTACGCGTCCTTTCCGCATCGGCGACAACGTCTGGAATGGGACCATTTGGAAGGCGATCAACTTCTTCTTCGGCGAACGGTGCGGGTTTGCCGTTCCCGGTTCTCATGAGGTCTGCCATCGCGATTGGGTCGCAACACAAGGCGACAAGAAGATTGTGATGAACGGCGGCTGGCACGATGCCGGCGATTTGTCGCAGGGGCTGGTGAACACGGGCGAGGCCGTGTATGCCATGTTCGCGCTCGCCGAACGGCTTGCCTCGACCGGACAGGATCCGGCGCTGCTTGATCGGCTCGTTCAGGAGGCCAAATGGGGACTCGATTGGGTCCTGAAGGTGCGTTTCGATGGCGGCTATCGCATCGGCTTTGCGAGCATGAATATCTGGACCAACGGCATTTTGGGAGACGCCGACGACCGCTCGCGCGAGGCGCTCAACAATCCCAATGTGAACTACATCGCATCCGCCGCCGAAGCCATCGCTTGCCGCCTGCTGAAGCGAAGCGACCCCGAGTTGGCGGCGCGATCCCTGCAAGCCGCAGAAGACGACTGGCGGTATGCGATTGCCGGTAAGGAAGGACCCGAGACGTGGAGCACGCCCGCGTTTGCCGCGACTCCTGTGGAACTGGCGGGGATCGGAATCCTCGCCTCGGTGGAGTTGTATCAGGACACCGGAGAGCCGCGCTATGCCGACAAGGCTATCGAGTTGGCGCGGGTAGTCGTGGACTCGCAACAGAAGACCTACGCTGGCAGCAAATTCCCGCTGGCCGGATTCTTCCATACAGGTCCCGACAAAAAGACGTTATTCCATGAGTTCCATCGCGGCAATGACCAGGCGCCGATCGTCGCGATGGCGAAGTTGTGCCAGGCATTTCCGGACCACCCCGATTGGATGCGCTGGTATTCCGTGGCAGCGTTCTATTCGGAATACCAAAAGGCCGCCGCGCGCTCGACGGCGCCTTATGGAGTGTTGCCTGCTTACGTTTACAGGGATGACGAGTACTTGCAGGTTCCCGAACAGGGAGGCATGTACCAGGCTACTCGGGAGGCGTTTCGACAGCAGGTGCTCGCCGGGATGCCGATGGGCGACGGTTACTATCTGAAGGCCTTCCCCGTCTGGTTCGCGCGGCGGGGCAATTACGGCGTGCTGCTTTCGCAGGCGAAGGCGCTCTCGGCCGCGGCCCGCCTGCGGCGCGATCGGGAAGCGGCGGACCTGGCGCAAAAACAACTCGAATGGGTGGTCGGACGCAATCCGTTCGTGCAAAGCACGATGTACGGCGAAGGCTACGACTTCACGCAGCTATACAGCGTCTCGTCGGGCGATATCGTGGGGGCGCTGCCAGTGGGCATGGAAACCCGCGGCAACGCCGATGCTCCTTATTGGCCCGCGCAGAATTGCTACGTGTACAAAGAGGTCTGGGTGCATTCCACCAGCCGTTGGCTCTGGCTGATGGAGGATCTCGCGGGCCCCGCGCTGGTCGAAAGACGAATCGCGCCAGGAGCGCGCGCAAAAGTGGACCTCCGGCCGGGGAGTTTTCTGGATTTCGAAGTTAAGTCCGAAACCGCCGCTGACGGCGCGGTCACCATCCGGCTCGACGCTAGCGGCGCCGGACGCCACTCCTTCGCTTTGCGGACGGAGAATCTGGACGCCGACCCCGCACCTAAGGAGTTGGATGTAAGGCCGGGAAAGGGCAGCTCGCTGATTTGGGAAGGGAAGATTCGAGCCCTGAATCAGCCCTGGGTGGTGGTGGTCGTGCCTGACGACGACATCTCATCGCGGCGTGAGCTCGTGGGATGGAGGCATTGAAACCGTGCGAATTCGCTACCTGTCAGCCGTGTTGATGCTTCCGGCGCTTTTGCCGGGGCGCGTAAAGACCGGGTTGGACGTTCTCGTCGAAGAGGACTTCGCACCCCTAGCCGGCAAGCGCGTAGGATTGATCGCGAACCAGAACGCGGTGACGTGGGACCACCGAAACATCGTGGAAGTGATGGCCGCGAGCAAGCGCGTGAAGCTGGCCGCGATCTTCGCTCCCGAGCACGGGTTCTCGGCCACCAGCCCGGCGGGCGCCAACATCGAGTCCGGCAAGGAGAGCGCTACCGGCGTCCCGATTCACAGCATCTACAACCGCGGCTCGAATCGTCCCAGTCCCGAGATGCTGGCCGGCATCGATGTGCTGGTTTACGACCTGCAGGAAGCGGGCGCACGTTTCTGGACATTCACTACCACGCTCGGCTACATGATGGAGGCCGCGGCGCAGCGGCGGATCCCGATCTACGTTCTCGACCGGCCAAATCCGATCAACGGCATCGCGGTGGAAGGGCCGATGCTGGAAGAGAAGTACATTTCGATGATCGGTTACGGCCTGCGTCCCGTGCGCCACGGCATGACTGTCGGCGAACTGGCGGAATTCTTCAACGGCGAGAACCACATCGGAGCCGATCTGCACGTGGTCAAGATGCGGGGATGGGACCGGGGGATGTGGATGGATCAGACCGGGCTCGAGTGGATTCCGCCTTCTCCGAATCTCCGCAACCTGGCGGCGGCGGCTCTCTATCCAGGGACCTGCCTGGTGGAGACCACGTTCATCTCCGTGGGCCGCGGCACGGACACGCCGTTCGAGATGTTCGGAGCACCCTGGTTTCACCACCTCGAACTGGCCGATTATCTGAACAGCCGCAAGGTCCCGGGTGTGCGATTTCTGGCGCGTCGATTCTCGCCCACGGAGGCGCCGTACCAGGGCCAGGAAGTGATGGGAATCGACATCCAGTTGCTGAATCGCGACGAGCTCAATTCGCCGCGAATGGGGCTGGAGATAATTGCCGCGTTGCTGAAGCTCCATCCCGGCAAATTCAACTTCGATCGAAAAGTCATGCTGCTGATGGGCAATGACCGGGCCGCGGAGCTGTTGCGGCAGGGGAAGACCGGCGCGGAGGTCGATGAGGTCCTGAGGCCCCAACTGGAAGCCTTTCGGAAACTTCGGGCCAAATACCTGCTGTACTGATCAGCGCGGCGGTCTGAGTTTTCCGCCCGCTCGGTAAATTCCGATCCAGTGATTGGTGAAACGCAGCGGCGGCGCGGGAGAGACCCGCGGCATATGGCAATCGACGCAATTGGCGCGTTCCCCGGCGCCGCACTCCGCGTGACACTCCGCGCACTTGGCGTCGAAGGCGGAGGCGGGCTTCTTTCCTGCGCTCTCGTGAGGACCGTGGCAGGTGAGACAGGACAGCCGGCCGCTGCTTTTGCGGAAGCACAGACTCTGGTTCAGGTAGACCGGTTGGTGGCGGACGTTCCACGCATAGTTCCAGTCGGTGGCGGCGTTTGGATCGGGGCGGCGATGACACCGGCCGCAGAAGTTATTCAGATCCGACGCGGTGAGGTTGGCAGGGTTGGTCAGATGGTGGCGTTCCGGGTTGGCCGCGTGCGCGGATCCCGGGCCATGGCAGGCCTCGCAGTGAACGCCCGCTTCGTGGACAGCCGCGTCGCCCTGCGCGTCGAACGAGACCGGTCCTGTGGAGTGGCATTCGAAGCAGCCCTGAATACCGGCTTGCGGGTCCGAGGTTTTGTACAGTAAACCCGCGGCTTCGCGCAAGGACTTCGGGTGCAACGCCTCATGGCCGGGCGTCGGACCATAGGCATTGGTGGCGGAGTACCAGGTGGCGTAGTGCTCCACATACCAGTCGCGGTTCACCCGCGTGACGAAGGTGGTGGCTTGCCGCCCGGCGCCGAATGCCCACTCGAGCGGCAGATCCATCCGGTCCACCCCGTCCTCGATCTGAACGCGAAGGCCGGCGCTGGTGGGTAGGATGTCGTAGCGATACCGGGCGTCGCGCAAGAGCTTCCCCGCCGGAAAGTCAGAGCGATCCGGCACGCGCGAGAGGGCAGCGGCGTGAGCGCCGGCCGACTGCGATGCGAACTCGGAGGGGTGGCATTTGGCGCAAGCCTGCGCGCCGGCGAAGCGGTCAGCCGCGCCGGCACACCACGAGATGGAGATCATCCCGATGGCGGCAAGCGGCTTCAAGGTCAATGCCACAGTATATCGGCAGACCTGCACATCAGCGTCTCGTCCCGGAGACCGCGACACCAACCAACGAATCGGCGCATCCGTAGTAGAGAAGCCATCGGTCCTGGTAAAAGACTAAGCCTTCAGCGAACGTGGTGCCGGCTGAGTACTGACCGGTCTGTTCGAACGGAAGTTCCGGCTTGAAAACGGGCCGGGAGGACCTCGAAAGGAGCTTCTCCGGCGCATCAGCGCGGAACACCGCGACACCTGTGGCATAGGTGCCGGGAGGCAACGCTTCGTCCCTGCGGGTTTCGGCATTCTTTCCGTTGTAGAGGAGCACGATCCTGTCCTTTTCGAGAACCGGGGGCGGCCCAACCTCGGGCAGTTCGCTATCGAAATATCCAGGGCGTTTCGAGAGGACCACGACCGGCTGGCCGTTCTTGTCTTCCACGGGATCCCAGTGAACGAGGTCGGTCGATGTCGCCAGTCCGACCCGGCCTTCCCCCCAGTACATCAGGTATTTGCCGTTGATCCGGGCGGCCAGCAGCCGGCCGCCCTGCAGGGTGGTGAGAATTCCTGCCGATTTATACGCTAAATTCCGATATTTTCCGCCATGCGAGCGGTAAAATGCCGGACCCCATTTTTGCCAGTGAACGAGGTCTTTGGAAGTGGCGATGCCGACGTCGAAGATCTTCCGGTTCCACTGCGTATACGCCATTACGTAGGTTCCGTCTCCGGCTTCGACAATGCGCGGATCTTCCACTCCGCCCGGCCACTCGCGTGGTTCCTCGGCGTCCTTGGACGGGTAGAACACGGGTTCCGGAGCTACCTCGAAGTGCATTCCGTCCTCGCTGACCGCGATTCCCAAGCGCGAGGTGTGGCCGCCGATCTTCCTCTCTCCGGTATCATCCTCCGCGCGGAAGAGCACGTGAACGCGCCCATTCCGGACCACGGCCGCGGGGTTGAATGCATGCAGCGCACGCCATCGGACCGGCTCGGCGTGAAAATCGTCGCGGAAGGTACTTTGCGGGTCGGGCTTGATGATGGGTCCGGCCGCATCCGGCCTGCTCCAGGCCGCCGACTCGAGCCCTTGCGCGAACGCTGCGGACGGCCCCGCCGCCACGTAGGCGGCCAGCGGCAGGGCAAGCAATGACAGCGGAAGGACCGAGGCCTTCCGCTGATGGCATGACAGAAGCATTGCAACTGATTCTAAGCCATTACCGGCTCGCTGTTGGTTCAGGCCCAACTGAGGTTCGTGATGGAGTTCGCCGGCAGGGCGATGGCTGTCGCCACACCGCCGAGACGCAACTGGATTTTCCGCGCGGCGCCGGCATTGCTCAAAACCACCGTCTTGCCGCGATCGGGATTGACGAAACCCACGTGTGCCGGCCCGTCGGCCGGGCCCTGGGAATCAAAACGCTTCGCCCCGCGACGGGCGGCGTGGGTGTAGTGCTTCATGGCCCAGTAGGCGGCGCTGCGCGTGACCTCTTTGGTGCGCGAGTCAATCGTGATGAAGCCGCGGCCATTGAACGGGCCGATATTCGGCCGGCCGTTTTCATCGAGCACCAGGTTCCAGACGATAATGGCCTTCATCCAGTTGCGGACGGCATTGGCAGCGCCCACGCCGGCCCGTGCAATCGTCTCGGTGGACTGGGGGTCGCGGCGCGATCCACGGCCTCCCGCTCCCCGACCCGGGCCCGGCGCGGCGCCAAATGTCACGGGCCCGACGAGCGAGAAGGTGGCTTCGAATCCACCTTCGGTCGAGTACATATTTTTGTCGGGGAACAGGTCATGCACGCGGCTCACTGCGGTCACCGACCCCACATAGGGATGCCAGGCAACCCCGTCGACATATCGGTTCAGCGCGGGGTTCTCCAGTTCGTTGATCACGCGGCCCCACAGATTGAAGTTATGGTCGAGAATCCAGATCCTGGTGGAGATGGCGTTCTGTTCCATCAGCGGCCCGAGGTGCTGGCTGACGAAGGCAATCTCGTGCTCCTGCGCCCACAGGCACGCCGGCATGCGCCCATCCTGATCGGTATCGACCTCGTTCTGGGGAGTGATGGCGTCCACGCGCACACCCTCCGCCGCGTAAGCCTGGAGAAACTTCACCAGGTACCTGGCGTACACCGGGAAGTTCCTGGGCTTGAGCGAACCGCCGAGCATCGTGCCGCTCGCCTTCATCCAGCCTGGCGGGCTCCACGGCGAGGCCAGGATGAAGAGGTCCGGATTGTGTTGGCGGGCGACGCGCAATTGCGGAAGGAGGTAACTCCGGTCGTGGTCGATGGAGAACCGCTGCAACTCGGGATCGGGATCGCCCTCGTCATAGCTGTACATGGTGGCCGCGTAGTCGCTCGAGCCCACGCAGATGCGCGTCATTTCCAGGCCCAGCTCGGAGGGATGGTACAGCTCCCGCAGAAAGGACTCGCGCGCGGCAGCGTCGAGCTGATTGATCATGTAAGCGGACGCGTCCGTCAGCGCGCCGCCGAATCCAAGCATTTCCTGGTAGGTTCTGGAGGGGTCGAGTACGATGGCATCGTTCGACGGTCCTTCGGCCGGCCGCCATTCGAGGGCCGGCTCCTCCGCAAAGCGCTTCATGTCCGCCGTCTGCCGGACGGAGATGGCGCCTGCCGGCTGTGCCGGAGCGGATTCCGCCTGGGAGAGCAGCGCCACTCCGCCTGCCACCAGGCTGGTGAATTCACGCCGGTTGATTCGCTGAGACATCGATGAAACCTCGCTGGTCGAATTCCCTTGCAGGGAGTTTCAGACCTCTATATAGCATTAAACCGCAAAGCGGTTTGGCAGGGGAACTCCGGCTTGCCGCGTCGCCACTCGTGTCGGAGCTTTTCGGGCACTTCGAGGACACCTCAGCATTCATATAATTGTAATTAACATGTTATTTATCATATATTTATGATATATTTATTAAACTCTTGCATTATATTAGTGACCAGCTACAAAAAGCCGGGTGACAGTACTCTTTGCCCCGACGTTCCAGACCATCAGTTGTGATTTGGGTAGTAACCAAGGGGTACTTGTGCACTGGTGCGTCCGCGCCGTAAGGTCAGGTGTGTCCAAGTTGCGTATGACGCCGCTGAAAGCCTGTCTAGCCTTATACAGTGTGGTCTTCCTGGCAATCGTCTGGCACTACTACCCGAAACGCACCGATCCGCCCGAGGCAATTCACTTTCAACCGACGCGGGAGGCGCAGGTGTTTTACGACGCGGCCTTCGACGCCCAACAGGCGCGTTATGAGCAGGTGGCGCGCGCGGCGGCCAAGCGGTTCCACATCAAGGACAACGTCACGGCGTTTGTGGACAAATATCATCTGACGAAGGGGCATGTTCTCGAAGTAGGGTCGGGCGAAGGGCTGTTGCAGGATGTCGTCCCGGATTACACCGGCCTGGACATCTCGGCTACCGCCCGCTTGAAATACCATAAGCGTTTTGTGCAGGCGGACGCGCGGGCCATGCCGTTCCCGGATAACGAGTTCGATGCGGTGTGGACGATCTGGGTGCTGGAGCATGTACCCAATCCGGAGCAGGCGTTGCGGGAAATCCGGCGCGTTTTGAAGCCTGGCGGCCTGCTGTACCTTTCGCCCGCATGGGACTGCTCGGATCTTGCGGCCCAGGGATATCCGGTGCGCCCTTATTCGGACTTCGACGTTAAAGGCAAGCTGATCAAGGCCACGGTGCGGTTACAGGAATCGGGGCTGTTCCAGGTGATGTACGAGCTTCCAATCCGGGCGACCCGCCTGGCCGCCTGGACGCTGGCGTCCGGTCCGACCAGTCTGCACTACCGGCCTCTCGATCCGAACTATAAAGAGTACTGGATGCCGGACAGCGACGCGGTGAACTCGATCGACATGTACGAAGCGTACCTGTGGTTCATGAGCCGCGGCGACGAGTGTCTGAACTGCCCGGCCGGCTGGGGCACGTTCTCTTCCGCCGATCTGGTGCCGATCATCCGGATCCGCAAGTCGTCAGTCACCGAGAGTGCCAGCCGCTGAGATCCACCTCCGCACGCCGCGGAGAACTGCTCTATAATGATCGGTCCGCACCCCCATGGGAATCCTGGAAGACCTGCGCTATGGCTACCGGTCTCTGGCCAAGAGCTGGACGTTCGCCGCCGTGGCCGTTCTTTCTCTGGGCCTGGGGATTGGCGCTAACGCCACCATTTTCACTCTGGTGAACGCGGTTCTGCTCCGGCCTTTGCCCGTGGAAGATCCGTCTACCCTGGCCGCGGTTTCCACAACCGACGCGCATAACCCCGGGCTGTTACAGTGTTCCTATCCGAACTACCGCGACTTTCGGGACCAAAACAACGTCTTCTCCTCCCTGCTCCTGTACACTACCGTCACCATCAACCTGACAGGTCACGGCGACCCGCAACTGCTCATGGCGCAGCTCGTCTCGGGCAACTATTTCTCCACCCTTGGAGTCAAGCCGATGATCGGCCGCGACTTCCGTGCCGAAGAGGATGCCACTCCCGGCGCCTACGCGGTTGCCATCATCAGCTATGGTCTGTGGAATCGCCAGTTCGCCCGCGACCCGGAGATCACCTCGCGCACCATCAGCCTCAACGGACGCCCGTTCAACATCGCCGGCGTAGCCCCGCCCGATTTCCAGGGCCTCAACGGCATGCTGGCAGCAGACGTCTGGGTACCCGTGATGATGTATCAGCAGGTATACCCAACGCCGGCGTGGGTGTTGCAGCGCAGGGCATTATTGTTCACGGTAGCGGGCCGTTTGAAGCCGGGGGTCAGCCTGTCCCAGGCGGAAGCCGGGATGTCGGCCATCGCAAAGCAACTGGAACTTCAGTACCCGATCGATAACCAGGGACGGGGAGTGCGGCTGACGTCGATTGCGCAAGCCGCCCTGGCCGCCAAAACGCGTACCCTCGTCACCAATACGGGTGGAGTCCTGCTGGTGGTGTCCGGGCTGGTGCTGCTGATCGCCTGCGCCAACGTCGCCAATCTCCTGGTGGCGAAAGCCGCCGGCAGAAGCCGCGAGATCACCGTGCGGCTGGCGTTGGGGGCGAGCCGGTGGAGGCTGATCCGGCAGCTTCTCACCGAGAGCAGCATTCTCGCGCTGGCCGGCGGTTCCGCTGGTCTCCTGTTCGCGCGCTGGGCACGCGACCTGGTCTGGTCTCTGCGTCCCCCCATGTTTGCACACGCCGGACTGCACCTGGCTCTTGACGCTCGGGTGCTCACTTACAGCCTGGCAATCTCCCTGCTCACCGGAATTCTGTTCGGGTTGACGCCGGCCTTCGGCGCCACCCGGAGCAATCTCGCAACCGACCTGAAGGAGCGCTCCGGACAAGCGGTCCGCAAACCGGGCAGTTGGGATTCGCGGTCGGTGCTGGTGGTGTTGCAGGTGGCCTTCTCGCTGATCACACTGCTGGGCGCCGGCCTGTTCGTGCGGAGCGTCCAAAATGCCACCCAGATCGACCCGGGCTTCGACGCCACACACCTGGGGATAGTGGTATTCAATGTGGGCGACCAGTCGTATAGCGAAGCCCGGGGCCGCGAGTATCAGAGGCGCGCGCTGGAGTTGGCATCTTCCATGCCGGGCGTCTCTTCGGCCGCACTCTCGAAGGACGTTCCGTTTCACGTTACCGGCGCGCGCACCGTGCTTCTGGATGGACAGGCATCCGGAGCGGGCCGCTACATCCTGACCACCGCGGTCGGTCCGGGTTATTTTCGTACGCTAGGGATTCCGCTGGTGCGCGGCCGGGATCTCACAGCCGTGGACAACTCCGACCGCCCGCACGTGGCGATAGTCAACGAGGCAGCGGCGGCACGTTTTTGGCCAGGGGAAGATGCTCTCGGCAAACGGCTCAATTTCCTGGGAGACCGCACTCCGGCCGAAGTCGTGGGCATAGCCCGGAACGCCAACTATCAAGCCATCGGCGAAGAGCCGCAGCCGTTCATCTATCTTTCGCTCTTGCAGTATTATGTTCCGACGGCGGTGCTGCACATCCGCACCAGCGGCGATCCGGAGGTTGTGGCGCTCTCCGTGCGCCACGGCATGCAGGCTCTCGACCGCAATCTCCTCCTGCAGTCCGAGAGCGTCAGCTTCACGATCCGAGAATCTCTGTGGGCGCAACGGCTCTGCGCCGGTCTGCTGACCGTCTTTGGAGGGCTGGCCCTGCTGCTCTCCACCATCGGAGTCTACGGGCTGATCTCTTTTTCCATATCCCAGAGGGTGAGGGAAATCGGTGTGCGGATGGCGTTGGGAGCCACTCCAGGCGAGGTGCAACTCCTGATCGTAGGGGAAGGCGTCCGGCTGGTCGCGGTGGGAGTGTTGTTGGGGCTGGTCATCGCGATTGCAGCCTCGCACGCGGTCCAGAGCATGTTGTTCGTAATCAGCGCCCACGATGCAGCCACGTTTGTGCTGGTGCCCTCCATCCTGACGCTGGTAGCCATCCTGGCCTGCTGGATCCCTGCCTGGCGAGCGACCGGAATCGCCCCGTCGGTCGCACTCCGCGATGAGTGAAATCAGGCCGGGGCGAGTGCGAACGTCCGGGACACCAATTCCTGCGCCTCTTTCTGGATGCGTTTGAGGTGCTCTTCGCCGTCGAAGCTCTCAGCGTAGATTTTGTATACGTTTTCCGTGCCGGACGGACGCGCCGCAAACCATCCCCGGCGGGTGGTCACTTTCAATCCGCCGAGGGATTGGCCGTTGCCCGGCGCCTTGGTCAGCATGGCTGCAATCGGGTCGCCCGCCAATTCGGCTGCGGACACCTGTTCCGGCGACAAGCCTTGCAGAATGGCTTTCTGCGCGGGGGTGGCAGGCGCATCGATGCGCTCGTAGACGGGTGTGCCGAACCGCTCCGTGAGGGCGTGGTAGGTTTCGCCGGGATCCTTGCCGGTGCGCGCCAGCATTTCGGCCGCGAGCAACGCCATAACGATGCCGTCCTTGTCGGTTGTCCAGACGGATCCGTCGCGGCGCAGGAACGAAGCTCCGGCACTCTCTTCGCCGCCGAAACCCAGTGAGCCGTCGAGCAGGCCGTCCACGAACCATTTGAAGCCGACCGGCACCTCCACCAGGTGGCGGCCCAGGCTCGCCGCTACGCGATCGATGATGCTGCTCGAGACCAGGGTCTTCCCTACCCCGGCATCGGAGCGCCAGCCGGGGCGATTGGGAAACAGATAAGAAATGGCTGCTGCGAGATAGTGGTTGGGGTTCAGCAGCCCGGCGCTGCGCGTCACGATGCCATGGCGGTCGTGATCCGTATCGCAGGCGAAGGCAATATCGAACCGGTCCTTCATCGCGATCAGACCGGCCATGGCGTAAGGCGACGAGCAGTCCATGCGAATCTTGCCATCCCAGTCCACCGACATGAAGCGGAACGCCGGATCGGCGCGGTCGTGCGCGATGGTCATGGAGAGGCCGTAGCGGTCTGCGATTCGCGCCCAATAGGCGATCCCGGCACCGCCCAGCGGATCGGCGCCGATCGAGAGCCTGGCATCCCGTATCGCGTCCAGGTCGAGTGCCAGGCACAAATCGTTCACGTAACTCGAGACGTAGTCGTGGCGGTGAGTGGTGCCGGCGGCGAGAGCCTGGGCGAATACCTGGCGGCGCACGTCGCGCAAGCCTTCCACCAGGATCTGGTTGGCGCGATTCTCGATCCACTTCGTAGCAACCGTGTCGGCCGGTCCTCCGTGCGGCGGATTGTATTTGAAGCCGCCATCCTCGGGAGGATTGTGGGAAGGCGTGATCACGATGCCGTCGGAGAGGCCGCTCTGGCGGCCGCGATTGTAGGTGAGGATGGCGTGCGAGAGCGTGGGGGTCGGGGTATAGCCAAGCTCGTGATCCACCATCACCTCCACACCGTTGGCGGCCAGCACTTCCAAAGCGCTCGCAAACGCGGGCTCCGACAGAGCGTGAGTATCCTTGGCCAGAAACAAGGGGCCGCTGGCGCCGCTCTGCGCGCGATACTGGCAAATCGCCTGGGTTATGGCGAGGATATGGTTTTCGTTGAAGGAGCAATGGAAGGCGGACCCGCGGTGGCCGGAAGTTCCGAAGCTGACCTTCTGCGTGGCCACGGAGACGTCCGGCTTTTCCGTGTAATACGCGGTGACCAGCCTGGGGACATCAACCAGCATGGCGGGCGTGGGGGACTTGCCGGCAAGAGGATGAAGGGGCACCAGTCCAACTTACCATCAATGAGGATTCGCTCTGGATGCACGGCTCGGATTGCCCGGCTGGGGACTTGTGCCAATCTGGATCTATGCGCAAATCCCTGTGTGTCTTTCTGGTCCTGCTCAGTTCTCCGGTCTGGGCCCAGGGCGTCCACCCGGTTACCGGGCGCAAATATGCCGGAGTAATGGGGGCCGCGGGCGCGGATTGGCTGGTGCGCCCCGAGCGCGAGTCGGAAGAGCGGCCGGATGCCGCGCTGGACGCCATCGGTGTGGTGAAGGGCTCGACGGCGGCGGATGTCGGCGCCGGCGTGGGGTACATGACCTGGAGACTGGCGGAGCGGGTCGGTCCGGGCGGCAAGGTCTATGCCAACGACATCCAGCAGAAAATGCTCGACCTGCTCACCCAGAACATGGAGCAGCGCAAACTCGCCAACGTGGTGCCCGTGCTGGGCATATTCGACGACCCCAAGCTGCCGGCGGGCGCGATCGACCTGGTGTTGATGGTGGACGTTTACCACGAGTTCTCGGAGCCGCAGCGCATGTTGCGCCACATCCGCGAATCGATGAAGCCGGACGGCAGGATGGTGTTGCTCGAGTACCGGGCGGAGGATCCCAACGTGCCCATCCGTCCGGAGCACAAGATGACCGTGGGACAGGTGAAGGCGGAGGTAGATCCGGAAGGCTTCCGCCTGGACCGCGTGCTGGAAACGCTGCCGCGGCAGCACATCCTGATTTTCCGGAAGAATTAGTGCTTGACCTGTCTAGAACTGTAGGGTTGAGACTGAAAACAGAACGATGCCGCTGACCGTCACTCATCTGGCCCGAGCCTGCGGGCTGAGCCGCAGTACGGTGTTGTATTACGAGTCGATGGGGCTGTTGAAGCCGGCCCGGCGCAGCACGGGAAACTACCGCGTCTATGGCGAGCGGGAACTGGATCGACTGCGCCAGGTGTGTATTTATCGGGGGGCCGGTCTCAAGCTCGGCGACATTCGTTCGATTCTCGATCGGCCGCGCAGCGATGCGGCCGGCGTTTTGAGGCGCCGCCTGGCGGAGCTGGGCGGGGAGATCGAGAGGCTGCGCGAACACCAGAGGGCCATCGCGCGATTGTTGAAAGACACCGATCAATTCAGGAGAATGCCGATGGTTACGAAAGAGAAATGGGTCGAGATCATGCGCGGCGCGGGCTTTTCGGACAACGATATGCACCGCTGGCACGCCGAATTTGAGAAGTCTGCACCGCAGGAGCACCAGGAGTTTCTGGAGTTCCTGCACATTCCGGCCGAGGAAGTGAAGACCATCCGCGAGTGGAGCCGCTCGCAGTCAGGGGGCCGGAGCTAGAGTATCCAACAACGTGCCAACAGTAGACAGGGTATGTTAGACAGCTTCTTATCTTGAATTGCCTGCCTGTGGCTGCTCGACTGTTGCCGCAGGCTTTGTCGCACGCTTCCCTGCCGTCTTTTGCTGGACCTTGGGAGCCAAACGCAAGAACGGCAGGGGCGGTATTGAAAGGCCCATCCTCGCGGTCATGTTCTGCACCGATCGCAGACCATCGCTTCAGTACGAACCGGGATATCCTCTCCTCGAAGGTGAGCAATCATTTCAGTTAAACGGCTCACCATCTTGCCCTTTTCGCATTGAAAGCATTTCATAGATGTCTCCTCTTATTTCCATACAACGGCGGATGGCAAGACCAAAAGAGAACCACAGGTTTCTTAGCAGTACCTCAAATCTGGAACTTGAAAAAAATCTCTCGCCCCAGGGCCCGAGACGAAAAATGAAAGGGCAACCCGGCGGTTCGTTGAGTTCGCGTGGGGGGGTCGTAGGTCTCCGGCGGGACCTCATTGAGGATTTCAAGCAACTTCTCGCGAACTTCGTCCCCGACCCAAGAGAAGTATTCACGCACGTTGTCGTTGAATTGCGCTGTCCGGTTACCATGACCCCGCTCCACCTGTTCTCGCGCCAACTTGATCGCTTGATCCGGCGGGTAGTGCCCAAGGAACCCTTCTTGATGACCGCTTCGCGATTTTTGGGCGAGTCGCGTGCGAAGTGCCCCCTCTTGTCAAGCCGGTCCGCATTGGCAATCCAGCACTTTCGAAGGTCCTGGCGGCACACGGCACAATTACGGCATCGTTTGACGGCATGAGGCCTGCGGATTTCTCAACAGGCTGTGGTAAAATGCCGTGCACGGGTGGAACCAAGCCGCCTTCGGTAAATCTGAGTCTGGAGGTGAAGATGACTAGTTGTCGAGCCGTTCCCTTCTTGATTTTTCTGATCTCCGTCCTTGGCGGCTGCTCGAAAGAGAGTGCGCCGTCCGCGCAGACGCCCTCAGCCGCACCGTCAACAGCACCCACGCCCGTGGCGGCGGCCCCACCCCCGGCAGCGGCACCCGCCGCTTCTGCGGCACTGAAGACCGAGGACACCAATATCGACGGTGTCACGGCGGAGGTGACCGAGTGTACGCGCAAGGACGGTGTTCTCAGCGTGAAAGTCCGCTTCCGCAACACCTCCGGCGGGGCGAAAAAAGTGGATTTTTTTGCCGGCCACGATTACGAGAAGTATTATGTAAGCGCCGCCAGCAAGAAGTATTTCATTCTCAAGGACACTGAGGGCGCGTACCTGACGCCGGCAGCGTCATCCTTTGGCGGCCTTTCCGTGAACTTGCAGGCTGGCGGGCAATACACCTGGTGGGCAAAATATCCCGCGCCGCCCGCCGATATCAAAGCCGTGACCCTTTATACCCAGGTGGCGGCGCCGCTGGAAGATATCCCGGTTTCCGACAAGTAGAAGACCCGATGCTAAGACGGCGGCTAAAGCGGCTTGGGGGGATGGCGGTCGCGCTCCTGATTCTGCCACCAGGGCTGGCCGCAGCAGCGAACTATTCCAATCCCGATTCCCCGGAAGTGATGGCCGCAGCTCGCGCGGCGCTGGCCCACGCCAAGATTCTCGATATTGTCGGCATCACGTTGGGGATCGACGCGGTGTTGAAGGACCTGGGAGCAAGAATCACCGATCGGGCAATCCACATAGACCTGGCGGCGGACGTGTTATTCGACTTCGACAAATACACGCTCCGCCCGGCTGCCAACGAAAGCCTCACGAAAGTCGCGCAGGTGGTTGCGGGCTATCCGGAGGCTCCCTTGCTGGTAGAAGGACACACCGACGGCAAGGGGACCCACGCCTACAATATGGCTCTCTCGGACAACCGGGCTGGAGCGGTGAAGAAATGGCTGGTGGAGAACGGCGGGATCAAAGGGGCGAGGATCATGACCAAGGGGTGGGGAGAGACCAAGCCGGTGGCGCCGAACAAAAAACCGGATGGGTCCGACGATCCCGACGGCCGCCAGAAGAACCGGCGGGTGGAACTTACCATCACCACAAAGGGATAGAGGTTTTCCTCGTGCGAACGCGGCTGGTTTCTGACGGCTGCGCTCTTTGACCGGCCGTGGGTGGAGGGAATCCCGTGAGACAGCGAAGCAGCTTCTTTGACCCGTTTATTCGCTTTCACTCCAAATTTACCTGGGTCACGTGGACTTGCTTGGTTCTTGCGATGTCCGGAGCGATTTGTCTGGCGATTTGTGCCCGTATGTGCAGGTTCGAATGGCTGTACCATGCCGGCGCGCGGACGACCCAAGACACCGTAATCGGAAAATCTTCGAGTCGTTCCTCGCGAGGAATAGGCACAGTTCCCTCGTCTCGAGTCCGGTATGAATATTAACCAAGGGCTCCGCCCTTGAAATCCTGTCGGATTTGGAAGCCAGATGTCAGAAGCCAGAATGGACGCCAGGCACCAAGCCCTGACGCCGAAACTGCGGCCTACCTAACATGCGACCAGCGTCCCTGAGAAATCAATGACTTCCAAAGGCGTAACAACCTTCGAGACCGACGTATCATACCTGATGTTATGTGACAGGCTGCGAATTGTTGAAGTAGTTTAGTTTACGAATTGGCACCCAAGAATCTACACGGCCGTCGGGGGCAGCTTCGAGGATGAAGATCATGTGAGCGAGTCGTATTGGGGCAGGTTCCGGACCGGCGATTCCATAGACAGTCTTCTACCTTCCGAAACATCCCGGGCAAAGCCGGCTGTGGCTTGGGATACGGTGGTTCGGGGAGTTCGGGGAGCCCGGAGATCCTACTTTTGGTTGGCGTGCTCGCGACACTCATGGGAGTGGGAGCAGCGTTTGCAGTGGTGAGCGACCGGCGGCGCAAATATTTGAAGCAGCGCGCACCTGCTTAGTCTGGTGCGTCGCACGGCTTTGCACAGTACTATTCAGTGGCGTTGGCGCCAAGAGCCAGACGCGCCTGTCAGGGCGACGGGAGATAAAGGCCTGCGCCGAAATGATAGCGGTCGGCGTGAAGATCAATGAAAGCACCATGTTGTAACAATATGTCCTTCCAGCGTCTGACTCAGGAGATGTCGCCACTGGCCGATCCTGGAAAAGCCGATGGCGTGGAATTCACATTGGGAACGTGCGCGAATTGCAAGCAGCACCTCATGCATTGCTGGGTGGTGGCCGCGGCCAGCGAAGGATACGAGATCGTCGAGAACAGCTTCGCAGAAAAGCTGTGCACTACTTCGGACCACCAATCACGCAAAGAGCTGTTGGCCGATTGGTGGAATTCCTTAGGAAGTCAAGAACCGGCAAGCGAGTTATGACAAGAGCCCCCCTGTGAAAACTGCCATCGCGTATTTGAAGCTGTTCGCCGCCGTCATCGTTGATCGCCGCCGGCGAGATTTCGGCGGTTCACGCGTGCTCCGACTGGATCAATGTGAACCGCTCCTCGCTTTTACCGCTCACGCTCGGGATGACCGCGGCCGGGCTCCTGGTGATGATCTGGGGATGGGTCACGGTGGGCATCAAGTATGGGCGTCCGATGAGCGAAGTGGAGGCCAGGGAGTTCATGGCCAAGCCCATCGGGCCCGGTGCACAGTCTGCTTCCAAGGGCCGGGTCAAGGGCGTGGCGCGCGGCGGGAAGGTCGATCAACCGGTGGAGTGGACGTTCCGGGAAATGAAAGACGCCTGGCACGCGCGCACCTGGTGGAGCGATGCGGGCATGCGCCGAAAGTGCCTCATCACGGCCCGCGCGGAACCGCGTGGTCAGGATGATAGGCGCGATCCTGGTGTTCCTGGGTTTTTGCCTGGTTCAATTCAGCCTGAGCACCCCGGCGGCGAAGGGATACGCGCTGGCTCTCTTGCTGGCGGGCGCAATTTGGCTGGTCACCAGGTTGGTCCGGGCATGACCTCAGTCGCCCACAGCAATGCAGAGCGTCCAGGCATATAATATGTGGGGATCTGACTCGATATGATCTGTTCCTCTTGCGGAAAGCCGCTTCCGACGGAGCTCGTGGCGTTTTGCGCGAGCTGCGGGGCGCGGGCGGGCGGCCAACAGCGCGCCGCGCAACGGTCACGGCGAAGTCCTCTGATTGCGTTCTTGGGAGTGGGCGCGGTGGTGCTTACAGTAGGAATCGTCGCCG
This sequence comes from Bryobacteraceae bacterium, assembly GCA_035501495.1. GTDB lineage: Bacteria > Acidobacteriota > Terriglobia > Bryobacterales > Bryobacteraceae > JAIQFL01. The sequence goes on along the minus strand of DATJWB010000256.1, from coordinate 924 downwards.
TCCCCAAGATGCAGCGCGCCGTGCGGCAGGCGGCGGAGGTGAGCGCCGTCCAGGAGATTCATGCGATTCAGGCGGCGCAGACGCAGTATTTCTCGCAGTTTCACCGATACGCGGCGTCGCTGGCCGAACTCGGCCCGAATCTTCTTCCGGCCGAGCTGGCGTCGGGCGTCAAAGGAGGATACAAGTTTACTTTGCAAGGCCGCGGCGGCGGGTATCGAGTTCAAGCACTCCCGGTTACCTACGGCAAGACGGGAGAGCGCACCTTTTACATGGACGAATCCGGCGTAGTCCACCAAAGAATTGGTCCTTCACCGGCCACCCCTTCGGATCCAGAGCTCCGGTAACAGGGTCGTTTTGCGGGTCCGTGATTTACTAAAGGATTTTCCTTTGCGGAGTCGAAAATATTCTCGGGCTGGATCCAGCGCGTGATCCTGCCCACACTCTCACTGGTCATCCTGCCCACTATAGCGGCTCCAGCCGATCCTCCCATGAAAACCCTGCTGGAGCGGATCGAAGGGGGAGGCTCGATCTGACACTACTGGCCGTATCTTACGATGATCTTCATCCGTTGCACGGCGGCCCAGTATTGACGATTCACGGAACCGGTAGGGTAGAGCAACGAGCGGAGCGGCAAACGGTCCCCTCCGGCTCAAGCGCGACAGTCACGCTGCCCGACGGCAGTGCAAAAAACCTCACAGGACGGGCTCTGATTTCCTCGAGTCAGCTAACTCAGCGTCCGTAAGAAAATAAGTGTGACAATTACGAACGGGGCATGATGGTGTAGTTCCATTCGCCATGAAAAGGGTCTGGGCGCATGTCGATAGCGTCAAACTCCGGCTTACCCACCTTGATCCCCGTCGGATACTTGCCTGTGTCCAACTGGCTTGGAACACGAAGACCGGTTTTGGTAGTGGTGGCGGCGAT
>DATJWB010000255.1:0-63237 GCA_035501495.1 Bryobacteraceae bacterium | reverse complement strand
TTTCGTCCGTCGTAATGGTGTCGCGGAGTACATTTGCTGTCAGAACTGGTAGAACCGCGTCCCGAGGTAGTCTCCCAGACTAAACGTCCTTCCGTCGCTCGCGATGCTCCGCACCCCAATCGCGCCGGACGGGAAGGTGCCGATCAAGGACAGATTCGTCGCCTGGTAGAGCGCGACGGCGCCGTTCGCGCTGCCGCCAATCAGGACGTGCTCCCCGTCGAAGGCGGCGACGAACGGTTGGGCAACATCGGGAATCGCCTGACTCTGGACAATCAGGCTCGGCGACATCTGGTTCAAACTGGGACGCACGACATATAAAGTCCCGGTGACGCTGACCGGCACCCAGATGTTGCTGCCATCATAGACCATCCTGCAATCGTTCACCGCTCCGGGCAATACGACGGTTTCCGCCGCGGCTGGCGGGGCGCCCTGCGCGGGAGGGCTCATTTTGACGAGGGTGGAATCCGCCAGCAGGACCCACATATAGGTGCCGTCGAAAATCATTCCGTCCACGTTGGCGCCCACCGTGATGGTCGTTCCCGACGAGCCGAGCGGCGGGTAGATGAAGATCTTGGGTCCGAACGAACTGGCCATCCAGACATTGGCGCCATCGAAAGCCAGCGTCAAATCGCCCCCGATCACCCCCGTGGCCGCCGACGTAAATAAAGTCACCGGGCTGGTTGGGGCTGAGGACGGATTGAAGGTCTGCAGTCGAGCCTGCTCGTCGAGGATCCACATCTGACCCGCGAACATGCCGAGCTTCTGCGGCGAGCCCGAGGACAGGGTCCAGGTCTCGAGCAATCGCCGGTCCGCGGCATTGAGCTTGAGGACCTTGCCGTCCCCCCGGGCGATCCAGAGATAGGTGGCGTCGGCAATGATGTCGTTCACCGGGCCCCCCACGTCAGTCGCGATGCCGCCCGCAGGCGAGCCCGGGTTCCAGGGCTTGGCGATGGCGATGCGAACGGCCGCGCGGGAGAGTGTCTGGTCCATGGTACGGGCGAGGAGCGTGGCCGCCTGGTCGCGGGATACCACGTCATCCGGGGCGAAGGTGCTGGGGCTGGTGCCCTGCGTGATGCCCGTGACGAAGGCCTCGAGAATGTAAGGGCAGAAGACGCTGGAGGAAGGCACGTCGGCAAACTGGCCGCAGATGGCGCTCTGTGCCAGGACTCTGGAGGCCGGGGCGGGGAGCAACCTCCAGATGGCCGCGCCGAGCAGCCATGCAATCGTCACTTTGGATCGTCCGCACATGTGTCGCTCTGGTGGCGTATTTCGGATGCTCGGCGGCACGGGCTTCGGTCTGCGGCTCAACCTCAGAATTGATAAAACTTCGTCAGGTTGGTGTCGCCGAGATTGAAAGTGCGGCCATCGCTGGCAAGGCCCCGCACTCCGGTCGCGGGCGAGCCCACCGTCCGGATGTGCGTCAGGCTGGTGGCCTTGTAGAGAGCCACAGAGCCGTTGTTCAGCCCCGCGATCATGACATTCTCGGTGTCGAACGCGGCGACATAGGGATAGGCAACGTCGGGTATGGCCTCGTTCTTGACAATTAAACTGGCGACTCCCGCGCCCGGCGACGGCCGTATCACGTAGAGGGTTCCGGTGGTGCCGATGGGGACCCAGATGTTGCCGCCGTCGTAGAGCATGCGGCAATCGTTGACCACGCCCGGTATCGTGACCGTTTCCACCACGGTAGGAACGGCGCCGGTGCTGCTCGGGATATTCAGCTTCGAAAGACGCGAGTCCGAAGTCAGCACCCACATGTTCGTGCCGTCGAACACCATCCCGTCTATGTTGACGTTGGTCCCCAGACTGAAGGTGAAATTCCCGGGACTGGCCACCGGATAGATGGCGATCTTGGTGCCGTTGGCGCTGGCCCACCAGACATTGGAACCGTCGAAGGCAAGGGTGGGCGGGCCCGGGGGAATTCCAAAATTCGTCAGGACCGGGCTGGCGGCGCCGGCGGTACCGGTCGGATTGAAGTTGTAGAGGTTGCCCTGATCGTCGGCAATCCAGACCAGGCCCGCGAATACGCCGAGCTTCTGGGGAGCATTGGATGGGATCGTCCAGGTCTCGAGCGAGCGGCGATCGGCGGCACCGACCTTCAGCACCTTGCTGTCGGCCCGCGCGATCCAGAGGTAGGTGCCGTCGGTGACGATGTCGGTGATTCTTCCTCCCACGTCGGTAATGACACTCCCGTTGCTGGAAGTCGGAGACCAGCTCTTGCCGATGGCGGATCGAATGCTGGCGCGGTGGAGCGTCCCGTCCATGGTGCGCGTTAAGAACGTGGCCGCCTGGTTCCGGTTCACGTTATCGTTCGGATTGAAGGTAGTCGCGCTGGTGCCTTGGGTGATGTTGGTGATGAAAGCTTCGAGAATGAACGGACAATAAACGCTCGAAGAAGGAACGTCGCTGAAAGTTCCGCAGATCGCGGATTGCGCCAGGACTTTACCGGTCCGGGCGGGAAGGAACGTCAAAAGAGCTGCTGCGAGCAACAGCGGTATATAGGTTCGTTTTTGCATACCACCCCTCGAGTTGTAAAATTCATCTCGGGGGAGGATGTCTTATTGTATCCGACCACACCTCCGGATAGGTTCACAAGCGTTCTTTTTTTGTCCGTCACGCGCTGAAATCCACCGCGGTGGTATTTCCTCCGCACACCAGCACGCCGACTCGTTCTCCGGCCTTCGCGCGGTAACGCCCGCAGAGCAGCGCCGCCAGGGCTGCGGCGCCCCCCGGTTCGGCTACCACCCGTAATCCGTCCCAGAGGGCCCGCTGGGCATTGCGGATTCCCTCGTCAGGAACCAGCAGCACCTGGTTGACATACGCCTTGGCGATTGGGAACATCAGTTCGCCCACGCGCTTGGGAGCCAGGGAATCGGCCGCAATCCCTCCTGCCTCGGCATCCACCGGGTGGCCGGCGGCGAGAGCCTTCGTAAGGGTGGGGGCGGCTTCCGGTTCCACGCCGACGATCCGCGTTCGTCCGCCGTACCAGGCGGCGATCCCGCCAATGAGTCCGCCGCCGCCCACCGCGACCAGCAGCACATCCAGCCCCGGATCCTGCTCCTCGAACTCCAGCCCCACTGTGCCTTGCCCGAGGAGCGTCTCGATCTGTTCGTAAGCGTGAATTGCCAGCGCCCCGGACTCGGCGGCCCACGCGCGGCTGGCTGCCAGCGCATCGTCGTAGCGGTCGCCCGTGACCACCAGGTCAGCGCCGTATCCTCGAATCCTATCGATCTTCGCTGGCGAGCAGACCTTCGGTACAAAAATCCGGGCCGGCTTTCCGAGTTTCATGGCGGCGAAGGCCACCGCCGCTCCGTGGTTGCCGCCCGATGCCGCCACCACGCCCGCGGGGGGAATGTCGCGCAACAGCAGATTGGTGAAGGCTCCGCGACTCTTGAACGAGCCGGCGTGCTGCAGAAGTTCGAGCTTCAGGACCAGCCGGACCCCCGACAAGCCGAAATCCGCGCCGTTCGCCTCTACTACAGGCGTTCGGCGGATATGCGGGCGGATCGCCTGGTAGACGCGAGCAATGCCGTCGCGATCGACGGCCATGGCGGGCATAGTCATCACGGCAATCAGGAGGCTGCCTGCGACGCAATGGTTTCGAGTTGCTGCAGATGATTCAGGTCGTGACCGCCCATGGTATCGATGACGGTCTGAAAGGTCATATCTCCGCGTTCCGGGTGGTTCAGAGTCTTCGCAAATTCCTCCGGAGTTACGGTCTCCAGCAGGGCCAGATTCCACTGGCGCACCGCTGAGAAGACCGCCAGGGCAGTCTGCGCGTCGGCCGTACTGTAACGGGTAGCCCAGGCATCCTGGTCGAACGGCTGAATCACATGGTACGGTTCGGCTAGAGCCTGCCGCAGGCGGAATGCAAACACGGCTTCACAATCCGCAAGATGACAGAGGATCGCACGCGCCGGCCACTTGCCGGGCGCCAGACTTCGCTCCAGGCCGGGTGGTCCCAGTCGCTGCGCGAGGGCCGCCAACCTCTTCGGAGTTTCCGCGATGACTTCGCGGGCATCACGATTGCCAAGCTGGGTCGCGTAAGGGTTCACAGAAGATATTGTATCGTGCGCCGGCAACTCGCCCCCGTGTGGCGCGGGCCCACCGGCGGTGCTATTTGGTTGCCGCGAGGTTCGGCCTGCAGGTTATCGAGGCCGCTGTCTCGGCACTCATGCCAACTTTTCGAGGCGCAACATCAAGCCGCGCCGGACAAAACGCCCGGCCGTGTGGTGGCTCGCTCGGGGCTTCTCTTCCGCACTTCGATGTGTCTGCGGGCGGACTCTACGGCTCTCTCTACTTCGTGGCGCTCGAAGGGTTCCGCCAGCACGTCGAACGCCCCTAGATTCAGCGCCTCGGCCCACAGCCGGTCGTCGGCATTCCGGGAAGTCACGATCAATTGGGGTGGCCGATCCCGGTCCCGAAGATCTCGCAGCACCCGGCGCCATCCCCATTCCGGCACCTCCGCCTGCGCAATTACCACCTGAATCGGATAGCGGTCGAGATACCGTAAAGCGCGCCTCCGGCTGGCCGCCTCAAACAGCTTCCATCCCGGATTACGAAAGATTTCGTGCAGCAGTTGCCGATCCCTTTCATACGCGCCCACCAGCAAGGCGGACACCGATTCCTCATGATCGTCATACGCCATGAAATTTGCCTCCTTTGGTGTTGTCGCGGCCAACAGGGGGAACTCAACTGGGAGAGAAAGATCGCCGAATTTCAGCTTAGCGCGGTCACAGGACTCCGACAACGTGTTAACGCACCGGGCAAATCCCGCGAGGTACTCAAACCAACGTTTAGGCCCTGCAGCATGTGGTTCTATACGCTTTTTCCCGAAGCATCGCAGGCATGGATTCGTACATTGATTACATAGGCGAGGGTCCGTGGAATCTCAAGAGTTTTTGAATGGAAGCCGGGTAGTGCTATGCTCGGCGTCTCGGAAGAACTCACATGGAACAGGCTCCCACACTTCCCCTGGCCGGGGTCCGGGTTGTCGCACTGGAACAGGCTGTTGCCGCGCCGTTTTGCTCCCGCCAGCTTGCCGACATGGGGGCCGATGTGGTCAAGGTGGAACGCCCCGATGGCGGCGACATGGCCCGCGGTTACGATGGCGTCCTACATGGCGTGTCGGCCTACTTCGCCTGGCTGAACCGTGGCAAACGCAGCATCGTGCTCGATCTCAAACAGCCTCGCGATCTCGACATTCTTTCGCGCCTCCTGGCCCGCTCCGATGTCTTCGTGCACAACCTCGTTCCCGGGGCCATCGAGCGGCTGGGCTTTGGCTACGATTCGGTGCACGATCGCCTTCCGCGGCTGATCTGGTGCGGGATCTCGGGCTATGGCCCCGATGGCCCGTACCGCGAGAAGAAAGCCTATGACATGCTGGTGCAGGCGGAGGCGGGCGTGATCAGCCTCACAGGCAGTGCCGAGGCTCCCGCCAAGGTTGGGATCTCGATTGCCGACATCGCGTCCGGACTCTACGGCTACTCTTCGATTCTCGCGGCCCTGATCGGCCGGGGCCGGACCGGTTGCGGAGAGCGGATCGACATCTCGATGCTGGAGTGCCTGGCGGAATGGATGATGCCGCCGTTGTATACGTGGCATGGCGCCGGCAAGATCCCCGCGCGCGCCGGTGTGCGGCACAACATGATCGTGCCTTACGGCGCGTATGCGTGCGCCGATGGCGCAGTGATTTTCTCGGTGCAGAACCAGCGCGAATGGGTGAGCCTCTGCCGCGATGTGTTGGATATGCCGGAACTGGCGGCCGATCCCCGCTTCGAAGCCAACGAGGACCGGTTGCGGAATCGCGAAGCACTGGAGCGGCTAATCGAGGAGTGCCTTGGACGCCACACGCAGGCGGAGGCCTTGGCGCGGCTCGATCATGCCGGCGTACCTACAGGCGCGGTGAACGACGTGCCAGACGTGGCGCGCCATCCGCAGCTTGCGGCGCGCGGGCGGTGGGTGAACGTGGAGTCGCCGGGCGGTGTCATCCCCGCGCTGCTGCCGCCCCACAATCTGGAGCACGCACCGCCGCGGATGGGCGCGGTTCCGGCGCTGGGCGAGCACACCGCGGAGATCCTGGCCGAACTCGGCATGGGATAATGGTCTCCCCCATTCCGAGAGAGGCATCCCATGACTCGCAGCATGTTGTTTGTTCCGGCCGCCCGCTGGCCTATGATCCAGAAGGCCGCGGCCAGTACCGCCGATGCCGTCTGCATCGACCTGGAAGACTCCGTCCCGGTGGACGAGAAGCCCGCCAGCCGCGGCAATGCCATCCGCGCGTTCACAGAGCTGGATTTCGGGGGACGCCGGCGCATGCTGCGCATAAACGGGCTCGATACGCCCTTTGCTTATCGCGATGTGATCGAGGTGGTGGAGGCTGCCGGCGATCGGATGGACCTGATCATGCTCCCTAAGGCCGGCTCGTGCGAAGATGTCGCCTTCCTCGACAAACTGCTTACCCAGATCGAAATGCACCGTGGCTTTGCGAGACCCATCGGGATCGAGGCACAAATCGAGACTGCCGCAGGCTTTGTATGGCTGCGGGAGATCGCGCGGTCGTCCCCGCGCCTGGAGGCTCTGATCTTCGGGCCTGGCGATTATTCGGCCTCCATGCGCATGCCTTTATCCTCGATCGGCGAATTCGATGCGCACGACGAGCTCTACCCCGGCCATCGGTGGCACGCCGTCATGCATGCCATCGTGGCAGCGGCGCGCGCCCACGGGCTGCGCTGCATGGACGGCCCGTACGCCGGCTACCGGGATGCCTCGGGATTTGAGCGCTCGTGCCGCATCGCCCGCGCCATGGGCTTCGACGGCAAGCAGTGCATCCACCCGAGCCAACTGGCTACCGTCAACTCACTGTTCGGTCCTACCGAGGAAGAAGTGAGGCAGGCCGAGCAGGTGGTGCGCGCTTACGAAGAGGCTGCCGCTGCCGGCAGAGGCGCCGCCACTTGGAACGGCAGGATGATCGACGCCGCCAATCTGCGGATGGCCCGCGTTGTGCTCGAGCGGCGCCAATCGGAGCCGCGACCGTAAAGAGCGTCCTTACATCCCCATCGTTTTGGCTTGACGCCCGGAGGAATGTGGGCTACGCTTTCCCTATAGCTGGCTATGGGTAGAGGATGCTGATGTGAGCTGGTTCAATCGCCTCTCGAATCTCATGCGCGTTGAGGATCTGAACAGGGAAATCGATGAGGAACTGCAGTTTCACATCGACGCGCGTGTCCGTGACAACCTCAACGCCGGGATGACTGAGGAAGCCGCCCGGCAGGACGCCAGGCGCCGCTTCGGCAATTGGACGTCGGCGAAAGAAAAGGCGCACGAAATGAATATCCTCGTGACGATCCAGACGATCGGCCAGGACCTCCTCTACGCTCTCCGCAGTCTGCGCAAGTCTCCTGGGTTTACGGCATTGGCTGTGCTGGCGATGGCGCTCGGCATTGGAGCCAACACCGCGGTCTTCACTGTAGTCAACGGAGTGCTTTTGCGCCCACTGCCTCTTGTCCAACCGGAGCGGCTGTTCCTGATCTCCTACCAGCAGGAAACTTTTCCTTTTCCCGGCGTCCTGTCTAACTATGACTATGTCGAGTTCCAGCGGCGGACCCGGGCCTTTGAGAGCGTCACGGCTTTTGCCCCGGCGGGAGAGGTCACCATGACCGGAGCGGGAGACGCCGTTCGGCTGCCGGTGGGGCTCGTCACCTCTAGTTTCTTTCCGGTTCTGCGTGTAAGGCCCTTGATAGGCAGAACGTTCACCGCCCAGGAAGAGGAACGCGGCTCCCCAGGCGTCGCCGTGCTGAGCGAAGGACTGTGGCGCGGCCGTTTTGCGGCGGATCCGGACATCCTGGGAAAGTCCATCACGCTGGACGGGATCAAGCATAGCGTGATCGGCGTCATGCCGGCAGGGTTCGCGTTCGCGTTTCCGGGCGACCCTCAATTGTGGTTGGCTCTCTCGGTCGCGGGTAACGCGCCGGGGAACTCGTTTTTTCCGTACGCCATCGGGCGATTGCAGCCGGATGTTACTCAGCGGCAGGCGCAGGCGGAACTGGAGGCCCTCGCCCCGCAGTTACCCTGGCAACATATGATGGCGGCGGCCGGCGCCCCAGCCGCGAGGGACAGATGGGTCGCCGAGGTTCTCCCGCTCCCGGATATGCTGGCCGGCCGGATTCGGAAATCGCTTCTCATCTTTATGGGAGCAGTCGCCTTCGTATTGTTGATCGCGTGCGCCAATGTGGCCAATCTGCTGCTGATGAAGGGATCCCTGCGACGCCAGGAGATGGCCGTGCGCACGGCGCTGGGGGCGGCGCGGAGCCGGTTGGTGCGACAGTTGCTGACCGAGAGTGCGCTGCTGTCGCTCGGCGGCGCCCTGACAGGATTGTTGTTGGCGATTCTTGGGGTCCGCGCTCTGCTCGCACTTGCGCCCGCCGGAATCCTTCCCCGGGTCGCCGAGATCCACCTGGATGCCAGGGTGATCGGTTTCGCTCTGGTGCTTGGGGCGGTCACCGGAATTCTGTTTGGTCTGCCGCCGGCAATCCAGGCCACGGGCCGGGAGTTGCGCACTTTCCTCAGTCAGGCCGGGCGCGGCATAACCGGCCGCGGTGAAGGCTTGCGGAGTGTCCTGGTGGTCTCCGAAATTGCCTTGACACTGGTTTTGCTCACCGGCGCCGGCCTGCTGCTCAGGAGCTTTCTGCGGATGCGCGCGGTGGATCCTGGTTTTCACGCGGAAAACGTTCTGACCATGACGGTCGATCTTCCGGAATCCCTGTACAATACGACGGCCAGCATTCAGGCATTTCACGCACGCACTCTGGAAACGCTATCTAACCTCCCTGGAGTATTGGCGGCAGGCGCCGTCAACTTTCTTCCCTTCAAAGGCGCGATGACGGGGCTCTTTTATCTCTATGACGGGCGGCCAGTGCCGCGTAGCAATATGGTGGATAAGTCCGCCGTGAGTGCGGAATACTTCCGAGTGATGGGAATTCCGTTGCTGAGCGGCAGAGCTTTTGGCGACCAGGATAGCTCTACCGCTCCGCGGGTCGCGATCATCAGCCGGAGTGTGGCGCGAACCTTCTGGCCAGATGGCGATGCCCTCGGACAGCGCATTACCCTGGAAGACCACCCCAAGCCAGGGAATGAGGACTGGCTCACGATTGTCGGGGTGGTGGATGACGTGCGGCAAAGAGGTCCCACAGAGAAGGTACATCCGGCCATCTATCAACCTTACGAACAGTTGAAGAAGGCAATGTTTCTCAGCACCATGACCTTCGCGATACGCACCGCCGCACAACCAGGGACCATGGCGACTGCCATGCGCGGCGTTCTGCGGGAAATGGATCGGAATCAGCCGCCGCAATCGATCATCACCATGACCGACCTCGTGGCGGCCCGAACCGCCGAGCCGCGGTTTCAGACCCGCCTGATTGCGATCTTCTCGATGCTCGCTCTTCTTTTAGCGGCGATCGGTGTGTATGGCGTTCTGGCCTGCGCGGTGGCCGAACGGACGCGCGAAATCGGTATTCGGATGGCCTTAGGCGCGGAGATGAGAGACATCGTGCGCATGGTCTTGAGGCGAAGCCTGCTTCTGGTGACGGTGGGCATCTCGCTTGGAGTCGCCGGTGCGTTGGCCATCACTCGCGTCCTCGCAAAGTTCCTGTTCGAAGTGAAGCCCACAGACCCTGCAACGTTCGTCACGGTAGCCGCATTACTTGCGGCTGTCGCGCTGCTCTCCGGTTGGCTGCCCGCGCAACGCGCCACGCAAGTGGACCCTCTGGCCGCTTTGAGGTGGGAATAGTCTTATCGCCGGGCCCTGAGCTGCCCGCCGGCGGGAACGCCTGAACACCCCGCGCCACGCCCCGTTGTATGGTGGAGTCTTGGACTTCTCCTGCAACATCTGCGGCAAGGCGAATTCGGGAGTCGAGGAATCCGGGCGCGAAGGTACGCCCTGCGCGGGCTGCGGCGCCTCCATGCGGCACCGGTCGCTGATGGCCGTGCTGTGCCAGGAGCTCTTCGGTGTTGCGTATTCCCTCCACCGCCTGCCGGCGCTCAAGAGCATTCGCGGACTTGGCTTGAGCGACAGCGATCCATATGCGGTTGTTCTCGCGGACCGCTTCCAGTACCGCAACACGTATCTGCACCGGGACCCGGTGCTCGATATCGCCGATCCGGGCCCGCAGGAAGCCGCAGCTCTCGATTTTCTGCTGGCCTCGGAGGTGTTCGAGCACGTCCGCCCGCCGGTGGAGCGGGCATTTCAAAAGGTGGCGGCCATGTTGCGTCCCGATGGCATGTTGGTGATGACCGTGCCGTACGAACTCGAGGGCGCCACACGAGAGCACTTTCCAGAGCTTGAAGATTTCGCGGCGGTGGTGCTGCGTAGCGGGCCCGCGCTGGTGAATCGAACCGCGGATGGGCAACTGCAGCTCTTTTCGGACCTGGTGTTCCACGGCGGACGGGGGTCCACTCTGGAACTGCGCTGCTTCAGTGAGGCCGGACTGCGCGCGGCGCTGGCGGATGCGGGCTTCGGCTACGTGCGCATCCATGCGGAGGACTATCCGGAGTTCGGGATCGTTCACCGGGAGAAATGGTCGCTGCCGGTTGCGGCTCGCCGGCGAGCGCCGGAAACGAACCGCGCACTCATCTGTGAGCTGCTCGAGCGGAACTGGAGCGAATGGTATCGTCCCCTGCGGGAGGAGAACGCGCGTCTGCACGCCGAATTGATGTCGCGCACGGAGTGGACGAAATCGCTGGAGAGCAGGATGAACGCGGAGATCGGGGAGCGGACCGCGTGGGCTCGCGATCTCGAAGCGCAGATTCAGGAACGAACGGCGTGGGCGCAACGGGTCGATCAGGAAAGGAAGACCCTGGAGGAGCACCTGTCTCGTACTCGTTCGAGCCTGTGGTATCGGCTGGGCAGGCGATTGGGACTGATTGCCTGAATCGGCGGGGCGCGATAGGGGCGCAGTGGATCCGAACCCATTGCCGGGTGGTTATGGAAAGGCCTTAACAGGAGATACTGCAGATGACGGAATCACGTTCGGGCGGCCGCTGCTATGAGGACTTCGTGGTGGGGATGGTGATCCGGCACACGCTTGGCCGCACAGTCACCGCGGCCGACAACACCTGGTTTACGCTGCTTACCGTGAACCCGAACCCCATCCACTTCAATCGCCACTACGCCGCGCAGACGGAGTTTCGCCAGCCTCTGGTGAATTCGACATTCACCCTGGCGCTGGTAACCGGATTATCGGTAGCGGATGTCTCGCAGTACGCGGTGAACCTGGGCTGGGACGAAGTCCGGATGCCTGCTCCGGTCTTTGAAGGCGACACCATCTACGCGCAGACCGAGGTGCTCACCACCCGCGAATCAAAATCGCGGCCGCATATGGGGCTGGTCGAGATCAAAACTACCGGCTTCAAGCAGGACGGTACGGTTGTTCTCACATTCCGCCGGACAATCCTTGTCTATAAGCGGGGACACGTGCCGCAATTGCCCGCGCCATCGCCCAGGTGAGCCAGCGCCGAATCAGCGCACCGGCACTTCTTCGTCAGTGAGGGCGGCCTTCGCCGCCCGCGCCGCCGAAGTCTTGGGATGCTTCTCGCCCCACTCGCGTTGGAAGGTGGACTCCGCGCGGGTGAACATCTCGACGGCTTCGGCGCGATGGCCGGTCTTGGCCTCGCACAATGCCAGCCGCATCTGCAAGTGGCCCACGTCCACGTTGTCGGGCCGGGTCACCTGCTTCTCCCAGAAGGCCACCTTTTCGCGATACAGGCGCCGCGCGTCTTCGTACTGCTCCCGGCAGAAGTGCAGGTCCGGCAGGCTCATCGAGATCACGGGATGCTCGGCGGGATTCTTGCCCTGGCTCAGCAACTGCGCGTGGACGACCTTGGTTTCCAGCGTGATCGCCCGGTGAATGATTTCCTCGGCCTCCCCTCGCCGCTCCTGCCGGATCAGCGCATCCGCCAGCCGCTGCAGATCGAAGATCACGCTCGCGATGTTGCCCGCTTGCTCGTCTCCGGTGACCGCCTGCCGGTAATGCACCTCCGCCTCGCTGAAGCGCCCGTCGTCGGTGCAGAGATCGCCCCAGCACAAGTAGCCCTGGTACAAGAGGACATGCTCGGGCCGCGACTCCGCATTCGCTTTCGAGAAGCCTTGCCGGAACAGGTCCTCGGCTTCGCGGATTCTGCCTTCGCGGTGAAGCAGGCTGGCTCGCAGAATTTCAATCTGCCAGAGGAGCTTCGACTTCAGCGGCTCCTTCATTTTTCCCGCCAGTGTGTAGGCTTCGCCGTAGAACTTGCGGGCGCCTGTCCAGTCCTTTCGCTCGCGGCAGCGGAGGGCGGCGTGAGTCAATGCGACGACCGCCCGTTTCGGAGCGTTGACGAAAATCCACAGTGCGACCACCGCGACCACTGCGGACACTATCCAGACCATGGCTGGAAGTATAGCCTCCTGGCTCTCCAGGGACACGCTAGACTTTGGTTATTGCGCTGGTGCTTGCTTGTAGTCGGGAATCAGGGTTGTCCGACGGGCGCGGGAGCGGATTTGGCGGCGGGCGCTGCCGTTGCCGCTTTGGGTTGCGGCTTGGCCGCTTCGGCGGCCGCCTCCAGGGCGCGACGGAACACGTACACCACATACAACCCGAAAACCACGGCGGTCAATAGTGCGGTCAGGAACAGGAAGAGACCATCCACTGTCCCCGCCTGCCCGGTAACGATGAGCCAGACCGCCGCGCCGAGCCCACCGAGTATCATCAAGATACTGAAAAGAAACAAAAAACCGCGATCCGACATAGCTCTGTCGTTTCAGCTCCCTCTGGCGGAGTTAACAACCCGCCCCGACCAGTATTGTATAGCAAAAGGCGAGGTCTTCGTTGGTGCGGCATTGGCGAAGGATAGTGTCTACAGAGTCGGGCCGTTTTGGTAGTTGATCGGAACCCATATGCGCCACTACCTTTGAGCGTTTGCTTGACTCCCAAAAAGAACGGCCATTGCACGTAGAATGAAAGCCAGATGTCCATCTGGCAGGATGCTCGAATCGCCCTGCGCCTCCTGGCGCGCTCTCCGGTCCCGACCGCGATCGCATTGATCTCGATCGTCCTCAGCGTGGGTGCGACGGCGGTGGTCTTCACTGCGATCCGGGCCGTTCTGATTCGCCCGCTGCCCTTCTCGCATCCCGAAGACCTGGTGCAGTTGCGCAGCGAGTTTCGGGGCGTGCAGCAGCAGTCGTCAGGCGCCTGGGTGGTGTGGAATGACGTGGTCGAGTTGAACCGGAGGACGCGGACTCTCGGCCCGGTCTTGGCATACGGAAATGCGGTCTTCGATCTCGCCGGCGAAGGCAATTCCATTCCCGAGGCGTTGTACGGGGTCCAGATGCAGGCCGGCCTGTTTCCTGTGCTGGGCGTCTCTCCAATGTTGGGACGCAACGTCACTCCCGAAGAGGATCGGCCGGGGCAGCCTGAGGTGATGATCCTCAGCTATGGCCTGTGGGTGCGGCGCTTCCACTCGGACCCGGCGGTGATAGGGGGCGCGGTCACGGTGAACGGCCATGCCGTCCGGGTAATCGGTGTGATGCCGCCGGAGTTCAATTTCCCGATGCGGCGCGCGGCGGTTCATACGCCCGCTCCTTACGTCGAGTTTTGGGCGACGCCGTTCCACAGAGGGTCAAACCCCATTGCCGGCTATGATGCGGTAGCGAGGCTCCGGCCAGGAGTTTCGTTGAGCCAGGCACGACAGGAACTTGCCTCGTTGAGTGCCGGTCTGGAGCGCGAATTCCCGGGGACCAATCGCGACCGAGTACTGCTCGTGAACTCCCTCCGCGAGGAATCTCTGGGAGGTGCGCAGGACAGCCTCCTGCTGCTGATGGGCGCGGCGGTCTTGTTTATGCTGATCGGCTGCGGCAATGTCGCGAACCTGCTGCTGGCGCGTGGAGTGGCGCGGCGGGGAGAAATCGCGGTGCGGCTGGCGCTCGGGGCGCGGCTGGCGCGGATCATTCGCCAACTGCTGACTGAGAGCTGTCTGCTCGCGCTGCTCGGCGGGCTGGGCGGTTATGTCCTTGCCGCCGGGGCTTGGAAGGTGCTTCCGGCAATCGCACCGGTGAGCATTCCGCGTCTTGCCTCCGGACGCGCCGATATGGCAGTCCTGGGATTTGCACTGGCGCTGGCGGTGCTCAATGGCATTCTGTTCGGAATGGCGCCGGCGCTGCGATTGTCCCTCGGAGAGGCCGGCGTCACAGGACTGACGCGCAGCGGCACCGCCCGCGGAAGTGACCGGGTGCGTTTCGTCCTGGTGGTGGCAGAAGTGGCGCTCTCGATGGTGCTGGTGGTCACCGGCGGCCGGTTGTTGGGGAGCTTCGTCAAGCTGCTGATGACGGACCCGGGCTTTCAGGCAGACCGTGTGCTTGCTTCGGTGGTGCTGCCGGCTCCCGCGCGGTACCGCGAGCCGGAGCGGCGCTCACTGTTCTACCAGCGCATTCTGGATGCTGTGCGAGCGATTCCGGGTGTGGAGAGCGCCGGGACGGTGGACGCCCTGCCGTTCAGCGGAGAGAATCACGGAGGATTTGTCAGCAAGGGTCTTGCTTCGCCGGAACCGCCGTTGACCTCGGAGATCGACGTGGTGGGAGGCGACTATCTGCAAGCCCTGGGAATCCGGCTGGTGGAAGGCCGCTGGTTCGGCGAAGAGGAATTCCGGCAGGCGGACGGAAACGACGGACCGGCGATCGTGAGTACGCTGGTGGCACGGCGCCTGTGGCCGAATGCGAGCGCGCTTGGCCGGCGCATCTGTGTGTATTGCACTCCGGAGAATCCCAACAACTGGAAACAGGTAGTCGGCGTGGTGGCGGGAGCCAATCACATTGCTCTGGACGAGCCCGAACTCGGCAACGTCTATCTCGCCGCTGCGGCCATGCAGAAAGCGCAGTTCCTGGTGGTGCGCACGGCGCGGCCCGCGGGCGAGACCGGGCAGGCCATCCGGCGCGCCATCGCGGCCCTCGATCCCAATCAAACGGTGCTGCTCAGCGCCACCATGCGCGATCTCATTTCCGACTCTCTGGCCGGACGCCGTTTTATTCTCACGCTGCTCGCGGTGACGGGTCTGCTCGCGCTGGCGATGGCCGCGGCGGGAGTCTATGGCGTCCTGTCGTATACCACGTCGCGGCGCGTGCAGGAGATCGGCATTCGCATGGCCGTAGGTGCGGCCCCCCGCGACGTTTTCGCATTGATTTTCCGGCAGGGTTTCGGCACCGTTGCGGTGGGCCTGGCGGTGGGATTCGCGGGCGCGGCAATCGCGGGGCGCGTCCTGCGAAACGTGTTGGCGGGCCTCGAGTCGGGCCATCCGGCCTCCGGGTGGATCGCCGCCGGGCTGGTGACGATTGCCGCGGGCGCCGGTTGTTGGATCCCCGCGCGGAGGGCGACGCGCACCGATCCGATTTCGGCATTGCGGACGGAATAAGGCCCCAGAGCAGCGAGTCGCTGTTCGCCCGGACGTTATAATAAAGGTACCGCCTCGTCTCAAATGGAACTCCGCGAAAAGGTTTCGCAACTTCCTCTGAAACCCGGCGTGTACCTGTATAAGGACGCCGGCGGGCGCGTCATTTACGTGGGCAAGGCGAAAATCCTCCGCAATCGCGTCCGCAGCTACTTTTCCGACGACAAACTGGCGGATGTCAAGACCGGCACCCTGATCTCGGAGGCGTGCGACGTCGATTACATCCTGGTGGACAACGAGAAAGAGGCGTTGGCGCTGGAGAACAACCTGATCAAGCAGTACAAGCCGCGCTTCAACATCCTGCTCCGCGACGACAAGACCTACCCCTACGTCAAGCTCACCAACGAGAAGTACCCGCGGGTTTACGTCACTCGCCGCCTGCGCAAGGACGGCGCCACTTACTACGGCCCGTATTTTCCCGCCAACCTCGCGCACCGGCTGGTGCACTTCATCCACCGGCATTTTCTGGTGCCGTCGTGCAAGATCGATCTCACGCGATTCCACCCCAAACCGTGCCTGCAATATCACATTCACCGATGCCTGGGTCCCTGCGTCGAGGGACTCACCACCGGCGATATCTACGCCGGCGCGGTGCGCGACGTCCGGCTGTTTCTGGAAGGCCGGCATTCGGACCTGGCGCGCGGCTTGCGAGCCCGCATGGAATTCGCTTCCGAGGCGATGCGCTTCGAGGAAGCCGCGTCGCTGCGCGACTTGCTCGCGACCGTGGAGGAAATGGACGAGCGGCAGAAGATGGCCGCGGCCAAGGGCGACGACGTGGACATCTTTGCCTGTTACGCCGAGCCCCCGCTGGTGGCCATCAATCTCTTTCACCTCCGCAACGGGCAGATCGTGGACCGGCGCGAGTTCTTCTGGGAAGACCAGGTGGAGTTCGACGAGCCCGAGTTCTTTTCGTCGCTGCTGCAGCAGCTTTATCTCGACCAGCAGTACATCCCCAACGAGATCCATGTGCCGGTGGACTTCGAAGACCGCCAGACGCTGGAGGAGCTGCTCACCGAAAAGCGCAAGCACAAGGTGGAAATCCGCACGCCGCAGCGCGGCCAGAAGAAAGCCCTGCTCGACCTGGTGGGGACCAACGCCAGGCACAGCTTCGACGCGCGCTTCCGCGTCCTGAAGCCTTCGTCGCACGCCATTCAGGAGGCCTTGCAGGACTCGCTGAATCTCCCTTCGGCGCCGGCGCGCATCGAGTGCTTCGACATCTCCCACATACAGGGTACCGACAAGGTGGCCAGCATGGTGGTGTGGGAGGACGGCCGGATGAAGAAGTCCGACTACCGCAAGTTCATCATCCGGACGGTGATCGGCAACGACGATTTTGCCAGCATGCGCGAGGTGGTGACGCGCCGTTACTCGCGGCTGCAGGAAGAAAAGGCGCCGATGCCCGGGCTGGTGCTGATCGATGGCGGGCTGGGTCAGTTGCACGCCGCCGCCGAGGCGCTGGAAGCGATCGGCGTCGTGGACCAGCCGCTCGCCTCGATCGCCAAGCGCGAAGAGATCATCTACGTCTACGGCCAGGAGGACGAGCCGGTGGTGCTCGATCGCTTCTCGCCGATCCTGCACCTGGTGCAGTCGATCCGCGACGAAGCGCATCGCTTCGCAGTGACGTTCCACCGTTCGCGCCGCAACGCCCGGCAGCTTACCTCCGAGCTCGATCAGATCGAGGGCGTCGGCAAGGTGACGGTGCGGAAGCTGCTGAAGGAATTCGGCAGCTCCGAGCTGGTGCGGGCAGCCTCGGAAGATCAACTGGCGCGGGTGGTGGGCCGCGCCGCCGCGCGTCGCGTACGATCGCACTATCAGGCACCGACGACCGGATGAATTGGCGCTTATTCCACAAAACGGTATCCCGTGCCGTGAACTGTCAGGAAGTAGCGCGGCACACTGGGGTCGGGCTCGAGTTTCTGCCTGAGCTTCACCACGTGCGAATCCACCGTGCGGGCCGTCGGCGCCGATTCGAAGCCCCACACACTTTCGAGAATCATCTCGCGCGTCAGCACCCGATTGGGATTGCGCAGAAAATAATTCAGAAGATTGTATTCGGCAGGCGTCAGTGGGACCTCCACCCCCCGGTTCGTCACCAGGCGTCTTCTGGTATCGACTTCGATGCTGCAGAAGCCGCGCGTGGACGGAGCAGTGCGCCGCAGCACGGCTTTGATCCCCGCCAGCAGTTCCCTGGCTCCGACCGGTTTGACCAGGAAATCGTCGGCGCCCAACTCGAGCAGCAGGACACGGTCAAACTCTTCCCTGGCCGCGCTGATGACGATGATCGGCGTGTCCAGGCCGCCGGCGCGCACCCGCTTGCAGATTTCGGCGCCGTCGAGCCCGGGCAGCCGCAGGTCTACGAGGATCAAGTCTGGCCTCGTCAGGAACACGCGCTCCAACGCGCTGCGGCCGTCGGCGGCTTCCTCCACTTGAAATCCTTCGCTCGTGAGCAGAGTCCTGACGATGCCGCGTACCTCCGGATCGTCTTCGATTAGCATCACGTTGCGGATCGAGGAGTCGGATTCCATACGGAGCCAGGAATTCCCCGCCAAATCTGTCCCCGGTTTCCGCTAAACAGGTTGGGAGGGATAGCCTTGCGGAAAACGCGTGGCCCAGAACATGGGGGCACTCGTGCCTGCCCACCAAAGGTGAGTGTGCCTATCCGGTGGCGGAACGGTGTGGAGGAGGCAATCCCACCTGCTTTCAGATTTGCCTGCGGATCCCGCTTAGGCCTCGTGGCCTTTCGATTGGCCCTGGTGATGGCCGCCACCCTGGCCCCTCCCGCGTATGCCCAACAGCCGGCGGCCGATCCTGCGAAGCTCGACCAGATTCTCCAGCAGTTGACCCGGTTGCAAGAGGAGAGTCAAAAGCTGCAGCAGATGATCGACGACCTCCGCCGCCAGGTGACCGAACTGCGCTCTGCCAAATCGCCCGAATCGCAGGCGGCGCAACCGGAACACATCGAGGAGAAAGTCGCGATCCTCGACCAGCGCGTCCAGGATCTCGACTCGGGCAAGGTCGAAGCCGCCGGGCATTTCCCTCTCAAGATCTCCGGGCTCGTGCTGATGAATTCCTATCTCTACGCCGGCAAGACTGGCGGGGTGGATTTGCCGCTGGCAGCCACGCCCGGACCCGGTCAGCAGTCCTCCGGGGCGACTTTCCGCAACACCGAGATCGGTTTTCTGTACTCCGGGTCGCAGGGCATCCTGGGCGCCCAAATCTCCGGCGAGTTGCACCTCGATTTCTTCGGCGGCACCCTGAATTCGCAGAACAACCTGGCGCGGATTCAGCGCGCCGACATCGGGCTGAACTGGGCGAGCCGCAGCCTGACGTTCGCGCTCGATAAGCCGATCCTCTCGCCCCGCAACCCCGATTCGCTTTCGCAACTCGGCGTCCCCGCGCTGGCCAACAGCGGCAATCTCTGGCTCTGGCAGCCGCAGTTGCGATACGAGGAGCGCGTCCGGTTCAGCGATACGATGGGGCTCGAGGCGCGCGTGGGCGTTTATCAGACCAACGAAAGCCTGGCCGGCCTGCCCACCGGAGTGAGGCTGTCGCCGTCGCGGCCCGCGTTACAAGGCCGTTTTGCGTTCTTCCGCGATTCCGGCAACGGGCGGCGTATCGAGCTCGCTCCCGGATTTCACGTGAGCGAATCGCTGGCGGCGGGCATGCACGCGCGTTCGTACGCGGCTTCCGTGGATTGGTTGATCCCGCTCCTGCCGCGCGTCGACTGGACCGGCTTCGCCTTCACCGGTCAGGACTTGTCCGGTCTGGGCATCGGCGCGCTGCATCAGGGGCTGACTTTGCGTGGCGGCCGTCTGCTCCCGGTGCGCACCCGCGGCGGCTGGACGCAATTGACCTTGCATGCCACCGGACGTCTCGACCTGAATTGGATTGCCGGCCTGGATGACGACGTTAACCGCGATCTCGCGCCGAACGGAATAGGGCGCAATCTCACCTATCTCGCCAACCTGCGCTTCCGCCTCGCGCCTAACCTGGCTCTTGGGCCCGAGATTATGCAGATCCGCACCACCTACCTCGAATCCGGTATCCTGCGCATCAACCGTTATGATCTGGCGTTGGGTTATTTCTTTTAATCTCGTGTTGGCGGCGGTCTGTATCTCCGCCAAGGGCGCTACGGTCTCCGGGCGGGCACAGCTGTCCGGGGCCAAGGATCACACGGGAGTGGTCGTATGGCTGGAACCGATCGGCGCCAAGCCTCCCGAAACCGCCCCCCAGACGGTATCGATGGCGCACCTGCACAAGACATTTGTGCCGCATGCCGTGGCGCTGCGCATCGGGTCGAAGGTACGTTTCCCGAATCAGGATCCCTTCTTTCACAACGCCTTTTCGAACTACGACGGCGAGATGTTCGACGTGGGCCTGCATCCTCCCGGCTCGGCTCGCGAGATTACGTTCCATCGGCCGGGTGTGGTGCGCGTTTTCTGCAACATTCACCCCACCATGAGCGCGGTCATCGTGGTGCTGGACACCCCGTGGTTCGCGATCACGAACGCGCAAGGCGCCTTTCGCGTCCCGGACCTGCCGCCCGGTGAGTATCGTTTGAAGGTCTTCTACGAGCGTGCCCTGCCCGAGACGCTGGAAAAGCTCGATCGCCAGATCAGAATCGGGCCCGAAGACCTCAGTTTGCCGGACCTCGAGGTCTCCGAGGCGGGATACGTCGTACCGCCTCACAAGAACAAGTTCGGCAAGGACTACCCGGCGGTCATCGTCGATCAATACCCCGGGGGCAGGCGATGAATGTCCGGGGATCTCTCCTTTCGAAGATCTACCTGGCGACTGCCGTTGCGGTGACCCTCTTGTTTGCCGCGGCGGGCTGGCTTTTCCTGTACGAAGCCTCGGCGGCGCTGCACTCCGGCCTCGAACAGGAACTGATAGCCAGCCTGAAGACCGCGGACGCTTTTCTCGAATCGAGGACGGAGCACCTCGCCACCGCCAGCACGCTCCTGGCTTCGATGTCGGACATCCGTGCCGCGTTCGGATCGCGAGATGCCGCCACCATCCGCGATACGGCGTCGGAGTTTTGGGCGAGGGCCGAGGCGGTTCACCCCAATGGAGACTCCGCGGCGTTCGCTGTGGCCGGACCGGACGGCATCGTCATTCCGTTGGTAGCAGGATCGGCTCCCCCAGAGCTGGAGGATGGCCGGCGGCTGCCAGCGAGCATGCTCGGACCGGCACGGCGCGGCTTCCCGCATCAAAGCCGCGCCTTCGCTCAATGGGACGGAACCATCTGGCAGGTGTTGGCGACTCCCGTGTATGTGGACTCCGGCAATCGCCCAGGGCTGCTGAACATCCTCGTGGCGGCCCACGCGTTGACCGAAGAGACGCTTGAGGATTGGAAGGCGCGAACGGGAGGAATCGATTTTCTGCTGCGCACCGGCGGCCGCACCGTGCTGGCCACCGTGAGCCCGGAAATGGCGGCACGGATCGCCGCCGGCCCCGCTCGCTTCGCCATTCGCTCCACCATGCTCCGCGATGGAGAGGGCAGCGCTCTTGCGGAATTGTGGGCAGTCCGATCCTTCGACGGAGTGGAAGCCCGCATCAGCCTGCTTCGCCGCAAGATGGTCGCCGCCTGGCTGCTCGCCATGACCGCTGGTTTGGCATTGAGTTATGCGCTGGCGCGTCGCATCGTGCGTCCCGTGCGCGTCTTGAACCAGGTGGCGCAGGAGGTGGGCCGGGGCAACTATGCCATGCGCGCCCCCGAGGATTCGCAAGACGAATTGGGAGTGCTCGCGCGGACTTTCAATCAGATGTCCGTGGCGATTCAGGCTTCGCGCGATGAACAGGTCCGCAGCGCCCAGATCCTGGCAATCGGACGTCTTGCCGCTGCGATCGCCCACGATCTGCGAAATCCGCTCTCGGCCGTGGTGGGTGGATCGGAAGTGTTGGCGGAATTCGATCTTCCTCCCGGCCAGATGCGGGAGACCGCCACGCACGTCAATAAGGCTGCCCGCCGCATGGAGCAACTGCTGTCGGAAGTCGGACAAGTGGCCCACACGAAAATCAGCGCCGGCGAGATTTGCCTCGCGACCGATCTCGTCAGCTCGGCCGTGGAGTCCCAAAAGGCGCGGGCAGCCGAGCAGGGGGTGCGGATCCGCCAGGTGATCGAAGGGGAATTCACGGTGCGCTGCGAAAGGTCCCGCGTGGAGCGCGTGCTCGTCAATCTGATCGCCAACGCCCTCGAGGCTATGGGTGGGGCGGGCGAGATCACCATCCGGGTCTGGGGATCCGATCGGACCGGCTGGATTGAGGTAAGCGATTCGGGCCCGGGCGTGCCCGCGGACCTTCGGCAGAAGCTCTTCCAGCCGTTCGCCACGAGCGGCAAGCGGGAAGGCCTGGGGCTGGGGCTTGCTCTGGCGCGGCAAACCATGCTGGATTATGGCGGCGGCCTGGGGCTCGCGGACTCAGACACGGGCGCCCGCTTCTCCATGCGGCTTCCGCGCGCCTGCCCTTCCGTAACCACCGTCGCAGCCATCGTCTGACTCAGTGGCTTCTCCGGCCCCGGCTCCGATTCAATCGGACCACGAGCGAGAAGCGTCGCTGGTGGGAGCCTTCGGCCGCCTCCGGACACGGCGCTATGGCGTAATCTGAGATTTTGAACCGCTTCGAACCGATTCGCGACATCCCGATGCTTGCCTGCGCAGGCGCTCTCGCCATCTTGAGCGCCTGCGCGGTCCGTTTCTTCTATTCTCATGGCTGGCTGCTCTACTACGGCGACGCCGAAGCGCACCTCAACATCGCGCGGCGAATCTTCGACTCGCAAACCCCCGGCTACGACCAGCTCGGCTCCTACTGGCTGCCGCTCGCGCATGTCCTGATGCTCCCGTTCGTTCACGTGGACTCCTGGTGGCACAGCGGTCTCGCGGCTTCGTTTTCCCCGGCAGGCTGCTTCGTCATCGGAGGTGCATTCCTGTTCGCGGCAGCGCGACGGATCTTCGAATCCACGGAGGCAGCCGCGGCCGCCACCGGGTGCGCGGCGCTCAATCCCAACCTGCTTTACCTGCAGTCCACGGCCATGACGGAAGCGGTCTTCTTTGCCACCCTGATGGCGCTGCTTTACTTCTGCATACGGTTCCGCGAGTCCCAGAGCTGGCAGGTGGCACTGGGCGCGGGCATCTCCGCTTGCGCGGCCTCGCTTACGCGATACGAAGGCTGGCTGCTCATCCCGTTCGCCGCCGGCTGGTTCCTGTATGCCGGCCGCGGATGGCGGCGCATCCCGATCACTCTGCTGTTCTGCGTGGCGGCTGTAGCCGGCCCGGTTTACTGGTCCCTGCACGGCTGGTACGAGACCGGCGACCTCTTCGACTGGTACAACAGCCCCTACTCGGCACGCGCGATCCAAGGGAACGCCCCCTGCCCGGGCCGCGGCGACTGGCACGTCGCCTGGTATTACTACCGCAATGCGGTTCAGCTCTGCGCGGGACCGGTGCTGTCGCTGCTGGGATGCGCGGGGCTTGGCGCCTGGGCGGTAAAAAGCATTCGCGCCGGCGGGGACGCGGCACGCCAGCTGGCCTGTGCCGCGGTGCTCCTCTCGATACCCGGCGCCTTCGTCATCTGGAGCATGCATGCGGGAGTGGTGCCCATCTTCATGCCGCATCTCTGGCCGCACACCTACTACAACACCCGCTATGGGCTCGACACGTTGCCGCTCGTGGCGCTGTTCGCGGGCGCGCTCGTGATCGTGCTGCCCTCGCGCTTGCGTCCAGGCGCCGCGATCCTTCTCGTGGGCGCCGCGATCGCTCCCTGGCTTGCCAATCCGCATCCGGAGAGCTGGATCACCTGGGCCGAATCGCGCGCCAATTCCATCGGCCGGCGCGCGGGCATTCACGAAGCCGCTCAATACCTGGCTCCCCAATACGTACCCGGTTCGGGTATCATCACATCGCAGGGTGACGATTTCGCCGGCATCTATCGGGAAATGGGTATCCCCCTGCGCGAGACCTTCAGCATCTGCAATGGCCTGTTATGGCAAGCGACGATGGAACGGCCCGAGCTCTATCTCTGGCAGGAATGGGCCGTGGTCAAAGGCGGCGATCCGGTGCAGACCGCCGTCAACCGCGCCGCCCGGCACGGCATTCGCTACAGGCTCGAAAGAACCATCGTCGAAGATTACGAGCCGGTGATCGAGATCTACCGGCGTATAGGAGTCACTCATGGTCACTCATGAAAACGTCACCACCGCGTTCGAGCTGCCGGGTGTGCGCATCACGCGGAATCTCGGCGTCGTCCGAGGCATCATCGTGCGCTCGCGCTCGATCGTCGGAACCATCGGGGCGGGGCTGCAGACCATCGTCGGGGGAAACATCTCCCTCTTCAGTAAACTCTGCGAGCAGACCCGCGGCGACGCCTTCGAGCTCATGCTCCAGCACGCCAACGAACTGGGCGCCAACGCGGTAATCGGCGCGCGCTACGACGCCACCGAGATCATGAACGGGGTGACCGAAGTGCTGGCTTACGGCACCGCCGTGTTGGTGGAGCCCGACGCCCGGTGAAAGTTCCGTTCACGAAAGCACACGGCGCCAGCAACGACTTCCTGCTCACCTGGGAAGAGGACGCACCCGCGGGCGACCGGGCCGCCTTCGCGCGCGCCATCTGCGACCGTCATACGGGTGTCGGCGCCGATGGCTGGATGCTGGTAAGCCCGCCCGTGGACGCACATGCCGAAGGCTCCATCCAGCTTTACAATTCCGACGGCAGCGCGGCGGAGATTTCCGGGAACGGCACTCGCTGCGCCGCGGCTCTGCTCATCAAGCACAACTATGCCGCGGGAGTGGTGCGCATCCGCACCGGGGCGGGCATCAAAACGCTGCGCCTGTTGGACCGCAGCAGCCTGGTGTTCGAATTCGAAATGAACATGGGAAAGCCGGAGGTCACATACGAGCGGGTCCAACTGGCGCTTTCGTCCGGACCGCGGGACGTGACGCTGGTGTGGGTTGGAAATCCGCAATGCGCCGTGCCAGTGGAGGATTTCGACTTCGACTGGCGCGCCATGGGGGCCGAGATCGAGCGCCATCCCCGCTTTCCCAAGCGAACCAACGTCTCGTTTCTGCGGCCCGTGGACGATCACACCATCGACGTGCGCTTCTATGAACGGGGCGCGGGAGAAACCTTGAGTTCCGGCACCGGGTCTACGGGCGCCGCGGCTGCTGCGGTGGCTCGCGGATTGGTGCAGTCGCCCGTGCGGGTGTTAACGCCCGCCGGATCCATTCATCTGCGGTTGGACGGCGACGCCTTCCTCACCGGACCGGCCCAAATCGTGGCTGAAGGCGAGTTTTTCTCATAAAGAAAGACCCCGCCTTCCACTAACTTTTGTTACAACCACAAAAATAGTACTCCAATGTGGTGAAATAGCGCCCAAAGCGCTGTAATTAAGATACAATCGCTCTATCCATGGTTGGCAATGCTCGTATTGCGGCTTGGTCTAGCCGCAATTGTGGGTCTGATATTCTTTCAAGATTCAGAGGAGAGTCATGCGTCCGAAGATCACCCCTTCTGTGCGTCTTTTGAAGCCGTCCGTCCGTGCCGCCGCGTGGGCGTGTCGTTTACCTGGAATCTCCGGCATCAGCCGATGCTTCGGCGTCCTGCTGCTGTTAGTGATCTTTGCCCTGGCAGCCTGGGGGCAGGCAACGGCCGGACTGGGAGGCATCTCCGGCACGGTCCGCGACGCCACGAACTCTCCGGTGCCGGGAGCGAAAGTGGTCGTGGCGAATCCCCAGTTGGGGTTCAGGCGCGAACTGACCACCACGGAGGCCGGCATCTTTGCAGCTCCCGCTCTTACGCCCGCCGAAGGCTATTCGGTCTCGGTCACCAAGGAAGGCTTCGCGCCTTACGAGGCCAAGAACCTGGTGGTCCGCGTCGGTGAAACCACCGACATCAGCGTGCCCATCGCGGTCGGTGCGATTTCGCAAGCCGTCGAAGTGGTGGCTGCCACGCCGGCCGTTGACGACGTGAAAACCGAAACGTCCCAAGTTGTGGGCAACCTTCTGATCAACGATCTGCCGATCAACGGCCGGCGCGTCGATTCCTTCGTGCTGCTGACACCCGCGGTCACCAAGGACGCGGATTTCGGACTCGTGACGTTCCGGGGCATGGCCGGAGGGAATTCGTTCCTGGTGGACGGCAACGACACCACCGACCAGTATTACAACGAGAACGCAGGCCGCACGCGACTCGGTTCCCAGCTCTCGCAGGACGCCGTGCAGGAGTTTCAGGTTCTCTCGTCTTCTTATTCGGCGGAGTTCGGAAAGGCATCGGGCGGCGTCGTCAATACCATCACGAAGAGCGGGACCAACGAGTTCCACGGCACGGCGTTCGAGTTCTTCCGCAATCGGACGCTGAACGCTCGCGACCGGTTTGCGGCGATCAACCCGCCGGAAGTGCGCCATATCTACGGCGGCACTGTGGGCGGGCGTATCGTCAAGGACAAGCTGTTCTTCTTCGCCGACAACGAAGAGCAGTACCGTCATTTCCCGATCAGCAGTTCGGTGATCAATTCCTCGGTCAATGCGGCGTCGCAGACGTGGATCGGATGCGGCGCTCCGGCCACCCCGGCGCAGTGTTCTGCCATTAACCCCCTGTTGCCCCGGCTGTTCGGCCTGGTGCCGCGCACCGGCGACCAGGAGCTCGTTTTCCTGAAACTGGATTACCGGCCGAATGAGAAGAATACCTTCAGTGCCAGCATGAACTACCTCCACTGGAATTCCACGAACGGGATCCAGACGGGTGCTTCCTTGACGAATGGCGCCGCCATCGGCACCAACGGTGACGACAAGGTATTCGACCGTATAGGCAAGATGTCTTGGACGTTTGTGCCGAGTAGTTCGGTGGTCAACGAGTTTCGCTTCGGGTGGTTCAAGGACCGGCAGGCGGACGATTTCGACCCGACTCTGCAGGCGGGCTACCCGATCGGCAACGTCAGCCTCTCGGTGGCCGGCGTGGGTACCCTGGGGGGCTACAACATCCTGCCGCGCATCCTGCCCAGCGAGAACCGCTTTCAATACGTGGACAATCTCACATGGGTGAAGGGCGGCCATACGTTCAAATTCGGGGCCGATATAGCCCGCACGGAAGACTTTTCGAACAGCCTCAGCAACCGTTTCGGGAGCTACACCTATTCCAACGTCAGCACCTTCGCTGAGGATTTCACCAACCCGGCCGCGGGTCCCAGCCACTACTCGAGCTACGTCCAGGTCTTCGGCAATCCGATCATCGACACCTATCTCACCGACCTGGGATTCTATGCGCAGGATACCTGGAAGATCGGGCCCAAGCTGACGGCCAATTACGGGCTGCGTTACGAATACACGGTTCTGCCCCAGCCGCCCATCACCAATCCGAACTATCCGCAGACCGGGCACATCCCCTCGGCGCCGCATAACTTCGCGCCCCGGATCGGGCTGGCGTATTCTCTGGACAACAAGACCGTGTTGCGCGCCGGCTACGGCCTCTTCTATGCGCGTTATATCTCGGCGATGATCGCCAATTTCTTCTCCCTGAACGATCTCTATACACAGAGCCTGAGCATCTCCGACCCAACGTCGGCCGGCGCGCCGGTATTCCCGAACACACTCGCCAGTCCGGCTGGAGCCCTGGCGGCTAACCGTTCCATCACGTTTGCCGCGCCTAACATGCGCAACCCGTACACCCAGCAGTTGAACGTCGCGGTGGAGCGCGCGCTCGACAAGAGCACGAGCCTGACCGTTTCGTATCTGCAAAATCGCGGCAAGCACCTGTTCACGGTTCGCGACATAAACATCGGGCCGCTCAGCTCGCAGGTCTACAATTTCACGATCCTCGATTCGAACTACAGTCCCACCGGCCAGGTTTTCAGCACGCCGGTTTACTTGCTCAGCAACCGAATCGATACGCGCTACGGTCATATCAACGAGGTGGAGAACGGCGGCAAACAGTGGTACGACGGCCTGGTGGTGCAATTGATCCGTCGCTTCAGCGCCACGTTCCAGGGCACCATCTCCTACACCTGGTCGCACGAATTGGACGAGAACCAGGAGTCCGGCAGTAATGCGATTTTCTTCAGCAGCGGCCCAATGGGCCTCTACAATGGCGCTTACAGCCTCGACAAGGGCAACGGCAACCTCGATCAGCGGCATCGTTTCGTAGGCACGTTCGTGGCGCGTCCGAAGTTCACCTCCAGCAACAGCGCGTTCGCGCGCTACGTGGTCAACGGATGGGAGTTGACGGGCTTCCTCACCTTGGCCAGCGGGCGGCCGGCTTTCGAGTCGATCAGCTACTCCTCCACCACCAACGTGACCAACCTGCTCCCGTTCACCACCCTGGACGGGTTGGGCGGCGACACCCGGGTTCCGTTCCTGCCGAATAACCCCCTGCGGATCGATCCGATCACCCGCTTCGACACGCGCCTGTCGAAGAATTTCCCGATTCGCGAGAAGATGTCTCTGACGCTGCTGTTCGAGGTCTTCAACCTCACGAACACCGTTAGCAATACGGGTGTGGTCAGCCAGGGCTTCACCGCGGCGAATAAAGGGACGGCGGCTGCTCCGAACTTTGTGATCGCTCCCTGCGCGTCCGCCACGGCGACGGTTTGCGCGCCCACGACCCCGGGACTGGGCAACGCTTCCGCCGGCTTCCCCGACGGCACCAACGCCCGCCGCGCCGACGCTGGCATTCGCTTCGTCTTCTAGTCTCGGCTTCGCGAAGTTGTGCTACCGGCCAGTATTGCCGGGCTCTAAGAATGTGGGGCGGCCGGATTGGCCGCCCCACAGCCATTTGGTCTCGGCATTTCCTTTCGGAATTTCCGTTCTTTCCTCACCCAATTTGAATTCACTGCTAATTAAGGTTTATCCTCCCGCAATTCGGCCAGGAATTCCTATAGTCGGGTGCTAAAATATAGCCGCTTAACGTATTTGATTGGAACCGTGTCGAGGAGCCGGCGCGCTGATGATTGCGGAGAGTGGAATGTCGAGACTGTTCATTCCGGCCCTGGTAGCGGCCGCCGGAGTGGCGTTCGCACAGACGGGCATCAAAGTCAGTGCGGTGAACTCCGATGGCACCATTACCACGAGCACCGTCACGGCCGGCGCGAGTACAGGACCCGGTGCGAGAGCCCCGCTTTCCACCGACGGAAACTCCAAATACTGGGACGGTATCGGTCTTGGCGGCGCCGGCAGCAACTACTTCACCCAGGTGCCCTACGTCACCGCGCCGCCCAATCCGCAGATTGCCGCGGGCCCGGACGATATTCTCACGGTCGTGAACCGCACCATCGCGCGGTATCCGAATCCCAACGCCAGCGGGCAGGTTCCCACGATTGCCAATCCGTACAACAACCCTCCTACGGAGTTCGCTCCCCTCGACGTGTGGATGGGACTGACCGTACTGGGCGGCAACACCAGTGCGGCCGCGCTTTGTCCGTCGGGAACCGGCAGCAACTCCACCTGCGTCATCGATAACGCTTCGGTCCGCTATGACCAGTTGCAGGGCCGCTTCATCGTCTTGTTTACAGTGACGGACCTGCCCGCGCACCGCTCGAACTGGGTGCTGCTGGTCTCGAGGTTCGCACAGTTGCAGCAGTGCCCCACGGCGCCAACCGTCGGCGGCGCGGTGTGCCAGACACCGATCTTCACTTCGCCGGTGATTGCCCCGATCGTGGGCGGCACCTCGACGGGTGGAGTGAATCCGGCCAACTGGGTTCTCTATCGGATTCCGATCAACCTCCTGTACAACCAGTTTCAACAGCCCAGCGCTCTCGGTCTGATCAACAACCCGGCCGCGCCGTTTCCTCTGAATAGCCCGCTGGCGAATTCGGCGGTGGGAACGCCCAATACCGTATCGAGCGGCGGCAGTTCCGCCATTTTCCTCACTACGCCCTTCTGCCCGAACGGCGGTCCGCTGTTGCCGTTGACGTGGGTCTCGATTCCCGCCCGCAACGGGAACCCCGCCACTCCTGTGGGCGCGGGCGGCACCGGCCGGACCTGCACGAACTACTATCCCACCAGCGCACGCTTCGGAATCGACAATGACAACATCATTCTGACCGCGCCGGTGCTCGACCAGGCGTTCTCCGGAAATGAGGGGAACTTCCCATCCGCGCCGGGTCAGTTTCAAGGTCCATACGCGGGCACCCGCGTGACCACCGTCGCCAAGATTGCGGTGTACAACGGGACCGCCCTGAACTTGAGCCAGCCCGGTCCCGGCGGGTGTACCAGCGACACTCCCATCGACTGCCAGGCGGTGAATCTTTCGGACGACACCGCCACCGGAACTCTCACGGCCATTACCCAACAGATTGCCTTCGCGCAGGGTGTGTTTGCGGTTCCCGGCGTCAGCCCGGCGGGCGACCTCCAGTATGGTGCGGGCACGGGCGGGAACGCCGTTCCGAACAGTTGCGCCACCGCCAATCCCGTGGAAGTGACGGCGGGGCCGCAACCCGCGGGCGGAGGAGCGGTGGTGCTTTCCTGCGCCCCGGTACCTGCACTTCTCAACGCGCTAAAGGCGATCTTCTGGGAGCCGGATAATCTTCGCGGACGCGCCCTGGCAAGTTACGATGCGCAAGTTGCTCCATTTACCAACACCGCGGTGGCCGGCGTCATCACGCCGATCGACTACCTGGTCGGCTCGGAGATCACCAATAATTTTGGCGGCGGCCTGATCCCGCAAGGAGTCCCCGGAGTCACCAGCCAGCCGGATCTGGGTTTCTCGTCCTTTACCCCAACCGCCAGCATTTCGACAATCTTCTACATTCAACCGATCGCGTTTTCGTGCCCGGCCACGGCGCTCTTTGGAAGCGCCTCGAGCGTGGTGTTCTGCGGTTCGGGCGTCCCGGGCGGACATTCGCTCGTCGCGGACCTGCCGTTCTTCGGGCCGTTGCGGCGGAACGTGTCAACCTTGGCCGACTTCG
Source organism: Bryobacteraceae bacterium (assembly GCA_035501495.1). Lineage (GTDB taxonomy): Bacteria > Acidobacteriota > Terriglobia > Bryobacterales > Bryobacteraceae > JAIQFL01. Next base: position 32,870 of record DATJWB010000255.1, on the reverse strand, counting down.
CGGACCCAACGGTAGTCGGGCAGGGATTCAGCGCACAACAGCAGACCACGAATCCGCTGAACATTCCGGTTACCTCCACCGCCAACAGCCGGCTGTTTGTGGGCGACTCCCGGCCGCAACAGGTCATCTTCCGGGAAGGCCTGCTGTACATCGCCCGCGCGGTCACGACGTCGCAACAATCGCAGCCCGACAACTTTCAGACGTTCCTGGATTCGAGCACCGTCCTCTACGACATCATCAAAACCTGCGCCACGGCGCTCCCGGCGCCCGCCTGCGGCGCTTACAGCATTACCGGCACCGGCCTGACCAACCCCGCCCTGGCTTTCGAATACCGGTGGTATTACGGCACCAACGTCCCGGACCCCGACGCCAACGCGCCCGGCTTTGGATTCTATCAGCCGATGTTCGACGTTCCGGCGGATGTCGTCAATTCCGGTCCCTTCTCTGGCACCGCCGGCGCCTTGCCCGTGCTCGACAAGCTGTTCGTGGGAATGACTACGGGCGGGAGCAACAACACGCTCGGCACATTCTCCAAGAACTTCCCCTCGCTGTGGGATTTCCGTCCCGGCGACGACGCATTCGACACGGTGCTGCCCTATCTGGATCCGTACCGGGGAGTCGTCTTCAACAGCTATCCTTGCGACTTGGAGCTGATCGATATTACGGTGTCGGTCCTTTCGAAAACCGGAAACGCTATCACGGTGAACGACGCCACCGGCCTTGGCGCCGGAATGTTCCTGGCCGGCACCCAGACCACCATTGTTTCGATCTCCGGGAACGTGATTACGCTGAGCGCGCCATTCAACCCAACCACTCCCGCCACCGCGACGTTTACGCGCAACCGGCCGCCCGTCTCGGTAACGGCGACCCTGATCCAGGCTGGATCGAACCAGGTCGGAGTGAATTCCACCAGCGGGCTGGCAATCGGGCAGAGTCTCGGCTTTTCCGATCCCGCCTCCTCCTCCCCGGCCGGCAATGTCTCCGCAACGGCGTTCACCACCGCCACCACCTTGCAATTCAAAGTATCCTCGGCCGCCAACATCGGACTGGGAGAACTCATCAACGGCGGCCTGAGCGCTAACGTCAGCACCTCCACGGTGACGGGGGGCAACGTGCTCAACGTGGCGAACACGTCGCAGGTGGGCGTCGGCGAAGCGGTAACGGGCACGGGAATTGCGGCCAATACCGTGGTCACCGCCATCGCGATCAATTCGGACGGCAGTCTCCAGATCAAGCTGAACAACCCCGCGACGGCCACCGGGCCGACGACGGTTCAGTTCGATTCCACCCCCTGTTTCCCGCCGGGATCCTTTGTGGTCGCGCCCAGCGTCCTGAACGGCAGCACGGTGGCGACAAACAACGCCGTCGCGTGCACCTCCTTTGGCAGCAGTGGAACTGTTTTCAACCCGGCTAACGGAGCGGTGATCAACAACGGCATACCCGTTGTCTTCACCTTCAACTTGTTTCCCACCGGTTCTGTCTTCCCTATTGGCACGGCGATCGTCAACATGACGGGCAGTGTGGTGACGCTAAGCAATCCGGCCGCGAATCCGCTCCCGGGTGCCTTGGTCTCGGTTCCATCGTTTACCTCCACGGGCAACGTACCCTTGAATTTCGTTACGAACCTGGAAGACGTGCAGTGTTCGCTCATTCCGTTCGGCCAGCGCGGCGGCGCCTCCACCGATCCCAACGATGGCAGCCTGTGGCTATACGGCGAGTTCGCAAAGAATCGCCTTTCCACCATTCCCGGACCGGGCCAGTGGGGCACTTCGATCGCCAACTACGCTCTGAGTTTCCCGGCCACCGACCCATACGGCAACGACAATACCTACTTCCAGGATGTGCAGCCGGCCGGCTCGCCCGACAGTGCCTTCTTCACCTGGATTCAGATCGCCAAGAACCTCGGCCTGGCGGTCCCTTCGGCCACCGGTCCCTGCTCGATCAACACCGGTGTGATCCCCGTCCAGCAGCCTCCAGGGTCCGGAAGCACGCCCGTCGCCGGGCCAGGCACCCTGGGCTGCCCGTATTTCGGACCGGATGCGACCGTGACCCGCGCGGAGATGGCCTACTGGGTGGTGCGAGCGCAAATGGACGACCAGCAGGTCAGCAATTACCTGTGCGCCACCGGCGGCGATCCTACCGGCGGATCCATCAACTGCAACGGCAGCATTCCGGCCTTCACCTTCGCCGATGTCGCGCAGGGCGTCAACAACCCGTTCCTGGGCGCCGTACCGCCCCTGAATATCGCGGGCGTAACCACCGCGCAATTGCAGCGCTACATCGAAGTGATGGCCCGCCGCGGCTACACCAAGGGATGCGGCACCAACACCAGCGATCCCTTGTTCGGCTACTGCCCCAATGCCTTTGTGACCCGCGCGCAGATGGCGGTATTCCTGGTCCGGGCGAAGATGAACAACGTGTTCCCGACGACCCTCTCGGGGTTGCCGCTGGCGAGCCCGTACGGCGACAACTTCGGCGTCTTTACGCCCGCAACTCCCTACTTCTCGGACGTGTCCGCCAGCGATCCGGCGTACGGTCCCTATGCGATCTACATTCAGAAGATGCGCGAGCTGCGAATCACCAATGGCACCAGCGGCAGCACTTTCAGTCCAGGCAACAATCTGACGCGGAAGGAAATCGCGACCTTCATCGTGCGCGCGTTCTTCCTGTAGCGGCGTCGCTGGAAACTCGCCGGCCGGTTTTTTAATATTTCTAAAGCTTCGCTTCACGAATTCCGCCTTGACCGCACTCGCGGAAACCGCCTAAAGTGAACTTGCCGCCATCAGATTGCGGCGTATGGAGATCTCGTGAACAATCAATCAACCGGCATGGTTCTGGAGAAATTCTCTCTGGGCGTGGGCGATCGTTTCGCGCATCAGGCCAAACCGCAACTGGCCGCGTGTGCCTGCGCGGCGAAAGCCGGAGTGGTGGTCGTGCCGGTGTGGAACAAGTCGAACCGCGAACACAAGATTGTCGGCTCGGAGCCGGTCAGCACCCGCGCCGCCGCCGATGCCGCAGTAGCCCGATTGGGCTGGACCCACTCTTACTACGTGGACGCCGACCACATCAACCTCGACACGGTGGAGCGCTTCGTGATCCCCTCGGATTTCTTTACGCTCGACGTGGCCGATGCGATCGGCCATTCGCCCGCCGCCGGTGCTGCCCAAAGCTTCGTCCGCCGCCATCCGGAACTGGTGGGACGGATCGAGATTCCAGGCATCGCGGAGCCTCTGAACGTTACCGCCGAACAGACGTGCGCCGCCGCCCACAAGTATCTCTTTGCGGTGAGCGAAGCGGCACGGATCCACCGGCATCTCGCGGAGCGCAAACAGCCCGGCCATTTCATCACCGAAGTGTCGATGGACGAGACCGACAGTCCGCAGACTCCGTCTGAGCTGCTGCTGATCCTGGCCGCCATTGCGGACGAAGGCGTCCCCATTCAAACCATCGCACCCAAGTTCACGGGGCGCTTCAACAAGGGTGTCGATTACGTAGGAAACCTCGAGCAGTTCGAGACGGAGTTCGTCTCCGACCTGGCGGTGATCGCGCACGCCGTGGCGCGATACGGACTGCCCGGGAATCTGAAGCTGAGCGTGCATTCGGGCAGCGACAAATTTTCGATCTACGCGCCGATTCGCCGGTCGTTGCGGAAATTCGACGCGGGAGTCCACGTGAAGACCGCGGGGACCACCTGGCTCGAGGAATTGATTGGACTTTCGGAGGCGGGGCCGGAGGGGCTCGCGATGGCGAAACAGATTTATGCCGATGCGCTCGATCATCTGGACGATTTGTGCGCGCCCTACGCCGCGGTGATTGATATCGACCCGGCCCGCCTGCCCTCTGCCGATGAAGTCCGCGGCTGGACCGCCGAGCAGTATGCCGGCACGCTGCGTCACGACCAGCGGAATCCGCTCTTCAACCCCCATGTTCGCCAACTGCTGCACGTGGGGTATAAAATCGCGGCGGGTATGGGCAAGCGATATACCGACATGCTGGGTGCCTGCGAGGAATCGATCTCGCGGAACGTGACGACGAACCTCTTCGACCGGCACATTGCGCCGCTGTTCCTATGAAGAAATCCGCAATGCGAATCGCCCTGGCGGCCGCGGTCTTGGCTGCCCCGCTCTGTTCGCAGAATTCCGGCGAGCCGCCGAAGAGTTGGATCGACCCCGATACCGGCCACCGGATTGTCCGGCTGACCGACGAGCCCGGAAGCGCCAGCCTCTACTTCAACCAGAACGGCTACACGGCGGACGGCAAGGAGATGGTCTACACCACTCCCGAAGGCATCTCGGTGCTCAACCTCGAGACCCATGCGGCGCGGCAGGTGGTGAAGGGCCGGCTGCGGATTATCGTCACCGGCCACAAGACGCAGAACGTGTACTATCTGCGCGGCGACCGGGTCTGCTCGACGGATGTGGATAGTGGCGTGACGCGCGAAATCGCCACGCTGCCGCCCCAGGGTACGGTTGCGACAATCAACGCGGACGAGACGCTGCTGGCGGGGACGTACACCGAAGGCAGCCGCCAGGCGCCCTACACCACCGGCGGCCAGCAGCCGCAGCAATTGCTCCAGCCGCAGAACAAAGGCCAGATGATGGAGGAGCGGCTGGCAGCGCACATCCCCATGGGACTGTTCACAATCAACGTGAAGACCGGCGAAGTGAAGACTATTCACAAGAGCACTGACTGGCTCAATCACCTGGAGTTCTCGCCCACCGATCCCACACTGCTGATGTTCTGCCATGAGGGACCGTGGCACAAAGTCGAGCGCATCTGGACGATGCGCACGGATGGCAGCCACACTACCAAGGTCCACACCCGCACCATGGCGATGGAGATCTTCGGGCACGAATTCTGGAGCGCCGATGGCAAGACCATCTGGTACGACTTGCAGACTCCACGCGGGGAAGTGTTCTGGCTTGCGGGCTATAACGTCGGGACCGGAGTGCGGACGTGGTACCACCTCGAGCGCGACGAATGGTCGATTCACTTTAACGTGACTCGCGATGGGACGCTGTTCTGCGGCGATGGCGGAGACCCCGGACAGGTGGCGCATGCCCGCAACGGCCAGTGGATTTACCTGTTTCGCCCGGAGCTGACGGTCAACCGGGGGATTGAGGACAAGAACCTCGTGAACCCCGGGGTTCTGCACGCGGAGAAACTGGTGAATATGGCGAAGCACGACTACCGCCTGGAACCGAATGTGAGTTTCACGCCGGATCAGAAGTGGGTGGTCTTCCGGTCCAACATGCTCGGGCCCACGTACGCGTTCGCGGTAGAGGTCGCCAAAGCGCAGTAGCGGGCGGCAATCACGGCAGCAGGGCCGCCCGACTCTCCGGATGCCTTGCGAAAGCCTCTGCCTGCGGAACGCCGCTCGCGGCGCCCCGTCGCAGCGTGATCTCGACCTGTTTCAGGTACCACTTGCCGGGCTGCTGGGACGCATGCGCATAACAGCCACCGCGGCGCTGCGACTCGACAGACGAGATATCGACGTACTCCGTGGGCGCGAACATCATGGTGTCCCCGGCAACCTCGTAATAGTAGAGTGCAAACTTCCTGCCGCCTTTTAGCCAGGCATCCAAGGTCAGGGCAGCGATGGCTCGATGGTCGCGATGAGTGTCGATCGGCCATTGGGTAAACACCACATCAGGACTCTCGGCTGACAGGATGCGCTCGAAAGCCTCGTAATGCGGTGCATCGACGACGGCGCGGCCGTCATACTGGCCGGCGAACGCCGCGCGGGCCTCGAGGATGCGGCAAGCCGCCTCGGCCTCGGCGGTGCGGATGGCCGCGCACTGGTCGAGGCTTGCACCACTGCAGAAACCCTCGCCGCGATTCAGACAGAGAAGCACCACCTGGTGGCCAAGGCTGGTGTAGCGGGCGATGGTCCCGGCGCAGCCGCATTCCGGATCGCCCGGATGGCCGCCGGCGACGACGATTTTGAGATTTTTGGCCGCTGGTGCCAGAAGCGGCCGCAAGGCTGCTGACGCGATCAGGGTCCGGCGGGAGATCCGCACGCAGGAATTGTAATAGGAACGCGGTCCGGCACGTGATATTCTTGCGGGCATGCAACGGGAGCACGTGCTATCACGGCGGACCCTGCTGGCGCTGGCCGGAGCATCGCTGGTGCGCGGGGCGGATCCGGTCATCGACATCCACCAGCACACGAGCTACAGCGGACGGACCGACGAACAACTGATCGCTCACCAGCGCGCCATGGGAATCACCAGAACGGTGCTGCTCCCCGCGGGGTCTTCGGGGGGGCTGGCTGCCGGCGTAGGAGGCAACGAAACGGCGGTGGCCATCAGCCGGCGCTTTCCGGGCGAGTACAAGTTCTTCGCTAATGAGCTGCCCGACATACCGGAGACCCGGAAGGTACTCGAAAAGTATCTGGATGCCGGTGCGATCGGAATCGGCGAGCAGAAATTCGCGGTGGCGTGCGATTCGCCGGGCATGCAGTTGGTGGCCGGCATCGCCGCGCACTACGACGTCCCGGTGCTGATGCATTTTCAGCACGAGACCTACAACCTGGGGATCGAACGGTTCTACAAGATGCTGCAGAGGTTTCCGAAGGTGAACTTCATCGGCCACGCGCAGACGTGGTGGGGCAATATCGACAAGAATCACGAGCAGGCGGTGATGTACCCGAAGGGCAGGGTGACTCCCGGCGGCATTACAGACCGGCTGCTGTCGGACTATCCCAACGTGTATGGCGACCTCTCCGCAGGCTCGGGGCTGAATGCCCTGCTGCGCGATGAGGACCATGCGCGCGATTTTCTCAAGCGGCACCAGGACAAGCTGATCTACGGAAGCGACTGCAGTGATCACTTCGGGACGGGAGAGGGCTGCTCGGGTTCGCAGCAGTTGGCGGCGATTCGCCGGCTGGCGCCGGATGCCCAGGCAATTCGCAAGATGCTCTCGCTGAATGCGCAGCGGGTGATGAAGATTTAGGGGTGCGCAGAGCAGTGGGGAGTCGCCTGCGCCGCTGCCTTATAAGCCTCCTCGCAGGTAGGCGATCACGTCGGCCAGTCCTTGCTTGCCGAGGTTCGCTTCCAGGCCGTCGGGCATCAGCGATACCGAAGAGGCGCGGATTGTGGCAATGTTCTTCCGGAGCACCGTTTCGTCGCCTTCGTCCGACCCGCCGCGCAGAGTGATCGACCAGGCGGTCTCGTTGGCGATGATGCCGTCGTACATGCGGCCATTCGTGGTGGTGATGATGTAGTTCACAAACCGCGGCTCGATGGCGTAGCTCGGATTCAGGATTGACGTGATCAGTTCCTCGCGGGTCTTGTTGTTGATGCCCGACAGGTCGGGGCCGATTCTTCCGCCCTGTCGGCGCGGCTCGTGGCAGCGGGCGCAGGTATCCTCGAACAGTTTCCTGCCGCGTGCTGGATCGCCCGCCATGGCGGCCGCATCGTGGTAGGCGGCGACCACCCTGGCGCGGTCGCTGGTGGCTGCTTCGAGGAGAGAGCGCGCCTGGGACGCGACGGCCGGGTCGGCGTCGTCGAAGAGGTGCGAGCGCGCGGCCGCATCCAGGGCGGAACGTTCCACGCGGCCATCCTCCACTGCCTGAAGCAGCATGGGTATGCGGGAGCGCTGTGCCAGCAGCGCGCCGACCGCGCGTTTCCGTCCGGCCGGACCATAGTCGCGCCAGTGGTCCAGAATGATCTTGCCGGGGCCCGGCTCGTCGAACGCAGCCAGGGCATCCACCGCCGCGGACTCCAGCTCCGGGGGAGCGTGCGAGCGGAGGATCTCTTCGAGTACCGGTGTTTCGGTAGCGAAGTGCCCGCCGCGAAGGGCCCGTATGGCGCGAACGCGAGCCTCCGCCGGAAGGCCGTCCGCGGCGGCATCGCGGCGCGCCTGTTCGAGGAGGCTGGTAAGCTCGAAGTACCGGCACGCTTCCCAGACGCTCTTCTGCGCGGCCTGACTACCGGAAGCCAGCAGGCGCGAGAAGAGTTGCTCAGCGGCAGGGACGCGAAGGTTGCGCGCGCCCACCAGCCGGAGCCCGCGAGCCAGCCCGGCCAAATACTTCTCCGGCTCGGCGAGCTTCCCGATCGCACGAAACCACGCCTCCAGTTCAGCGGGATTCTGCCGCCCGCCGACCATGGCCGATGTCTCGACGAGCATTTGCGGATCTGTCCAGGTCTCGCCCCTGGCGGCCAGCATCTGGAAGAACGGAGCGGCGCGGTCCGCAACCGAGCTGAGAACAGCAACGCGGAACCACGGGTCGGCGGAATCGCGATGTGCCACGTCTGCGAGGGCCGCAAGGACACTGACCTGTTTCCATTCGCCGAGCGTAAGGGCAGCCTGGAAGCGGACGTGCGGGGCGGGGTCGGCGGCCAAAGCAACCACCCCGGGGTACAGTTGCTTCACGCTGGTAAGGAACTCGCTGAGCTGAAGGGCCTGCTCGCGAACTCGCCCATCGGCGTCTTTCATGGCGCGCGAAACATCCGCTGGATCCAACACACCGTAGGCGCGCAGCAGCCACAGCGCGTGCGAGCGCGCTTCCGGCATCGGAGAGGTGGATGCCACCGTCTCCAGGTCTGCGGCGACGGAATGGTCCTGCCGCTCGAGCAGCAGGCGATGCGCCGTCCAGCGGTTCCAGCCGTTCGGATTGGCGAGTTGCTTGACGAGCGCAGCCGAGCTGGCAGATGCCAGGTTCGGCTTCAGGTCCCCCTGCCGCCGCGGGTGATTGGGAACAATACGATAGATTCGTCCAAGGGTATCGCCGTTGAAGAAATCGATTTTCTTGCGGATCTCCTCGGGAATGGATTCGGGCGTCTCGATCACCTGCCGGTAGATGTCGGTTACGTAGAGATTACCGTCTGGCGCGTTGGCGAAATTGCAGGGGCGGAACCATACGTCGGTGGACGCCAGGAACTCCACGCCATCGCGTGCGCGATGCGCGGCGAAGGTCGCGCCGTCGGGCTTGAGGATGTCGCGATGGATGAGATTCCCGCTGACATCGCCGGTGAACACGGTGCCGTCGTATTCGATCGGGAATGCATCGCCGTCGTAGAGGGTGCTGCCGGAGGCAGCGGTGAACCAGCCTCCCACCTGCTCGACGATGTTGGACTTGTTCTCGTTGTATCGCTGCTGGCGAAGGGCGGTGCGTTCCTTGCGCCACTCCTGCGGACCGGTGAGAGGGTACATCGGGCTGGAGGGGCGGCCGTGGTCGGAAATGTCCTGCGCCGGCGAGCGCACTTCAAGCAAGGGCGCGCGGTTGAGGTAGCGCATGGGCACCACGACGTGGCGGAGGTGCGTGGTGTTTTGAGTGATGAACCGGCGGCCGAATTCGTCGAGCGTGGAGCCGAACTGGGCCGCGCCGGACGCGGCCTCGGCTTTGCCGCTGATCGGGTCGAAGCGGAAGTCCGCACCGCGCACCAGGAGCGGCGGCATCTCCGGATGATCGGGCGAGGTGATGCGCCCGTCGGAGCCGTTGTTGGAGCAGTAGATCCAGTTGTCCACGCCGAGGCGCGGATTGGTGATGCGGGCTTCCTGGTTCACCTTTGGGAAGCCGGTGTAAAGCACCTTGCGCAGGTCGGCCTTGCCATCGCCGTCGGTGTCTTTGAAGTACAGGATATCGGGGGCGCTGGTGACGATCAGGCCGCCCTTCCAGGGCATGAATCCGCTGACGGCGAGCAGATTGTCCGCGAAGATCGTGCTGCGCCAGGTTTTGCCATCGCCGCTTGGATTCACGAGGAGGCGGATGCGCGAGCGGGGCGCCTTGCCGGGCGGCGGATCGTTCGGATAATCGAGCATCTCCGCGACGTAGACCTTACCGTCTTCGTCGAAGGCCATTTCAACCGGGCTCATGACATCGGGTTCGGCGGCAAAGAGCTCCACGTGAAAGTCCTCGCTGAGGCGCATGGATTGGAGGGAGTCCCTTGGAGTCATGGGGGCGCCTTCGGGATTGTGCTTCGAGCAGGCCGCGAGTAGGAGCACGAGGGCAAATAAGGACGCGGCGCAGGCACTCCTGCCTGTACCCATGGGGCCCGCCGGCCCACAAGAATTCACGAAAACCCTTGCGCCGCCGGCGTGGCGCGGGCACTCTTGCCTGCCGCCGTTTTTTCGGCTACCAACGTTGGTGTCGCACGGACATGGCGCACCCGAAAGGCGTCCCGATAGTTCGAGGGGGCCTTCGGGGCACGGCAGGCAGGAGTCCTGCGCCACATCATCACCGTGCTGATGAGACAACGGGAAGGACCGAGCGCCAGATGAATTCGACCTCGCTGTAGAGAGAAGATTCGCGGAGGCGCTCGTCGTCGCCGTGGGCGCCGCCGCCGCCGGCGACTTCCTTCTCGTCGATGATGGGGCCGAAGCCGTAGGCCTGCACACCCTTGGCGCGAAGTTGGGCGTTGTCGGTGGCGCCGGTGAGCATGGTCGGAAGCGTGATTGCGCCCGGATACATGGTCTTCTGCGCGGCCTCGAAAGCGCGGAACATCACGCTATCGATGCGCGACGGAGCGCCCGGCTCACGCCCGCCCCCGCGGTTCGAAACGACCTCCACCGCAGGATCGTTGATGAGCTTCTTCAGCCATTCGTAAAACCGCGGCATGTTCTCGTCGGGCAAGGCGCGGATATCGAGCGTAGCTTCGGCCTCGGAGGGAATCACGTTGGAGCGGAAGCCGGCCTTGAGAATGGTTGGTACGACCGAGGTCCTCAGGATGGAGTAGTGGCCCAGTTCATGCTCCGCGAAGTAGGCTTCGATGGCGGGTGCGCGAGACGGGTCGGTCAGGTGATTGTAGCGGTCGGCCTGCTCCGGAGTGCTGACGGTGGCGAGGCGCTCGAAATACGTGCGGGTGGTGTCGTTCAGGCGCATGGGCGGCTGATTGGCGGCGACCTTGGCCACAGCCGTGGCGAGGTGTGCGACCGCATTATCCAGACGCGGGCGCGAGCCGTGGCCAGCCGCGCCGTGAGCCACCAGGCGGACCCCGCGCGGCACTTTCTCGGTGGTAGCGATCTCGATGGTACGCACCTTGCCGTCGCGAGACATGGCGGAGCCGCCCTCGGTGATGGCAAATTCGCAGGCGATGTCGTCCCAATGCTGATTGACCAGGAAGCCGATGCCGAGGCGCGAATCGCCTTCCTCGCCGGCCTCCGCGACGAAGATCACGTCGCGGTCGAGCGGCACCTTGAGGCGCTTGAGCAGCAGCAGCGTCATCAGGGTGCTGGTGACTTTGTCCTTGTCGTCGATGGAGCCGCGGCCGTAGATGTAGCCGTCCTTGCGGAGCGCCGAGAAGGGATCGACCGTCCACTTCTCCTTCTGCACTCCGACCACGTCCAGGTGGCCCATGATCACGATGGGCCTCTTGGACCCGTTGCCCTTGAGGCGCGCGACCAGGTTGCCGCGCCCGGGCTCGAGCTCGAAGATCTGGGAGGGAATGCCTTCGCGGTCGAGCACCGACTTGAGGTATTGGGCCGCACTGGTTTCATTGCCGGGCGGATTGCTGGTGTCGATGCGAATGAGATTGGAGTAGTGCTCCAGGATTTCGGGTTGCAGCTTCTGCCATTCAACGGGGTAGGGATCGGCGGCAAAGGAAGGGCACGCTAACGTGGCGGCCAACAGTGTGAGATAGGCAAGTTGGCTCTGCATTGGTCAAGCATACCATGGGCCTGGAAAAAGCCTATTACAGCCAACAGGATGTCAAACTCCTCTATTGGCGCTAGAATGTCGGGTGGGAGGCCGTTATGCGGTTTGACGAAGAGTCGTCGACAACGTCGCGCGAGGGTGCTGCGGGGATCGCCGAGCCGGAGCATCCCGGCCGGGAGCGAGTCTCACCCGCCCTGGAAGAAGAGGTCTCGGACTTCATCCGCCGGAACGTTCTCGAGCGCGGCGCTCAGTTGTTTGACGGCTAGCTGCCCGGCACCTGCCTGTCGCCGGGCCGCTCACTTTTTTCCCGCGGCGTTCTTCACGTACTCGGCCACTTGAGCGCACGTGGCGAACCAGACGCCGGGCTTCGATTTCATGTACTTCACGAACGCCTCGAGGTGCTCCATGGGGGCACGGTGGCCGCTCAGGTAAGGGTGCAGCGTGAGAATGAAGGTGGTGCCTTCGCGATAGGCTCCGTCGAACTCTCCCCTGTAAAGCTGGTAGAGCAACTCCGGCGACGGCATATGGCCGTTCTGGCCGAGGTAGGGAGTCTCAGTGAGCGTCCAATCAATCGCAAGTTCCACAAGGCCGGTGTTCTCTCCGCGCGAGCGGATCTCGTAAGGCTCGTCGAGCGCCTGCAGGCTGCTGTCGTAGAGGAAGCCTTTCTTGCGGATCAGGTCGAGTGTGACGTTGCTGAATGCCCAGGAAGGAGCACGATAGCCGGCGGGGCGCTTACCGGTGGCCTTGGTCAGATAATCGATCGCCCGGTCGAGGAGCCGCTCTTCTTCGCCCTCGGCGAGCCGCGGCGGGAATTCGTGGATCCACCCATGGACCCCCACTTCGTTGCGCCCGCTTTTCATGATGGCCGCGAGCATATCGGGATGAAGCATGGCATCCACGCCCGTCATGAAAAAGGTGGCGGGCACCTGGTAGCGGTCGAGCATGTCCACGATGCGATGGATGCCGCTCTCCGCTCCGAAGTCGGAAGCGGAGAGAGTGGTGGGAGACGTAGTTCCGTCCCGTAGGAGCGGCGCTTCGGTGTCGGTGTCAAAGCTCAGGCAGACGGCGACACGCGCGCCGTTGGGCCAGGATTTCGGCGTGAGCTTGCGCCCGACACGCGCCAATTCGACTGCCTGGCGGAGCTGATCGTCGCTCCATTTGGTGCCGGGCTGGTTGGATTGCTGGGCTTGCGCCGCGGCTGCGAGGGAGACTAGAGCGACGGCAGTGGGGCAGTTCATGGGGACGTTCTCTCCTTGTTCGTTCTACTGTAGCTTACCCGCGAAACGGCGCCGCGCGATTCGGCGGGCGGTGATACAGTACAGCAAATGTCTCGAATTCTGCTGATGCTGTTTCTATCGGGCGCGGTCCTCCGGGCGGCCGACGAAATGACGGTGTACGACCTGCTTGCGCCGGCGACGCATTCTTTCGACATCGTCTACGATGTGTCGGCAACCACGCCCGGCGCGGGGTACTTCTTCAATCCGATCCGGCCGGGTTCTACCGCGTCGAAGGAGCGCGTAGTGGATCGCGCGTCTGGAAAGCCGCTGGAATTCGCCGTGGTGGATGGGAAGACCGCCAAGGCGGCGGGCGGCGTGGACGCCGGAACAGGGGACGATGCACAGTTTCTGCGCGTGAAGCTGCTCAAACCCGTTCCCCAGGGAGCGGAGACGCGCATCCGGATTTACAAGACGTATACTGACGCCGCTTCCTATCAGGAGACTGCCGCAGGCCTGGTGTTCGACCGCCCGCTCGGCATCAAGCGCAACGTGGTGATTCTGCCCAAAGGCTACGAGCTGACCGGTTCCGCTTCGCCGGCGATCGTTTCCACGGATGCGGACGGCCGCATCCGGCTGAGCTTTCTGAACGACCGCGACGACCAGTTACCGGTCCGCATCACCGCAAGGAGGCTGCCGTGAAACGGCTCCTGTTGCTGTCGCTGCTGCCCGCCCTCGTGTTCGGGCAATTCCATCGCGCCGAGCAGGACCGCGAGATCCGCTACTGGCTGCTGGCGCCTTCCACTCATGCGTTCCGCATCTCGCACGATTTCACGGTGACGCGCGTAGGGCAGAAGTCGGTGCACAGTTTTGTGCGCGCCGGCAGTTCGGTTTCGCCGGATGCCAGGATGTTCAACCTCGATACGGGCGAGGCTCTCCACACCCACACGGTCTCGGGGCGCGCGGTCAATGCGCTCGGATACTATCCCACGCCCACCGATCCGGAGTCGGTGGTGGTACAGGGCGATCTGCCGAAGGCCGTCGAAAAGGGCGAGACCGTGCGCATACGCGTGGAGGAGTCGTACGTGGATCCCGTGGGATACACGCTCGACAATGGGGAACTGGTTTGGAAGAGAACCCTGGGCCGGCCGCTGAACTATGTCACGTTGCCCGATGGCTGGATGCTGGTGAGCGTCTCGGTGCCGGCTGTGGTGACCCTCGACGACAAGGGCTGCGTCACGTTACGGTTCACCAACACGCGAAACGGAGATATCGACGTGACGATCCGCGCCAGGAAGCGCTAGGTTGCGGATATGGGCAGGCTGGCGGGGAATCGCGGGTTGCTGCGGGCGGCGCTGCTGGCTGGGTTCGCCAGCCTGGCGAGCGCGCAGTCGATTGACTTCGCGAACATCCCGGCGGGCGAAGCAGGGCTCGATGCGGCAAAGCTCGAATCCTGGCGGAGCGATCTCGCCGCTCATGGGACGACCGGGCTGATCCTCATCCGGCGCGGGCGGATCGCGCTCGAATGGTACGCGCCGGGGTGGGATGCCAACCGGCCGCACGGCACGGCCTCCATGGCCAAGGCGCTGGTGGGCGGCATGTCGCTGGCGGTAGCGATGAGCGATGGGCGCATCTCTCCGGACGACCTGGCGTCGAAGTACATTGCGGGCTGGCGCGCCGACCCTCTGAAATCGAAGATCACCATCCGGCAGCTTGCGACCCACACCTCGGGAATCGAAGATGCGGAGCAGGATGATCTGCCGCACGATCGGCTGCAGGGTTGGAAGGGCGATTTCTGGAGACGCATGCCCGACCCGTTTTCCATCGCCGTACGGCAGGCTCCGGTGCTCTTCGAGCCGGGGACGCAGAATGCCTACAGCAATCCGGGTATGGCAGCACTCTCGTACGCGATCACTGCGTCTTTGCAGGGTGGGGAGATTCGCACTCTGCTGAAGGAGCGCGTGTACGATCCGCTGGGGCTGCTCGAGCAGCAGTGGTCCATCGGGTATGGGCGCGCATACGAAGTGGACGGCCTGAAGCTTTACGCGAACTGGGGAGGGGCCACCTTTACGGCGCGAGCAGCGGCGCGCGTCGGGCAGTTGATGATGCTGGGAGGGAAGTGGGGCGGGCGCGAGTTGATCGGCCGCGAGGTGGTGAGAAAGGCGCTGACGGATCAGGGCATGCCGCGGCCGGCGCGAAGCGCGACCGATCCCGCGCCGGGATCGGGGCTCGCGTGGTACACGAACACCGACAGTGTCTGGCCGGCGGCTCCGCGCGACGCGTTTGCCGGCGCAGGGGCGCAGCACCAGTTCATCATGGCGATCCCGAGTCTTGACCTGGTGGTGGTGCGGAACGGAGACGCGCTGGGCGATACCAAAACGGGATTCTGGGGGCCGGTCTATTCCCTGGTCATCAAACCATTGATGGAAGCGGTGACGATGCGGTCGCCGTACCCGCCGAGCTACGTGATCCGCGGGGCGGTGTTTGGGAAGGAGATCCGGCGCGCCGCCATCGATAGCGACAACTGGCCCATCACCTGGGGCGACGATGACGCGCAGTACACCTCCTATGGGGACGGGTTCGGGTTCGAGCCGTTTGTGGAGAAGAAACTGGGAATGGGATTCGCACGGATCACCGGCGGCGCGGACGATTACCGCGGCACGAACTTGCGATCAGACGGGGAGCGCACCGGCAATGGAGCGGCTAGCGCGAAGGCCAGCGGGATCCTGATGGTGGATGGCGTCCTCTATTTGTGGGTGCGCAACGTGGCGAACTCGCAATTGTTGTGGTCGCTCGATCACGGGAAGACCTGGACGTGGGGATTCAGGATGGAGAGCGGCTTCGGGTCGCCGGCATTTCTGAATTTCGGAAGGAATTACGCCGGTGCTCGTGACGGGTATGTGTACACCTATTCGCAGGACGGACCTTCGGCATACGAGAGTGACAACGGCCTGGTGCTGGCGAGGGCACCGAAGGAGCGCATCCGCGAGCGCGGCTCGTGGCAGTTCTTCGAGCGACTGGGCGCGGAGGGACCGGTGTGGACAAAGGATGCAGCGCACGCGGGCCCGGTCTTTTCGTATCCGTCGAACTGCCAGAGAGTGGATGTGGTGTACGATCCGGGAATCCGGCGGTACCTGATGGCCCTGGGATACGATCACGCAGGCGGCTGGGGGCTGTTCGATGCGCCGGAGCCGTGGGGACCGTGGACTACCACTCTGCATCGCCGGTGGGATGTCACGTACACGCACGGATATCGTCTGCCGGCCAAATGGATCTCGCCGGACGGGCTTCGTTTGACGCTGGTGTTTTCCGGCATCAAGCCGAACGACGCGTTTTGCACCAGAACTCTGACGCTCACCAGGTGACGGCAAGTCTTGCCGATAATTCTCCTAACACCGAACCCGCCCCGCGGTCGTCTCTTGGGTTAGCATCTTACCCAAGACCATGTTTCGCCGCCAAGGAAAGAGAACGCGTCGCCCTGTTGCAAGGGACGCTCGACCTGCTGATCCTGCGCATCCTGGTCTTTGGCCCGCAGCATGGACAGGGCATCGCCACCGCCATTCAGGCGAACTCCGAGGACGTCCTGCTGGTGGACCATGGGGCGCTGTATCCGGCCTTGCAGCGCCTGGAAGCGCAGAAATGGATCAGCGCGGAATTGGGGGGTGTCCAACAATAATCGGCGGGCACGCTTCTACACACTGACGCCCAAGGGCCGCAAACACCTGGTGGAGGAGAGCGGGCGCTGGCGCACGATTGCTACTGCCATGGCGCGTATTCTCGATCTCGAAAAGCTCGCGCCCGCCGCCGATTCTCCCGAGGAGGGATAGCTTATGTTTCGCCGCCGTCCACTATCGGATTTCTCCGACGAGATCCAGGCACACCTCCAATTGGAGGCGGATCGTCTGCGTGCCGCCGGACTGACCGAAGACGAGGCTTGGCGTGCGGCCTGCCGAAACGTGGGGAATCTTACGGCCGCCGAAGAGCGCTTCTACGAGGGGAGCCGGTGGATGTGGCTCGATCACCTCTGGAACGATACGCGGCGCGCGCTACGGGGGTTGCGCAAGGCGCCCGTATTCACCTTCACGGCGGCCGTCACGCTGGCCCTCGGCATCGGCGCCACCACGTCGATCTTCACGCTGGTTCATGCGGTGCTGCTGAAGTCGCTGCCGGTTTGGAATCCGGGCCAGTTGTACCGGCTGGGAGACGAGACCCATTGCTGCGTTTATGGCGGGTTCAGCCAATTCCACGAATTCTCCATCGTCTCGTACGAACTTTACCAACAGTTCCGGGATCACACCCTTGGTTTCGAAGAACTGGCCGCATTTCAGGCGGCGGGAACCCTGCTGGGAGTGCGCCGGGCAAGCGAGCCCGTAGAGACGTACTTTGCGGAAAACGTTTCGGGAAACTATTTCGCGATGTTTGGGGTAAACGCCTTCGCCGGGCGCATGCTCACGCTGGCGGACGACCAGCCGGGCGCTGCGCCCGCAACGGTGATGAGTTATCGCCTGTGATTCGCGCGCCAATGGCTCGGGATTCCCCGGTTTCGGATGGTCCGGATCGTTCCAATTGAGCGGGAGGATCCAACTCTCAAACCCCTTATCCTGGCCGGTCCGAACAAAAGCCAAGGCATGTCCATCGGGGGAGATCGAGAACACTTGCAGGGGAGTTCTCTCACCAAACAGCTTCTCAGGCTGGCTTGAACCATCGGCGCGGATCGACCAGATGCGGTACTCGCCGTCGTTCGTAGGAACGTCCGAACCATAAATAATGTGTTGTCCGTCCGGCGTCCAGACAGGATGCCGGTTCAGAGCGGAATCGGACGTCAGCCTGCTTACGGTGCCGCGCTGGAGGTCGTGAACGAAGAGGTCGCCCGCGACTGCCAGCGCCAGGCGGTTGCCATCCGGCGAAAGGCGCGGGGTTTCCCCCTGCCGCGATTCGTTGATGGCGACCCGCTGTGGCGTTCCCGCACTGTCCAACCAGGAAATGGGGGCCACTCCTGCCGCCGCGCTGGTGTAGAGCAGCGTTCCGGCCCTGGAAAAAGAAGGCCGGCTGGTCCGATCGATATCTTCAAACAAGGCTGCTGGCGCGCCGCGTGTCTCCAGACGCGCGAGGTCGAACGGTACGCCGTAGAGCGTTCCTTCATGAATATAAATGAGGTGGCAGCTTGGCAGGTAGCGCCTAAAAAAGCCACCGTGCCGAACCACCTTGACCCGTCCCGACTTGACCGAGAGTACTTCGATGTTGGCGCTATCCAATGCGCCGCCGGAAGCTGCCACGGCGCCGGTGAATAAAACGTTTTCACCGCCGGGCAGAGCCTGCGGCCAACGCCAGGTCCGCTCCCCGTGCTCCTCCGGCTTGCCGAGGACCTGCGCTTCACCTCCGGCCGCGGGCACCCGGAACAGATGGAACCGATCCAGACTGGCAATGATCGCGCTGTCCCCCCAGGAAGCGCCAAGTGCCGGGCCACCGGCGTCGCATAATGTAACGACGCCGCCGCCCAGTAGTGGGATCTTCTTCAACTTCTGTCCCGCGAAGAATCCAATCCACTGGCCGTCCGGAGAAAAGAAGGGATCGACCGCTCTTTCGGTACCTGCAAGCATTGTGACGATGGACTGGTCGAGGCGGCGCATTGCCAGTTGTTCACTGCCATCCGCTGCCTTCGCGGAGAAGACGAGACGCGTTCCGTCAGGCGAGATCACTGGGTTGTAGAATTCGCCGCTCTCTGACCTTCCCCGAAGTGCTACGGGGCCCAAGTCAATGCTGAAGCGCATCATAGGCCGATCCACCGGCCGTGTGGCGCGCCAGAGGAGCGCTAAGGAGATGACCGAAATTACCGACGCAAGACCCGCCAGCATCCAGGGGAGCGTCGAGTGCTTATGCGTCGGGCGCCGGTTTGCCCCGGGCGCTGAAATCAAGTCAAGCTCGTCTTCGTGACCACCGATCCCGCGCGTGATTCGCCGGCCGCAGTCCGCCGCTGGCTGGACCTCTTCGCCCGCCGATTCATTGGCCTCACCGGAACGGAAGAGGCCATCGCGTCGGTCGAGCGGGCCGCACGAGTTCCCCCAGCCAGAAAAACGGGATTGGAGGGAGGCGGCTACGGAGTGGCGCACGCCAACTTTGTGTTCGCTTACACCAAAGACAACCTCGCGCACGTCATCTATCCAGGCGGCGTCAGTAAGGATGACTGGGTGCACGACCTGCCTCTGTTGGTCAAGGAGACTTGGTTTGCGAAGACCAGAGTAAGTGGACAGGATTTTCCATCGAGGAGCGAATGTCCTTGCGGTGATTGGTCTTTGCGGCGTGGTGTCATGGGGCTTCTCCCACAGTGTCAAAGAGATCGCCATCCGTATGGCTCTTGGCGCCACCGGCGGCCAGGCGCGCCGGACGGTTGCGGCTGGGGGAGTCGCGTCACTGCCGGCCACTCGTGCGACCCGGGTCGATCCCACTAGATAGCCTGCGAGCCGAGTAGCGCATCAGGACGATGGCGCTGGTGTTTATCGGGGCTGCGTGCCTGCTGCTACCGGCCGCAGTGCCAGATCCTGAAAGTCGAAGCTGAAGTCGGTCAGTGGCGAAACGGGCGCCATTTTGACTGCTTCGATCGAGCCGTCCGCCGCGAGCGTGAACGTGACGAAAGCGTCGGCATCCAGGGTGCGATCGTGCCAGCGAGCCACAAACGTGTCGTACTGCCAGTGCTCCAAGTCTCCGGAAAGCTGGTGGGTGTGGGCGAACGAGATCGCGAGCTTTCCGCCATGCTCCTGGACTACGACATCGCCGTACCACGGGTCGCGATACCGTCCGGCGTAGGACGCCGGCGGCAGCGAAGGGCGCGAATTCGTATTGCGCTTCGCGGCCGCCTTTTTCACCTCGGCTTCACCTTGGGCCTGCTCGACTTTGGCCAGTTCGTGGAACGCGGTCACCCAATCGGTCTCGGGCGCTCCGAGGTAGTGATCGAGTATGGTCCAGGTGATGGCGGCGTGGGCGCCGGTCTCCTCCTGGTTGGTGAGCACCACAACTCCGAGCTTCAGGTCGGGCACCATGGTGACGCGAGACACGTAGCCGGCAAGCGACCCGGTGTGAAAGACGGTCTTCCGGCCGCGGTAGTCGCGCAGCATCCATCCGAGGCCATACGCGTTGAAGTTGGGCTGCAGCGCCTGGAGCACCGCGGGAGCGCCGGGAGGAAGGTCGGCAATGGGAAGGATGGTCTGAGGAGACCACATTTCCCGGGATTGCGCCGTGCTGAAGAGGCGGCCGCCGCCCGGTAACTCGCCGTGGTTCAGTTGCACCATGATCCATTTTGTGAGGTCGGTCACAGAGGAGTTCATGGAACCGGCGGGAGCATTGTTGTCGTGATTGGCCTGCGGCATCGAGACCAGCTTGCCATCGGCGCGCGCGTGCGGGCTTGTGATGTCGGGGGACGCCAGCAGTTCGGGCGTGCTGGCGTTCGTGGACGTCATGCCAAGCGGGATGAAGATGCGCTCTTTGACGAAATCGTCCCAGGATTTTCCGGTCACCGCGGCGATGAGCTGTCCGGCCACCAGGTAGAGCAGGTTGTCGTACGCATAGCCGCTGCGGAAACTGGTGGCGGGTTTGAGGAAGCGGATGCCGCGCACGATCTGGTCGCGTGTCAGGTCGGTGGACGGCCAGAACATCAGGTCCCCCGCGCCCAGGCCCAGGCCGCTGCGATGACACAGCAGGTCGCGAATCATCAACTCGCGGGTGACATAGGGGTCGTACATTTGGAAGCCGGGCAGGTAGTCGATCACGCGATCGTCCCAACGGATCTTGCCTTCGTCTACCAGCATGGCGAGCGCCGCGACGGTGAACGCCTTGGTGTTGGAGGCGATGCGAAATAGCGACTGCGCGGTGACGGGGGCGGGGGCGCCGAGCTTCCGCACACCGTAACCCTTGGCCAACACCACGTGACCGTCCTTGACGACGGCGACTGCAATACCAGGAACGTCGAACTCCTTGCGGGTACGCTCCACCAAATGGTCCCAATCGCTCTGTGCGGCGCAGAGTCCGGAGGATGCCATCAGCAGTGCCATACACCTACTTCTCCCGAAGCAACTGATCATAGACTTCCCGTTTCGAAAGGCCGCGCCGGTGGGCCACTTGCTTGATCGCGTCCATGCGCGGCATACCCGAGTCTATCAGGGCGTGCACGGCCTCATGGAGAGGCGTCTCGTCAACCGCAGGCGCTACCGCCTTTCCGATGAGCAGCGTAATCTCACCCTTGACGCTGTCGCGCGCCGCGAGTTGCGCGCCGATTTCTGCCGCGGTACCTCGCAGAAACTCCTCGTGGACCTTGGTCAGTTCGCGGGCTACGACGACGGGCCTGGGGCCAAGCACGCGGTCGATGGTGTCAAGCGTCTCCAGGATGCGATGGGGTGCCTCGTAGAAGATCAGGGTGGCCTGCTCGCCGGCGAGAGCCTCCAGGGCTTTGGCGCGCTGCCCGGGTTTGGACGGAAGGAATCCGCCGAAACGAAAGGAGTCGGTGGGCAGGCCCGAGGCGGCGAGCGCGGCGAGCGCCGCGGAAGGGCCAGGGATGGCCTGCACAGCGATTCCGGCCTCGATCGCCGCCTTTACGAGACGGTATCCAGGATCGGACACGAGCGGCGTGCCGGCGTCGGAGACGAGTGCGATGGACGCGCCGGCAACCAGGCGGGCGACGAGGTCTTCGGCTCGCTCGGATTCATTGTGCTCGTGGTAGCTGATAGTCGGCTTGTGGATGCCGTAATGATCGAGAAGCTTGCGGGTCTGCCGGGTGTCCTCGCAAGCGATGAGGTCGGTCTCTCCGAGCACGCGCACGGCGCGATAGGTGATGTCTTCGAGATTTCCGATGGGCGTGGCGACCACGAAAAGCAGGCCGGGCATCTTCTTAGTCTAATGAGGACCAGGGATTGATGACCGTGATGCCGCAATGCTCGAAGTGGCGGGTGTTGCGGGTGGCGATGGCCGCGCCAAAAGTGCGGGCGATGGCGGCGATCATGGCATCGAATTGTGAGATCGGATGGCCCAGGGCCTCACGACCAGCCACAATCAATGCATACAAGTGTGCGGCTTTTTCGTCGAACGGAAGAATGCGTCCCTCAAAGTCCAACTCGAGGATGCCCTCGACCGTTGCCGCCAAAGCGGTACGCCGCTTTCCCAGGGGCATTCTTTCAATGCCGTAAAGCACTTCCGCCTGAGTGATCGCTGTGACGTGAACCTCCGACGGTTCCTGTGCGGCCAACCACCGCATGACGGGATCTGCGGGCTCGGGCCGGATGGTTTCGGACAAGACGTTCGTATCGAGGATGATCACTAGCTTAGCTAAAATCCGGCGGACGACGTATTTTCTGACGGCGCGGTATTTTGAGCTCGACGCCACCCAACGGAGCCATCCGTTCCCGGATTGCTTCCGCGAGGTTCTTTTTGGGAGGCTGGAGGGCGAGACCGCACCTCAGAATCTCGCGGGCTTCCTCTTCCATCGACCGGTTATGGAGTGCTGCGCGGATGCGGAGCCTCGCCTTTAATCCGTCGTCAAGCCGGCGTATGGTGATGCTGGCCATACATCAATGATAGCAGTGCAATCACCTATGCCGTGCCGCCGACAGTCATGCGATCGATCCTAAGAGTCGGAATCCCCACGCCCACGGGGACGCTCTGGCCTTCCTTCCCGCACACGCCGATGCCTTCGTCGAGCCGGAGGTCGTTGCCAACCATGCTGACGTACTTGAGGGCCTCGGGACCGTTGCCGATCAAAGTCGCATTGCGGACCGGGCGGGTGAGTTTGCCCTCTTCGATGAGGTAGCTCTCGGAGGCCGAGAACACGAAGTTACCGCTGGTGATGTCCACCTGGCCGCCGCCGAAGTTCACGCAATACAGGCCCTTGGGTACGGAGCGGATGATGTCGGCAGGGTCGCTTTCCCCGGCCAGCATGAAGGTGTTAGTCATGCGGGGCATGGGGATGTGGGCATAGCTTTCGCGGCGGCCGCTGCCGGTGGATTCCGAGCCGAGCAGCGAGCTGGACAGCTTGTCCTGCAGGTAGCCGCGGAGAACGCCCTTTTCGATGAGTACGTTGCGCTGGGTGGGATGCCCTTCATCGTCCACATTGAGCGAGCCGCGGCGGCTGTTGATGGTGCCATCGTCGATGACGGTACAAAGTTCGCTGGCGACCTTCTGGCCAATGCGGCCGCTGAAGGCGGAGACACCCTTGCGGTTGAAGTCGGCCTCGAGACCGTGGCCGACGGCTTCGTGGAGAAGGATTCCCGGCCAACCGGGGCCGAGGACCACCGTCATTTCGCCGGCGGGAGCGTCCACGGCATCGAGCATGGTGATGGCCTCGCGGGCGGCCTCGGTGGCGAAGTGCTCGGGGGGTTTTTCGTTCAGGAAGAAGCCCAACTCCACCCTTCCTCCGCCGCCGGCGTGGCCGCGCTGGGGAATCCCGCCATTCTGGCGCGCGAGGGCGGACACGCTGAGACGGGCGAGCGGCTGGCGGTCAAGGGTCAACACCCCCTCGCTGGTGGCGACCAGCACATGACGGAGGTTGTCGGCATAGGCGGCCTGTACTTGGAAGATGCGGGAGTCGTATGCACGCGCGGCACGGTCGGCCCGTTTCACGAGTTCCACCCGTTCGGCGAATGCCGTTTCGGTCGGGGCCACCAGTACCGGGTAGAGGTTGTGGCGAGTACCCTCATTCAGATCGAATTTATCGACTTTGCTGGGGCCGGCAGCGATGTGGGCGGCCACGTGGGCGGCCTTGCGGATCTTATCTGGCGAGAGGTCATCGCTATAGGCGTAACCCGTGCGTTCGCCGACAATCACCCTTACTCCCACGCCCATGGAAACACCCTGGGCGGCGCTCTTTACCATGGACTCGTCGATCGAAATGGAGCTGGTGAGCAGGTACTCAAAGTACAGATCGGCGTAATCCCCTCCTTGGGAGAGAGCGTCGGCCAGGTAATTTTCGAGGTCCTGGCGGGTGATGTTGAACCGTGTGGCAAAAATCGACTCTGCGAACTGCATGATTTCAGGCTACCATGCCCGTTTCGGGCGGGGTTTTGCTGGAGGGATCGGGAAGCTACCCGAATTTACATCTGAAATAATGGGGTTAGTGATGTGTGCAACGACGCGGCATTCCAGGGCGCTGGCCCGGAAGAGCCATCGGGGATCCGGGATTGGAGCGCATCTTCCGGCCCGGCAGGACCAGGTTTTGCTTTCCCAATCAAAGCTTTGTAACCTGTCTACTGGCCGGTACGCCTATCCAGACGGAGTCATCAGGGTTTCCGGATGCCGGCACTCTTAGCCATGGTGCCGCATGCTGGTTGATTTCGAGTTGATCAAGCGGGCCCAGAAGGGCGACGGGGCGGCATTCAACGAAGTCGTACTGGCATATCGGAAGCGAATTCTGGGGACGATCTCGCGATTGATCGCCCACCCGGAAGATGTCGAGGATGTCGCGCAGGAAGTCTTTTTGCGGCTTTATTTTTCACTCGACCAATTGCGGGCTCCGGAGGTCTTTGAACCTTGGTTGTATCGCCTGACGCAAAACGCAGCTTACGATTATCTTCGGAAGCAGCGGCGGCGTCAGGAGTTCCGGATGTCCGACCTGTCCGAGCAGCAGGTGGTCATGGCCGATGCCATGGCGGGCGGGAAGGCGGAACAGAGCGACCAGCATCAGAAGAAGATCCGGGAGAGCGTCGATGCGCTCCTCGGGGCGGTTTCGGAAGCGGACCGTATCTTATTGATGCTCAAGGAGGTAGAAGGTCTGTCGTTGAAGGAACTGGAAAAGATCTACAAGGTCAACGAGAACGCTTTGAAGGTTCGGTTGTTTCGGGCCAGGCAACGGGTTTTAAAAGCTTTTGGAGCAGGAGATAAGGGAGGCACCCGGCCAAAACCGGGTGAGTAGCGGTATTATGGATTCGATGCACGGCAATCAGGAAGAGAGACTGGATGCCCTGTTCCGGGCATACCGCGCTGCGTGCCCCGAACCGGAGGCCAGCGCGAACTTCATGCCGGAACTCTGGCGCAAGATTGAAGCGCGTCAAAAGGTGACGTTTTCATTCGGCCGTATGGCGAACGCCTTCGTGACGGCGGCATTGGCCCTGACGATTGCCTTGGGCGTTTACATGTCCGTGCCCAACGCCAACCCCTATTCGCCGCAATCGTATGTTGAGGCGCTGGCGGAAGCCAATCCGCTGGATACCCCGGATATCGTTGCACCGGTGCACATCGACCGGACGGATCCGGGCCGTTAGAGCGGACCCATGCCCAAATCCAAATGGTCGGCGTTCCTTTCTCTGTTTCTGGTGTTTTTCAGCGGGGCGGTTCTGGGTGCGTTTGCGTACCGCCTCTACACCGTGAATACTACCGTTGCCTTTAACCCGGGCGTTCCCCCGAGAAAGGCCGGTCCGGATGAGGTTCTGCGGCAACGTCTGGCGGAGATGCGCGACCGGGTTAAGGCAGACGACCAGCAATTGGAGCAGATCAAACAGGTCTATGCCGAGACACGCGACCAGTATGACCGTATCCGCCAGAAAATGAACGAGGAAGGCCACGCAATCGACGAGAACCAGGTGGCCAAAATCAAGTCGATTCTGCGGCCCGATCAGATTCCGGTCTACGACCAGGTCCGGGCCGAGCATGAAGCGGCTCGCAGGCGCCGCATGCAGCAGCGCGATCAACCCGAACACAAATAAAGCCGGGATTTCAGACGTGAAAAAAGGGCCGGAAACACACGGCCCTTTTTCTGTTTGCGGTGAATTCGGTGGAGTCCGCTTACGCCGCGGGCTGCGGCTTCTTTTCCTTGTCGCCGCGAGTCGCCTTGTACTTCTTTTCGAAGCGGTCGATACGTCCGGCTGTGTCTACGAGCTTCTGCCGTCCCGTGAAGAACGGATGGCAGTTCGAGCAGATTTCCACACGAATGTCGCCCTTGTGGGTGGAACGCGTTTTGAAGGTGTGGCCGCAAGCGCAAATCACACGGACTTCGTTGTAAGCGGGGTGAATACCGGCCTTCATTATGTTACGGGGATTCCTTTCGAGAATTTCAGTATACCAGAACGCACAAACCCCCGTGAACTCCCATGAGTCCACGGGGGCAGGTAGCCAAAGAATGAAACCTGAGGCTTAAGCTGACGCTTGAGGCAGCCGGTCCACAGGAACGTGATCCCGATACTGGACGGGATCGGCTACATTACAGGCTCGACTTCAACAGTCGGCCACCTCTCGCGGTCGTATGTTACTACCCATTATTCTGGACCACCTCCTTTTCCAGTGATGTTCTGATCCTCGCATGGGAATCGGAGGCTTGTCAATATGGATCGGGTGTGCGCGGCGGACGCGCAAGATGTTGAGGATTGACGGCCAAAATCGCGTAGTGCTGGTTTTTTTAGCATAGCGGGAACAGCGGTTCGGAAGCCCCGCATCGGAAAAGTCGCTCCTTCAGTTCGCCGTGCAGGGATTGGTCCTGGCCGGCGGCAATTTCCGTCGGGACGCCGGGCGCAGTGACCCAGGTCAAGGGAACGCTCGGTTGTGACACCACCGGCAGCGCGGATGGGAATTCCACACTGGTGGACACGCCGTTAGTAAGCTCGAGTGCCGACGGCGTCAAGCCGGTAGTCCTGCGTCCGGCACCTGTCATGGAACCGGGGCAGGCTGCGATTTGAGCAGGCTGGGGAATTGTCCGAGGGCATTGCCTAGCGCGCGGGCGAGGCTGAGTTTTGCCAGATTGTGGGCGAACACGCTGTTGATCAGATCGAGTTGCGCGCTGGCGACCGTCTCCTGCGCGCGCACCACCTCCAGCGTATTGATCACCCCGACGTCCATTCTGGCCCGCGTCATCTCCAGGGCTTCCTGGGAAACCTGCAGATTCTTCTGTGCGACCTCGACCTGGCCGGCCGCAGCTTCCAGATCGAGATAGACCTGGCGGACCTCGGCTTCGATCTGTCCGCGTGTGTCGTCCAACTCCGCGCGGCGCTGCGCCAGCACGGCTTCCGCCTGCGCAATGTCGCCCGCGGCTCGCCCGCCTTGCCAGACGGGAATGCTCAGTGTGCCCACCACGTTGAAGGCCCCGTGCGATTGCGCCGGGTTGGTGCCGATCACCTGGTAGTAGCCGCTGAGCGAGAGAGACGGAAGGCGTTCGGCGCGAGCGGCCGACACGGCCTTCTCGGCGGCTTCCACCTGTGCCTGGGCGGCTTTCAGGTCCGCACGCTGCCGTCCGGCTTCGGCTATGGCATCATTCAGGTTCTGAACCGTCGCCGGGCTGAACGGGAAGCGGTCCGTGAGTTCGTAGCCGGCGTCGGGCGGCAGCCCGGCCAGCCGCGCCAGGTTGATCTTCTGCTTGGCAAGGTCGTTGCGCAGGGTGATCATCTGCTGCTGTTGGGTGAGCGCCCTCACCTGGTTCTGATCGACATTGAGCCTCCCCAAAACACCCTGTTCGTGTTGCTCGGTAGATTGGCGGAATACCGTATTGGCAGTCTCCAATTGGGCCTGTGCGGCGTCCAGGCGGGCTTGCGCGGCGAGGACCTGCAGATAGGCGCCGCCCACCGCGAGAGTGACCAGGTCGCGGGCATCCTGAAGACTGTACTGGCTGGCCCGCGCGGTGGCGCGCGCGGAACGGTAGTTGTTGATCGTGGTCAGATTCGCCACCGTCTGGCTGAGGTTGGCCTGCAGCGCGTAGTAGTTGAACGGGCCCACAATCGAAGGAATGCGGACGCCGGGGAACGGCGAGCTGACGCGGAACCCGAAAGCGGCCACATCGGTTTGCGAGACGGTCTCACTCAGGCTCCCGGTGATGTTCGGCAACAGGGAACTGCGGGCGATGGTCGCTTGCGCTGCGTTTTGACGCACGGTTTGCGTCAGCCCGACGGCTCCCAAATTGTACGCCAGGCCTCGGTCCAGCGCCTCCTTCAGAGAGAGCTTGCCCGAAAACGGCATCGCCGCCGTACTGCGTGTGCTGCCGCTGTAAGGCCCGGAAATCTGTACGCTCGGGTTCAGCGTATTGACGCTGGTGGTGGTGCCCGCCACGGGCTGTTCGGCGGCCTTGACCGAGCCGCCCTGGTTGTTCCGGCCCGAGGCGGGCAGAACGACCGCAGTCGGGGTGCTGGCCGAACTGCCGCCGGTTGGCAGCTGCGCGAAAACGTTGCCCGGGCCGGCCATCAGGGCCAGGAACACGCCGGTGAGAGGTTTCATCGTATCTCCGGTCATTTCGTAGTCATCACCAGTTTCCGCATGGCCGCCACCAGGCGGCGCTGATCGCTGTCGGAGAGCACCGCCAACTGCTGCTCCTCCGCACGCTGAGCGCGGGGCAATGCTCGTGTGAACAAGCGATCGCCCGCCGGGGTGCGCTGGACCCATTGGACGCGGCGGTCCCGCGGATTGCGCTGCCGTCGGAGCCAGCCCCGGCGCTCCAGGCTGTCGAGAACAGCCACCAGCGAACTGGGATCGAGGCCGCACAGACTGGCAATCTCGTGCTGCGATACATTGCCTTCGCCGGCGATGGCCAGCAGCCAGAATTCTCGCGATCGCAGGCCCAGGGGCGCCAGAACGCGGTCCAGGCGCCGCCGCGCCTCCAGCCAGATCTTCCAGTTGCAGTACCACAATCCGGGCGAGGCAGGCTCCGGTATCAGCTTCGGCGCGGCGCTTTTGGCCAGGGTTCTCCGCATGATTACAGGGTCCGCCGGAAGAGCAGCGTGGCGCCGCCCAAAACCACCACCGATGTCAATGTCAGCGCGAAGACGTCGGTGCCGATGGCAGTGATGCCGACATCTTTCAGGAGCAGCGTGCGGAACCCGTGGACCGCGTAGGTAAACGGGTCGGCCTGCGACATCACCCGCAGCCACTTCGGAAACCCGGCCACCGGATAAACCGCGCCGCTCGGAAAAAACAGCAACGTGTTCAGCACGCCGAAAATAGCCCGCGGCACCAGCGGGTCGTTGATGCGCGCCATGATGAAAAACATCATCCCGATCAGCGCCACAGAGGTCAGCACCACCATCAGGGCCATGTTCAGAAGGCGCGCCGGCTGGAAGAAGTCCGGGACCTGCGCGACCACCGCCCCCAGCACCAGAACCGTTCCCCCCGACAACACGGCCTTAATCACCCCCGACAAATTGAAACCCAGAATCAGCTCCCACTTGGTAATTGGCGTCACCATGTAGCCTTCGTGAAGCCCGCGCGATTTGTCATCAATAAACAAAAGGCCGCCGCCGATCATCGCCGTAACGAAAATGGCCAGCGTCACCGAGCCGGGCAGCAGATACTTGATGTAGTCCACGTACGGATAGACTTCGACCACGTCGAGGATGGCCTGCGGCGTTTCGCGGGGCGCCACCGGAGGCGCGTTGATTGAGGCCACCAGGTCGGCCATCTGCGAGCCCACCGCGCCCGCCACGGAACGATCGGTATTGTCGGTGACCAGCACCAGGTGCGGCCGGTGCTGCTCCAGCAGGTCACGGGAGTAATGTTGGGGAATGATCAGGACGCCGCCCACCACGCCTTTGCGCAGATCTCTGACCGCGGTCCCCTCGTCGACGTAGTCGGTCGGCAGGAAGGTTCGGGCATTGGCGCCCACCGCCCGGACACGTTCCACGACGGTGACCGATTGCGGTCCGTGGTCCAGGTTGACGACACCCAGTTCGACATTCTTGATATTGCCGCCGAAGGCGTTGCCCAGAATGATCAACTGCACCAGCGGCAGCACCAGCGCCGCGAACAGCAGCGCCGGGCTGCGCCGGAACTTTCGCATGTCGCGCTCCACCAGGGCCAAAGCTCGGTTCATCGTGCGCCTCCTTTCTTGGCTTCACCAGCCGGCGCCGCGGTTTCCGCGATCTCCGCCAGCCCGTGGCCGGTGTAGTGCAGGAATACGTCGTCCAGGCTGGTGGATTGCACCGACAGGCTTCTCAGCTCGAGCTTGAGTTCCCGCGCGAGCTCCACCAGTTCCTGTGCCGACGCTGGGCCGCGGTCGCTCGAGATGCGATATGCGGCCGAGCCGAGGGACCGGACCGATTGCACTGCCGGCAGGCGTTCGAGATCCGGTGCGCCGTTCGGCAGATCGGGGTGGAACTGCACTTCGATCCGGCTGGCCCCCGGCACCGAGGCTTTCAGCGCCACCGGCGTATCCAGCGCCACCACGCGGCCGCGATCCACAATCGCCACCCGGTCGCACAGCCGGTCGGCTTCGTCCATGTAATGCGTGGTCAGAAAGAGCGTGCGGCCCTGCTGCACCCGCAGGTGCGTGATCATCTCCCAAACCGACATGCGGGAGACCGGGTCGAGGCCGGTTGTGGGCTCGTCCAGGAACAGGATTTGCGGATCGTGGACCATGCCGCGCGCAATCTCCAGCCGCCGGCGCATTCCTCCGGATAGCGTGCTGGCCAGGGCGTCCGAGCGATCCTGGAGGTTGACGGCCTCCAGCAGTTCCGCGGTTCGCCTTCGGCGGCTCTCCCCGGTGATCCCGTACAGCCGGGCGTGAATCCCGATATTCTCGGCGCAGGTGAGCTCGGGGTCGCTGGTCATATTTTGCGGAATCACCCCAATGCGCGAGCGCACCGCGGTAGGGTCGCGAATGATGTCGTGGCCGGCCACAGTCGCCGAGCCGCCGGTCGGCGGCACCAGTGTAGTAAGCATGCGGATCAGGGTGCTTTTGCCCGCACCGTTCGGTCCAAGCAGGCCGAAAATCTCGCCGCTCTTCACTTGAAAGGTGACGTTGTCCACCGCCAACAGGCTGCCGAAGCGCTTGCTGATGCCTTTGACCTCGATCGCCAGACCGTTGGCGGTTTGATCCTGCGGCTCCATGGTCTAGTCCTTCGCGGTGTTGACGGGGGGAGGCGGCGGCAGGGCGGGCACCGGAAGCATCACCCAGGCTGTCATGCCGAGCGCCAGTCTGCCATCGGGATTGGGGACGCGCACCCGGATCGCCACGGTCTTGATGTCACGCTTCACGCGGCTTACATCGCGTTGGGTGGCGAAGTCGGCCTCCACCGCCTTGTAAATCACGGGACCCTCGATCTCGGTCCCCGAGGGCAGGCGTACGCGCAGCGTCTGTCCCATGGCGATCAGGTCGGCGTAGGTCTCCTCAACGTCGGCTTCCACCCAGGTCGAACTCAGGTCGAAGAGAGTCACGATCGCACCTGCCGGATTCACGACTTCTCCCTGGCGCGCCGCCCGCAGCGTCACGATGCCGCTGGTAGGCGCGAAG
This sequence comes from Bryobacteraceae bacterium, assembly GCA_035501495.1. Taxonomy (GTDB): domain Bacteria; phylum Acidobacteriota; class Terriglobia; order Bryobacterales; family Bryobacteraceae; genus JAIQFL01. The sequence continues at coordinate 1,882 of DATJWB010000255.1, read as the reverse complement.
ATCTGGGTCTGCTGGAGCCGCGCCTCGGCCGCTGCGGCATTCGCCTCGGCCTGCATGGTGGCGTGACGCAGCGCATCGGTCTGCCGTTCTTGTACCGAGACCTGCCGCTCCTGCTGCCGTGCGTCGGCCAGCGCGGCCTCGGCTGCCGCCACCGAGCGTCCGGCCGCCTCCACCGCGGCTTGCGCCGCCCCCACCGAGCGGCGGTTGGCCTCAACTCCGGCCTCCGCCGCCAGTGCGCTGGCCTTGGTGGAATCGAGATCGGTTTGTGCCGCGACCAGATCCTGCGGCGGGTTGATGTCTCTCTTCACCAGCGGCTGGACGCGGTTAAAGTTGTCCTGAGACTTGAGTACCGCGGCCTTGGTCTGCTCCCATTGCGCCTCGGACTGGCGCAGTTGGGCCTGCGACAGCGCCAGTTGTGCCTGGGACTGCTGCAATTGAGCCTGCATCTGCTCCACCTGCGCCGCCGCCTGCCGGACCTTGGCCGGCAGCGTATTCTGCAGAAGCTCGGTCTGGGCCTGCGACTGCTGCGCGTTGGCCCGCGCTTGCGCGATCGCGTGGGCGGCCGCTCCCTGATCCGCGCGCAGTTCGTCCTGGTCGAGCACGGCAATCAGGTCGCCGGCCTTCACTGCCTGCCCGTCCTCCACCGCCAGACGGGCGATGCGCCCGGTGATCTTGCTGCCAACCACAACCACGTTGCCATCCACCGTACCGGTCAGCACCAACATCTGGGAACGCGGGCGCTCAAACCACCAGATCGCCACGACGACAGCCACAAGCAGCAGGAGCAGGATCGCTCGTCTCATTCCAAGGAACCTCAGAATCAATTGTAAGTCAAATGATTTAGATTTCAAACTGTGTCCCGAATGGAATGGGGCGTGGCCACTCGTCCCTGCAATATTTTTCGAGCCCGGCGAGTTCCATGGCACGGACCATCTCGGGGTTCTGCATGAACCACTTCCAGACGTTTCCCGTGCGCAGATTCTCGGCGCTCAGCAGCGTGATGCCGGCGTCGATCCCGATCAGATCGGGCGAGACCCAACCGGTATTCGGATTGAACGCGTCGGCGAAGCCGTATTTCGTCCAGATTTTGTCGCCGTAGCGCTGCTTCATGGCCTTCACATCGGGTAGCGCGATGTCGGGCGTCAGCATCAGCGACCCCGCCGCGGCGCAGGGCACCACGCTGCCATCGATGCTGCCGCGGCGCGGCGGTCCGCCCCACGCTTTGTATCCCGACTTGCTCTCCGAACTCGTGATCCCCCAGATGTCCTCGTAATATCCCGGGAACTCCTTCTTCAAGTCCAGGCAGAAGATCCGGTGGGCGCGCGTGGCGGTTTGCGCGTTGGCGAACCAGTCGGTGTGCGGCGCGCGCTTCTCGTGCCGCCCGCGAAAATCGGCCCACCCGAACGGATACTGGTAAGTCCACAGCAGCGAGGTGCCGATGTATTCCAGCCGCCATAGCGGTTCGGTGTGCGCTCCCAGGCGTACCACGATTCCGGCGGGAGGGGATGGGTCGGTGAGCCGATTCCCATCAGGTACATCAAGGCTAACTGGCAATACTTGTCGTAGCGCGCTTCCAGGAACCCGGTCTCCGGCATCCAGCCATGCGCCGGCAGGTACGGGTCGCCATGGCGCCTCCACCCATAGTCCACGCGCTCGTATATCTTTTTGGCCAGCCGGGCGATCTCGGGCTCCTCGCGGAAATACCGGGTGGCGGTGAGTGCTCCGGCGTAGAGCCACGTGCTGTCGCTGACCGAGATTTCGCTCTTCGGCCGCGCCAGTTTGCGTCCGGGAGGGCGGCATCGCGGCGGTATCGAAGGATGCTCCGGTGCGCTCTCCGCTCGCCACATTCAGCCAGTGGTAAAACCAGCCATGCTCCTGAGGC
>DATJWB010000254.1:0-55736 GCA_035501495.1 Bryobacteraceae bacterium | reverse complement strand
TCCCTGCTGCCCAATGTGCTCCTGCATAACAAAGGGGGAAAGAAGTTCGTGGACATCACTGCCTCCTCCGGCACGGGCGAGTTGCACAAAGGGCACGGCGTGGCATTCGCGGACATCGACAATGACGGAGACGAAGACCTGTTGGAAGTGGTCGGCGGGGGGGTTCCAGGCGACCCCCATACGTTCCGGCTTTTCGAAAACCCGGGCCACGGCAACGATTGGATCAGCGTGCGGCTGGTAGGTGTCAAGGCGAACCGCGCGGGCATCGGCGCCAGGATTAAAGTGACGGTAAAGAACGGAACCGAGACGCGAGCGGTTTATCGGACCGTGGGACACGGGTCGTTCGGCTCCTCGCCTCTGGAACAGCACATGGGGCTGGGTAAATCGGCGGAGATCGTGGGCCTGGAGATTCAGTGGCCCGGAGATGCCCAGCCGCAGCGGTTTGCGTCCGTGCCCAAAAACAAGGCGATTGAAATCCGGCAGTCCGCCAGTGACTACCGCGTGATCGATCGGCCCCGGTTCAAGTTGGGAGGCAATCATGGGAAGTAGGTCACAGCGGGGCGGGCCATCCTGCCCGCAGCCATCCTTCCGGTCGCCCCACAGAGCTCCAGTCAGAGCCATCGCCCGGTTCCTCCTGGTGCTGCTCCTGACAGCCGTGAGGGTGGCTGCCGCCACACGGTACCCGGTCACCGGCATTGTTCTGAATGTTGACCGGCCGCACCGCAGTTTCGACGCCTCGTGTGGGGCCATTCCCGGATACATGGAAGCGATGGCGATGCCGTATTCCGTTCTGGACGATCGTGAACTCGCCGATCTGAAGCCGGGCGCCTATGTGGACTTCACGCTGGTGGTGGAGAAGGCGCGCTCGTATGCCGAAGGCATCCGCATCCATCGCTACGAAAGCTCCGAGCGGGAGCCGCTGCTCGCACGCCGTCTACAACTGCTGGAAGCCCCTCACGCCACCGTAAAACCAGGTGACGCGGTGCCCGATTTCACCTTGACCGACCAGACCGGGCGCCGCGTAGCGCTGTCGCAATGGGCTGGGAAAGTGGTGGCTGTGACCTTCATGTATACCAGTTGCCCGTTGCCCGACTACTGCTTCCGGCTCTCCAACAACTTCGGTCAACTGAACCAGCGCTTCGCCAGCCGCATGGGCCGCGACCTGGTGCTGCTCAGCATCAGCTTCGATCCGGTGCATGACCAGCCCAAAGTACTGGCAAAATATGCGTCGACGTGGAAGGCCGATCCCGAATCGTGGCACTTCCTGACCGGGCCGCTCGACGAAGTGAAGGCCGTTTCGCGCCGGTTCGGGCTGAATTACTGGCCCGACGATGGCTACTTCACGCACTCGCTGCATACCCTGGTAATCAATCGCCAAGGCCGGCTGGCAGCCGATTTCGAAGGCAATCAATTCACCGCCCGGCAATTGGGAGACTATGTGGATGTCCTGATTTCCGGCAGGTAGCGCCGCAGCGATACAACGGCAGATATAAGCCTCGTCGGAGGAAACTGTTGGTCATCGACATCCAGTCGCCGCTGGAAGGTCCGGCCGGCGCGGTCGGCGGACGCAATGCGAGATAGCGCGGCTTCGGCGGGTTGCTGTTCGTAGTCAGTTGCCTTTCGAGCCAGTTTGCCCGCTCCGGTAAACACTACGCCGTTAGGGAGGACCTATCGTCGACGGGCCACTTCTCATGGTTCGGTACATCCAGGTACCCGACCAACAGGCTTGGCGCCCCGGCAGAACCTTCTGGCGGAGATGCCGGTTCCAGGCCAGCCCAGGCCAACGTCCGCGGTGGCTATTTCCGGATTTCAGGGGACTTTGGTGCAGAACCGCAGGGGGACCGGCGGGCCCCCAGCGCTGCACATCTGGAGGCCCGTTTCCAATTTTGAGCACGCCAACACTGCCGTGCCAGCAGAGGCCGGCTTCTATCTATTCAGCGGTCGCGAATTCCACTTCGATTACCGATTTGTTGCCAGTGGTCACTGCACTGGAATACTCACTGCCGTTCCTGAAATCCAGGCGGCGCTTACCTGAATGCTCGCCGGTCCCTTTCCGGCATCGGGAGGCATACGAAAGTTCACCTGGTATCCGTCCACAGCGCCGGGGAGTCCCACGGCACTCAGTACTTCCGCAGCCTTTCCGTTGACCGTCACTTCGACAGGCGAGTTGACGATGGCCACAGGACTCGATGGGAACGGCTGGCCCGGATCTACTCCCGGGGTCACCGGGCCGAGACCTCGCGCAAAAAGCGAAAGGAGCTCGCCTGCTGTTGCAGGCGTCGAAGCAGTGACGAGAGAGAAGTCGCCGGAATGGGTGACGGCCGGGCCGGCAGGCAGCATCGCAATTTCGGGGCTCTCCATCGGGATCAAATGGATTACATACCGTTGCGTTCCACCTCCATGCTGGCGCCGGTTCGCGGGGTCTTCCGTTATTGAGGCGCTGCGTACGGCCGGCGATGCAGCCTCCGCAACCACCTCCCCGCGTGCGCCCAGGAATGCCCCAGTGCCACCCGTGACCGCGAAATTGTGCACCGTCGCTTGCGAAGGAGATCCTGGGGGCGGAGCGCCACCGGCAAATCCGCTGGCCATAATCGTCCCGATCGGGGTACCGTCGCTCTTCAAGATTTCGAAGGCAAGATCGAGTGCTGCATTCCGCACAACGTCAGCGATTGCGTGGCCGGGATTGGGCAAGGTGACAAGACCAATGGTCGGCCCCACGCGCGTGAAAACTCCCATCACCGGCTGGCCGTTGACCGCTTGAATGTCGGCGATGCCGATCTGCCCGTTGAAGATTTTGCCCGGCGTCAGCGGCGTAGGCATGCCGGGATCAGTCGCATATTTAGAAACGTCGCCGGTGTCTTCGTAATAGATGACACCGTTGATCGTGTCGATCTGCAATACGGAAGCCGGCGGGACTTGCGCCAGACCCGCATGAAAGAAGGCGGCAGCGCATACGGTGGCCCCGAGAGCTGCTTTCCTTGATACCCCCCTGCCGAACTCCAACAAGAGGTTCTTCGCTTGTTTCCGCATTTCTTGTTCTCCTTTCCGAATCAAATGGCGCCATGTATCGTCGAGCGCCACCCCGAATAAGGAATCGGAACAAGAAGGTTACGGACAGTCCCTACTTCGCGGTGAGCGCTGCCGCCAAATACCGGAGTTCGGATTCTACTTCCGCCGGATCGGCCACGGTATCCGCGATCTCCTGCCGAAAAAGTTCGCGATACCTCTTCCGAAGCCTGTGAATGGCCACCTTGAGCGCTCCCTCTGAAGTGTTCATTTCGCGCGCCAGCGTCGCATAGGGCGCGTCGGATTGCCCCAGAAGGAACACCTTCAAGCGTTCGAAATGCTCAGGACGGCCGTGATGTACGAACTCCTCCCGCAATGTCTCCACGACACGGTCCAGCACCGACAAGGCCCAGCGCCGCTCGAAGATCCGCTCCGGAGTCTCATCGTGCGCGGGCTCGCGTTGATAGCGCTCTTCACCGGACGAAAATTCAAGCGGCAGCACGGCTCCGCCCCCGCGTTTGTAGGCGCGATTGCGATCTTCTTCGTCGGCCACGAAGAATTTCAGGGAAGTCAACAGAAAAGACCGGAACCGGCCTTTTTCCGGGTCTGCGCGATCGAGATATCGTCCTTCCAGCATGCGCATGAAGAATTGCTGCGTGAGATCCTGCGCCTGGTCGGCCGGATATCCGCGACGGCGCAGATAGGCATACAGCGGATACCAGTAGTTCTCGCAGAGCGCAACCAGAGCGGACCGGGCTTCCTTCCGCCGTGGATCGCCGGCTGCGATCACCAGGGTCCAACGCGTCGCCGGAAATTGGGATGATCCGGACAGGGTGTGCATGGTCTCGCCGTTCGTCATCATCTGATCCTCGCCAGCCTTCGGCTAAAGCGATTAAGGAATCGGTAAGCCAAAGGTTACAGCGCCACTTCTACAGCCTTGCGTACTCTGCTTTGGCGCTCTTCAGGATCGGGACATTATTGTCCGCATCCTTCCAAAGCGCGAGGAAGGCCTCATAAGCAGCTTCCGCCTTCGCCTTGTCTCCTGACAAAGCGAAAACTCTACCGAGTTGCAAATGCGCCAGTGCGCCGATGGGATCCGCGCCCACAATCCCGCGGTGATCGAGAATTTTCTGAAACTCGGATGCCGCTTCCGGGTATCGGTGCTCGGCAATCAAAGCCTCGCCGCGCACGTAGGCCGAGTGCAGGCCACCGATAGAGAAATTAGTAAAGTTGAGGCCGTTTGGCGCCAGCTCATATTGCCGGGCGATTTCGAGGAGCTCCACGCTATCCGTGGGCTTACCCCGCCCCAGCGCGGCTAGCGCGCGAAGAACCGGTACGTAGGTAAACTTAACGAAGGTATCTTCCGGGAAACGCTTCTCCAGATCACCGGCGAGCGCCTCTGATCGAGAAGCCTCTCCCGAAAAAGCCAGCGCAAGACCGGCCGCGTATTGGACGTCCCGGCCCTTGGAAAGCTCGAGCCCCGCGATCGCGGCCCTTTTTCCTTCGTCACGATACCCGCAAATGGCTTCCCACACCCCTCGTGCTGCCCGGTAACTCGCTGCCGCTTCGTGGGTACCCTCTTGCGAGACCAGATCCACGGCACGGCTCGATAACCGCCGCGCGGCCTGTAACCGGCCCAAACGAGCCAGGGCGAGAGCCTCTGCATGAGCCATCAGGTGTTCCGCTCCAGGCTTGCCCTTGGCCAGAGCCACCATCCGATCCATTTGGTCCTTGTCACCCTTGAACAGCGCGATATTGTAACGCCTCACCCACTGACCAGGACCTCCCAGCTTGTGCTCGGAGGCGCGTTGAAAAATGCTCTCGGCTTCGGGAAAGCGATCGAGGAAGAAATAGCTCGACGCAAGAGTACCATAGCCAAAGGGAATGTCAGGGTGGGTCGCGATAAATTTCTGGGATATCTCGATGGCCCTTTCAAATCGGCCTGTCCCCTGGGCGGAAAGGCCCCCTAGCAAATCGTAAGGACTCGGTGGCTCGTCCCCGCGAGGATAGGTCCGAAGCCACAACTCGAGAGTTTGATACGCCTTTTCCAGATTTCCCGTCACTTGCCGATCATAGAGAAAGTCAATAAAAAACTTCTCGCGGTCGCTGGCTCGATCGCGCACTTGCAGGGCTTTGGTTACGCACTCCGCCGACAAGACGGACTCTCCAACATTGCTGTATTCGAATCCCAAATTCGCCCAGGCCATGGCGAATTGAGGATCGATTTCGACAGCACGGCGGTAAAAAGGTATGGTCGCGGCAGGCGCTGCGGAAAACCTTAACTTGTGTCCGGTAGTGAAAGCCTTGAGAGCCTCCAGGGATGAGGTTTTGGCTTCCCACAGGGGCGCTGAGTGCTCCTCCACGGTTGCGAGCGATTCGCCCACTCGGGTTCTGAACTTGCGAGCGATCTGGCTCAGGGTGTTTAGGACATCCTCGCGCCTCGCCGCCTGTGCCTGCTCCTGATCGAGGATATTTCCGGTATCGCAGGCCTTCGCTTGCAAGCTCAGCACATATTGGCTTCCGAGGCTTGCGATGGAGCCTTCTAGAACCGCGGCGTTCCCGGTTCGCTCGCAAACTTCCCGCGCGATTTGAGGAGTGAGCCGCGCGTTTTTCGGCTGACCCATCAGAGCCAGCGTCTGTTGGACCTGCTGGTCACCAACCAGACTGAAGAAAGGCGACTGTTGCAGCTCTACCGACAGCCCCTGCCGCAGTGTGTCGTCGAACACCGGATCGTCCGTCTTATTGTCGAAGTCCGCGAGGACAATGGTATCTTTATCGGTCAGCTTGGGTCTTACCGCGGAGTCGCGATGCGCAAGCGACCAGGCCGTCACGCCGCTCAAAACGAGGAAGACGACTCCCGCAGCAGTGCCGAGCGCGGCCAGCCTGTGCCTGCGCAGAAACTTGCGCGCCCGGTATCGCCGGCTCGGAGGCGAGGCCAGCACGGGCCGGTGCTCCAGGTATCTCTGAATATCGGCTGCGAAGTCTGACACCGAGGCGTAGCGCCGCTCGCGCGCCTTCTCCAGGGCCTTCATGGAAATGGAGTTGAGGTCGCCGTCCACGAGGCGGCGCAGCGAAACCGGGTCGGTCTGGCGGCGCGCCGCAATTTCAGTCGCTGCCGCACCCATTGAGGTCAGTTTTCGCGGCAGCGGCGGCGCCTCGTCTTCGCGGATGATTCGCAGCATTTCCGCCAATCCGGCGTTGCGCAGCGTTTCCGCGTCGAACGGAACAGCTCCGATCAGCAACTCGTACAGCAGCACGCCGAGCGAATAGACATCGGAGGACTCGTCGATCTCTCCGGTCATCGTGTCTGCCTGCTCGGGACTGGCGTACTCCGGCGTCCCGACGATCTGGCCAAACTGCGTAAGCAACGTATTTTCTACAGCCCACTTGTCGGTCGCCTTCGCTATGCCGAAATCGATCACCTTGGGGATCGGCGCGCGGTCCTGCTCCGCGACCAGCACATTCGATGGCTTCAGGTCGCGGTGGATCACACCTCTGTCGTGGGCATGTTGGACCGCACGGCAGACCGCGAGGAATAACGCGAGCCGGTCCTTGGCGGTCATCCGCTTGCGATCGCAGTGCTGAGTGATCGGTGCGCCCTCGATGTATTCCATCACGAAGTACGGGCGCCCTTTTGCGGTCGCGCCGGCGTCGAAGATCTGGGCGATGTTCGGGTGGTCCATCATCGCGAGCGCCTGGCGCTCGTTGTGGAAGCGCGCCAGCACCTGGGCGGTGTCCATCCCCAGTTTTACGACTTTGAGGGCCACGCCCCGGCGAATGGGCTCAAGCTGCTCGGCGAGATACACGCTGCCCATGCCCCCTTCGCCTAGCGGCCGAACGATGTGATATCGGCCGAAATCGTCATCACCGGCTGCCACGCCTGCTGTGTCGATGGTCTGAGTACCGGATTCGTCCGCGCCAACCGAACTATCGAAGGCTCCCAGGATGAGACACTTTGGGCACAGTCCCGCGGGATCACCGGAACCCAATTGCTCTCCGCACTGAGGGCAGTTTGGCATCAGGACCAGAGCCGCACGGCCTATTTTACGCCTTTCGCTCCGGCGCTGTAATTCAGTGCCGTGATTCCTTATTCATGGCAGGCGAGACGGATTCGGACCGGCTGACTAGCGTCGGAACCCATCACGCCTGCGGCTCGTGCACCGGGACCATTACTCCTCCCGGTGCAGCCCACTGAAAGCGGTCAATACTCACGCAGAGAAGCGATGCCGAGCAGAGTTTGACTCCATTTTTCCAAGAGCCGGCGAGCCTGCTTTTGCACGACCGCAGGCTCGCTCGAGTGGTCGCCAATCGTTTGGCGCGGCGGGGCCGATTAGGAACGAGAGACACCTCACGGTTCTGGAGCCATTTGGGCGAGAAGACGACTCGCGGAAGTGCCCGCGGTGGGTGGTTGCGCGGTGATCGCCCGCTGCTGGTCGCGAAGTGGCGGCCTATTAAGGGCAGACTCTACTGCGAAGCCGGCGGATTGTCCGGTTCGATGCCCATTCGGTCGTTGACGGCAAAGCGCAATTTCTGCTTGCAGCGGAGGTACCGTTCCGTCGTTTGGATCGAGACGTGTCCAAGCAGAAATTGGATCTGGCCCAACTCACCACCGGCAAGATGGCAGAGCCGCGCGCGGCTACGCCGAAGATCATGCGGCGCGAGTTCTTCAATTCCGGCACGCGTCGCGGCGGATCGGACGACCTCCCAGAGTACCTTGGGCGTCATGCCTGTTCCCCAGACCCGACCCGTTTTATTGATCGATCGAAAGAGCGAGCCTTCGGTGATGCCACCGGCTTCCTTCCATTCATCGATTGCTCCCTTCACCCATGTTGGGATTGGGACGGTACGGATGTGCCCAGCTTTGCCCAGGAGGTCGGCGATAACCCAATGCTCCTCGCGCGACTGGATGGAGTCAACCCGAAGGCCAAGCAACTCGCCGCGGCGCAGTCCGCATCCGACCAGCATCGCGATCATGGCGTAATCCCTCTTGCCCCGCAGCGAAATCCGATCGGCGACTGCGAGCAATCGTTTCGCCTGTTCAGCTGTCAGCCAGTTTCCGACGCGAACTCCGATCCGGCGTACGCCCTTGACTCGTCGGATTCCGGAAGCGAGTTCCGGACTGAGAAGGCCGGAATCGGCAGCTTCAAACGCGACACGTCGGACAGCAGCCAAACGGAGATTGATGGTTGTCGCTGCATACTGCTTCTGCTCGAGAAAGATCCTGTATCGCAGAACCACTGTACGGTTGAATGCGAGGCGCGGTTCTGAACAGTACCAATCGACGAAATCGGTTATGGCGCGATCATAGCTGCGCTGACCGCTCTTTGACGTGAGGCCGACCCGTCTTAGCGTACATCTTGTCGAATCGTGCCGACATGCTCCACAACGCCAGATCCGCCATAGCTCGGATCGCCCGCAACGGGTGATCGGCCCGCACTCTCCGCTCCGGCGACAAATAGCTGAACATGTCCGACTGCTGATGGTCTTGACCGCGCATACCACTTAGAGTCCAGAACATTTCTGAAGTCACACGTTTCGGCAACTTTTTGAGGGTTTTTCCGCATCCTGCTAGAATGGTGATCGAGATGGACTACATGCCGCCACAATCCGTTAAGGATCCGCCGAACCTGATCCGGCGCGGCGCCTTCACGTTGGATCGGCTGTTGAGCCATATCGATCCGGCTCCGCAGGAGGAATCCGAGGACTTCGTCCGCCGCATCTATGAGCAGCGCCACATTGACCTCTCCTCCGACCGCAACGGCAAAACTGGCCGTTGACACTGACGTTGCCAGCTTTATTTTCAAGTGGCATCCTGAATTCGCACCGCGCTACGTGGACATTGTGCGCGGTTACGAGTTGATTGTTTCATTCATGACTGTGGCTGAGATGCGGCAGGGCGCACTGGATGCGAACTGGGGACCGCGCAAATGCGCCGTGCTGGAAGCCTATCTGGCCGACTTCTCCGTGCTTCATACAGACAGCCTGCTGTGCTCCACTTGGGCCGCCGTCCGGAACGAGAGCACGCAGAAGGGACGCCCGATCAGTTCGGCCGACGCATGGATTGCATCCACGGCGCTGGTCCTCTCAGTCCCGTTGGTGACGAACAATCCCAAGGACTACCGCCATCTGGACAAGCTTCAGGTCGTTTCCGTGGCCGCCGGGTAACCGTCTTGTCGCGGGAAACTTCGTGGCACTTTTTCGGATTCCTCCCCTGTAGTCGCCTAGCGTTTACCGTTGCCGGCAAGCTCCTCGATGAATGGTGTCGCCAGACCATGCATTCCCGAATCGAGCCCATGAAAAGACAGGGCCAGGCTCGCCGCCGCAGTCCAAGAAACGGCCTGCGATCGCTCGCTCCTTGCGCCAGCACCGGGAACTGATTCTTAACTGTTTCCGAGCAAAAACTGATTTCCGGCGGGTCGTGGAGGGCCTGAATAACAAAGCGAGAGTGCCATGAGAAAATCCTACGCCTTCCACACCTACCGGTACTCGAACTGCCCTCTATCACTCACTTGGCAAGTTGCCAGAGCCGGAATCGACAAGAGCCGGCATCGACCCACGATTTTCTTCTGACGAGTCGGATATAATGGGACCCCGGCCGTGCTGTTCCCGCGCAAAGCTTTCCTGATCTTCGCTGCGAATTTGCTGCTCCTTTCCGCGCTCTTGCCTCTCTTCAGCGAGCAGGCCGCCATACCGGGGCCCCGCGAAGCCGGCCGGGTGCAGTTCAACGAAGTTGGGGCGGAGTCAAGCATTACCTTTAGACACGAAAACGGGGCTTCGGCCGAGAAGCACATGTTCGAGACCTTCGGCTCCGGAGTGGGCGTGATCGATTTCGACAACGACGGCTTGCCCGACGTGTTTTTCGCCAACGGAGCCGACCTGGCCCACGGCAAGCCATCGCCTGGCAATGCGCTCTATCGCAATCTGGGCAACGGAAAGTTCGAGGATGTAACTGCCAAATCAGGTGTCGCCGGCAATGGGATGTTCGCTACCGGCGTGGCCGTGGGCGACTATGACAACGACGGTTACCTGGATATCTACGTCACGGGCTACGGCGGTAATCAGCTCTTTCGCAACAATGGCGACGGGACCTTCAGCGAGGTGACTGCCAGGGCTGGAGTGGGCGCCAGTGGGTGGAGCAGCAGCGCCGCCTGGGTGGACTACGATCGCGACGGCTACCTGGATCTGTTTGTGGGACGCTACCTGGATTACGACATGCGCAAGGCGCTGTACTGCGGATATGAGAAGCCGGGCTACCGCATGTATTGCGAACCGCAGTTGTTCGACGGAACGCCGGCATTGCTGTACCACAACAATCGGGATGGCACGTTCACAGAGGTCTCCCGCGAGGCCGGCGTGGCGAATCCGGCGGGAAAGAGTTTGGGAGTGGCCATCGGCGATATCGATGGCGATGGATGGCCCGATATCTTCGTGGCCAACGATGGTGTCCGCGGTTTTCTCTACCGAAACAAAGGCAACGGCACCTTTGACGACATTACCTACGGCGCCGGCGTCGGTTTCGACATGAACGGCAAGACCCTGGCCGGCATGGGTACCGAGATCGTGGATCTCGATGGCGATGGCTTACCGGACATCTTCCTTACGGCCTATTCGCGCCAATACAACCCGCTCTACCGCAATCTCGGAAAGCTGCTTTTTGAGGACGGCACGGTCAAAGCCGGATTACCATCCAGCGTGAAGACACTTGGCTTCGGCGCCAAGGTCTTCGACTTCGACAACGACGGTTTCCCGGACATCTATGTCACCAACGGACACGTCATCGATAATGTGAAACTCTTCGACCCGCAGCTTTCTTACCGTCAGACCGACCTGCTTTACCGGAACCTTGGCGGCGGCCATTTTCGCGAAGTCTCGGCGGAAAGCGGTCCGGCGTTTCACATCCAGCACGTGGGCCGCGGCCTGGCGGTGGCGGATTTCGACAACGACGGCGACCTGGACATCATTGTGAGCAATTCCGGCGGGAGCCCGCTGCTGCTGCGCAATGACGGGGGCAATCGCAATCACTGGATCGCGCTCCGCGCCCGCGGCCGCGAGAGCAATCATTTCGGGATCGGCGCGAAGGTGCGGTTGACCAGCGGCGGCCGGACCCAGTTGCGGGAAGTCAATCCCTACGGAAGTTACCTCAGCACCAGCGACGTGCGTTTGTATTTCGGGCTGGGCAACGCAACCCTTGCTCGCATCGAAATCGAATGGCCCAGCGGGAAGAAGCAGGCGATCGACAGTGTTCGCGCCGGCCAGATTTTGCTGCTGGATGAGGCCGATGCGAAGCGCTGAGAGCCTCAGGTATAATCTGACCGTGCCGCGGCTCCGGATTGCTGTTGTCCTCCTCGCTTCGGTCATGGCTTGGGCGCAGACTCCTCGTACCGAGCAACAGAGCGCGCAACTGGGTGCCGCCGCGGAACACCTGCAACAGGGGAAAGCCGAACAGACGATCCGCGAGTGCAAGGGCGTGCTGGCGACCGATCCGCGTTCCGCGCCCGCACACATGCTTCTGGGACTGGCGTATCTCGCGCAGGGGTCGCCTGACATGATCGCCGAGGCCAAAGCGGAATTGCAGCAGGCGCTCGATCTCGATCCGGAGCTTCTGAGGGCGCGCTTCTACCTGGCTCGGCTCTATTTCGACCAGGGCTTGAGCGAAAAGGCCCAGGAGCAACTGGAGCGCGGTCTGAAGCAAAGCCCTGGTTTACCTCCTTTTCTTTCACTGCTGGGTGAAGTCCGGCGCAGACTCGGAAATCCTGGCGCCTCGCTGGAGTTGAACCGCAAGGCTCTCGACGTGGCAGAGGACACCATGACCCCGGCGCACTATTTCCTGGCGCTTGCTTATCTGGACCTGAAACAGGAACAGGCCGCAATGGCCGAGTTCGAAAAAGCCATTCACTCGCCCTACGTCACGGCGGAGATGTACAACACACTGGCGTCGCTATACATCAAGAAACAGCAGTTCGCCGCAGCGGAAGATATCTGCCGGAAAGCCATCGCGCTGGACCGCTCGCGGCCCGACGCATACCTGAACCTGGCGCGAGTCTATAACGCCCAGCACGCGAGTGACAAGGCGCTGGAGGCTCTGCGCGCCGCGCTGCCGGAGGGCAAGGAGTTCCGCGTTTCCGAATATTACCAGGGCTTGCGGGCGGATGTCGCGGTGGAGCGCGGTGCCGCGTACACGGCCAAGAAAATGTACGCTCTGGCGATCGACGAGTATGCTCGCGCGCTCGATTTCGATCCGCATCGCGCCGTCATCCACCGGCGCCTGGCGGAACTCTATCTGCAAACCGGAGACCCGGCTAGCGCCGCTCTGCATACGAAGGAAGCGGACAAGCTCGAGAAAGGCCAAAGGTAGGACTGGCGTTCCTTTGGATCGACCGTCCAGGTCAGAACCGGATGCGGTGCGGCAGCCCGGCAAACCGGTTGTCGCCGCGCAGCGCGTCGAAGTCTGGATCCACCTTGAGGCAACCCCGGCGGTCCGTCGTCGGAAGCAGTCTGCGCCGGTCGAGTGCCGGTTCCTGTTCTCCCAAAGCTATCCGTAGTCCCTCCAATCATGCCTGGGTTGTACCTGCTAGGACTGCTGACTAGGCCTTTTCCAGCGAAATTTACGCGTAATCGACCGCATTAACCCGATTATTCAATTTACATGACTCGACAAATGTGATAGCATCGCTTCCACTCGGGGAATGGCGACACACGGTTAACGGAGCCGTGCGAGGCATTCCTCGCGTAAAGTGGGCCTGTTTCAAGGGACAAGGGACAAGGGGGGACGTGAATGAGGAAGTTGCGGGCAAGACCGTTTGGTTGACGCCGGTTGGCTTTGTACATAACTTCAGAAGTTCGCCAAGGTACTTCGTCGAAGCTGCGGAGGGCGAGCTTTGGCCGGCCTCGGGGACCGCACCCCGGGATACAGCCCCGCTGAAGCGCCGCGCTGGCTAAGGGCCACCCTTCGGGAAGCGAGACCTTGGTTTGCTCGGGATGCACAAGGGGTCTTAGGTAAATCTCATTTGCTCGACCGGGTGTATTGGCAACGCCCGGCTAGGACGGAATCGTAACGCTATTAGTGTGCCTAAGTGCCGGAGGGGACCACCTGCAACGGGAAGGGGCCGTGTCTTCGGTAGGGCCAAAAGAGCCAACCAAGAAGGAAGGTAGAGCATGAAACGCAGCATTTGCAGTATCGTCTCCGCCCTTGTCGTGGGCTTGTTCCTGCTGCCGCTTTTGGCGCTGGCGCAGATCACGGTCGGCACGATGTCAGGACGGATCGTCGACGCGTCGGGAGCTGTCGTCGTTGGCGCGAAGGTGGACCTGATCAGCGAGACGCAAAATACCAGGACCACCGCAGTCTTAACCAACGCCGAGGGCGACTACGTGATCCCGAACCTCGCCCCCGACACATACACTATCGAGGTTAGCGCTCCGTCGTTCAAGACCCTTCGGCGCAGGGGGATCGTGGTTACCGGCGGTGATCGTGTCGGCGTGCCGCCGCTGGCGCTCGAAGTGGGCGGAACCACCGAGACGGTCAGCGTGACCGCCGAAATGGCGCTCCTCCAGACACAGAGCTCCGAGCGGTCAACGGCCCTCGAACAAACACAGATCAATGAACTGCCGATTTCACATGGGAACTTCGGGAATGTCGTGCCCTTGATTCCGGGGGTCATGTCCGGTGGCAACTCGGCGATTGCCACCCGGCTGGGCGGCGCGGCCCAGAACAACGTCATGATGGACGGCATCTCGGCCATGGACACGGGCAATAACGGCCAGATGCTGACCATGAACATCGAGTCGATCGGCGAAGTGAAGGTGCTTACACAGGGGTACCAGGCGGAGTATGGGCGGTCGAGCGGTTTGCAGATCACCTCATACAGCAAGAGCGGCACCAACGAGTTCCACGGGTCGGGCTATGGCCTTTTCACCCGGTGGAACTGGAATAAGAACTCATGGGCGAATCAGAACAACGGGGTCCCGCAAGCCAAGACGGTGTCGAGTATCTACGGCTACAGCATTGGCGGCCCGGTCTGGATACCGAAGGTATTCAACGGAAAAAACAAGCTGTTCTTTTTTTACGCGCACGAGTTCCGGCCCACCACCACCGCGATCAATAGCGGCAACGTCATCCAGGTGCGTATGCCCACCGCGCTCGAGCGCGCCGGCAACTTCTCCCAGAGCCTCAATAACCAGGGCGTCCTGATCGGCCCGATTATGGACTATCAGTCGGGTGCGCCTTTCCCAGGCAACATCATTCCCGCCGACCGGTTGTATGCCCCCGGCGTGGCTGTGCTTAGCCAGTACCCGCTGCCGAACTTCACGCAAGGGCCTGGGCAGAACTACAACTGGCAGATCAATGCGCCCACGTACAGCTACCTGCTCCAGCAGCCCGCCGGTAAAATCGATTACCAGGCGACACAGAAGCTGCGGCTTTCGGCCAAGTACTCCGGCCAGATTCAAAACGTGGTGGTAACTCCTGGTTATATCCCGGGATTCAACGACGCCGAGGTGCCCTATCCCTATATCTATAACCTTGGCGCGAGCGTTACTTACGTGATTAGCCCGAGGACGTTCATCGAGGGGACCTACGGGACGATCAAGAATCAGTTGGCGGGAGGCAACGAAGGCGGCATTCCCGTCGATGCTTCGTCTAACCGCCTGACGGCTCTGCCGACTTTCCCGGAGCTGTATCCGAACGCGGGTCAAATGAATCCGGGATACTATGGCTACCAAGTCCTGCAGTCGTTCAAGGCGCCGTTTTATTCCAATGGGACGCTGAACATGAACCCAATCTTCGGATGGGGCAGTCTCATCACTACGAATGTCTGCAGTACACCGGCGCCGGCCTGCCAGCGGTATCCAGGCTGGCTGAACGTCAACCACACGCAGGACGTAGCGGCCAACGTGACGCACGTCCAGGGGACCCATACGTTCAAGGCCGGAGCCTACCTCAACCACAGCTACAAGGCGCAGAACACGGGCGCCGGCGGAATTGCCAACCTCACCTTCCAGGGTTACGTGGACTTCGGCAATAACTCCAACAACACCCTGGATAGCGGGTTCGGCTACGCGAACGCGGCGCTGGGGGTTTTCAACCAGTACCAGCAGGCGTCGAAGTTCATCGAAGGCGATTATCTGTATAACCAGATCGAGGGCTACGTCCAGGACACCTGGAAGGTCACCAAGCACCTTACACTGGACTACGGGGTGCGGTTTGTGCATCAGCAGCCGCAGTACGACAAGTTCGACCAGTCGTCGAACTTCAACGTGGCGGGTCTTTGGCAGGGTGGCGGACCCGCTTGGTCTTCGTCCAATGCGCCGGTGCTTTACGTGGCCGGGTGCAGCAACGGCGCCGCGGCGTGCTCGGGCAACCTTCGCAACGCCATGAATCCGCTCAACGGGCAGATTATTACGGTGGCGGGCGCGGCCAATACGCAGGCGCTGATCGGGACGCCGATTCCGGGCGTGGGCAATACGCTGGACGGCATCACACAGGCGGGCCACGGGATCGCGGGCACGAACTACGTCTGGCCGGCGGTGGTGCTGGCGCCGCGGTTCGGGGTTGCGTGGGACGTAACGGGGAGGGCGAATTGGGTGATTCGCGGCGGAGTCGGGCTGTTCTACGACCGGCCGGATGGGAACACGATATTCTCAACCCCCGGCAATCCGCCGACTGCGACGGAGCAGAACCTGCTCGAGGGGCAGTTGCAGACGCTCGGGACGGGGACGGGGCTGAGCCCGCAACCGGTGTCGAGCCTGGTCACCTTCCTGTACAATGCGCAGATTCCAACCGAAGTGCAGTGGAACGTAGGCCTCCAGAAATCACTGCCGGGGAGCATGGTCGCGGACGTGTCGTATGTGGGCAATCACGGCTATAACCTCCTCGGGGTGTTCCAGGGAGGCGACCTTCAGAACCTGAACTCCGTGGATTACGGCACGGCGTATCTGGCGAAGTATCAGGACCCAACGCTCGGCACCAGTTCGGTGCCCGGCGCTACCGCCTATACGACGAATCTGCTCCGTCCTTATGCTGGTTTGGGCGTGGTAAACCAGAACACTACAGGCTTCTTTGACACGTACCACTCGCTGCAGTTCAGCCTGAACCGGCGCTTCTCGAGGGGTCTCTTGTTCGGGATCAATTACACGCGCGAGCTCCACTTCATCAGCAACCAGGGGCTGGTGGTACAAACCCAGCACTCCTCCACGGGGGCGATCTCGCTGTTGCCCGACTGGGGTGCCTACCAGAAGCTGAATGAGAAGTACACGAACGATATTCCGAATTACTTCGTTGCCAACGCCGTTTGGAGCATCCCGAGCGCAACCAGAGCCGGTGCGTTCGTCCACCAGTTGACCAAGGACTGGCAGCTTGGCAGTATAACGACGCTGCACTCGGGCACCCCCTTCACTCCCGGTTACAGCTACCAGGCGAATGGCGGTAACGTGAACATCACCGGGTCGCCGGACTACGGCGGCAGAATGGTGGTACTCAACCCTGCCGCGCTCGGCAACGGATGTTCGGGCAACCGGTATTCCGAGTTCAATGCCACGGCCCTACAGGGACCGACCTACGGCAGCCTGGGCATGGAATCCGGGCGCGACATACTGCGAAACTGTGCGACCATCGAGGAGGACATGAACATCGTCCGGAGGATTTCGATCAACGAAAGATTCAAGCTCGCGCTCCGTTTGGACATCTATAACTTGCCCAACAACGTGCAGATTACCTCTATCAACAGCACAGCGACGTTCAACAACCCTGCTGCCATGACGCTGGTGAACAACCAGTACAATGGCACAACACTGAACTCGGCCCGCCTGACGCCGGCCACTGCCGGCTTCGGCGCGGCTACCGCGGCTGCGGCGATGCGCAACATTCTGTTGGAGGTCCGGGTCCAGTTTTGATTGGGGATTCCGGGCAAGCGGAACAGCATTCCGGAAGGAAGCCGAACGCAATTCCGGGCCGAAGGTGAACACCGTCGCAGCGAAGCGACGCTGGCCTTCTGATTTCCGCGAACTGTTCGACTTCGTCAAGACAAACCGTCCGGAGCGAAGCGGAGGTTGGCGGCCACAGCGAGGATGGGGTTACGGGCAAGGGGCGCGGCAGTCCCTTGCGGGTGCTACGATGGCGATGGGTCGCCCGACATCTACGTCGCGTGCGACACCTCGCCGAGCCTCTACTTCCGGAACAATCATGACGGCACCTTCAGCGAGCAGGGCCTGGAACGCGGGTTTCCCTCAATGAAGAACGGCAAGGGGTAGTTTCGCGACTTCACGCTCCGCGCGGGCCTGGGAGTGGAGACCCGTTTCGTAGGCTGGGGTGCGGCCATCACCGATCTCGATAACGATGGCCTTCCCGATCTCTTCTTTACCAGCGGCATGGTCTATCCCGAAGCCGAGGGCAAGCTGCCGGATGCGCCCTGGCGCACGCCCAGAGTGGTCTTCCGCAATCTGGGCGGAGCCAGGTTCGAGGAGTTGCAGGACGAGCGCGGTCCCGGACGTGCGCGAAGCGCACTCCAGCCGCGGCGCCGCTTTTGGCGATTTCGACAACGATGGCGACGTCGATATCCTCATCGTCAACCTGAACGAACCGCTTCACTCCTGCGCAACGACTTGAGCGGGGAAGCGCACTGGCTGAAGGTCCTGCTCGTCGGGACGGTCTCCAATCGCAGCGCCATCGGCGCGCAGGTGGTCGCCACTTATGGCGATCGCAGGCAGGCGCAGGCGGTGCTCGGCCAGTCGTCGTATCTCTCCGCCAGTGATCGCCGCCTATATTTCGGCTTGGGCGAGGCCGCGAAAGCCGATCTGGAAATCCGCCGGCCCAATGGCGGCACGGAAACGATCCGGGACGTTGCCGCCGATCGTTTGGTGACTATACGGGAGGGCTCGGGTATCGTACGCGCGGACCGCTTCGGAAAAAGCGACGTGGCGCGGACACTCGTGTCTGCCGCGTCGGCACTTCTGCCGACGCTTTTGGGTGCGCAAAGGAGACGATTCCCCGTGTTGCAAAAGTCTCGACACGAGTGCCGAGACTGACATCTACGCCATCGCTCTCCGAATCTTCTCCAGGAACGCCGCCACGGCGGGACTGGGGTCGTTCCCTCCGCCCAGCGCTTCGAACGGCAGAAATCCGCGATACCCAACCCTCTCGATGGCCGCCCTGACTTTGGCCAGATCGATGGGTGTTTCCTTGTTCTCCACGTACACCGTTTCCTTGATCTGCCAGGTACACGCGTAAGGAATCAGCTTCTCGATTTCCCGATAGGGGTCGCTCTGCCGCACGCTGCCCACGTCGAGCACGATATTGAACCACTCGGAATTCACGGCCTTCACCACCTGGATAGTCTGGTCGGCAGTCTTGAGGAAATCGTCGTGGTGTTGAAGCGCAATGATCACCCCGTGCTTCTTCCCGAACTCCGCGCACTCCTGGAACGCGGGAACCATGTACGTCAGGACCTTCTCGAAGGTGGAACCGTTCGGCACCGAGGGTCCGGAAAACACGCGGATGAAGGACGCTCCCATTTTCTCAGCCGCCACTACCCAGTCCTTCACCAACTCGACATGGCCTTTGCGGCTCGAGGCATCGGCCAGCGTGAAGTCGTTGCGCACGCCCGTGCCGCTGATGGTCACGCCGTTGTTGTAGGCTTTTTTCTTGAGGTTGTAGAGGTACTCGTCGGCGGGAACGTCGGGATATCCGGGGAAATAATACCCAGTCAAGTCCACGCCATCGATGTCGTGCGCCGCGCAAAAATCGATGACATCGTCCAGCGTCATTTTGCCGGCCATCAGCGGACGGTTGAACGAGTACGCGTTCAGGCCCAGTTTGAGGTGCGTGCCACCGTGCCGTTTCACCTCGCCTGCAGCGGATGCTGTCCGCGGCTTCAGCACAAGCGTCGAAGCCGCCAGTGCCAGTGATCGGGTCAGGAATCCGCGACGTAAAGTCTGATTGTCCACTGGCCCTCCTTTTTGGGATGGCGTTTAGTATATCTGAGGTCGGTGCCGGTTCCAACCCTGCACTACCGGATTTCCCGAAGGTTCCAGTTTCCGATTCCCGCGAAACCAGTGTATTCTTCCACCAACCGCAGTTGAAAAGGGGAACGCCAGGATGCGTCCTCTGGTGATGACTGTTTGTTTTTTGGGAACTCTGGTTCCGCAATGGGCGCAACGCACGCCTGCGGTCAATCCCTTCGACAGCGCCCAAGGCGCGACAGAGGGCAAGTCGTTGTTTCAACTCCACTGCTCCTACTGCCACGGCGCGAATGGCGAAGGAGGCCGCGGCGCCGATCTCACCACGGGCGTATACCGCAACGGCGGCTCCGATGCCGAACTGTATGCCACCAGCCACGACGGCATCCCCGGCACGGAAATGCCGGCCGTACGCGCCACGGATGACGAAGTCTGGAAATGGTCTCGTTCGTCAAGCGCCTTGGGACCGCCGGCCTGCGTGAGAAAGCCCCGGGCGACGCTGCCGCCGGCAAAGCCATATTCGAAGGCAAGGGCGGAGGCCCTGGCTTGCCACGCCATCGGCCGCGATGGCGGGAATCTGGGCCCGGATCTGAACGATGTCGGGCGCCGCCGGAATCTGAAGTATCTCGAGGAGTCCATCGTCAGTCCCGAGGCCGACGTTCGGATTGCGGAACGCCACCTGAAAAACGTCCAGAAGGTCATCGGCACCGAGTCCGATCCTCATTTACCGCCGGGAATTGCCGACCTGATTCTGATCGCCAACGCCTATCATGAATTCACGCAGCCGGAGGAGATGATGGCGGCCGTTCGCCGATGTCTGAAGCCCAACGGCTGGGTGGCAGCGGTGCTTTATACCATTACCATGCCTCAGCTTCGATCGGAAATCGAGTCCATGGGCTTCCGGCTGGAGCGGGTTTTGGACTTTTTGGCGATGCAGCACGGGCTGATTTTTGTGAAACAATAAAACCAGGTTTTTGTGTGTGTTACGAAGCGTAACAAGGCGCTACATGCACCCTGAAACTTGCTCCCGTGGCGGCCATTTGATTAACTGATTTCAAACGGGGATAGATTTCTGCCCGCAAGACGGCAGGAGGGGAAAGTGAAGATTTCTCGAATCGGTGTCGTGGGGGTGGTAGCCTTGGCGCTGCCCGCCTTTGCTCAACGCGATCCACTCTTCAAGAGCGAGATTCTGCCGGTCCTGGAAAAGAACTGCGTCCAGTGTCACGGTCCGAGCCAGAAGATGGCCAAGCTGGACTTGAGCACCTTCACCGGAATGATGGAGGGCAGTTCCAGCGGTCCGGTGATCGCGCCCGGAAAACCCGAGCGCAGCCTCATGTGGAAACTGATCGAAACCGATCAGATGCCGCAGGGAGGGAAGCTCACCGCGGCGGAAAAGCAATTGATCAAATCGTACATCCAGTACGGCCGGTTCCCGCAAGCCGAGGCCAAGAGTGCGGCTCAGCTCCGAGCCGAAGAACAGGCGAAAATCTCGCAGGAGGATCGCAACTGGTGGTCGTTCCGGAAGCCGGTGAAAGCCTCCGTGCCCGCCGTTTCCAACAAAGACCAGGTGCGCAACCCGATCGATGCATTCGTCCTGGCACAGTTGGAGCATAAGGGATGGAAGATGCAGGCGGAAGCCGACCGCCCGACGCTGATCCGCCGCGCCTACCTCGATCTCACCGGGCTGCCCCCATCCCCGGCCGAAGTCGAGGCTTTCGTGAACGACAAGTCCCCGAATGCCTATGAAAAAGTGATCGACCACTTGCTGGCATCGCCGCACTACGGCGAGCAATGGGGCCGCCACTGGCTGGACGTGTCCGGCTACTCCGATTCCCGAGGCGATGCCGGCGACAGCGATCGGGAAGTGTCCTGGAAGTACCGCGATTACGTCGTCCACGCGTTCAATAAGAACAAGCCCATCAATCAGTTCATCCTGGAACAGGTGGCCGGCGACCAGCTTGTAAACTACAAGCACCTGGCGATCCCCACCCCGGACCAGATCGAACCCCTCACCGCCACGGGCTTCATGCGGCAGACCGCCGACATTACGGACAACCAGACGATTTACGAGGTAGACAAGTACTTCGATGCGCAGCAAAAGGCCATGGAGACCACCCTCACCGGCCTGTTGGGGATCACGATCCAGTGCGCCCGCTGCCATGACCACAAGTTCGACCCCCTCCTGCAGCGCGATTATTACAAGTTGATGGCGATCTTCCAGCCGGTTTGGGACCCCGAGAACTGGCTGCCCGCCGATCTGAACCACGGCCCTTGGCCCAGCCGCGAAGTGCTGGACATGGACGAAACCTCACGCGCCGCCTGGATCAAGGATGTCACCAGCAACGACGCGAAGGCCCTTCGCCGCATGGACGATCTACTCGAAGCGACCTACCAGAGGTATCGCGGGGAACTGAAGTCCGGTCGCGACATATCCGACCAGGCCAAGCGGCTCCAGATCCGCAAGGACATTGAAAACGACCCCGATCTCGAAGTGGATCGTAATGCCCCCAAGGACTTCATCACCGACCAGGAGATGGAGAAGCGGTTCCCCGAACTCGGGCAGTGGAAAGATGAGATCCAGGCCAAACGGTACAGCCGGCGCAACCAGTCCAAGGTGCCGCCGAACTACATCGAAGCCTCCTGGGACGTCTCGAAGACGCCGTCGCCCACTTACGTGCTGGCGCGCGGAAATTACCTGGCCCCGGGGATGGAAGTGCAGCCCGGAATTCCGGTGGTGCTCGACAACCCCGACCACCCGCTGGAATTCCCCGATCCCGCCAAGCACCCGGAATGGAATCAAACGAACCGGCGGCTGATTCTTGCCAAGTGGATGATTTCCTCCGACAACCCACTGGTGCCGCGCGTATTCGTCAATCGCGTCTGGCAGTGGCATTTCGGAGAGGGCATCGTTCGCAGCGTGGACGATTTCGGGTTCCAGGGCGCCAGGCCGACCAACCCCGAGTTGCTGGATTATCTGACCGTCAGCTTCGAGGAACATAACTGGGATCTGAAGTGGCTCACGAAGCAGATCATGCTCTCGCAGGCCTACCGGCAGTCCTCCAAGGAAGTTCCGGAGTACCTGGCGGCCGACCCTGCCGACAAGCTGTTGTGGCGCAAAGCGCCGGTACGCCTCGAAGCCGAGACCATCCGCGACTCCATGCTGAAGGTCAGCCACCTCCTGAACGACCGGATGTTCGGAAAGCAGGAGCCGATCAAGCGCGGCTCGGACGGGCAATGGCTGGAAGACAATCAGGGCTCCGGCTCCAGCCGCCGCAGCCTCTATCTGGCGCAGACGCGCACCCGGTGGGTACAGTTTCTGCATGTGTTCGATTGCCCGGACATGACGTCGGACAACCAGCCGGAGCGGTTCCGCGCATCTTTGCCCACGCAGTCGCTGGCGCTGATGAACAATCCTCTGATTATGCGGACCACCAAGGCGTTCGCCACCGAGGTGCTCGAAAAGACGAACCAGAACTACGATCAGGCGGTGAAACTCGCCTACGATATGGCGTACAACCGTCAGCCCACCGGCCAGGAAATGGAGATCGCACAGAAAACGATCGCTTCGGAGCCCGACAAGCAGGAGGGTCTGCGGTTGTTCATTCAGGCGATGTTCGGAGCCAATAATTTCTTGTACAGCTATTAGAAGATGGAGCGGAGAAGGCCATGAAGAGATTTCTGACACGTAGAGAGGCTTTGCAGGATGCGGCCATCGGCTTCGGTGCGATGGTGGTCAACTCGATGTTCCAACAGGATCGGCTCTTTGCCGCCGACTCGGCGCTGGCCAAGGAACGGATCTACGATTTAAGACCGAAACCGCCGCACTTCGCCGCCAAGGCGAAGCGCGTCATCTTTATTTATATCGGCGGCGGCCCCAGCACCATCGACATGTTCGACCCCAAGCCGACCTTGGTGAAGTATGACGGGAAACCCGCGCCCTTCGAAATCAAGGGACGCGCGCTCAATGGATCGCAGCAGATCATGGCCAGCCCCTGGAAATTCGCCGATTGCGGCGAGAATGGCCGACAGGTCTCCGAACTGTTGCCCTATT
Source organism: Bryobacteraceae bacterium (assembly GCA_035501495.1). Classification (GTDB taxonomy): domain Bacteria; phylum Acidobacteriota; class Terriglobia; order Bryobacterales; family Bryobacteraceae; genus JAIQFL01. The sequence continues at coordinate 32,731 of DATJWB010000254.1, read as the reverse complement.
TCAAGAAGGTGGTGGACAAGGTCACGTTCGTCCGCTCGATGACGACCGACCGCATCGATCACTCCACCGCCCAGTTCACATTCGTCACCGGTCGCGGCTTCACCGGATTCCCATCCATCGGCTCGTGGGTGAGTTACGCGCTCGGCACCGAAAACCAGAACCTCCCCGCCTATATCGCGCTCGGAACGGGTGCCACGATCGGCGATCGCGCGCACTCGTCCGCATGGCTTCCTCCCGTGTTTAACGGTACTTCCATGCGGGCCGATCCGAAGACTCCGATCTTCGATATCAAGCGGCCGGACAGCATGAGCGTCGATCAGCAGCGCCGCCTGCTCGACACCGTCGAGGCTCTCGACCGCGTGCAGAAGGGCCAGTATCCGCTCGATCACGATATGGAATCGCGGATTGCCAACTATGAACTGGCGGCCCGCATGCAACTCGAGGCTCTCAAGGTTGCGAATCTGGATGAGGAGAGCGAGGCCACCAAGAAGCTCTACGGTATCGATGCCAAGGTGGGCGGACCGTTCAGCCGGCTGTGCCTGATGGCGCGGCGCCTGGCCGAAAAAGACGTGCGCTTCGTCCAGATCTATGGCGGCGGCGGCGGCAACTGGGACACCCACAACAATATCGAGGGCCAACTCCCGGGTCTTTGCGAGTACATCGACCAGGGTATGTCGGGGCTGCTCATCGATCTCGAACAGCGCGGGCTGTTGAAAGACACTCTGGTGGTTTGGTCGGGCGAATTCGGACGGCTGCCGACCATCGAAGCCAAGAACTCGAAGCCCGGCCGCGATCACAATCCTTACGGATTCAGCATGTGGATGGCGGGCGCCGGCCTCAAGCCCGGCTTCGATTACGGTCAGACGGACGAGCTCGGCTACTCCGCCGCCCGCGATTTCAAGTGCACCCACAGCGACATACACGCAACGGTGCAGCACCTGCTGGGCATCGACTACAAGAAGAACACATTCCCGTACGAAGGCCGGGACGAGTCGCTGGTCGGTGTCAACCCTGCCCGGGTTCTGACGGAGTTGTACGGCTAAGGAGGCTTCATGCGATCGCGCCACGTTTTCCTGCCATGCGTCTTGGCTGCCACGGCGCTGCTGGTTGCCCAGGACGGTTACGATCGCGATGGTTATGCTCGCGAATACGTGCAATTCCAGGTACTCCAGCTTAATCAGTTCAGCAAGGAGTTCCCGCAGCAGTTCAATGCCGCGCTCATGAAACCCCCGGTAGACGCCTCCAAGCTTTCGGACACCGCGAAGGTCAGTGGCGGGCAGGTGGGTGATGCGATTGACCGGCTGGCGGCGCTCTCGACCGCCAAGGACGTGATGACCAATGCTGAATTCCACGCGCAGTTGGAAAAGGCGTTGGCCCGGTCCAAGGAGTTGAACCAGGCGATGTCAAGCCAGCGGTTCCCGGCGCCGCTACAGAACGAATGGGACCAGATGCGGTCGATTCTCAACAATCTTGCCCGCACGTATAAGCTGGAAGCCCTCGCTGTGCTGGACCCGCCCGGCGGAGGGGGCAGAGGCGGACGCGGACCTGCCGCGGCCGGTCCGGTTCCCGGCGGATTGGCCGGCTACATCGTGGATGCGCAATGTGCCAAGCGCGGGAAAGGCATGTGGAGCAATGCCGATTGCGTGGCCCGCTGTGTGCGCGATGGAGACAAAATCGTCCTGGTTTCGGAAGACGGTAACGTCTTTCAGATCTCGAACCAGGAAAAGGTTACTCCCGAGACCTATGGCCAGGTGGTTACTCTGCTCGGCAAAGTAGACGGAGACACCATCACGGTCGAAAGCTTCAAACAGTAACCAACTCATCGTTGATTATTACAACAGAGTCGTAACCTATGACGGGATACGTGTGAGCGGTGTCATGGACTGTAAAATGTGTCCGGGAGTTAGTTCATAAGCTATTACTGCCTCAACAAATCTCTTGACTCGCGATCTGACTTGGTATGAAGTCCGTGCCATGCTGCGGCAGGTGGCCGCATCAAAGGGGAGGGTGAATGCAACTCAGAGGATTGCGTCGTCCTTTTCTGGCAGGCGAAACCGCCTGCCCCACCAACGTGGTGCTCCTACCAATTGGGTTGTCTCATTTCTTAGGCCGCGGCCGCGTCGAAATGTACAAACTCCAGGGGCAGGCATGGCTCGATCTGTTCATCGCCAACGGAGCGGTCACCAGCATGGAGTCGCAGCGCGGCACGCCCTATCCGTTCCGGCAGAGAAACCTGCTGCTGCATAACGAGGGCGGGAGGTTCCGCGACACGGCCACGCACGCGGGTCCCGCGTTTCGACTGAACGAAGTCGGCCGTGGAGCAGCATTCGGCGACATCGATAACGACGGCCGCGTGGACATCGTCGTGGGGACCAACAACGGCCCGGCGCGCGTGCTGTTACATCGGACGGCCGGTGCCGGCCATTGGCTGGAGGTTCGCCTGCAGGGCGTCAGGTGCAACCGGGATGGAATCGCGGCGCGGGTCGCGGCGGTTGCCGGCGGCAAAGCCTTGTGGCGCCGTGTGCACACCGATGGAAGCTATCTCAGCGCCAGCGACCCTCGTGTCCATTTCGGGCTCGGCGCGAATACCGAGGCGCAGGTGTGGGTCGATTGGCCGGACGGTCTGCGGGAAACGTGGTCCGGAGTTCACGCCGATTCGATTATCACCTTAAGCCAGGGAAGCGGAAAGCCGCGGTAGTCGAGTGAATCTCTGGCTGGCAAATCCACCCGCCTGGCCGATTACGAAGTTTACGGCAATCCCAGGGCGCGCGCGGGATTGGTCTTCGACATTTGGCCGATTTCCGATGGCGGGAACCCTTCGTTGCGGAGCGCGGTGAAGAAGGCCGTGAGACCGTCGGGATGCAGCGGGTTGGCGGGCTGCCCCAGGTCGCTCGCCAGGATGCAGTGGTCGGGACCCACGGCCCGAATGGCCTTCGCATAATCGCCGATGGTGTACTCGCGATTCGGTCCGATCAGGCCGTTGTACACGAATTCGATGTAGGCGCCTTCGCGCGCCGCCTCCTGCATCTGAGCGGTCGTCATCCGCACCGGCGCCATCATGGCGTGGGTCACCACCACGTGCTGCACGCCCTGCCGGCGGGCCTCGCGGACGATCATCAACCCTTCCCCGGCGGAGGAGTGGCCGGTCTCGAGGGTCAGTTGGTGGCGCGCCACGAGTGCGATCACCTGCTTCACGGCGGGAAGAAGTTGGCCCGCTTGAGAGACGGGCGCAAAGGGGCGATCCTCCTTGGAGAAGCGGACCTGGTTTTCGGCGTCGAAGGTGGGCATCCAGACCACCTTGCCCCAGCCGCCCTTCATCATGGTCATACGTTCCACTGCCGCGGGATTGACGCCGCCCACGGTCAGGTTCAGGTCGATGCCGCCGAAGATCTCGATGCCCGGCACTTCCTTGCGTACGAGCCAGGCCAGCGACGCGGTGGACTCGTAGTGGTTCTTCAGCACGAGACCGCGCATCCCGCGGTCCTTTGCCAGGCGCGCCAGGTCGATGGCGTCAATCCGGCGCGGCAGGCTGTCCGGATCGCAGTGCGCGTGGATGTCGATCACGCCGGTCAACGGTGTCTGGCCATAGCAAGCGGCGAGCGCGAACATGCCGAGCGTGCAGGCACTGAGCTTCGTCATATACCGACCCAGCATACCTCGCGTGATGCGGCACGGTGGAACGCGATATGTTTTGCAAACCGCCCCAGCCTCGCGCACGTGGTTATTCGTAATGCCGATTTCCGAATGGAGCCGTGTCGGATCTCAAGCTCACCATATGCCAGGAGAGGAAGTGAAGAGTCTTGACCTCAGCCATAAGATCGGATCCGACTGGGAGCCGGGGCCTTATCAATGGATGAGGTTCGTGGCGCTGAGCGCCGATGGAACCATGGCGGCTTCCAACGGCGCCCTGCCGGGCGAGGCGCGAGGCATGGGACTGTGGACGTTTCCCCAGGGTAAGTTCGTGCGGAGCGTCGAAGGCAACCCGGTACAGCTTTCGCCGGATTTCCGGTTTCTCGCGCCCGAGGACCGGGTTATCGAATTGCCCGCCAACCGGGTGGTATACCGCCTTACCAACACCTATCGCATCTGGACGCAAGCGGCCTTCAGTCCGGGTGGAGAGTGCTTTGCGTTCGCCGCGTACCTGGGGAATGGCAAGCCCGACAGCCCACGGATTACGGTGGTGAGAACCAGCGATGGCTCGGCGGTTTCGCACTTCGGCAAACGGCATACGAGCGCGTTGGGCGGTACCTGTACGGCATCGGATTCAGCGCCGACGGGAAAATACTGGCGGCCGGGACGGACGACGGGCAACTGCAGTTCTGGGACCTCACCGGCCGCGCGCGGCTGCACCCGGTGCGGATCGGATGGGGGGACGTATCGAACCCGGCATTCAGTCCTGAGGGCAGGATGGTAGCCGCGGGGACTTATGCGGACGGAACGCAGACGGTAGTGGACAGCCGGTCGGCGACGATTCTGTCGCAGACCAAGGTCTCGATGTTCGGCTGTGGCTCGGTGGCGTTCAGCCCGGACGGGAAGTATGTGATCGTTCCATCGAATGGTGGGCAACTTGGTCCCAAGCGGTTCGACAAGGGCGGAAGCATCCGGGTTTACCAGGTTTCGCCATAAGCCGCCTTCAGATCGCGGCCTGGGCACCGTGCTGCCGGAGCAGCGCTTTCATCTTCGGCTGCCTGGCGCGAATGGCGGTTGCAAGCGGGGTCACCATCCCGTCGCGCTGCTTCACGGGAAAGTTGACGTCTGCGCCGCGCTCGATCAGCAGGGCGCCGACGTCGGTATAACCCTTGCTGGCCGCCAGGTGCAGGGGGGTAACGCCCAGGCAGCGGGCATGTACATTCGCGCCTGCCTTCAGCAGGAGTTCGGCGATGGCCGCCTGTTCCTTGCCAAAGGACGTGTAGGCGAGGATGGCAATATCGTGCGCGCCGCGCTCGTAAATGGATAGCGGGTCGGCGGCGAGGGACTGCTTGACGATGCCCTCCTGCCCGAGCAGGGCACCGGTGCAGGTGGCAATCGCAAATCCGCGGTCGGCAAGCCACTCGGCCATGGGGACGAGGCCCATGTGGGCCGCTGCCTCGATTGCCGATTCGTCCCAACTGGCGCGCGTGTTCAACAACGCGGGGTGAGCGGCGAAGAGTTCCTTCACCTTGGTGAAATCGAAATGCGCCACGGAGGCGAACTGGTTCACGAGGGTCCAGGGGAGGCCATTGGTGTCGTCCCGCACGACGGACTTTCCGCTATCGAAGCGTTCTCGAGCGTGGTGAGCAGGCGAGCTTCTACAATCGAGGACTGGCGTACGCAGTGCTGAGTCGCGGGGAAGAGGCCGCGCGCGCGCTCCAAGCGGCGTACGAACGGCACGAAATCATGATGCCGCTGGCGAAGACCGAGCCGGCATTCGCGGGCTTGCACAAAGATGCACGATTCCGCGAGATTATGCCGAAGATGGGGCTGGAGTAGGCGGTTCGCGTCGCAGGAACTGGTCGAATGGGATGCGGATGCCGGGGAGCAGATCGCTGTGAATGGCCTGCTCTTCGTGCATGGCGGCCGCGACTCCCGGCTTATAGGTGTAAGCGTCACGCGAAACGGGGTAGATCAGCCAGACTTCCTGCGCGCCGTAACGCAGAAACAGCCGCACCTTGTGCATAAGGTCGGTCGCCCGGTCTTCAGCAGACACGGTTTCGAACGCCATAAGCGGGGCGCCCTCATAATGTTTCCCACCGGGTTGGTTGGGTTGCGTCAGGCTAACGTCAGGACGAAGCCACGAGCGCGGGGCGCTGGTCAGGAGGTACCCCATTTCCATATGTACCTTGCCGAGTGCCTCGCCCTCGTTCCTGCGCAGATCTACCGCCGCATCCAGACGTTTGTATAGAAGCTCTGTCTCTTCCATGTGTGATCGTTCCGGCGGCGGCATCGTAACCAACTCCCCTTCCAGGAGTTCGAGCTCTTCCGGGCCATCGGGCAGCCGCTCGAATTCCTCGAATGTCATCGTGGTGGTAACGACAGTGCCCATTAGCCCTTATGATACCCGCCCGAAGAGGCGATTGAAGTATTCGCGCGTGCGCTGCCGGATGTCCCGCAAAGTCACGTCGAGACGCTCTCTGTGCAGATGCTCGGGAGTCCAGCGCTTCACCAGGCTGGTGAGCGTTTCAAACTGGGCGGGCGAGGTCGGCAGACTGCCCTCGGCGTGGCCGGCGGCAATGCGTTGGGCGTGGTCCACGGCGCGATAGAATGTCGCGGCCTCGCGCAGGAAGTCGGCGTCCTCGCGGTCCAGGTGCCCCATCTTCTCGATCACGTCGATGCGCTCGGGGGTGTTGAGCACCTTGTAGAAGATACCCGCGCCTTTGAGGCGCAGGTACATCAGCGCGAAGTCGATGTCGTAATAGCCGCCCAAGCCGGCCTTGAGGGGATTGCGTGGACCTTGCTCGCGTTCCAGCCGCGCGCGCATCTCGGCGAGTTCCTTCCGGGAGCGCATGCTCTGGCCGTAGCGCCGCCAATCCACCTCCTGCAACACGTGCAGGAATTCGGTGGCTCGCGTGACGTTGCCGGCGATGGCCCTCGACTTCATGTAGGTGATGCCTTCCCAGGCTTCGGCATGGCTGGCGAAGTAAGTCTTGTAGGCGCCTTCGGGTTGCACCAGGTCGCCTTCGCGGCCATTCGGCCGCAATCGCGTGTCCACGGCGAACATCACGCCTTCGCCGGTGTAGGCGCTCAACGTCTGGATGATACGCTCGGCTACGCCCGTCCAGAAGGCGTGCTCGGAGGCATCCTCGTCGGGGATCACGAAGACCAGGTCCGCATCGGAGCCCAGGTCGAACTCGCCCATCCCCAGGCGGCCGAGCGCAATCACCATCATCTGGTCGCTGGGCATGTACGACGCGCTCGAAGGGGGCGGCGCTTCGCGGAGAGCGATGCCGTATGCCGCGGCGATGACGCTGTCGGCCAGCACCGACGTCTTACGCAGCGTGGAGAAGATCGTGGGAGCACGCAGGATGCTTTCGCTCTGGATGCGGAGCATCTGCCGCCGATAGAACCGGCGCAACGCGGCATTGTCCTGAAGCGGCCCGCCTTCGAGTTGAAACGGTTCGTCGAGCTCGTCGAGCAGTTCCGGGTAGCGCAGCAGGTCATCGGCGAAGTAGGGGCTATGTTCGAAGATGTCGAGGGTGGCGGCCGAAAGCTGAGGGTCGGAATCCAGGCGGTCGAGAAGGTCGGGGTCGGCGAACGCCTTCTCGAGAAAGTGCTCGAAGCGCTCACGGCCGCGGTGCAGGGAACTCGCGGCGAGGGTTTCCGCCAGTTGTGGCGCGCGCTCGTCCAGGAAGCGCGTCAGGTTGCTCGCCGGTGCAAGCGATTCCACTTCCTCTTCGACCGCCGGAGGCTCCGGAATCGTGTAATATAGCGGCTTCTGCGCGTGGATCACGCGCTCGTAAATCTCCGTGACTGCCGTGCGATGCTCTTCGAGTTTCTGGCGCAGGGTCTCGGCGGTCGGTGCGAACCCGGGTCCGTCCGGCGGCAACTTGCGCGCGAGGATCGTCAGGCGCTCCGGGTCATCCGGCAGGGTGTGAATCTGCCGGTCTTCGTCCATCTGCAGGCGGTGTTCGAGGGTTCGCAGGAACTGGTAGGCCGCGGTGAGACGCGCGTACTCTCCGTCGGAAAGCAGGTTTTTGTCGCGCAGGCGGAACAGCGCGAGCATGGTGCCGCCGTGGCGGATCCAATGTTCCCGCCCGCCGTGCAGGCGCTGCAGGCACTGCACGAGGAACTCGATGTCGCGAATCCCGCCGGGCATGAGTTTGATGTCGAGGCCGCTGGGGAGACCCCGCTTGGCCGCCATCTTCTCGGTGATGCGCTGGCGCGTTTCGGAAACCGCTTCCACCGCGCGGAAATCCAGCGAACTCTGATAAATCAGCGGCTCGACGAATTCGAGCAGGGCTGCTCCGGGCTGCGGCTCACCCGCGGAGACGCGCCCTTTGATCAGCATCTGCTTTTCCCAGTCGCGCGCCCGTTCCTGATAGTAGGTTTTGGCGCCTTCTTCCGAGATTACGACTTCGCCCAGAGTGCCGTCCGGCCGCAAGCGCAGATCGACGCGATAGCACTGGCCCTCCGATGTATAGGAGGAGAGGAGCAGCGTATACTGGTTCGCGACCTTCTTATAGAACTCCTTGTTGCTCACCGGCGAGGGACCGTCTGTTTCGCCATTGCCGCCATAGACGAACATCAGGTCGATGTCGGAGCTGTAGTTCAACTCGCCGCCGCCCAGTTTGCCGAGCGAGATCACCGAAAGGCCGCAGACGCGGCCATCGGGAAGGCGGGGTTCGCCATGACGGGTAATGAATTCGGCGCGGGTGCGGCGATAGGCCAGGTCGAGAATGGAGTCGGCCAGGCAGGAGAGCTCCTGGGTGACTTCGGAGAGCGTGGCCACGCCCAATACATCACGCAGGACGATGCGCAGCAACTGCTGGCGGCGGAAGCGGGCCAGGCCCAATGCCAGCGGCAGGACCTCGGATTCCTTGCCGAGGAACTCGAACAGCCGCTGCTCGTAATCCTCAACGGTGAGCGACCGGTAGAAGCTGCCCGAGTTCGCCACGTGCAGGAGGCGCTCGGGATTGTGGATCACCGCCTCGGATAGGAAGGTGCTGTACGAAAACAGATTGGCGGCGCATCGCAAGGCGGCAGGCGAGCTGCAGATCCGCTCGAAGCCAGAGGGCGATTCGTGGCGCAGACGATCGACAAAGTGGGTGGCGGCGGCGGGATCGGGAACCGCACCGAGCAGTAACTGAAGCCGCGATGCAATACGTTCGGGAAGTCCTTCTCCCAGTCGGATGGCATCGAGCGAACTTTGCATCGTCAGGCTAACGTGGCCTCGACAGCAATTATATCCCCGGGCCCGACCGGCCCGGGAGAAATCACGCGGGCGTAGAAGCCGCTCATGCCCCACCTGGGCGAGGAAGGATCTCTGGCAAAGACGCGATCGTCATAGATCTCGGCGCGGATCGTCTCGCCATAGGGGTTCAGATTGGCGCAGGGAAAGCGCGGCAGAGTGATCTCCAGGATCGCACCGCCCGCGCGCAACTGGTCGCCGATTCGCAAGCTCTTGAAGTCGATTCCGCGCGTCGTGAGATTCTCGCCCAAAGCACCGTAAAACACCGGGTACCCGCGTGAGATGAGCTCGTCCACAATCTCGGCTGAGATCAGCAGGACAGCTTTGTTCGGGCCGCCGTGGAGCATCAGGTTACGATGCTGGTCGCCTTCGATTCCCAACGCAGTAATCATGCCCTCGAGAATCGGGCGTTTAGGGATGCCGCCCGGAGAGACATTGACTTGGAGGATTGTGCCAACCATACAGGGGTTGGGGGTTAGGGATTGGGGGTTGGGTCGTGCAACTGCCTGGGGCCGAGGAGTGGAAGCGGGAGCCCCAACCCCTAACCCAAATCCCCAACCCCTGCCTTCTAAATATCGTAATAGAGCGCAAATTCGTACGGGTGCGGCCGCAGCCGTACGGCTTCCGCCTCGTTCTTGCGCTTGTAATCGATGAAGGTCTCGATCAGCTCTTCGGTGAAGACGTCGCCGCGCATCAGGAACGAATGATCGTCTTCGAGGCACGACAATGCTTCGTCGAGCGACCCTGGCATGGACGGAACGCTCTTCATCTCCTCCGGCGACAGATCGTAGATGTCCTTGTCGAGCGGCTCGCCCGGGTTGAGCTTGTTGAGCACGCCATCGAGACCGGCCATCAACATCGCGGCGAATGCGAGGTACGGATTCGCGGCCGGGTCGGGCGGACGGAACTCCACACGCTTCGCCTTGGGGCTGGCCGAGTACATCGGGATGCGGCAGGCGGCCGAGCGGTTGCGGCGGGAGTAGGCGAGATTGACCGGCGCCTCGTAACCGGGCACGAGACGCTTATAGCTGTTGGTGGTGGGCGCGATGATCGCCGACAACGCGCGCGCATGCTTCAGGAGACCGCCGATGTAATGCAGACCCAACTGGCTCAGGCCCGCGTAGCAATCGCCTGCGAAGAGCGGCTTGCCGTCCTTCCAGAGGCTCTGATGGGTGTGCATGCCGCTGCCGTTGTCGGCGAAGATCGGCTTGGGCATGAACGTCACGGTCTTGCCGTACTGGTTGGCGACGTTGCGGATGACATACTTGTACAACATCATGTTGTCGGCGGAACGGACCAGCGTGTCGAAGCGTTGATCGATTTCGCATTGTCCGCCGGTGGCGACCTCGTGGTGGTGGCACTCGATGTGCAGCCCGCATTGGATCATGGTCTGCACCATCTCGCTGCGAAGATCCTGATAGTGATCGGTGGGCGGAACCGGGAAGTAGCCTTCCTTGTAGCGCGGACGATAGCCCAGGTTGTTCTCTTTGCGCCCGGAATTCCAGCGCCCTTCCTCGGCATCGACGAAATAGAAACCCGAATGCTGATTCTGATCGAAGCTGACGTTGTCGAAAATGAAGAACTCGGCTTCGGCGCCGAAGTACGAAGTATCGGCGACGCCGCTATTCTTCAGGTACAACTCCGCCTTCTGGGCGATCCAGCGCGGGTCGCGTTCGTACCGCTGCTTGGTGATGGGATCTTTGACGTCGCCGTACATGACGAGCGTGGGAACCTCGGCGAAGGGATCCATGAACGCCGTGGCCGGATCCGGAATCAGAAGCATGTCGCTCTCGTGGATCGCCGCCCAACCGCGGATACTCGATCCATCCATGCCGAATCCTTCTTCAAAACTGTCGAGATCCAGCTCGCTGATGGGGTAAGACACGTGGTGCTGCAAACTCGGGATGTCGGTAAATCTCAGGTCGAGCTGCTTGGCATCATTTTTCTTGGCAAATTCCAGTACTTCTTGCGGACTCATCCATCCTCCATATTCCGGGGGTAATTTCGCGGGATATCGCGGTCGCAGGTGTGCTTAGAATAGCCCATTTCGCAGAGTCGGGTCAAGCCGCACAGACCGGCGCAAAGTGCGGGAAATATGGACAGATCCGGAAGTTGACTTCACAGCGCGGGATGCGACGCTTCGGCGTTCGCACGTTCGGCGAGCACCAACGCCCCCAGCACGCCGGCACGCGATCCAAGACACGGAGGCACTACGAAGTCCTGCATCCGTTCGCGGATCTCCGGCGCCTGGATGTATCCGTTGAGAAGGCGCGCGAGTTCTGCGCGAATTGGTGGAAACAGGTGCTCCTGCTGCATCACACCGCCCCCCATCACGATGCGTTTGGGCGATAGCGTGCAAACCCAACTCGCGAGCCCGAGCGCGAGATAGCGGGCCTCGAGTTTCCAGGCAGGGTGGTCCGCGGGCAGGTCCCGCGCGGAGAGGCCCCAACGCGCCTCGATCGCCGGTCCGGACGCCAGCCCTTCCAGACAGTCGCCGTGGAAGGAGCATCCACCCGGATAAGTGTCGGCCAATCGGTCATGCGGAATGCGGATGTGCCCCATCTCGGGATGTGTCAATCCGTGCAAGATGCGGCCGTGCACCACGGCACCGCCCCCGATGCCGGTGCCGACGGTGAGGTACAGGAAGTCCGAGAGTCCCTGGGCGGCGCCCCAGCGCGACTCGCCAAGTGCCGACCCGTTGACATCGGTGTCGAAGCCTACGGGTACGTCGAGCGCACGTCGAATTTCGCCGGCGATGTCCGTGTTGCTCCAACCTTCTTTGGGAGTCGCCGCAATATGGCCGAACGCCGGCGATTCGAGGCGCAGGTCGATGGGGCCGAATGACGCGATGCCTACGGCCTGCAGCCGGCCCGCGGCGCGGCTGCGGAAGAAATCGATGGCTGTCTGGAGCGTGGCGGCTGGTGCGGTGGTGGGGAACTGGAAGGTCTCCAGATCTTCGGGGCCAGTCCCGATGCCGCAGACGAACTTGGTGCCGCCCGCTTCGATCGCCCCTAGCATGTGGATTGCCTCGCCAATCTGTGGCGCAGGCACTCCTGCCTGCCGCGCCCCGACTCATCGGGGCGCCTGTCGGGTGTGCACACTGCCAGTGGCGACGAGAGGTTTTCGAGGCTGCCGCGCCTCAACTCATCGCGGCGCTTTTTGCCGACCGGCAGCCGCCTCGAACACCTCGACAGGTGTCCCGTACCGGCGGCGTCCAAAAGAACGCCAATCATCGGATTGTGGGCGGCCAAAATGCGTCGGCACGAGTGCCCGCGCCACGTCATCATACGCTGCATAGTTCGACCGCTTGTCGCAGTGACGTGATCGGGTCCTTCAAGGGAACGAATTCGTGGGCGAAGTAGCCTTCGAAGTTCAGATCAGCGATGGCCTTGGCGACACTCCTCCACTGCAGCTCCTGGGTATCGTCCAATTCGTGCCGGCCGGGGACGCCGCCCGTGTGGAAGTGTCCGATGTATTGGATGTTCTGCCGGATGGTGCGAATGATGTCACCCTCCATGATCTGCATGTGGTAGATGTCGTAGAGCAGTTTCACGCGCGGCGAATCGACGCCCTTGATCACGTCCACGCCCCAGGCGGAGTGATCGCACTGGTAGTCTTTGTGATCCACCTTGCTGTTCAACAGCTCCAGACAGATGGTGACGCCCGCGTCTTCGGCGGTCTTCTTCACACGCCTCAGGCCAATGATGCAGTTCTCCTTGCCTTCGTCGTCCGGCAGGCCGCGCCGGTTGCCGGAAAACGCAATCACATTCGGAGCTTTGGCTTCGGCGGCCAGCTTAATGCGTTCCTGCAGTTCCTTTTCGAGGCGGTCGTGATTTTCCTTGCGGTTGAAACCGTTGGGAATCGAAGCCTTCCCCTGAGTCATGGCCGGAACCAGTCCATACTTCCGCAAGGTGGGCCAATCCTCCGGCTCTACCAGGTCGATACCGCTCAAGCCCATCTCCGCCCCCTGCCGGCAGAGATCGTCAATGGAGATTTTGGAGTAGCACCAGCGCGCCGCCGACTGCTTCAAACGACCTGCACCCGCCGCCCTCCCAACCTTCTGGGATGCTGCGACCGCCAGTCCGGAACCGATCATCAAGGCCGATCGTCGTGTCATGAACAGTCATGTTATCCCAATCGCGGATCGTCTGGGGACGAACCCGTCACACACATTCGCGCTCTACACGCCGCACCTGAATCTCGACGGTCTGCTTGCCGAGGTATTGATGATGCGCCTCCAGACGGATGGTGCCGGCAGCCTCCTTCGTTTTCACCCACACCGCGCCCGCGCCGCCGCTCAACGAGAACGGATTTTCGCCCACGATTTCACCCGGTCCGGAGATGCTCAGTTGAATCGCTCCGGTCGCGAACGGGCGGAGGTTCCCGGCGGAATCGGTCACCTCGAGCACCAGGCGAGTGGCATCCCGGCCGTCGCCTTCGAGCTCGTGATCATCGGGCTTCACAACCAGGCGGTCGTCGGTGCCGTCGCCGGAGAGCATTCTCGATCCCACCAGCTTGCCATCGATGTAGCCTTCGATCTTCAGATCGCCCCAACTGCCGAACGACAGCCGGTTGAGGGGCACAGTAAAGGGCGGATGTTTCAGGTGCGGCCAGGTCTTGCGGTCGGGGTCGGCTTCCAGCAGAAGCTTACCGGCGTAGTAGATCTTCAGGTGGTCGCAATTGGAACAGACAGGCACCACCCCCGGACCATTGCCCCCGGGCTTGTCGCCCCACGCGTAGTAAAAGCCGGGCTCGATCACCACTTCCTCGTCGGGTTCGCATTGCGAGCGATAGAAGCCCGCGGCTGGCTTGGGGAGCCGGAAAATGTCGCTCACGCCGTGATAGCAGATGCGGTCGCCCGAGCCGAAGTAGCGGTGCGAGGCGTAGTCGAAAGCGCACCAGGCGATTCCTCCGGCATAGCGGTCATCGGACGCAAGCTGATCGTGCACGCGGGCATGGCGCGTCACGTGCTCGGCCACGCGCTCCACGTTGTCGAAGCGCTTGGTGGAATACATGTGGCCGTTGAACTCGGTGTTGAGGTAAGCGGGGTGGTTGGGCGTCCGGAGCGGAAAGCCGAAGTCGTTCATGGTGAAGACGTCCTCCAGCAACTCCGAATCGTAGCGATTGCGGATGCCGCCCGTCGGACGCGAGTCGTCGAGCAAATGCGCTACTTCGTTGGTGCGCGTGTAGAAGGCGTGGTTGTCCGCCGATTCGTTGATCCGCACACCCCAGAGCACGATCGATGGATGATTCCAGTCGCGGCGGATCATGCGGCCCACGTTGTCCACGGCCAGGTCCTGCCAGGGGTTCTCGCCGATGTGCTGCCATCCGGGTATCTCTTCCAGCACCAGCAACCCGAGCTCGTCGCAAGCGTCGAGGAACGCAGGCGACTGCGGATAGTGGGACGTGCGCACGATGTTGCACTTCAGTTCCCGGCGCAGCACGTGCGCGTCGCGCGCCTGCACGCGCGCGGGCATGGCGCCTCCGGTGTATGGGTAGGTCTGGTGCCGGTTGAGGCCGCGCAGTTTCACGTGCTGGCCATTCAGGTAGAAGCCCTTCTCGGTGAAACTCGCCTCGCGGAAGCCGGTGCGGGTCGAATAGGTGTCGCCGTTGTCCAGCCGCGCGGTTACCTGGTACAGCTTGGGACGCGAAAGCTCCCACAGGACCACATCCCCGAGACCGTCGAGCACCACATCGTGATGATCGGCCTCGGACTTCACGACGGCTGTGCCGGACTTCAGCAGGCGGTCGCCGTCACGAAGCTCGGCGGTAATGGTGATCGGCCTGGTGACGGGTCCGTCCAGGTAGCAGCGCACCACCAATGCTCGGTCGCTGGACATCGCGCGGACCGGCTTGGCAAAGACATTGGCCAGATGCGTTTCAGGCACGACGCGCAATTCGACGTCGCGATAGATGCCGCCAAACGTGAGGTAGTCGATGCTGCCGCCGAACGGCGGGATGTCCGCGCGCTCGGTGGAATCCACCACCACGGCCAAGACATTATCGCCTCCGAGCTTCAGGTGCGGCGTCAGCTCGAATGAGAAGTTGGTGTAGCCGCCTCGGTATTCCTCGAAAGCGTGGCCATTGATGGAAACCTTGGCAGCCGTCATGACGCCGCCGAAATCCACGAAGACCCGCTTGCCGCTCCAGGACGCGGGAGCGCGGAAGTGGCGGCGGTAGATCGAGACGAACTCGTACGCGTGGTCGTCGAAACTGTGCCACGGCAATTCGATGTTGGTGTGCGGAAGCGTGACACGCTGGAAGCCCGTATCGTTAAACGCCGCGCCATCGGCGCCGGGCGTCATTTTGGGGTGATAGAGCCAGTTGCGATTGAGCGAATAGACCCGGCGAAGCGGAACGGTGGGGGCATTCTGGGCTTGAGCGAGCGCGGCCCCGAGGCTCGTTCCCGCCAGGAAAGTACGGCGATTCAAGAGAACCTCCCAGCAGATTGTAGCGTCTGGTGCGCAAAACGGGCGCAGCCTGGGCCGCCGGGTCTGTCATACTTGAGCCATCCCGGAGAGCGTTGTGAAGATCTTCCGCCGCGACTTCCTCAACAATACCCTGCTCGGCGCCGGTGCGGTCCTCTTACGCATGCCCTCACCTTCGGAAGCGCAGCCCCGGGCGGCTCGCGACACATTTACCGGGTATGGCGGCGTTGGCGATTATGCTTCGTCCAACGGCGACCCCTGGCCGGTCATCTCCGCCGGCCACAAGATTTCCGAGGGCGCCTACGACCCGCTCGCCGCAGACGTCCGCGACACGGGCGAATCCTCCGATCTGCTGGTGGTGGGTGGCGGGCTGAGCGGGCTCGGTGCGGCTTACTACTACGCGAAGGCGACCGGCGGCAGGAAGCGCTGCCTGATCCTGGAAAACCATCCGATGTTTGGGGGCCACTGCAAACAGAACGAATTCCTGGTCAATGGTCGCCGCCTGATCGGCCCACAAGCGTCCAACGACTTTGGCGTCCCGCGGGAAGGCTCGCACACCCAGATGGACGAGCTGTTCACCGAGCTCCATCTGCCGCGAGAGTACAGTTGGGCAGCATGGGATTCTGCCCTCAAGCCGCTCCGCATCCCACGCGACAACTACTCCCACATGGACGGCATTAACGATACGCAGGTGGACGTCGGCTACTCCTTTCCCAACGCGCCCGGTGCATCCAAGCCGGTTTGGGTTCGCAACATTTTCGCCAACAACCTGGAGGGCACTCCGTTCTCGAGCGAGGTGAAGCACGACCTGCTGAAATGGCGGAGCACCACGGGCGGTTCCGAAGCGGTGCGCCGGCACCTCGATTCGATTACGTACCAGCAGTACCTGGAAGGAGAACTGGGGCTGCGCCCGGAAGTGACAAGGTTTGTCGAGCCCGTGATCGGGCTGATCTGCGGCGCGAGCCCCGATGCGGTCTGCGCCAGGGCCGGGCACAACCTGGTGATTCCCACCACCTCGCCGGGCGGCATTTCGTTTCCCGGCGGGAATACCACCTTTGCGCGGCACCTGGTGCGAGCGCTCATCCCCGATGCGATCCCGGCAGAGTTGACTTTCTCCGGCGTGCTCAACACCTCCGTGAACTTTGCTGCGCTCGACCGCCCGGAATCACCCACCCGAATCCGCTTGGGCGCTACGGTGCTTCGCGTCCAACACTCGGGCGGCGACGGCGTGGCTGTTACCTACGAGAAGGACGGCAGACTCTGGCGTACCCGGGGCAGCCGTGCGGTGATGGCATCTCCGGGCTGGCTCAACCGGCATATTCTCGCCGACCTGCCAGCCGATCTCCGGGCAGCCTACAGCGAATTCCACTACGCGCCGGCGATGAGCGTAAACGTGGCGCTCACCAACTGGCGCTTCCTCTACAAACTCGATGCCCCGGCGGTCCGCTATTTCGACGGCAAATTTGGCTGGTCGTGCAATATCCGCCGCCCCATGACGGTGGGCGCGTATCAACCAATGCTCCATCCGGACGAGCCGATCGTCCTCACCTTTTATCTGGGCTTGTATTCTCCCGGCCGGTCTGCCGCGGACCAGGGAGAATTGGGCCGCAAGAAACTGCTCGGCACGACCTACGCCGATTACGAAGCCCGGATTCGCGCGCAGATGACGACGCTGTTTCACGACGCCGGCTTTCGCGCCTCCACAGACATCGCCGGCATCGTGCTGAACCGCTGGGGACACGCGCGGATCCTGCAACCCCCGGGCTTCTACTACGGCCGTGATGGCAAGGACTCGCCGCGCGAGGTCGTGCAGAAGGGATTCGGACGAATCGTCATCGCGCACTCCGAGTTGAATGGCCATCAAAGCGCCGCCGGCGCGCTGCAGCAGGCCATGCGCGCCGCCGGCCAGTTGACGGTATCAACAAGCGGTTAGCGGAGGCCTCCGCTGGCAATCAGTTGCTCGCCGGTCAGCCAGGATGACTCGTCAGAGGCCAGAAAGACGGCGATCGGCGCGATGTCGCCGACCTGCCCGAAGCGCCCGAGTGGTGTCTGGGCCGTTAACGCCCGCTCGAAATCGGAGCCGACGATTCCTGCCGTGTGAGTGCCTTCGGTTTCGACTCCGCCGGGGTTGATGGAGTTCACGCGAATTTTGCGGGGGCCCAATTCCCGGGCCAGCACGCCGGTGATCGCGTCCACCGCACCTTTGGTTCCGGTGTAGACCGCCGATTCGGGCGGCGTGAGACGGGTTACCACCGAGCCGATGTTGATGATGCTGGAACCTTCGCCGAGGTATTTGAGGGCCGCCTGGGTGGTAAGAATCGTGCCCAGAACGTTGATGTTGAACAGCCGGTGAAACTGCTTCTCGGTGATTTGCTCGATTGGCGCAAACTCGTACACTCCGGAATTGTTGACCAGAATGTCGAGGCGGCCGTAGTTCCGGATAGCAGATTCGACGATGGCCTTCGCGTCGTCGGCTTTCGAAACGTCGCCCGAGGCGGCAACGGCCTTACCGCCGCTCTCGTTGATCGAGGCAACCACTGCCTCTGCGCCGGCTTTGCTGGAAGCATAATTGACGACAACCGCGGCGCCTTCCGCGGCGAGCGACCTGGCGATGGCAGCCCCGATACCTTTCGAGGCGCCCGTGACCACAGCGACTTTTCCAGACAGCTTATTCATGTTCCTTCCTCCTTCATTCACGCCATTTGCGCGTTTGCTGAATGTGATGATTAACGACACAAAAGGTTTCACCCGGAAGGCATGAAAATGCCGGCGAGCCTCCGACTGTGCGTATTATAATCACAAAATGGCCGCCCACAGCGTACAATTCGCCGTCGCGACCCACATCATGACCGCGCTGGGCTTCCGTTACGGGGAGGAAGTCAGTTCCGGCGCGCTGGCCAGAAGCGTGAATGCGGATGCCACGTTCGTTCGCAAGTCGCTTTCCAAGCTGGCCAAGGCCGGACTGGTATTCACCAGCCGGGGAAAGAACGGCGCTTGCGCGCTCGCCCGGCCTCCCCGGGAGATCACGTTGCGCGACATCTACCTGGCCAGCGAAGCCCCCGCCGCATTTACGGTGCATTCGTATCCCGTGGAGCGGACCTGCCCGGTGAGCGCGAACTTCAAGGACTGCATGTCGGCGATTCAGAATCAGACGCAGCGCAGCGTGGAGGCGGCGCTTTCCACCACGACCTTGGCGGATGTGATTGCCGACATACGCCGGCGTACGAACAAGGCCCAGTCCCGGCCGCGCCGGGCAGCCCGGTCTCCGTCGTAAGCGAAATGCCATCACCACGAGTGGATGCACGGTCTGCCTTTTGGTATTCTGATTCGAGCCGTTTCGAACGCTCGATGCGGCCCTTTTTCCTTCAGGAGACCTTATGATTCGAAAAAGTATTCATGCCCCGGTGCTGATTTGCACCTTGATTCTGACCTCGGGAGGCCTGTCTGCCCAGTCCCCGATCAACTTTCAGGACGTAACGGAGACGGGACCCGAAAGCAGCTTTTTCCCTTTTATACAAGTCGCTGCGAATGCGGGCCTGGCCCTTCCCGCGGGGATCGGTCCTTGCGTGCTGGCTCTTCCCCCGGGCTCCGCCACGCCCCTTGTGCCGCCGCCCGGCTCCGGCGGCTCTACCTCGACGCAATCGGGTTGCGCGTACTTCGGCCCGGACGCTCTGGTTACGCGCGCCGAGACAGCCTACTGGGTGGTGAAGTCGCAGATGGACGAGACGGCGATCAGCAATTACCTGTGCGCCACGGGCGGCGATCCCACCGGAACAGCCACCCAGTGCAATGCGAGCATTCCTGCATTCACCTTCGGTGACATGGCCAACATCATGAATCCATTCGTGCAGGCCGGCAGCACCGCGGCGGCCGCTCTGGGGGTGCCCGGTGTCAGCCTCGCGCAGTTGCAGCGCTACATCGAAGTCGCGGCGCGGCGCGGTTACACCAAAGGGTGCGGCTCCACCGCGGATACCCTAAACGCGTTCTGCCCGAACGACCTGGTGAACCGCGCGCAGGCAGCGGTGCTCATCATCCGGGCGAAGATGAACAACGTATTTCCAACCACCCTCTCGGGAACTGCGCAGCCTTCGCCCTACGGCGACAATTTCGGCGTTCCCTCCACGCCGTACTTTACGGATGTAACGCCTAACGATCCGGTATGGGGGCCGTATTTTATCTTCGTGCAGGCGATGCGCGAACTGGAAATCACCAGCGGCACCAGCCCGACCACGTTCAGTCCGGGCAACACGTTGACCCGCAAGGAGATTGCCACCTTCATCGTGAAGGCGTTCTTCCTCTGAGCGGCACCCTCGGGCCCAGCCCCGGTGTTTCGCTGTCCGCCACGATCGTCCGGCTGGTGGTACCGTATAGATCGGTCATCACGGAAAGGAAGCCATGCGTCTATTCAGATCGCTGCTGATTGCTCTCCTGGCCGCCGGGGCGGCCTCTACTCAAACTCTTCCTGCTGGTGTTCAGAAAATCACTTCCGTCGAAGGCATCACGGAGTATGCCTATCCCAACGGCCTCCGCGTTCTGCTCTTTCCCGACGATTCCAAGCCCAAGGTCACGGTGAATATCACGTACCTGGTGGGCTCTCGCCATGAAGGAAATGGCGAGACCGGCATGGCCCACCTCATGGAGCACATGCTGTTCATCCGCAGCAAGAGCGACCGCGACATCAAGAAAGAACTGACCGACCATGGCGCTTCCTGGAACGGAAGCACCTGGTACGACCGCACCAACTACTTCGAAACCGTGACGGCAACGGACGAAAACCTGCGCTGGGCGGTCGGCCTCGAGGCCGAGCGCATGGTCAATATGCGGATTGAAAAGGAACTGCTCGACAAGGAAATGACCGTGGTGCGCAACGAGTTCGAGATGGGCGAAAACCAGCCGATCAACGTGCTCTACCAGCGCACCCTGGAATCGTCCTACATTTTCCACAGCTACGGGAAACCGGCGATTGGCAGCCGGTCGGATATCGAGCACGTGCCGATCCAGCGCCTGGACGCGTTCTATCACAAGTTTTACCAGCCCGACAACGCCGTCCTGACGATCGCCGGTAAGTTTGACGAAACCAAGGCCCTCGCGTTGGTGGCCGATTCGTTCAAAGCGGTTCCGAAGCCGCAGCGCGTGCTTGAGCAGACTTACACCATCGAACCCACGCAGGATGGCGAGCGCCAGGTGACCCTGCGCCGAATCGGCGACAACCAGGCGCTGCTGGCGGTTTACCATACACCGGCGGCTTCGCACCCGGACACGGCCGCGCTCGAGGTGCTGGCGGTGATCCTGGGCGACACGCCCAGCGGCCGCCTCTACAAAGCTCTGGTCGAGAGCAAGAAAGCCGTCAATGTCGCCGCCGATGAGCAGGAATTGCACGATCCGGGGTTCTTCCTCGCACGGATTCTCCTGCGGGAAGACCAATCCCTGGACGACGCACGTGAAACTATGCTCAAGACGATTGCGAGCGTCGTGTCGGAGCCGCCCTCCAAGGAGGAAGTGGACCGCGCCAAAAACCGCATCCTCAAACAAATCGATCTCGAGCTCACGAATTCCGAAAGTATCGGGCTGGTGATGAGCGAGTTCGCATCTGCCGGCGATTGGCGCCTGCTGTTCCTTCTGCGAGACCGTATTAAAGCTGTGACGCCGGCCGATGTCGCGCGGGTGGCGAAGGCTTACATCAAAGACAGCAACCGCACGCTGGGCGCGTTTATTCCCTCCAAGGCACCCGATCGGGCGGAGATCCCCGCGGGTCCCGACCTGGCGGCCGTTCTGAAGGATTACAAGGGCGGGGCGGAAATGGCGAAAGGCGAGAACTTCTCGCCCACGCCTTCGAATATCGAGGGCCGCGTGATCCGTGCGCGACTCCCAGGCGGAGCCCGCCTCGTGATGCTGCCGAAGAAGACGCGCGGCGGCGAAGTGATGGCGACCGTACGCCTGGACTTCGCCGATGAGCAATCGATTCTTGGCCGGACGGTCGCCGCAAACGTCACCGGCAGTCTGCTGATTCGCGGTACGAAGAACAAGACCCGGCAACAGATCCAGGATGAGTTCGACCGGCTCAAAGCCCGCGCTGGCGTGAGCGGCAATGCCATCAGCGCTACCGCCAACCTGGAAACCACCGAAGAGAACCTGGCCGGCGCGCTGCGTCTCGCGGCCGAAATCCTGCGCGAGCCGGCCTTTCCCGAGCGTGAGTTCGATCAATTCATCCAGCAGCAGATCGCCGGAATCGAAGCCACACGGAAGGACCCCCAATTCCTGGCGTCGAACGAGCTGAACCGGCATCTCAGCCCCTATCCGCGCGGCCACTTCCGGTACGTCAGCACGCCCGACGAGCGCCTGGAAGACCTGAAAAAGGTGACCCTCGATCAGGTCCGACAGTTCCATCGGGACTTTTATGGGGCCTCCAACGCCACCATCGCGATTTCCGGACAGTTCGACCCCGAGCAAATGCGCAAGCTGGTAGCGGAGTTGTTCGACGGTTGGAAGAGCCCTTCGAAATACGTGCGCCTCCCCCTGCCGTATCGCAAGGTCGAACCAGCCAGCCAGAAAATCGAAACCGCCGACAAGGAGATGGCGCTTTTTACGGCGGGCACGACTGAGAAGATTTCGGACAACGACCCGGACTATCCGGCAATGCTGCTGGCGAACTTCATGCTTGGGGGATCCGGAGCCTCACACCTGTTCAAACGCGTGCGCGACAAGGAAGGCCTCAGCTACGGAGTGTTCTCCAATTTCTCGGCCCCCGAGATCGACGACGGCGGGCGATTCGTGGTGACCGCCATCAGCGCGCCGCAAAACACTCCCAAGGTGGAAGCCAGCATCAAGGATGAGTTGGCGCGTGTGGTGAAGGATGGATTCAGCTCCGCCGAGGTCGCCGACGCCAAGACTTCCTGGCTGCAGGAACGGATGGTGGGGCGCACCGAGGAACGGTCGCTGGTAGCGACCCTAACCCAGCGCGAACGCTTCGACCGCACGCTGAAATGGGACGACGAACTGGAAGCCAAGGTCGCGGCACTGACCCCCGATCAGGTGTCACAGGCCTTCCGCCGCCACATCGACCCATCCGCATTGACGGTCGTGCGCGGAGGGGACTTCAAAAAGGCAGGCGTCTACCAGTAATTCGGGCCGCGACGAGCGCCTATTTCACCTTTTTGGGCTGGTATGCCGGGAAAGGCTCGGTATCGGGAGCGACCCGCACCGCCGTCGTGAACTTGAATGGATACTTGCCACCGCTCGGATAGGTCAACTCGACGAAGTATGCCGTCCAGCCTTTGTCCGGCTCGGCCACGTGCGCCACGTACACGCCCGGACTGCTCTCCTGCAAGTCCGAGTCGCGGTAGGCAGGGCCAAGCGTCTCCAGCCGAAAGTCGCGGTGTTCGGGATTGACGGCCTGCCATAGCTTCACGGCCGTGGGCTTTTCCTTGCTCGTGACGCGGATGTCACCGTTCGGCTCGAAGTCCCAGGTGAAGCGCGGCCGAGGTGCGCCGTTCAGGAAAGCCTGGTAGTAGGCGAACATGCTCTGGCGCGCATCGGTATTGCGCAGGCTGTGGTCGGCGTTGGGAACATAGCGCAGATACTTCTCACCGCGCAGGCTGTCGAGGTAGAAGCGAGAAGAGTCCGGCAGGAAGAACTGGTCGCCGGAGGCATACACCATGAATTTCGGCATGGTGAGGCGGTCGCGATAGCTGTAAGGCTCCACGATCTCCAGCAGTTTGCGGTACTCCGGTGTGCCGGCCCAGTCCATCACGCCGGCCTGTTCGTAATCTTTGACGGCGGGCGCCCAGAAGCCGTAGACCTTGTAGTGGTGCTCGAAGGACGGTTCCAGGTTTAACAGGTCAATCACGGCGGGAATAATGGCGACGACACGTTTGTCCACCGCCGCGGTGGTCCAGGTTGTCCAGCCGCGCTTCGATCCACCGGACACGACAAATTTGTCCACCTTCACGCCGCCGCCTTCCGGAGAGGCCATTACCGCAGTGATGGTGTCCAGAGCGCGCACTGCCGCTTTGGTCATCGGCAGGCGCAGGGGCCAGTTTTCGTCGCCGCCTTTCAAAAACTTGATCCACGTATAGGCGATGATGCCGTCCTCCGAGCGCGGTTTCGGGTCGTCGGTAAAGGTGAGAGGCTCGTTGGGTACGTCCTGCAATTCGGCGGCGACAGTATGCGTAGTCACCGCGATCTCCGTGTAGGTCGCATTCAGGCCGTTGGGCGCTTTGTCCTTGGTCGAGCCGCCGGTGATGAAGAGGTAGCCGGTCGTCCCCTCGACCCGATCGGGCTTGACGATCGTCATCCAATGTTTCCAGACGGGGCGGTCGACTTCCGACGGTTTGCGCCATGTCTGCGACGTCATCTCGACGATGTAGGAGGTGAAGCCCTCGCCGCGCACCGTGTCCGCGATTCGGTAACTGTAGGTCGGGTCGGGTTGCTTGACGTAGCGGTCAAGGGCCGTTTCGGCGCCGTGGGCGGGAAACGCACCCGACAGCACCAGGACGGTAGCACTATAGAATACTGCGATCGTCGAAAGCTTGCGCGGGGCTGCGTGGACCATACTGAGGACTTTAGCATTCCGCCGGGCTGTATACTGTGGGCAATTGTTTCGAGACAGTGGGGATGAAGAATGAAGGCGCTGGTTTTTGATGTATTCGGGACGCTGGTGGACTGGCGCGGCTCGATCATTGCGGAAGGGGGAGCCTGGGGAAAGGCTAAGGGCCTTACCGCCGATTGGGCCCGGTTTGCCGACCGTTGGCGCGCCGGTTACGCCCCCGCCATGGCCAAAGTGCGCACCGGCGAACTTCCCTGGACGAAGCTCGACGATCTGCACCGGCGGATATTGGATGAGCTACTCGACGAATTCGCCATCACGGGGCTCACCGGGGACGAGAAGGAAGACTGGAATCGCGTCTGGCACAGACTCACGCCGTGGCCGGATACGGTCGCGGGCCTGACCCGCATGAAGAAGCAGTTCACAATCGCCCCGCTGTCGAACGGAAACGTGTCGCTTCTTACCAACATGGCGAAAAATGCCGGAATGCCTTGGGATCTGATTCTGTCCGCCGAGTTGGCGCGGCATTACAAACCTGACCGCGAAGTCTACTGGTCGGCAGTCGAGTTGCTGAGCCTTCAGCCGGAAGAAGTGATGATGGTGGCGGCGCACCGTTCCGACCTCGACGCCGCGCGCGGCGTCGGCCTGCGCACGGGATTCATTCACCGTCCGAACGAACACGGCCCCACACGGCGGGCAGACTCGGCCGAGCCTGGAGATTACGATGTTGTCGCGGACGGCGCGCTCGATCTTGCGTTGAAACTCGGAGCTTGAACGGGTCCTTCAGCGGATTACGCGCGCCAGATCTTCGTACTGATCGCTGGCGATCAGATTCACACCCGCGGCGGCGGCCGCTTTCCAGCGGGCCAGAACGGCATCCCGGGAGCCGAAGTTGTAGGAGTTGCCCCAGCCCCGGTCCTCGGACTGCGCGAAGCCGTCGAGAGTGTAGAAGCGGATCCAGTAGCCGAGTTTGTGGGCGTGGTCTACCAGGGCACGCAGACGGCGGTCGTCCGCGGGTGTCCAATCACCCGCCTTGTGTTGCCCGCCTTCTTCCACGACGAACCAGGAGTTGTTCCACCACCGCCGGTAATTCGTCGGCGGAGTGGAGAGCAGTTTTTCCGGGGGCAGGGTTGCCAGCAGGTGATCGTGCTGCGCTTTAGGAGACGCGGGTACCGGATTGGTGTGCGCGGAGCCGAACAGGCGCAACTTGCCTCCAACGGGCACCTCCTTGAAGAAGACCTGTTCCTGGGCATCGGAATCTTCTGTGAGGACCAGCAGCGGCTTGGGCTCGAAAGGCGCCAGCACGTTCGGGTCAGCGGTCTTGGTGGCGGTGGTGATCCATGCCTGGTACTCGCCCAGCAGTTCCCAAACCGCGTGCAGCAGCGGCGCCTGGTTGTCCTTGAAATCGAAGTGGACCACGATCAGCGGCCAGCGGGCCCGGCCGTTCTCCGCAAGCGCCTTCTCCACAATCGGCCGGACGCGCTCGAAGAAGTAGTCACGAAGCAGGGGCTCGGCGCCGGTGGTCTTGGAGGTGTGCGTGACTACAGCGCGGCCTTTGCCCGTCGCGGGATCGACGTACCAGGCCATGTCCTGTTCGATCCCGACGGGAAAGCCCTGCTGGAGAGCGCGCTCGATGCGGTCCGCCCAATTGCCCTCATACGGGTAGCAGTTATGCGCATCGAGCATGGGGCGGTTGTGATTGAGGAAATCGAGCGGTCCGGACTGCGCACAGGCAGGCACCACGGCGAGTACCAGGCATGGGAAAAATCTCATGACCGGCAGGATAGCAATATTGCGGAAAGGGCGACGTCATCCTGTGTGATCGATTCCGGGCGTCGAATGCGCCTGTATCAGAGGAGTGAACTGGATTCGGATGACTGTCCTTTCCTCAACCCGTCCTTATTGGATCATCGCCGGCTTGCTGGCGTGCTCGCCCGCGTTCGGCGCCACAATCCAGCAACAGAACTTCATCAACGCTGTCTTCGAGGACCTGCTGGGACGCCCCGCGGACTCGGGCGCAGTGGCGTACTACTCCAGTCAACTCGACATGGGCGCAACGGATTTCGACGTGGCCTATTCCGTGGATACCAGCAGCGAATACTATGGCGGCCTGGTGGGCTCCTACTACGAATCCTACCTCCACCGCATGGCGGACCCGAGCAGCATCGCCTTCGTCAACTCTCTGGTCGGCGGAGCGGCGGACGCCGCGGTCGAGGCTATCATCCTTGGCTCGGACGAGTACTTCAACACTCGAGGCGGGGGCGACAACACCACATTTCTGAATGCTCTTTACGAGGACCTGCTGGGCCGCCCGGCGGACCCTGGTGCCCTCGCCACCTTCCTCCCCTTATTGAACGGCTCGACCTCCCGATCTCAGGTCGCTGCGATTGTACTTGCTTCCAATGAGTACGATCACGACCTTGTAAACAGCTATTACGAGCGATTCCTTGGAAGGGCGGCTGACGCCGGCAGCGCCGGGTTTGTGACGGAGTTATCGCTGGGGACCACTGACGAGACCGTGATCGCGCAAATCCTGGGCAGCGCGGAGTTCTTCGGCCTGGCGCAAACACAGGCTGACGCTCCGGCCCAGGCTCCGGAGCCCGGCAGTCTTGCGCCGCTCGGCTTGGGGGCAGTCCTGGTGATAGCCGGTACGCGAGGACGGCGGCGCCGGATGTCCACTAGTAAGATGCCTCGCGGATCTTCATCGTTCTGATCATGACTGCCTTCTCCCGCACTCTGCGCTCGCTTCACGCGGACGGAGCGGGCCGTCCTGTCGCGAGCGTGGCGACCGCCGCGTGTCTGGCGGCGGCGTGGGCCGCGTGGTGCGGCCTGGCACACGTCACGCTTTACGAGATCTCGAGCGCCGCGCGCCTGGAGGTTGACCAGGCCGTCACGCCCATCCAATCGCCGCTCACGGGACGGGTGGTGGTGACGCGGCTCGCCATCGGGCGCGAGGTCGCGGCGGGAGACATTTTGATCGAACTCGATACCGAATCGGAGCGCCTGCAAATCGCGGAACAGCGCGCCCGTCTGGAAGCCTTGGCACCGCAGCTTCGCGCTCTGCAGGAGCAGATCGCATCGGAGGAAGCTGCGCGCGACCAGGAGAAACAGGCGGGCCGCGCGGCCGCGGAACAGGCTCTCTCCGCGGCGCGAGAAGCTGAAGCGCCTGCGCGCTTCGCCGAAAACGACGAAGACCGCATGCGCCAGCTTCGCGCCGAGGGCCTCATCCCGGAGCGCGACTACCAGCGCGGCAGAGCCGAGATGCAGAGGGCGCGGGCCGCGGCGGAAAGCCAGCGTCTGGCCGTCGGGCGCCTGGAGCAGGAGCAGCGAACGCGTGACCGCGACCGGGAAGCTCGCCTGAAGAGCCTGTCCTCTGAATTGACACGGCTCGAGGCCTTGGTTCCGGAACTCGAGGCCTCGATCGGCCGGCTGAATTACGAGATCGAGCGGCGCCGCGTGCGCGCACCGGTCTCGGGGAGCCTCGGGGACGCCACGCCGCTCCGCCCGGGAGCGGTGGTTCGGGAGGGAGAGAAACTCGCCTCCATCGTTCCACCGGGCAGGTTGAAGGTGATCGCACAGTTTGCGCCCGGGTCCGCATTGGGCCGCATCCGCCCCGGCCAATCCGCCCGCGTGCGGCTGGACGGCTTCCCCTGGGCGCAATACGGAACGGTGACCGCAACGGTTTCGCGCGTGGCCAGCGAGGTGCGTGACGGCAGTGTGCGCGTGGAGCTGACGCTGGATCGAGACGCGCCCTCGCGGATTCCCTTGCAGCATGGTCTTCCCGGCGCCGTCGAAATCGAAGTCGATCGGGTGACCCCGGCGGCGCTGCTTCTGCGCAACGCCGGGCACATGATCGCCGCGCCGGGAGTCCAATAGTGCGGCGCTATTTCATCCCGGAAGTCGTGCAGACCTCCGCTATGGATTGCGGGCCGGCATCGCTCAAGGCGCTGCTCGAGGGCTTCGGGATTTCAGCCAGCTACGGCCGCCTGCGGGAGGCGTGCCAGACCGACGTGGACGGCACCTCCATCGACACCCTCGAAGAGACGGCTGTCAAGCTGGGCCTGGATGCCGAACAAGTGATGGTGCCGGCCGATCATGTGCTGCTGGAAGGCGCCGGTGTCCTGCCGGCCTTGATGGTGGTGCGGCTGCCCTCGGGCGCGACGCATTTCGCGATCGCCTGGCGCCGCCACGGACGCTGGGTGCAGTGCATGGACCCCGCGTCGGGCCGCCGATGGGTGCGTTGCGAGCAGTTCGTGGCCGACCTGTACCTTCATACGCAACCGGTTCCTTCCGGCGCGTGGCGCGAGTGGGCCGGCACCGACAGCTTTCTCAGGCCCCTTCGGAAGCGCCTGGCAGCCGCCGGTGTGTCTCCCGTGGCTTCGGCCGCCCTAATCGAACGCGCGCTGGCGGATCCCGGGTGGCAGACGCTCGCGACTCTGGATGCGGCCACCCGTATGGTGCAAGCGCTATGCCGGAGCGGTGCGGTCAACCGGACCGCATCCGCTCGCCTGCTCGATACCCTGTCGGCCAGCGCGGAGAGGATTCCGCCATCGTACTGGTCGGTGTCCCCGGACCCTGATTCGCCGGAGTGCCTGTTGATGAAGGGCGCCGTTCTGCTGCAGGCCCGAGGCGTGGGGAAGCCGGATGCCGATCTTTCCGCCGATCTGAACGCCGTCCTGGCCGAACCCCCCAGCCGTCCGGGACGCAACCTGCTGCGGCTGTTGCGCAGTGATGGGATCGCCGCCCCAATCACGTTGCTGGCCGCACTGCTCCTGGGAGCGGGTGGCGTGGCGGTACAGGCTCTGCTCTTCCGCGGACTGTTCGACATCGGCCGGGAACTGATGCTCAACGCGCAGAGGATCGCGGCTGTAGCCGCGCTGCTGGGATTCCTGGTGTGCCTGCTGGCGCTCGATGCGGGCCTGGCGCTGGGCGTCCTGCGCATGGGCCGCCGGCTGGAGTGCCGCTTGCGGCTCGCGTTTCTGCAGGCGATTCCGCGGCTGGGCGACAGCTATTTCCGAAGCCGGCTGGTGTCGGATATGGCGGAGCGCAGTCACTCCGCGCACCGCCTGCGCATGGCCCCGGAGTTGGCTTCGCGCCTGCTGCGGCCGGCCTTCGAGATGGTCTTTACGGCGGCGGGCATCGCATGGCTGTATCCTGGCAGCGCCTTTTGGGCCGGGCTGACCGCGGCCGTCTCGCTCGCCATTCCGCTGGCCGCGCAGCCGTTGCTCGCCGAACGGGACCTGCGTCTTCGCACGCATGCCGGCGGGCTCGCGCGGTTTTACCTGGATTCCATGCTGGGCCTGGTGGCGATTCGCGCCCATGGCGCGCAACCTGCGATCCGGCGCGAGCAGGAGGGCCTGCTGGCTCAATGGGCGAGCGCCGGTTTGAGTTTCCAGCGTGCCGTAACGGCCATCGATGGGTTGCAGTTTGCCGCCGGACTGGCGTTAGCCGCGGGTTTGGTGCTGCGAGCCATCGCCCACGGAACCGAACCGGCGGGACTGCTGCTGCTGGTCTATTGGGCCCTGAATCTTCCCGCGCTGGGACAGGAGGCCGCCGCTGCTGCGTGGCAGTATCCGGCACAGCGGAACACCATGCTCCGGCTGATGGAACCATTGGGAAACACCGTGAAAAGCGTGCCGATGAGCCGGGACGCTGCCGGCAGAAGTGCCTGCGTCACGTCTGGGGTTGGCATTCGGATGGAAGGTGTACGGGTAAAGGCCGCCGGGCACTGGATCCTCGAGAACATCGATCTCGAGCTGTCGCCGGGCAGTCACACGGCGATCGTCGGACCATCCGGCGCCGGCAAGTCCAGCCTTGCGGGATTACTGTTGGGTTGGCATCAACCCGCCTGCGGCCGCGTGCTGGTGGACGGCGTGCCACTGGAAGGCGAGCGAATCGAAGAACTGCGCGCCGAAACTGCCTGGCTGGATCCGCAGGTGCAGCTCTGGAATCGCACTGTGCTCGAGAATCTGCTCTACGGAGCGCCAGGCGGAGCCGCGCAGTCGCTCGACGAGACCCTGGTCGCTTCGGATCTGCATGGCGTCCTGCGCAATTTGCCGGACGGTTTGCGGACGGCGCTCGGAGAAGGCGGCGCGCTGGTGTCGGGCGGCGAGGGCCAGCGGGTGCGGTCTGCGCGCGCGATGACCCGCCGGGATGCGCGCCTGGTGATCCTGGACGAGCCGGCCCGCGGCCTGGACCGTGAGCGGCGGCGCGCGTTGCTCGGCCGGGCGCGTGATCTCTGGCACGACGCCACGCTCCTCTATATCACCCATGACGTCGGCGACACTCGTGATTTCGACCGCGTTCTGGTGATCGAGAACGCTCGCATCGCGGAGGATGGAGTGCCGGCTGCGCTGGCTTCGCGGCCGGACTCCCGCTACCGCGCGATGCTGGATGCCGAACACGCCGTCAGCGGCGGCCTGTGGGCTAACCAGCGGTGGCGGCGGCTCAGAATGGAGGGCGGCGTTCTGTCAGAGTCCGCGCGCCAGGAGGTGCCGTGCAGCCGGATCTGACGGTGTTCGCCTGGACGGCGGCCCCCCAGGCGGTGGAAGCGCTGGCTCGCCGCTCGAGACTGCTGCCCGTCACGGCATCCGCCGCCGCGGCCGCGGGCGACGCGGAATCGGCCTGCCGGCAACTGGGACTGGAGGCAGAGCCGGTCTGTCTGAACGCGGGCCAGGCGATCGAGCAGTTGGCGGATGCGGCTCCCTGCGTGGTCAGACTGCCCGGTTCCGAGGATCTCTTCCTGGCGGTGGTCGGCTTCCGGCGAAGGCATGCGCTGGTGCTCGCCCCGGACCTGGCGATTCGACGCGTCAACTGGAGCATGCTGCGAGATCTCCTCTGCCGCGACGTCGAGGCGCCGCTCGAGGCGGAGATCGATGGGATCCTGGCCGTCGCCGGTACGAACAACCGGCGCGCGCGGTCGGCGCTCCTGCGCGAGCGCCTCCGGAGACAGTCAATCGGAACGGCGTGGCAGCTTCGCGCGCGTCCTGGATCGAGCTTCCCGCGCCAACTGCGCGAGTCGGGCGTGGCGAGACGGATGGTCCGGCTGGCAACGGCCCATGTAGCGGAGTATGCGCTCTGGCTGATTTCCTGGTGGATGATCGGAAGCGCGGCGCTCTCCGGCCGCATCGATTGGGGCTGGCTTGGAGCGTGGCTGCTGACCTTGGCCACGATCGTGCCGGTTCGGGTTCTCGCCAACTGGTCGCAGAGCACGGCCGGGATCGGCCTCGGCGGGCTGCTCAAACAGCGCCTGCTGGCGGGTGCGCTGGAACTCTCGCCCGAAGACATCCGGCTGCAAGGTACTGGACAGCTCTTAGGATGTGCGATGGAAGCCGAGACAGTGGAATCGCTGGCGTTGACGGGCGGGCTGGCGGGCGCGGTTGCTGCCTTGGAAGTCGGGATGGCAGCCGCCGTCCTGGCAGTTGGCGCCGGAGGACCGGTCCACGCCCTCCTTCTGGTCGGCTGGGTTGGGATCGCGGCCTTGCTCGCCTGGCGATTTGGACGCGCCCGCGTACATTGGACCGGCCGGCGTCTCGAGATGACACATGACCTGGTGGAGCGGATGAACGGACATCGCACCCGGCTCGCCCAGTTGCCTCCGGAGCAGTGGCACCATGGCGAGGACGAGGCTCTCGACGCATACCTGGCCGCTTCGCAAGCCATGGACCGCCGCCGCGCGCTCCTTCTGACGCTGGTGCCGCGCGGGTGGCTGATTGCCGGCATCTGCGGAATGGCGCGGGCGTTCGTGGCCGGCGGTGTGTCGGCAGGCCCCCGCCTGGCCGTGGCGTTGGGGGGAGTGCTTCTGGCGCACCAGGCGCTGCAACGCCTCACGGCCGCTGCAACCCAGTTGGCCGACGCAGGGATCGCCTGGCGGCGCGTGGGTCCGCTCTTCCGGGCCGCGGAGAAAGACACCGATCGTTCGGCCTGTCTCCCCACCGCTCCGCGAAAGTCGCACACGGTCGTGGAAGCCCATGACCTGACCTTCCGCTATCCCGGCCATACCGAGCCGGCGTTGCGCGGGGCGAACCTCCGGATCGAACGGGGCGACTGGCTGCTGCTCGAGGGCCCATCGGGCGGCGGAAAGTCCACACTCGCAGCGCTTCTCGCGGGACTGCGTTCGCCCGCCTCGGGGCTGCTTCTCTCCGGCGGGCTTGACCGTGCAGCGCTCGGCGCCAACGGATGGCGCAAGTGGGTGGCAGCCGCTCCACAGTACCACGAGAATCACATCCTGACCGGTCCCCTGGCGTTCAACTTGCTTATGGGGCGCAAGTGGCCGCCTGCCTGGCAAGATCTCGAGGAGGCCGAGGCGGTTTGCCGGGAGTTGGGCCTGGGCGACCTGCTGGCGCGGATGCCCGCCGGCCTGATGCAGGTGGTGGGCGAATCGGGATGGCAGCTTTCACAGGGCGAGCGCAGCCGGATCTTCCTGGCACGCGCCTTGTTGCAGAAGCCCGAGCTGCTTCTGCTGGACGAGAGCTTCGCTGCTCTCGATCCCGAAAATCTGCGCCAGTCGCTCGAGTGTGTCCTGAGACGCACCGAAACGCTGCTGGTCGTGGCACATCCTTGAAAGAGCGCTTTCGCGACGTCTTTTCAGTCGCGTGCCTCGCTCGCCAGTGCCCGGCTGGCCCAGACTTCCCTGATGACCCCCTGCAACTCCGCAAAGTTCACCGGCTTGGGCAGAAAGCCGTCCACGCCGGGCATCTGCAGATCCATAAAGATGACATCGAATCAGGGGCGGCATCGCGCGAAGCCCTCTGCTAAAATTCAGGTATTGGGGTGTGTTTTCAGGTTCGTTTTATCCCCGTTGCGCATCTAAGTACTGATCGGCAACCGGAGTTCGCCATCGTGTCAGCTCAAAACCCTTTAATCGCAGTCGTC
>DATJWB010000253.1:0-69279 GCA_035501495.1 Bryobacteraceae bacterium | reverse complement strand
GAATCAGGCGGTTGAGGGTCATGGCGCAAGCCAACTGCCGGACGCGTTCGCTCAGGCCGGCCTGATCGAGGATGGAATCGAGACCGAGGCGCCGCCAAAACTGGTAGCCCACATGGACGGGGCCAGCTTCGCGGGATTCTTGGGTGCGGACTTGGTCGACCAGAACCGACAGTAAAGTCGCGGAGGTCGGAGGAGGAGGACCGACAGCCTGCACCTTGGCAAGGAGGTCTTGTAGTTCGGCATCGGGCGGCTGAGCACTGGGCAGATCGGGCTGACCGGACAAGGCGACGGTGAGCCTGTGAGCGAGAGCGAGCCATTCGGATTGAGGTCGAGGGCGAAGATCGCCGAGAGAGCAGATGATCTTCTGACGCGGCCCCTTGGGAGTGAGGACACTTTCGACGAGGACGTAGTTGGAGTAGGTCTTGCCTTTGTAGGTCCGCGAGGATTTGCGGATATACATATCTGTAGACACTATTAGGCGACAGAGCAGGGGCAGAAGTCAATACAAGAAGCAAACATTTACTGAGGCTAAAGATGAGACTCAAGCAACTAAAAAGCCTTACTTTTTAGTCACTACTTTTGGGATTTTGAGATCTGGTTACTAAAACAAGCCAATTGGGCGCGAAAAACCAGCCAAAATCCATTACCACTTAGGGGTGGGCGGAAGTTGGGTTAACTCTGCTGTATCCCCTGGTGAGGGATCCACGGCGGCCACTGGAACAAGCTGACCGGGAGTATCCCAGGTGCCAGCAGTTTCCCAAAGGCTCAGAACCGCTTTCGCCGCATCCCAATCAAACCGCTCGGTGTTCTTGCGCTTGAACCGCCCCTTGAGCGTGCCGGATGCGTAGAT
Source organism: Bryobacteraceae bacterium (assembly GCA_035501495.1). Lineage (GTDB taxonomy): Bacteria > Acidobacteriota > Terriglobia > Bryobacterales > Bryobacteraceae > JAIQFL01. The sequence goes on along the minus strand of DATJWB010000253.1, from coordinate 68,429 downwards.
CGGACAGGAGCATTTCTTCCAGCTACGGCGAAGCTCGTCGGCTTCATACCTCATATCGTGTAGGGAGCGTCCGCCCGGGCAGTGGGAGCCGTGTCTGCGGTAGAGGTTCAGGGCCATACTTACGCCCCGATTGTAGCACCCGGTCTTGAAACCGTTACCCAAAATTGCCCAAAGGTTTTGGGTGGTTTCACGCTAAGTTATTGAAAGGACAGTGGTGCCGGAGGTGGGACTTGAACCCACACGCACAGTGAAGTGCGCCGGATTTTGAGTCCGGTTCGTCTGCCAATTCCGACACTCCGGCACGAGGTCATTGTGATTCTACCATGACTGCGGACCCCGCCACGCGGAGGGGCGCCACGGTACGATGGACGCAATGCCGGATTCCTCTCACCTGCGTCTGACCGAACTGCGGAACGGGTTGCTACGCTTGCACAAAAGCCTGCTCGATTCCGAACGCGCCTCTTACGAACGGGATGTCGCCCGGATCACCTCCACGGGACAATACCTCGGACTGGTGTTGAACGACCCGTGGTTTTCGTGGCTTCACGATCTGTCGCAGTTCATCGTGCTGATTGACGAAACGCTCGATTTCGAGGAACCCGCCACGGGCGCCGACGCCGACCGGTTGATCGCCCAGGCTCGTGACCTGGTCGCGCCTTCGGAAGACGGTCCGGGATTCCAGAGACGCTACTTCGAAGCGATGCAGCGCGACCCGGGGGCCGTTCTGGCGCACCGCGACATGATGAAGGTGTTCGCCGGCCTGGGCTAGCGGGAAGGGACCTGCATGGCCATGGCAGTGCGGGATGCGCCCGGGTCTTTGACCACGTCTCGCGACATCTGTCGCAGCATTTCCATCTTCTGCGAATCGTCCAGTTTGTTGCGGGCGTAGAGTTGTGATTCCTTCTGGAGTTGGTCGGCCACCGCTTTGGTGAACTTGGAGCGGCGTACCAGGAACTCGCCTCGCTGAAGGAGTTCGCCGGCCTTGGCGAGATTGTTGGGGGCCCCCGCGGAGTCACAGACGCTCAGCAACACCCCGCGATCCAGGGCGAACTGCAGCGCCGCCTCTTCGTCGGTCTGCGCCGGGATCATGCCGTGGGAAATCTGGGTGAGAAGGACGGGTTCGGCGAAGTTTCCCTTGGGAGGGCCGAACGCCAGTTGGATGGAATCGCCCTCCACCTGGCTCAGCTTGCGGGTGTCCTCAGCGAAAAGCAGAACCACGTGGTTCGCCAGCGCCCGATAGTCCGCGGCCTTGCTTTGAAAGATGGTTGCTTTCCGCTTGTTGGCCTTGGCGCCGGCGGCGTAGTAGTCCGCCAACTCCATGTATCCCGATGCGACTCCCGAAGTCAGCACCACAGCGAACGGCAGCGCTCGGGAGTTGTAGGGATTGCCTGCCTCGGTCAGGTGGTCCAGGTGGGCGATTGCTTTCAGGTAGTCGCCCGCCATATAACACTCCTTGGCCGCCGACCAGTAGAACGCCGCATCTTTCTGAGCGGCCGCAGTCACCACCGGTTGCGATGAACACGACGACAGCATGACGAGCAAAGCTATCGTTGCCAAGACTCCAAACCATCGAGTGGGAACACAACGCATATTTGCCTCCGGTGGTGAGTAGTATCTGGGCGTGAGATGGACTTAACAAGTCCGACGCAAGTTATGGTCGTACTGTTTTCGGGTACTATCGATACTAGGGACTATCCCGTAGCCCGGTTACTGCTTCAGAGCCTTCTTGGCGTTTTGCCAGGCGTCTTCGCGCCACTTGTAGATGTCGTCCACCTTGAGACCCAAGTTCAGTTTGTCGGCCATGTCGGAGGCAAAGGTGGGGTTGACGGTACCTCGCATCATCGTTGCCAAGCCGGTCCCACGGTTCACTACCTCGTTGATCAGGTCGGTGCGGACTTTGACGAAGATTGGTTTGTTTCTCTCGAAGAAGTCGCCATGAAAGGCATCGAGCTTGGGCACTCCGGAATATTTTGCGTCAAAGGTCTTCCATGCCTCGACGAGCGCGTTGGCCATGTCGCCGTTGATGTGGGCCGACACACCGGACACGATCGCTTGGGTAACACCCGTCCCCCACAGCATCAAGTTCTTGGTGGGATCGGCTGGGGTGGAGGCGATCGAGAAATGGGCTTGCCAGTTGGTGGCGATGGGCGGGATCGTGGTCATTTGTTGAGCCAGGACACCGCCGAGAGGCATCATGTTCTTCACCATGCCCGCGGCGGTGGCCCGGAGAGCCTCGCCCGCGGGGTCGTTCTGTCTCCTGTAGCTTTCCGCCGCGGCAGCGTACATGTCGTAGAAGATGGGGATGAAATGCATCACAAAATAAGGGTGTTCGAAGACCCCCCGGTCTTTAATCTCATAGGTGGTGATGTAGTTATAGAGTTCCGCGAACCAGTAAGCCAGGTCGGACTGCGCCTTCGGTCCGATGATGCTGTCCCGCACCTGCTGGCCCTTTGTCAGAGTCTCTTGTGCCTCGTTGAGTTCGGTCGTGTAATTGCCTTTGGTCGGCATTGCCGGTTTCCCCATGTGCCCTCCTCTGTGCTAGTGATACGAAGCATAGGTCGCCGGAGGGCGCAGGCGCCGCTGGAAGTTGCGTACTATTTCGGGGCCTCCTTCCCACCGTAGTACCCTCGGGGATCCGGCCGCGCATCCGAAATTCGCACCTCCGGATCCAATAATTGCTACTCTGAGGGGTGGTCGCCGCCCGGCATGGCAGCTTGCAGGGAAGTTATTGATATCAAAGGTAATAGTCGGGCCGGCTAACGGAAGTATATGCTGGCTGATGCATTTGTCATCCTGGTATCGATTCTGTTCTGTGCGGTGGCGCTGACGCAGATTTTGATACCCCTCATTCAGAACAAACCGCTGTTCATTTCTTTTCGTAGGAACTACCAGAGGGAGAAGTGGCTCAAACAGCAGCTCGACGAGACCAAGCGCCGCATGGCGGAGATGGAGCTCGAAAAGCAGCTCACGGAACACCAGAACGAGCTGTTCCGGCGCCAGATGGAGCAGATGGAGTCGCTCGGCGGCCTGGCCTCGCCTCCGGTAGAGGAGGGCGAGCGCGACGTGAACCGGCGTAAGGACATTTCAGAAAAGGAGCGATGAAATGCGGTCCATATTAGACACGACGAGTGCGGGCTCTTCCGGAAGGCCCGTTAACTTCACCCGCCTGGCAGTTGGCGCCGTGACCGTAGTGGTGCTGATCCTGTGCCTGGTGGGCCTGTCGAACGTGGTGGTGCACCTCGACGCCAAGGACGTGATGGTGATCCAGTATCCCAGCGGAACGCTCAAGGTATGCAGCCAGCCCGGGTACTACGCGCAATGGTTCGGCACGGTGACCAAATATCAGAAGCGTTCCCAGTTCTGGTTCTCCTCCGCGAAAGACCAGGGCAGGACGGAGGACCAGTCCATATCGGTCCGATTCAACGATGGCGGGCACGCGCGGGTTTCGGGATCGATCGCCTGGGAAATGCCGACCGCGGAGCGCGATGCCATCAAGCTGCACACTCTGTACGGATCGCAGTTGGCGATCGAACAGCAGTTGGTGCGGACGGTCGTTGAGAAATCCGTGTACATGACCGGCCCGTTGATGTCTTCCAAGGAATCCTATGCCGAGCGGCGCAACGACTTGATCAGCCTGATCGACGACCAGATCGCGCACGGCGTTTACCGTACCGAGATCATCCAGGAAAAGCAGAAGGACCCGATCACGGGGCAGGACAAGACGGTCTCGATCGTAAAGCTGATTCAGGAGCCCAACGGCCAGTATGCGCGGCAGGACCGCTCGCCGTTAGAGGAGTTTGCGATCAAGACTTTCAACCTGGCGATCAACGAAGTGAAATACGATCCCACGGTCGAGGCGCAGATCAAGCAGCAGCAGGACATGATCATGCAGGTGCAGACCTCGATTGCCGAATCGAAGCGCGCGGAACAGACCGCTCTCACGGCGGCGAAGAACGGCGAGGCTGAGGCCGCCAAAGCGAAGTGGGACCAGGAAGTGATCAAGGCGAAGCTCGTCACGGAAGCCGAAGCGCGCAAGGCGGTTGCGGCTCTCGACGTGCAGACGGCCGAACTCCGCAAGAGAGAACTCGAGTTGCAAGGCGAGGGCGAAGCTGCCAAGCGGCGGGCCATCATGCAGGCCGACGGCGCGCTGGAAATGAAGCTGGAGGTTTACAAGACCGTCATGCACGATGCATTCGATGCCGTCAAGGGCTATCAGGGGAACTGGGTGCCCGGCGTGGTGATGGCCGGAACCGGGCCCAACGGGCATCAAGGCAACGGCGCCATGGACATGATTAACCTGATGGCGATCAAGGCCGCTCAGGACTTGAACTTGAACCTGGCCGTGCCCAACGGCGGCGGCGGCATCACCCGGCAAGAGCCGAAGGGCACGAAATAACGAGTGAAGTTGGGCGGACCGCGCAGGTTCGCCCCCATCGTACCCGGGCCAAATCAGGCGGGTTGTTAGAATGGGTGCTGATGGACAAGCGCCGCATGTGCCCGCATTGCCGGGCATTCATCACCACCAGCGACCGGACCTGCCCCTACTGCCACGAAACCGTCGGCCGGCGCGGGGTGGATGAGCGCAGCAGCTCGGCGATCAGCGGCATCATCCCTCAGATCCGCTTCAACACGGTCATCATCCTGATCATCAATTTTGGCCTCTACGCCGCCACGTCGATTTACAGCATGAATTCCGGACGCGGAAGCGCCATGGGCCTCGACACGCAAACGCTCATCATGTTCGGAGGAATGGATAGTCAGGCGATTCACGATTATGGCGAGTGGTGGCGGCTGGTTACGGCCGGGTTTCTGCACGGCGGGCTGCTCCATATCCTGATGAATTCCTGGGTTCTGTTCGACCTGGGGCCCCAGGTAGAAGAATTTTACGGCGCCAGCCGGATGCTGACGATCTATTTCATTTCTACTGTGTCGGGTTTTTACCTAAGCTCGATCTTCAACCCCGGTCCGTCGATTGGGGCATCCGCGGCACTTTGCGGCCTGATTGGGGCTATGATCGCTCTGGGACTTCGCGACCGAACGAGTGTGGGAGCGGCCATCCGTTCTGTGTACATCCGCTGGGTTATCTACATCTTACTGTTCAGCCTGATACCCGGCTTAGGCGTGGATTTGGCTGCCCACGTCGGCGGGCTGGCTGGGGGCTTTGCCGTGGGCTATCTGGCCGGAGAGCGCCGCTACGCCAGCTCTTCCACGGAGATGCTTTGGCGAATCTCGGCCTCCTGCTGCCTTCTGCTTACGGCCGCGAGTTTTCTAATGTTGTACTTGTGGTTTTCCCACAATTCGCAATAAGATAAAGAAAGTATGCGAATCCGTACGTTGGCATTGGTCCTCGCGCTGGCTTCGGGCGCAGCTGGTTTGGCCGAAGCGAGCACCGCCAAGAGGGCGGTGGTTCACAGGAGCGCGCGGAAAGCGGTGGTGCGCAAAGGCAACTCCAGGATGGTCAAGGGACGTAAGGCCCCGCGGCCCAAAGTGGTCAAGCACTAGCTGCCGTCAAGATCTCCTCTCACGGGCCCTGGTACCTCTCCCTTTTTCCTGACCGTTCCGAATGTGTATACTTCCCACATGAGGTGTCTGCACTCCGGGATCCTGATGGTGGGTTTCTGGCCGGGCCTCCTGGCGACGGCCGGCTTCGGACAATCCCGGGCTCCTGTGATCGTCGAGCTGTTCACCTCGGAAGGATGCTCGAGTTGTCCACCCGCGGACCGGCTCCTCGAAAAGCTAGACCCGCAGGCGATCGTTTTGAGCGAGCACGTGGATTACTGGAACCAGCTCGGATGGAAGGATCCCTACTCGTCGGCAGCCTTTACGGCACGCCAGCAGGCATACGGCCGGATCTTCAGCCTCGATAGCGTTTACACGCCAGAGATGGTGGTGGATGGGGAGGCAGAATTCAACGGCAGCGATGGCCGAAGGGCGGCCGACGCGATTGCCAAGGCGGTCCGCAAGAAGAAAGCAGACATCCGAGTCTCGAGGGTGGATGAAGGGGTGAAGATCGAGGTAGATGGCCCGACGGCCACCGCAGACCTTTACCTCGCATTAGCCGATGAGAGCGACGAATCTCAGGTCTCCGCCGGCGAAAACAGCGGACGGCACCTGCACCATGTGGCCGTCGTAAGGAGCCTGCAGAAAGTCGGATCGGTCAAGCGCGGCGCGAGTTTCAGCCGGGTGCTCGAATTGCCCCGCACGGCGGGAGCACAGCGCATCGTCGTGTTCTTACAGGAGTCGGGCCCGGGCCGGATTTCGGGCGCGGCGCTCGTCCCGCCGGGAAAGCAATCGTCAAACAGCGATTAAACAAAGGACGAGTGTGGCGTCCGGCATTCTCCGCGGATTCGGCTAAGCACCGGCAACTCGCCGTTCCCGCCCTTTCCAATAAGGTTCGCGTAATTGACGCTTCAACACCTTACCGCTGGCAGTTCTGGGCAGCCCTTCGACGAAATCCACCGAGTAGGGTACTTTGTAGGACGCAATCCGGGTACGGCAAAAAGCTATAGCTTGATCCTCTGTGAGCGTCGCTCCCTGCCGTAAGACGATCACGGCTTTCACGCACTCCCCCCAACGGTCATGAGGGACTCCGATGACCGCCACGTCGGCGACCTCGGGCAGCCTGGTCAGGGCCGCTTCCACTTCCCGCGGATAAATGTTCTCGCCACCCGAGACAATCGTGTCCTTCATACGGTCTTGAATGTAGAGATAGCCGTCTTCGTCCAGGTAACCTACATCGCCGGTATGCAACCAGCCATCGCACAGGGTATCGGCAGTCGCTTGTGGCTGCTTCCAGTAGCCCCGCATGCGATAAACTCCACGTGCCATGATCTCGCCCGCCTGCCCTGGAGGCACAACTTCGCCGTGCAGATCGACCACCTGGAGTTCCACACCTGCCACGGCTCGGCCTGCCGACAAAAGCAACTCCGTCTTCTCATTCAGCGCCCGAAGGTGGTCTTGCTCCGTCAATGCGGTGACCGGCGAATACTCGGTAAGGCCATACAGTTGCAGGAAGCCGCAGCCGAATGTTTCGACGGCGCGCCTTAGGGTCATCTCGGCAATCGGTGAGGCGCCGTAAATGATCTGGCGCAAGTTAGCGAAGCTCCGTCCCGCGGCGCCCGCAGCCGGCATGAGGCAGGCTTGAATCATCGCGGGAACCAGTGGCGCAATCCCAATGCGCTCTTCATCCAGCGCCCGTACAGTTTCTGCCGGATTGAATTCGTCCAGCACGTAGAGGCAACTGCCCCAGCGTGCGTTGACGCAGGTAACCGCCGCGCCGAAGATATGAAACATCGGTAGAACCAGCAGAACCCGCTCACCCGGCGCGGAACGAAATAGCGTCTCACTGGCGCCGGTAGCGGCTTCCCATCCTCTGTGAGTCAGAACCGCCCCTTTTGGCAACCCCGTCGTGCCACTGGTGTACATCTGCAGCACGTCCGGATCGCTTCCATATTCGATGACGGGAGCGAGATCAGAGCCGGCGAGCAGAGCGTCCGGCCACGATTCCCATCCGGAGGGCGCGGCTTCGCCGATCGCCACGAAACGCCGGATGCCCCGGAGTTCCTGGCGAATCGCATCCACGTCTGGCACAAATTCCGGGGAGGCGAACAGCAAAACGGCAGCAGAGTCGTTCAGGATGAAGTTCCACTCCGGAGGAGCCAGGCGGAAGTTCAATGGCACTGCCACTGCGCCCGCCTTGGAAATCGCAAAGAAGAGGAGGGCGTATTCGATACTGTTCCGGGAGAGGATGGCGACGCGATCACCCACCTGGATTCCTTCGGTCAGGAGACCATTCGCGAGCCGGTTTACGAACCGTGCCGCTTCCCGGGCACGGACACAACGCTCCCGGTGAATGGCAAATTCGCACTGCGGATTGGCGTCAGCAAGCCGGTCTAAATGATCGTGAATCATTCGGGAAATGCGCAAAGTATATCACGAGATCACGCCACTCCCCTTTGGTCACCTCAAAACGTTAGACCAGCTTCTGGTTGCGGATGGGCAGCTCCCGAATTCGCTTTCCGGTGGCGGCGAATAAGGCATTGCACAGCGCGGGCGCGAACGGAGGAACTCCCGGCTCGCCGATACCGGCGGGCGGCGCATCGGTGTTGACAATATAGACGTGCGTCTCGGCGGGGGCCTCGTTGATACGCGCAACGGGATAGTTGTGGAAGTTGCTCTGGTCGATCTTGCCGGCCGTCGCGGTGATCTCGCCCATGAGCGCGAGCGACGTGCCGAATACTGCCGCGCCTTCGAACTGCGAGCGCACGCGGTCGGGATTCACGACCATCCCGGCGTCCACTACCGTATCGACGCGCGGAATCGTGATCTTACCATCGGCGCTCACGGCGACTTCCACCACGGTCGCGATGTAGCTCAGGAAGCTGCGGTGCGCCGCGATTCCCATGCCGTGTCCCTTGGGCAACGCACGTTTGCCCCAGCCCGATCTCTCGGCGACTGTCTCGACCACCTTGCGCAAACGCCCGGCATCGACCGGGTAGGTCTCGATCGGCCCCATATTGGGATAATCGACGCCTTGGGCTTTGAGATCGATGATGCGGGGGTTCCCGATCAAGCCGAGCAGATAGTCTTTGGGGTCGCGGCCGGCGGCGTGAGCACACTCGTCGGCGAACGAGCCGATGGCGAATGCGTGGTAGATATTCGCGACCGAGCGCAGCCATCCGATGCGGACATGATTCACAGCCTCGCCGTTCTCGGCGCGGAAGTTGTCGATGGCGAAGGGCGTGTCGGTGAAGCCCATGCCCAGTTCGCCCGCGCTGCCGTACTTCACGCCGACACTGAAGGTGGAATCAATCGACGGAAACACCGTGCGCTGGAGCCACGCAACCGGTCTACCCGCGCCATCCAGGCCGGCCTTCAGGTACATGGCGTTCACGGTGTGGTAGTAGTCGAAGCGGATATTGTCCTCGCGGGTCCAGACTACCTTCACCGGCTTGTTCAGTTGCTTCGAGAGGATGGCGGCTTCCGCGCAGAAGTCCGGCTTGGACTTGCGCCCGAAGCCGCCGCCCAACAGAGTCACGTTGCAGATCACGTTCTTTTTGTCGATGCCGAGCGCGGCCGCCACGGTATCCTGCACCGCCTGCGGATTCTGCACCGGCGCCCACAAGGTACATTTGCCGTTGCGGAAATCGGCCACCGCCACCTCGGGCTCCATGGCCGCGTGTGCCAGCAGCGGTGTGTAATACTCCGCTTCCAGTGTTTTCGCGGCGCCCGCGAATCCCTTGTCCACATTGCCCACGTTGCGGACGACCTTGCCGGGCTGGCGGGCGGTGGTCTGCAGTTTCTTCTTGAATTCGGACGAGGTGTAACTCGCGTTGGCGCCTTCTTCCCAGGCGATCTTCAGTTTCTTGCGGCCCTGAAAAGCCGCCCAGGTGTTGTCGGCAATCACCGCGACTCCGCCCAACGCCTGAAACGCGTGCGGAGGTTTGAAATCGGGGATCACCACGGTTTGTGATACGCCCCGCACCTGCAGAGCATCCTTGTTGTCAATCGACTTGATCTTGCCGCCGAACACCGGCGAATGCTCCACCGACGCGTAAACCATGCCATCGACCTTGGCGTCCATGCCGAAGACCGCTTTTCCATGTGTGATCTCAGCGAGGTCGTAGATCGGCAGGTCCTTGCCGATGTAACGATAATCCGACTTCTTCTTAAAGACCAGCCTGGTCTTATCGGGCACGGGGAGCCTGGCGGCCACGGCCGCGAGCTCGCCATATCCCAATTTCCGCCCGCTCGGGTGGTGGATCACCTGATGCAGGCTGGCCTTACACTCCGATATCGGGACGTTCCACTGCTTCGCCGCCGCCTGTTCCAGCATGGTGCGCGCCGAAGCGCCGCATTCCTGCATGACCCCGAAGAAACTGCGGATGGAGTGCGACCCATCCGTATCCTGTTCGCCGTACTTTGGGTCGCCGATCGCCTGCTCGATTTGCACCCGCTTCCAGTCGGCCTCCATCTCGTCGGCCAGAATCAGCGGGACCATGGTCCGGCTGCTGGTCCCCATTTCCGAGCGGTGTGCCACGATGAGCACCGTGCCATCCGATTTGACACCGACGAACACATTGGGTGAAAAAACCGCGGACTCCAGAGCGGCCCGGGCCGGCGTGGGCAGAAGCCCGGCGCCCAGCACGAAAGCACCCGCGCCGAAGGATTGCCGAAGGAAACTGCGGCGGCTGAAGTTGCGGATGGTGTTCATGCCCCCTCCTTGGCTGCCGATTTGATGGCCGCGCGAATGCGCTGATAAGTGCCGCAGCGGCAAATATTGCCCATCATGGCGGCATCAATGTCCTTGTCAGTGGGCTTGGGCGTCTTCTTCAGCAGCGACGCCGCCTGCATGATCTGCCCGACCTGGCAATAGCCGCACTGGGCCACGTTGAACTCCGCCCAGGCGTGCTGGAGGGGATGTTCGCCGAGGCCTTCGATGGTCGTAATCTCCTTGCCCACCACGGCGCGCACGGGCGTGACGCAGGAGCGGATGGCCACCCCATCCTGATGAACCGTGCAGGCGCCGCACAAGCCCATGCCGCAGCCGAATTTCGACCCGGTGAGGCCCGCGACATCGCGCAGGTACCAGAGGAGGGGCATATCCGGATCGCCGTCGAATTGGCGAGCCTTGCCGTTCACCTTCAATGTGATCATTCCGAATCCCCCAAGAGTGCCTACCAGCATACTCCAACTTGGGCCGGCCCGGCCCTTCCCCGGGCGCAGGCGCATTCAACCTGACCGTTGGCCAGGCGTGTGGAGTTGCCCGGAAACTATGCTTTGCGTCTGCGGAGTCTATCGGAAGACGTATTTCTTGCACTCCGCAGCGGCTTGCGTCATGGAGTGATTCTTATGAAAGGACTGGAGTGCGCAATCACAGTAGTTGTCCGCTACGGCTCGAGTGACGCCCCCCGCACTCATGGCGCTGGTCCGGCATGAGGCTTTGAAGCTGGTGTCGAACGATTCCTGAAAGGCCGATTTTTCTTCGGTTTTCCGGCCTGCTTGAGCAGTCGTACTGGCGTCTGCGGTGTTCTTGTCCCCGAAGACTCCCAGAGACAACCCGACGATCCCTCCGATGAGAAGGGCTCCGGCGATCGCACCAAGCTTCCAGGCTGTGCCGTCGTACGAGGGTTGTTTGAGCAGCCTGCCGCACCGAATGCAAGCCTCGGCAGCGTCATCATTCATCGCGGTGCATTGGCAGGTCCAAGGCATTGGTCTACCCTTGGCGGAAGGATCGCACGTTTATTGAACCACCGTCATGCTCCCAATGGGTAGGGCGCCAATGCTGCCAATAGTTGGCGGAAGCCAGTGGGGTTGAACCATTGAATGTTACTTTCCCGAAGATGAAGGACCGGGGGAAAATGGCTCCGAGCCGGCCAGCGCGAAGGCGCGTGGGCTTCGACGGTTTGCCGACTTACACGTAGAACCGGGTTAGAATGCTCTGGTGCTCGACCCATCGGGAGCAGTCATTCGTTTCGAAGAGGCGGACGACAAGCCCTCGATCCGTTGGGTAAACGAGTCCGCGTTCGCGCACCCCGACGAGGCTGGCCTCATCGAACGCCTGCGTCAAGAAGGCGCCGTACTTCTCTCGCTTGTCGCGCAGGTGGAAGAACAAATCGTAGCGCATATTCTGTTCAGCAGGATGTGGATCGACAGTGCTGGTGGCTCGATCGCCGCTGTCGCATTGGCGCCGTTGGCGGTGCTGCCGACTCATCAGCGCAAGGGCATCGGAGGAAGGCTCATTCGCGGCGGTCTGGATTGCCTGCGCGACCACGATGAAGAAATCGTCATTGTTCTCGGGCATCCGGACTATTATTCGCGGTTTGGTTTCTCGGCGGAAAAAACGCGCGGCCTGGAAAGCCCGTTTCCGCCGCATGCCTTCATGGCGACCGAACTCAGGGCCGGCGCCCTGACCGGGATTCGTGGAAAGGTACGATACCCAGTCGCGTTCGGGCTTTAAAGCGTCCAGGTATCCGGCCGTCTAACTTAACCAGGCAAGGCTTCGCCTTGATATCCCTGCGGGATATAGAAGCCGGAAGTCAGGAGCCCGAAGCCAGAATTGCCCGCGCGTAAGCGTTCAGTAAACGGCTGGTCTCTTCGAGCGTGAGCATCAACGGCCCAGTTTCGCCGAAACCGAGATCTTGGGTAAGGATCAGGTAATAACGGCACTCCTCCAGGGAACTTTCGGCGATGTTCAAGAACCGGAATTTCTCGGCTTGGCTGCGTTTGCCAAAGCCCTCCGCGAGGGGCGGGATGAAAAGCTGCTGTTTTAGTGGATGCTCATGGCTGGGGCCGCTCTTTTCCGATCCCAATATCGCGTCGAGACGGTCAGTGCTTTTAGCAACGGGGGCGCGCGGGATCACTGCGGGTGCTGGAAGGTTGGTCTCATGCACCGCCGCAGGCAATCGCCTGGTTGGCCTCGGAGGGGCCGGCATGGCCATTGGCAATACCGCGCAAGACAACGGTGGCGTCGGAATTTCCGCGGTGGGCTGAGCCGTCAAACCACACGGCAAACGCGAATGCAGGTATCGGCATGAAGGGCCACTTCGGAACCACGGGCAATCATCCGGCAGGCAACCGCTGTGGCGACACTAACCGACGGCGAAGCCTGCGTGGTCGCGAATAACAGCCAGCAGGGATTTATGGCTATATCCGTGAGTGACGGGGGGCGACGCCAGCCCGTGGAGTTGACGCCGGGCGGAAGGAGCATGCATCATGCCAGAGTGCCCAAAGCATCCAGCCGATTTGACGAAACCGTCTGCCGCAACCTCGACCTCGCCAGCCGCCGGGAGTGGCTCGAGACCAACGGGATCGGAGGATTCGCCTTCTCCACCATCGCGGGTCTGAACACCCGCCGTTACCATGGACTCCTGGTAGCCGCTACGCAGCCACCCCTGGGGCGCATGGTCCTGCTGTCGAAGTTCGAGGAAACGCTGGTAATCGACGGCCGGCGCACCGATCTCTCCGCCAATCGCTACCCCGGGGCAATCCACCCGCAAGGGTACCGGTTCCTGAAGGAATTTCGACGCGACCCGTTCCCCGTCTCTGTCTACGAGGTTGACGGTCTGCGGATCGAAAGGTCGGTATTCATGGTTCACGGTGAAAACACGACCGTGATCCAGTACGCACTCGAAGGACTCGGCGAGGGCCGCACACCGGGCTCGTGCATTCTGGAGCTTCGGCCACTGATTGCTTTCCGCGACTACCATGGCACCACGCACGAAAACGGCGCGCTCAATCCATCGGTCGAGACCTCGCCGGGACTTGCCATCTGCGCGCCCTACGCCGGGCTTCCGAAGTTGTACCTCGCTCACACCGGAGGCGAAGTCCGGAGAGCAGGCGACTGGTATCGGAATTTCGAGTACACGATCGAGCAGGAGCGCGGGCTTGACTATCGCGAGGACCTCTTCAACCCGCTGACCTTGATTCTGGATCTGCGCCGCGATCCCAAGCCGGCGATCATCGCCTCTACGGGACCGCGCGATGCGGCGATGGCGGCCGGCTTGCGGCAAGCCGAACTGGAGCGACGGAGGCAGATCGCGCACCTCCCGGAGAGCTTCATCCGGAGCCGCGACCGCGAGGGAGCGGCCGTGGAGGCCCTGGTCCAGGCATCCGATCAATTCATCGTCAGCCGAGGCGCCGGAAGCACCGTCATCGCGGGCTATCCCTGGTTCAGTGATTGGGGACGCGACACCATGATCTCGCTGCCCGGGCTGGCCCTCACGACCGGACGTCCCGAGGTGGCGAGGGGCATCCTGCTGGCGTTTGCCGCCGCTGTGGATCAGGGAATGCTGCCCAATCGCTTCCCGGATGCCGGCGAAACTCCCGAGTACAACACGGTGGATGCCACGCTCTGGTTCTTCGAAGCCGTGCGCGCCCTGGCGTCGCACAGCGGCGACTACGACTTCATTCGCGAAAAGCTCTACGACGTGCTGGCCGGCATTCTAACATGGCACGAGCGGGGCACACGATTTGGAATCCGCCTGGATGCCGGCGGCCTGCTCGAAGCGGGTGAACCCGGCATGCAGCTTACCTGGATGGACGCCAGAATCGGAGATTGGGTGGTAACGCCGCGCATCGGCAAACCGGTCGAAATCCAGGCACTCTGGTACAACGCTCTGCGCGTGATGGAGGACTTCGCCGCCAGATTCGGCAGAGATTCCGATCGTGCGCATTTCGGCGATCTCGCAGACAGCGCGCGCCGCAGTTTCGCGCCCCTTTTCTGGAACGAAAGCGCGGGCTGCCTCTACGACGTCGTGAACGGCGACCACCGCGACGGTTCCATCCGGCCGAACCAGATCTTCGCCGTCAGCCTGCACCACACGATGCTGCCCCGTGAAATGGCGGAACGCGTAGTGGAAGCGGTGGCGCATCACCTCCTCACCCCCTGGGGCCTGCGAACCCTCGCGCCTTCCGACCCCCAATACCGCGCCCGCTTCGAAGGCGACGCGTTTAGCCGGGACAGCGCCTATCACCAGGGCACCGTCTGGCCCTGGCTGATGGGGCCGTTCGTCACCGCCTGGCTCGAAGTCAACGGGAGGTCCGCGGCTGCCCGCAATCAGGCTGCACAGTGGCTGGAAGACCTTCGCCGCTACATTGCAGATGAAGGCATGGGACAGATCCCCGAGGTATTCGACGGCGACGCTCCTCATCGCCCCGGCGGATGTTTCGCCCAGGCCTGGAGCGTCGCCGAACTGTTGCGCGTTTTGGTGGAAGAGATCCCGCGGACTCAGGATGACAATCAGGCAGGAGCCATTACCGCCGGCTCCTGATGGAATCCTACATGTCCATGTACGGCATCGGCGGCACCTTGCCCAGAAGGCGGGAGTATACGGTCAAGGCGCCGCGGTGATGGGCGCTGTGGTCGGTCATTGCGCCGAAGATCACCATTCTCGGCTGGCCGCCCATGATCGGTCCGGGAGGCAGCGGTGCCATCCAATCCATGTCGGAATGCTGGTCCACCACCGCATGGGCGTTCTTACAGGCGCGCTCCATCCACTCCCGCGCCGCGGCGAGTGAGGTGGTGCCGCGCACCTGCTTGTCCATGGATTCAAAATCCATGCAGAATCCGCCATTGGCGAATGCGCCCTCGACAAACCAATCGATTGTCTGGGCGACGTGGGCCACCTGCTGCGCCGTGGTAAACATGCCTTCCTTCGGAGCGAAGCTGGAATCGGCCTCCTCGAGCACCCGCGTGGATCGAACAAAGAACTCCTTCATGGCAGCCAGTTGGGCGAACAGCCCCTGCTTGATCATTGGAATTGCTCCTTCCCGTCCATCATGAAACGGGCAGTCTCCGGTTGCAAGGTGCGTCAGGCGCTTCACACTGGCGTCGATTGCGTTACCGGGCGGAGCAGTGCCGATGCGGCCCTGGCGATCCGATCGTGAACCTCGCGATTGCCGGTGAGGGCGGCCAGTTCGAGTATGGCCTTCCCGGTCAAATCGTCCCGTGCGGCGGGAGACAACTGGTACCACGCCAGATCGCCGGGCCCTCCACCTCCATGGTGGACGTGGCCTTCCGAATCGGTCCACGCCCCAGGGGCATCGTAGATCATGCGATACAGGATGCGGACGGCCGAGACGGGACAGGTGCTGCCGGGAGCGTGTGGCAGGCTCGGATCGTAGGCCAGTTTCGAGGGCCCGGACACGTGCGGCCCGGATTTTCGCTGTGGCATTGACTCTTCCTCGTAGTGAATGGTGCACGTATCCGGCCAAACGTTTCACTCCGGGCGGCGAGGTGGGCTCAGGCTCATGAAAGCAAACAGCCAACACGCCTCAATTTCGCCGCTGGAATTCCCTGAGCGTGGCTATGATCTCCGGCTGATCTTTTACTGCAGCCAGGGGCGCGAGATTCGTCTCGATGGACTGCCCATCCAAAGCCAATGCGGCTTGAATCTGAAGAGGCTGGATCTTGAGAGCGTGCGCTCTTCGAATGGGAGGGCGCCCCGAGGCCAGATCGATCCGGAATCCAGCAAGGGCAGGGGAAGGAGCGGCGACAGAAGATGAGCCTGGCAACGCCGAGCAAGATACGGAACTTCCGATCAAGCTGTATCGAGAAGATGTCCTGAACCACGCCTACGAAGCGCGGTCCCGCCCCGCCGGGCAGGCGTCCACATGGTCGCTTTCGAGGCCTGCTCAAGCTTCAAACGCGTCCCGGCCTGCAAGGTTGCTCGCCCACCTAAAGTGGACTTTTTCACGAGGTTTCGGCTCGTCCGGTTACCGAACTCACCTCTCGATAGCTATCGAATCCAACCATCAACTATTCGAGTGGGCCCGAACCCCACGGGCAATCTGCCCCTTTGGGGCACGCGCCTGAGTGCCGACGCGGCAGCCTCGAAAACCCCTTCGCCAGCATTGAACCGGATGGCAGACCAACAAGCGTCAGACGAGTCTTGGTCTCGGCGCGGCAGGCAGGAATGCCCGGCAGGAGTGCCTGCGCCACGTCGACGGCGCAAGGGTTTTCATGGAGTTCCGCGAAACTTCACGGATCGCGGTGGGCCCAGGGGGGCAGGCAGGACTCAGTCGCAGCGCAATGCCGTGATCGGATCGACGCGGACTGCGCGGCGTGAAGGGGCGAGAGACGCCGCCACGGCAGCCAACAGGACCACCAGAATCGGCACGGCGTAGGCGATGCCATCGTAGGGATGCACCGCCTCGATCTCGTGGGCGAATAACGGAGCGAGGCCGGCAGCCAGCGCCACTCCCAACCCAACACCAATCATGGAAAGCCGAGCCGACTGGCTCACCACCATCTTCACCACGTCCCGGGCGGCTGCGCCGAGGGCCAACCGAATGCCGATCTCCTTGGTCCGCTGGTTTACCAGGTACGACATCACGCCGTAAATCCCCGAAATGGTCATCAGCAGTGCCAACCCGCCGAGAAACGCGGTCACTGCGAAGACCACCTGGAACGGGTAGATCTGGCCGGCCAGAACATCATCCATGGGGTTGATCATGTCGTAGATGCTCGGGGCGATGCCATCGAGCACGGCGGCGATCCGCTGGCGGCCGTCGCCGGGCGCGCCTCGCAGGCGCACCAGGATCGAGTCGTTGTAGGCGGCTCGCTGATTCGTCGGGAAGTAGATCATGGCGCCCTGGCGGTCCGCCTGATTCGCCAGGTAGCCGGTGAGAGCATCCCGTGCCACGCCGACCACACGGGCTTCGTGGAAATCGGGAGCGCGGTCGGTGTAAGGATCCCGGTGAACCACGGGCGGAATCGTTACCGTTTGTCCGATCGCGTCGGCATTCGGCCACAGGTGGCGGGCGCCAGATTCACTCACGATTGCTACGGGCAGGTTGGCCTCGGCTTCCGCATCCGTGAAGCCGCGCCCACGGGTGATGGGAATGCGGAACAGAGGAAAATAACCCGCGGAAACCAGGTTGTATCGGACATGAGCCGTCTGGCCGCCCGAGGGCACTATAGACAGGCTGCGATCCGATCCGTACAGAGGCGCGTGCCAGGCTTCCGATACGACCTCCACGCCAGGAGTCGCAGCCAGCCGATCGGCAGCTTCCGCCTGGTGCTTCTCGGGCATCTTCACGTCCCAGACGCCGGTCAGGTCTAGTCCGATGTCGCGTGTGTTGACGCGATTCTGGCTGCGCAACACGACAGCCGTGATAATCAGCAGAAGCGAGCACACCGCCACCTGGGTGACCAGCAGAACACTTCGCAATCGGGCGGGGCGGTAATCGCTCGAGAAATCTCCGCGATTCGCCTCGACCAGCCGGGAGCGAGTCGTCTGAATGGCGGGCACCAAGCCGAAGGCGAGAGTGGCGGCAACGGACGCCAGCAGGATGAAGCCGAATACGCGCCAATCGGGCGCGAGATCCGACACCGCCAGCATCCGGCCGAACGCTGGGGGGACGGTCGCGAAGAGGATGAATCTCGCAGCCTCGATGGTGAGTTGCGAGAGCGCAAATCCCAAAACCGCTGCCGGGATCGCGAGCAGAAGGCTTTCGGTCAGCAACTGGCGGATGAGGCGCGACCGTCCGGCGCCCAGCGAGACGCGGATGCCGATCTCCCTTTGGCGTGCGATGGCCCGAGCCAGCATCATGTTCGAAACGTTAGCGCAGGCCACCAGGAGGACCAAGCCGAAAAGCGCAAAGACAGCAAGGAACGGCCCGATAGTGTCGCGGTTTATGGGAACCTCGGTCGCGACCGACCGGAATTCCAGGCCGGCCGTGCGCTGCTCGGGAGGGCGATTGGCAGTATACCCGATCGCCCACGCCAGCAAGCTAGCCTTGGCGGCGTCCGCGCTGACACCGTTCCACAAACGGCCGACCAGGCTCAGGCGGGCCGACTGCGAAGACTGGGGCATGTCGCGGCTGCTCTGCACCGCACTTTCCATGCTCAGCGGAATCCAGAAGCCACTGGGGAAACTCCACAGGCCCCTAAAAGTCGGGCTTGCGATCCCGACCACCTCAAACGCGCGTCCGCGGAGGTGGAGAGTTTTGCCGACCAGGCCGGGATCGGCCCCGAAACGACTGACCCAAGCATCGTGGCTGATCACCATTACGGCTCCGGCGCCGGGTGTGGCCGCATCGCTCGGCAGCAGCGGACGCCCTGCCGAAACGCCCGCGCCCAGCATCGAAAAGTAGTTCCCAGAGACCAGTTCTCCAAACACAGTACGGCCTTCGACATCGCCCAGCAGCGGCTCCTCGGCTTCGACTTCCGAGAAAGGGTCCTTCCGCGCGGCCAGATCTTGAAACTGCGACCACGAGAAACGACCACCTTGCCCGTTCTTGTTCCAACAGGTGAAGGTGTACAGGGACCAGGGATGGCGCACGGCAAATGGTCTCAAAACGTAGGCATTGAAGACCGTAAACATGGTGGTGTTCAAGCCCAGCGCTGCGCCAATCGTCCCGGCGACCGCCAGCGCGAAGCCGGGCGAGCGCCGGAAGCCGCGCAGCGCGTAGCGAATGTCGCCCATCGCCGACCCGATCCAGCCGAATCCCCACACCGCGCGGCTATCCTCGAGTGTCATCGCCACGCTGCCGAAGGCCGCGACGCCCGACATCTCGCGATGGAAGCGGATCTCCTCTTCGAGGCCGGCTTCAAACTCGCGGCGCTTGCGCCACTGTCGAATGCGGTTCCAGAGTCTCATGGGGTCTCCATCACGCGGGCGATCCCGGCCAGCAGGAAGTCGAAACTGCGCTTCTCGGCCTCGAGCTGCTTCCGTCCCGCGGCGGTAATGCGGTAGTAGCGGGCCCGCCGGTTGTTTTCGGTGAGGTCCCACTCGGCGGTGACGAAGTCGTTCAGGAGCAGGCGCTGCAATGCGGGGTAGAGCGAGCCCTCCCCGATCTTGAGAGCGTCCCGGGAGACCTGTTGAATGTGTTGGGCGATTCCCCAGCCGTGGTTGGGTCCGCGGCTCAGGGTCTTCAGAATGAGCATCTCCAGGGTTCCCGGAAGGAAATCCGGAGCAGGATTGTTTTTCGGCATTCCCCTCGACCGTCGCTACTATCGACTATCGATAGAAGTATGCGGCAAGGGTAGCGAGGTTGTCAAGAAGAACCGGCATGCCCAAAAAGTCCCGGCATGAGTGCCGAGACGGCAGACACAAGTGTCCGCGCCACGTTGCGGGCCTTGGGGACAGCCAGCCAGGCTTTTAGAAACGGAACCGGAGTCCGAGTTCGACGATGCGCATCGGCTGGACGTTGGTCAGAGAGACCAGCCCTTCGCCGTTGATGTAGCCCTGGAAGGCCGGTTTGCCGGCCGCCACCTGGTTGGCCGCCAGTTGCGCGCCGGTATTGATGATGGTGAACCCGCTGGCGTACGTCGGGCCGTTCGCCTTGTACTGAATACTCGAGTTGGTATTGATTCGCCGGACCTGGTTGAACGGATTGAACGCATTGAGACGCAGTTCGAAGCCGTACCGCTCCTTCACCCGGATGGTCTTGACGAGACTCATGTCGTTGGTAAAGCTGCCGAGGCCGTTGAGGAAGTTGCGCGGACCGGTTCCGGTCGATGCGAGCCCCGGAATCGCGAGTGCAGTCGCATCGAAATACGTTCCGCCGCTGACCACGTTTGGCGAGCCGGAGACCTGGAGCCGGGGCGTGAGGTCCCCCGTGCCCAGGAAGATGTTGCCGAGGCTCACATTGGTCGTGCTGTTGGCCTGCTGGATGCTGAACGACGGAGAGTAGGGCGCGCCGCTGAAGGCCGTGAACACTCCCGCGAAACGCCATTCATCCAGGACGCGCCGGCCGAATCCGTTATCCAGGCGCAGCGCGTGCGACAGTTTCGGGATCTCGTACGAGTAGCTGGTCGTGAACACGTGCCTGCGATCGTTGGCTAACACATAGCCGGTGTACGCCTGCCAATTGGAACTGAACAAGCCTTGATTCTCGAGGTTGCCCGCGGTCTTGGCCAGCGTGTACGCCGACTGAAACGAGAGGCCGTGGCTCAAGCGCTTGGCCACCGTGACCTGCATCGAGTTGTAGTGCGCATTGCCGCTGTTCTCGTTCATGGTGAGCGAGTTGTATCCGGGATACGGGCGCAAGATCGAGGGATCCGCGGCGTTGCTGCCGGGCAGCGGGCCCGGATTGCTCGCCGAGACCGTGCCGGCGAAATTGCTGCCGGGGTTGCTCGGATCGGCATAGGCCGGGTTGTAGGCAGATCCCAGCGGCACGGCGTTCAGGTTGAACTGCAGGGGCTGATGGCGCTGCTGGTTGCCCACGTACGCCACGTCCAGGAGCATCTGGCCGGGCAACAGGCGCTGCACGGAGAGGCTGTAGTCGTAGATGGTGGGCACCTTGCGGCTGGAGGTGTCGGTCGCGCCCAGGCTGAGAATCCCGATGGGGCTCACGTTGCCTGCGGATTGCAGCGTCGCCAGGCTGGTGAGCACGATGCTGGTCTGTCCGGCGTTGCCGTTCTCGAAGGCGTTGAGCGCCTGGGCGATGTTGGGCCGGTTGTAGCCCCAGCCGAAGCCGCCGCGGATGACGGTCTTATCGCTGTCGAAGGGCGACCACGCAAACCCGCCCCGCGGTGCGAACAGCAGGAATTTGGGATCGAGTATGCCGTTGTTCCCGATGCCGTTGGTGCCGAAGGGTGCGACGCCATCACGCGGATTGCCCGAGCCGGGAACGATGGTGTACTTGAGGATGTTCGTCAGGGTCGCGGGCAGAGGGTTGTTCGGATTCGCCGGATCGATCACCAGCTTGGTATTGGCGGGATCGAGCACGTAGAGGCGCGGCGCGTTGGCCGGGTTCCACAGGCTCGGCACGAAGGTGGCATCGTTGGTATTGGCAGGATTGAGTTCGTGCTGCGAGGGCATGTGGTAAACGCGGACGCCGTAATCGAGCGTGAGGTTGTGCTTCACCTTCCAGGTGTCCTGGATGTAGAAGTCGGTGTCCTCATAAGCGGCGTCTTTGTGGGCGATGTACTGGGTTTGCGTGAAGCTGTTCAGAGATCCCAGCAGGAGGTTGGAAGGTCCGTAGCCGGTGTCGAACGGGCTGTTGGCGTTGGGCGAGAAATCGAAAGTGCCCTTGTCGTTGCCGGCTCCGGGTCCGCTGCTGTCGTCTTCGTTCTTGTAGTTGCGGATGTGCAGGATGCCGAACTTGATGATGTGCGTCCCCTTCGACCAGGTGAAGTTGCTCGAAAGTTGATACTCGTTCGTATAGGAGTCCGCGGGAGTTCGCGGAAAAGCGAAGTTCGGATAGGTCCCGAAAGTCATCGCCGGCAGGATGTCGTTGGTCGGCTTGTACGCCAGCGGTAGACCTTCCAGCCCGGTCGCCTGTTTGGTGAGCTTCGTCGGATTGACCAGGATCCAGTCCACGCGGTCGAAACTCCAGGCGACGATGGCGTCCATCACGAAGTTCGGGGAGAGCGTCCAGGTATAGGTGCCTGCGGCGGCGCGGTCCGGGCGAGGGCGCTTGAGAATGGCATCCGCGAGGTTTCCGGACGTGATGTTGATGTTGGGGCCGGCTTCGGTGCCGCCATCCTCCGTGTATCGCCCGGAGAGGCGCATGTTGGAACTGATGTTGTAATCCACTTTGCCGGTCATGTCCCACCGCGGCATAGTGGTCTGCGATTCGAAATTGTAGTTGACCGAAAGGCTGCCGACCAGGTTGGGCTCGGGAAACAGCTTCATCACGTTGGTGCCCAGCGGGTTGATCATGGAGGCCGGGATCACGTTTCCGGGGAAGGGAATGCCGTTGGCGCCGTTGGTGAGCTGTGTGCCGGGCTGGTAGATCACCTGCTGTTTGCCGGTGCTCGGGTTGATGGTTTGGGAGAAGTCTCCCTGGCGTTCCATGTCGGTGGGCGTGCGGCTCTGCGTGGTATTCGTGGGGGTGGTCTGAATGAAGTTTTCGTAGTTATAGAAGAAGAACAGCTTGTTCTTTTTGACCGGACCGCCCAGGTTGCCGCCCACGTAGTTGTAGCGATACTTCGGACGGGGAATCGCCGTGCCGCAAGCCACGCAGTTGTTCGACCAGCTATTGGCGTTGAGGTCCTCGTTCCGGAAATCGTCGAAGCCCATTCCGTGGAAGGTGTTGGTGCCCGACTTGGTGATCACGTTGATCACGTTGCCCGCGCGGTATCCGTACTGCGCCTGGAAATTGTTCGTAAGAACCGAAACCTCTTCGATCGATTCGGCGCTGGGAGCGACCGTGGTCTTGGCATCGCTGCCCTGATCGACAATGCTGCCGCCATCCAGGTTCACCTGCGTCGATCCCACCGGCTTGCCGTTGATGCGGAAATCGGCGTAGCCCGTGGCCGTGTATTCGCGCCCGTTAAAGGCGATGCTGTTGTTGGTGGAAGCAATCGCATTGGCGCCAGGGACGACCTTGAGCAGCGTGACCCAGTTTCGTCCGGCCAGTGGCATGTCGTGAACCTGCCCGGCCTCGATGGCATCCATGCGGGTGGCGGAGTCCTTCACCAAGTCCTGCTGCGCGGTGACGTTGACCGTTTCCACCGGCCCCTGGCCGACCTCCAGGGTCAATTTCCCCAACGATAGCTGCTGATACGCGCTGATGTCCAGATTGTCGAGTTTCCGGTCGCGAAACCCCGGAGCGCTGATGGTCAAAGAGTAGTGGCCCACCGCAACGGACGGGAAAATGAAAATGCCTTCGCCGTTGGCGGCCGTGGAGAAGGCCGTTTGGGTGGAGATTTCTACCAGCTTGAGGTTGGCGCGAGGAAGATTGGCTCCGGTGGGGTCGACGACCTCTCCTGTGATCGATCCGAGACCAGTCTGCCCGGCAAGGGGTAGACAGACCATGAGAAGCACCAGGGTAAACGCAACGCAACGGGGCATAGGTTGATCCTTTCGACTGCGAGACCTTAGGGTAAGTTTTACCACAAAAGCCGCCCGAATTCATCCCCTAATTTTGAAAATTTATCGCTAAACATAAAGACTTACGCATACTGTGTTCCGTATAGTGAGACAACGTATGCCGAAATCCGCTCCGGACCAGAATCGGCTAAGATGGGCCCTGGGTGACCACGCCGGCAGCAAAGACCTTCGGGACAGCAGGCCTGGCGTCGATCTGTGTGTTGCTCGCGGCGATCGTGTTCGCGTGCTTCTCCCCCGCGCTGCACAACGGTTTCACGGGCTATGACGACCCGGAATACGTCACCGAAAACCCACACGTGAGCACCGGACTCTCGGTGCGCAACGCCGCGTGGGCGTTCGCCACGGCGCACGCGAGCAACTGGCATCCGCTGACGTGGCTCTCGCACGCACTCGATTGCCAGTTGTTCGGGCTCGCGCCCGCGGGGCACCATTTCACCAGCCTGCTCCTGCACGCCGCCAACGCGGTGTTGCTGTTCCTGTGGCTGAGCGGCGCGGCCGGTTCTCGCGGGAAAGCGGCATGTGTGGCCCTGCTGTTCGGACTCCATCCGGCGCACGTGGAATCGGTGGCCTGGGTGGCCGAGCGCAAGGACGTGCTCAGCACCCTGTTCTGGATGCTCACCCTGATCGCCTATAGCGCCTATGTGCGGAAACCGGGCGCCGCCCGATATTGCCTCACGCTCGGGCTGTTCGCCGCGGGACTGCTGTCGAAACCGATGCTGGTGACGATTCCGGTGTTGCTGCTGCTCCTCGACTGGTGGCCGCTGGGCCGGAAGGAGACGTGGCGGCGGTTGCTGTGGGAGAAGGTGCCGATGCTGGTGCTCTCGGCGGGTGCTGCGTCGGCGGCCATGTGGGCGCAGGCGCGGGGCGGATCGGTAGCCGCCATCGAACAACTGCCGCTCGGGCTCCGCCTGGAGAACGCAGTGGTGTCATACGTCCGTTACCTGGGAAAGACGGTGTGGCCGACGAATCTTGCGGTCTTCTACCCGTTTCCGCCGGGTGGAATTCCCGTGTGGGAAGTGTGGGGAAGTCTCGCCGTGCTGGCCGCAATCACCTGGGCAACTCTGGCCGTGCGCCGCGATCGTCCGTGGCTGACCGCGGGATGGCTTTGGTACCTGCTGAGCTTGCTGCCGGTGATCGGGATCGTGCAGGTGGGCATGCAGGCCATGGCCGACCGGTACCTGTATGTGCCGATGATCGGGTTGTTGATGGCGGTCACGTGGGAATGCAGGGTCATCGCGGCTCGTTCGGCGGTATCGGCGCGGCTGGCGGCCGCGGCAGCAGCGCTGGTGTTGGTTGTGTGCGCAGGGTTCACCTGGCGCCAGATTCACTATTGGCAAGACGGGGTCACACTATTCACGCACGCACTGGAAGTGACGCATGACAACTTCGTGGCCCACGACAACCTTGGAGTGGAATTGGACCGGCGCGGACAATTCGAAGAGGCCCTGGCGCACTACCGCGAGACCCTTCGCATCAAACCGGGCGACCGCCACGGCGAGGAAAACTACGCACAGGCGAACTTCGCGAAGGGAGAGCGCGAATTCCGGCAGGGCGACCTGGCCGGCGCGCTGTCGAGCTTTGAGGAAGGAATGCACTACCGGCCGGCCAACGCCTTAGCCCACACATACGCCGGCTTGATTCTGACCCAAGAGCAGCGGCCGGAACGGGCCATGTCGGAATTCCGGCGGGCACTCGAAATCGATCCCAAGCTTTCGCGCGCGCATACCGGTTTGGGTGTGCTGATGGCGCAGGCCGGCCGGGATGAGGACGCCGGACGAGAGTTTGCCGCCGCGGTCCGCTGCGACCCGTCGAACGTCGAAGCGCATTTCGACCTGGGCCTGGTGCGAGCGGCATCCGGCCGGAACCTGGAGGCAGTCGAGTCCTTCGACGCGGCCCTGCGCCTGCAGCCGGATTTCGGGCCGGCTCACGCGGGGCGCGCGGCGGCGCTGTACGCGTTGGCGCGCTACGAAGAGGCGTGGGCGGAAGTACAGGCCGCACGAGCAGCGCACGCCGATGTGGATCCAACGATCGCCGCCCGTTTGGCCGCGCATTTCGGACGGTGAAAAGGCGCACGTTCGAAAACGGGCTTCTCGTTGACGAGCATTTACAGTATCGCCTCCCGCTCCGACATCCAATGTATTGGAGGTGGAAAATGATCAAGAGATTGGGTCTTTGCGCTGCCACTTTGGCCGGCATCCTGATGCTGGCTATGCCGCCTCAGGCAAGCGCGCGGGTGCACTTCCATGTAGGAGTTGGTATCGCGCCGCCTGTTTACACCTACCCGGTAGACCCGTATGCATACGGATACAATCCGTACGCTTACCCGTATGATTACTCGTACGGTTACCCGGCGCCATACTACAACCCGGGTTACGTTGCTCCTTATTACGGGTTTGGCTGGGGCGGACACGATCATGATTTTGACCACGGGTTCCGCGGTCACGAGTTCCACGGCCACGAGTTGCACGGTCATGAGGGTGGTCATGTAGTGGGACACGGCGGCGGCCACGAGCATCATCACTAAGCCGTAACCCCGTAACCGGTTGGACAGGCCGAGGCTGGCGCCACACCTCGCCTGTCCTTTTTTCTACTCCTGCCGCAGCGCCAGGACTGGGTCGATGTGAGATGCCCGTCTCGCCGGAATCCAGCCGGCAATGAAAGCCACGAAGGCCACCAGCAGACTCACCGCTCCAAAGGAAATCGGATCGTATGTGGGAACGTTGAACAGGAGGTTGGCCATGAGCCTGGTCACCGCGAGCCCGCTGGCGATTCCAAACGCGATCCCGATCCCCACCATACGCATTCCTTGCCCCACGACCAATCGGGAAACATCCGCCGGCCGAGCGCCCAGCGCCATTCGGAGGCCGATTTCGTTGGTGCGCTGCGCTACCATGTAGGCCATCACGCCGTAGATTCCGACGGAAGCCAGCACCAATCCAAGCAGGCCGAAGATGCCAAACAGCGCGGCAGCGACGCGAGGCGCCCATAATCCGAGCGCGATGAGTTCCTGCACGGTGTTCGGGTTGGTGAGAGCCATGTTCGAATTCAACGACTGCACCTGCCGGATAACGGAGGGCATCACCGCTTCCGGGTTGCCATCGGTACGCACGTGGAGCACTGCCAGTGCGCTGAAGTATTGGTCGATTGGGGCGTACGCGACAGGCTGGGGCTGCTCGCCGATGGTCACGGTTGCGGTGTTGGCACACACGCCCACCACTTCGCGGTAGTCGTTATCGACGGCATAGTGAAACCGCTTCCCGATGGCGCTTTGCCCCGGCCAGAAATGCCGCGCCATGGCTTCGCTGACGATCGCAACGTGCTTCGAGCCCTGACGGTCGAAATCGGTGAACCCGCGCCCCTCGAGCAGAGGAATTCGCATGGTGTCGAAATAGGCGGGCGAGACGGAGACCGTCAACGTCAGAGTGCCGCGCTGGTTTGGATCGCTTTCCTGACCCTCGGCAAGAAGGGTTGCCAGCAGGCCCCCGGTGAGGGGCCGGCTGTTGGCCAGGGCGACGGAGCGTACGCCGGGCACGGACTTCGCTTTCTCGAGTACGGAATGGAGGAACTCCACGCCCTTTTCCGGAGCGAAGTGTTGCGGCGAAGTATCGAAGTTGACCACGAAGAGGTTGTGCGTCTCAAATCCGGGATTGATCTTCTGGACGGCGTCCATGCTGCGGATCAGCAGTCCGGCGCCGGTGAGAGAGATCAGGGCCAGGGAAACCTCGCAAATCACCAGCACGCTTCGCAGGCGGTTGCGCGCAAAGGCCTCGTTTCCGCCGCGGCCGCCCGATTTCAGGACCTCGGCCAGGTTCGACATGGAAGTGCGCAAAGCGGGGGCGAGTCCAAAGAGAATCCCGGTGAAGACCGTCATCCCCGCGGTGAACAGAAACACCCGCCAGTCGAGCGACACGGGAAGGCTGTTCTGCCCGAGTCCCGCGGGACGGAACGACCACAGCAACTGCGAGCCGCCCCAGCCAAGCACCAGGCCCGCCACACCACCGGCAAGCGAAATCACCAGGCTCTCGGTCAGGAGTTGGCGCACCAGGCGGCCTCGTTCGGCACCCACCGCGGTTCGGACCGCCATTTCCCGCGTACGCCGGGCAGCCCGCGCCAATTGCAGATTGGCCAGATTCACGCAGGCGATCAGCAGTACGAGCGCCACCACCGCACTCAGCGCGATGCCCGCGGTCACCAGTTGGTTGCGGGGCAGGAATCCCAAGGCAGCTTCGGCCAGCGACGACACTTCCACGCTGCGTCCCCGATTGGCGCGCGGGTATTCCCTTTCCAGGTTCGCCGCAATGGCCTGGAGTTGCGACAGCGCCTGAGCCTCACCCATGCCGGGCTTGAGACGGCCGAACACGTTGATCATCCGCATGCGGCGCTCGTTGAACAGCGCTTCCAGTTGTCCGGGCAAAGCCTGGGCGTGCATGCTCATGGGGATCCACGCCAGCTCCGGGTTGACCAAGGTTTGAGTGCCCTTGAACTCGGGCGGCATAATCCCGACGACGGTGTATGGGATGGAGTTGAACTCCACCGTCTTGCCGATTGCCGATGGATCCGCGCCGAAGAGTTGCACCCAGAGGCTGTAACTCAACACCGTGACGGTGTTCCCGCCATCGGCGCGATCTTCGTCGCGGAAGAAGGTGCGCCCCATGGCAGGCTTGACGCCGAGCACGTCGAAGTAGTTCGCGGAAACAAGCATGCCGGTTTCCGGTTTGGGGTCGCCCCGTCCGGTCAGTGTCAGGCCCGTGAAGATGTAGGCCGCCACCCCGTCGAAGACGTTGCTCTGATCGCGAAAGTCCTTGTAGTTGAGGAAGGACATCGGCGTGCGCTGCAGGTTGGCCAGGGTGGTGGTGGTTGCGTGGTCGACGGTAAAGACCTCCAGCACCCGCGACGGATCGGTCACCGGCAGAGGGTTCAGGAAAACGGCATTGGTCAGGGTGAAGATCGCGGTGTTGGCGCCGATGCCGAGGGCTAGAGAAATGACGGCAACAATTGTAAATCCCGGGCTGCGGACGAGCGTACGAAGCCCATACTTCAAGTCTCTCCAGACGGATCCCATGGACTCTATGGTACATGGCGGCGATCGACACGATAGGGGGTCGTTCGCGGAAAACCTCTTCGCGGGCACAGGCGTTCGAGGCGGCCAAAAAGCGTCGGAGAAGTGCCGACGGCAGGCAGGAGTGCCCGCGCCACCGTGGCGGCGGGCTATACGAGAAACTGGATCCCTTGCGCCAGGGGCAACTGGGTTGACCAGTTGATGGTATTGGTCTGCCTGCGCATGTAGGCTTTCCAGGCGTCGCTGCCGGACTCGCGGCCGCCGCCGGTATCCTTCTCTCCGCCAAATGCGCCGCCGATCTCCGCGCCGCTGGTGCCGATATTGACGTTGGCGATTCCGCAGTCGCTGCCGCGATGACTCAGAAACGTCTCCGAGGAAATCAGGCTGGTGGTGAACATGGCCGACGACAAGCCTTGCGGCACGTCGTTGTGCCAATGGATAGCCTGGTCCAGATCGTCGAATTCGATCAGGTAGAGAATCGGCGCGAAGATCTCCTCCTTCAGGATCGGCATTTCGGGCCTGGCGCGGACCAGCGTGGGCTGAACGAAGCACCCCAGCATGCGCTCGCCGCCCGACAGAATCTCGCCGCCTTGTTGACGGATGCGCTCGATGCCGGTCATCATGTCGTCCACCGCCCGGCGGTTCACCAGCGGACCCATGAGGGTGGCCTCCTCCATCGGGTCACCGATCCGAACCTGCCGGTAGGCTTTCAGCAGCGCCTCGGTAATCTTCGGCGCGATGCCCCTCTGGAGAAACAGGCGCCGCGTGGTCGTACACCGTTGGCCGGCGGTTCCCACCGCGCCGAACAGGACCGCGCGCAGCACCAGGTCGGGATTAGCGTCATCCATGACGATGATGCCATTGTTGCCTCCGAGTTCCAGAATGCTGCGCCCCAGCCGTTCGGCGACCACCGCCGAGACGTGCCGCCCCACCTCCGTCGAGCCCGTGAAGCTGATTAACGGAATGCGCCGGTCGCGGATTAGAGCCTCGCCGATGGGCCGGCTGGGCCCGATCACCAGGTTGAACACCCCCTTCAGCCCATGCCGGTCGAGCACCCGGTTGCAGATCTTTTGGACCGCGATGGCGGTGAGGGGCGTTTCCGAGGACGGCCGCCACAGGACGCAATCTCCGCAAACCGCCGCAATCATGGCGTTCCAGGACCACACCGCGACCGGAAAGTTGAACGCGCTGATGATCCCGACCACGCCCAGGGGGTGCCACTGTTCGTACATCCGGTGCCCGGGACGTTCACTGTGCATGGTGAGTCCGTAGAGCTGACGGGAAAGCCCGACTGCGAAGTCCGCGATATCGATCATCTCCTGGACTTCGCCTAATCCTTCCGCCAGGATCTTGCCCATTTCCAAGGTGACCAGGGCTCCCAGATCCGACTTGTGGGCGCGCAACTCGTTGGCGACTTCCCGCACGATGTCGCCGCGTCTGGGGGCCGGCACCATGCGCCAGTTCAGGAAAGCCTCCGATGCGCGTTCCATGACGTACTCGTAGTCTTGGGGGCCCGCCATCTGCACCTTGGCCAGGACGTCGCCGGTGGCGGGATTGCGCGATTCCAGTTCCGGACCCGAAGGGCGTGGGATCCAGTCGCCGCAGCAGGCGCCGGAATTCAGCGGTTCAATGTGGAGTGTTTCGAGGATCTCCGGAATGGTGTTGCCAAGGGTGTGCACCTTACTATTTTATCGGGGGCGAGGCGGGTGATGAATCGAAGTGGTGCCTGAACGGGCAACACCTTTCAGGCACCGCCGTTCTGCGGTGCGTCCTCCGAGACAGTTTAGACCGCTACTGCTTGACGCGCCGCGGAATCCTCTGTGCTGGCCGGCAGGATCCATTGCGTGCGGGGTTGAAAACAAAAGAGCGGGCAGAAGTACATTCTGCCCTCGCAACGGAATTCGACTACGTAAGGCTCACCATCATCGCGATCGCGTTGAATCCGATAATCGCTCAGGATGGTTCCTGGTTCCAGGATGACGGCGGAACATGCACCGATGTCCCAAGCCTTCAGACGACGAGTGATTTGCCGCAAGACCAATTCCCCGTGTTACGTTTGTGTCCGACAGCGACACTCACCCCTATGCCTCGGTTGCCGGGTCTGAGGTCCGGCTGCTAGGTCTACGGTAGCCTATGGCCGAACGGGTGGGAAGTGTATCTTTCGGATAATGAAAGGAAACCACCCGATCGAGGCGAGCCGGCTCCACTATAGTTGGTCTTCGTACTGCTCAAAGGCGACCCGGACCAGTTGGCCTCGCGTTCGCACGCCGGTCTTGTGGAACAGGCTTTGCAGAATGGCTTTGACGTAGCTCTCGGAGATCTGCAAGCGCCAGGCGATCTCCTTGTTGGAGAGCCCTTCCAGCACAAAGCGGAGAACCTTGCGCTGCCGCTCGTTGAATACTGGAGAAGGGCTCGACTCCTCAGATTCCGACGTGCCCAGAGTGGTGAGCGAGCGATCGACCCAGGAGCCGCCCGTCACCACTGTCCGGATGGCTTCCATCAATTGCGCCAGGGGACCCTCCTTTAAGAAGATTCCCGACACCCCTTGCCGCATCAGGCGCCTGGCTTCGGTATCGCTCACCCAGGCGGTTACCACCAGGACCCGGCCTTCGAATCCCGTCTGCCGTGCGGCGGGTAGAAACTGCGACGCCCGTTCGCTGCCCAGGTCGTGATCCAGCAGCACCAGTTGATAGCGCTGCTGAGCGAGGAGTTCGAGCGCTTGCCGGATGCTTCCGCAGTGATCAATCTCGATATCGGGCTCGGAGGCCAGGACCCGTGCTACGCTCTCCCGAAACAGCGCGTGATCGTCCACCAGCAGGACGTGCAGAGTTTCCCGGAGGGATTCCATCAGCGTTCGATCCCGTTCTCCGCGGGCCACAGTTCCACCACGAAACAGCTGCCCGGATTTTCCGCCTCGTAACGCATCCCGCCCCCGTGAGCGCGAACGATGGCGCGCGAGATGTAGAGACCTAACCCGTTGGCGTGCGCTCCCGGTTGAAACGGCCGGAACAGGTCTTCCGGACGGCCGACGCCAGGGCCAGTGTCTCGAAACCGTACCACCACGAGGTCGCTTTCCACCGCCGCATTGATGCGAACCTCGCGCCGCGTGGAGGCCTCCATGGCTCGCATGCTGTTTCGGGCGAGATTGACGAACACCTGCAGCAGGCTGTGATGGTCTGCCTGGACGAGCGGCAGCCCCTTCGCGATCTCCCACGAAACGGATACGCCGGCTTCCCGCAAAGCCGGCTCGATGACGATGCGGGTCTCATCCAGCACGGTGCCGAGATCCGCCACCACCGCTTCGCGGTCGGAAGCCACTCGCAGCCCGGAAGAGGCGATTTTCTCGAGGCCGCGAATGAGACTGCCGAGCGCCTGATACTGCCCGCTCTCGGCGACCCCGGGGGAGGCGCTCAGCGCCGCGTACGCCGATGCGGCCGCCGAGGCCAGATTGCGGATCTCGTGCGAAATCGCGCCAATCAGGACGCGCGAGGTTGCCATCATGGAATCCAGGCCCGCGCCTTCGCGATCGCGGAGGTTTTCGGAGGCATCCCACACCACCGCCGCCAGGCCCGGACCCTCCGGCGTCTGGTACGTGGAAAGCCACACGTGCGCCAGAAAGACGTCGCTGTTGCGCCGCTGGCCTTTACACTCGACGCTGGTCCGGATGTTGGCGCCGGAATGATGACTATGCAGCATCTTGGAAAGAATCGGCAGGTACGGTTCGACGGGCACCCCTTGCAGCGGCTCGTCCTCGAAGCCCAGCAGCTCGCGCGCCGACTCGTTCGCCAGCCGCACCTCGCCCGCGTGCGTCAACGTGAGAATCGCCAGCGGACTGGTATCGATCAGAATGCGCAGCTGACGCTCAGCCTCATGCCGGAGATGCATCTGTTGTTCCCGTTCGGCGAGATGAGCGGCCAGGAGCCTGCGACGCTGGTTCAACTCGGCTACGAAGAACCCGGTCATGGCGAATCCCGCGGCGGCCGCCAGCAGCCGGCCGGTAGATCCAGGCACCCAATCGCGCGGGTTGAACACCACCGCCACCGGCACCCATCCTCCGGCCGAAATCCCCTGCAATGGGTCGAACGCCTCCCGCAAATAGCCGCAGAAAAATGCCAGGCCGACAATCTGCAGACCTTTCAGAGCCGGCGCCGACACCAGCACGGGAACCAGGTACAGAAACCCCACGGAAACATTCGGGAGCAGGTAATCGATCCACGCGATAATGACGACGAGCACGCCGGCGAACATGCACACGATCGTCCGGTTGGATTCGGCATACGCCAGGAAATTGTCGAGTCGTGTCATGCCCACCTGGTGCAGGTCACCCGTCCTGCCCCGAAGTATCAAAGTACAGGGCGGGCCCAAAAAACGGCCCCACCCGCCAAGGTACCATCGAATGGTGCCCGGGCGTGCGAAGAGACGGCGCGGTTGCATTGCCTCGATGCTGCTTTGGTCGATCGGACTGTCAGCCGCCTTCTGGGGGATCTGCGCGCTGCAACTGGTTGCTTTCCGCTGGATCAATCCGCCGGTCACCACGGTCCAGGCGCAGCGGCAGGTGGAAGCGTGGCTGCACCACAAGCCTTATCGAAGACGCTACGGCTTTGTACCCCTGGCGCGGATCTCGCCGGAACTCCAGCACGCCGTGATAGCCGCCGAAGACGGCCGCTTTTACCAGCATCACGGGATCGACTGGAAGGAGGTGCAGGTAGTGGTGGATCAGGATCTCGACCAGGGGCGATCGGGGCGCGGCGCCTCCACGATCACCCAGCAACTGGTGAAGAACCTGTTCCTCACCACGCACCGGTCGATCGTGTGGAAGGCGGCGGAATTCAGCCTGGCGCCCGTGGCGGAGTTTGTCCTTTCCAAGCGCCGCATCCTCGAACTATACCTGAACGTGATCGAATGGGGACCGGGTGTTTACGGCGCCCAGGCTGCCGCGCATAACTGGTACGACATCCCGGCGATTCAGGTCAGCCGCGAGCAGGCCGCGCGCCTGGCAGCGCTGATCCCCTCGCCGCTCCGGCGGCAGCCCGGCCGCATGAACTGGTACAGCTCCGAGATCCTGCGCCGCATGACTCTGATGGGGTGGTAGGGCGGCGGGCTGGTACCCTGTCCGGGGCTAGAACTCCGAACTGAAACTTATCGCGGAAACAGGTGTTACTGCCTTCTGGAGGGATACCGAAATGACGCGCCTGAGCCTGCCTCTAGCGATGCTGATGTGGTTGATGATGGGAGCGCCCGCGGCCGCACAAACCCAAATTGGCGGTGGAACCTGCAGTTCCTCTACGTTGAACAGCAGTTATGCCGTGTCGGTTACCGGACGACAGGTGACAGCCGCCGGGGCCTTTCCGAGTGTATTGCAGGCCATCGGGGCTGCAAACTTCGACGGCTTGTCCAAAGTCACTTTTACTCTTACAGCCGACTCACTTCAGTCGCTGGGGATGCCACTGACCTGGTCCGGAACCTATAGCGTTCAGGCGAACTGCGCTGGAACCATTACCATCACAACGGGCGGGAGTGCCGCATTCAACCTTGTGGTCTATAACACGGGAGCGAACCTGCTGATGACCGGGAACGATGCCACTTACTATTACTCGGGCACCGGAAACACGCAACCAGGCGCCTGCTCCACCAGCCTGCTGGCAGGCTCATATACGTTTAACGGGACCGGGTACAGTCTCAACGGCCCGGCAGTGAACGGTGTTACTGACGGCGGCGGCCTGGTGCAGTTCGACGGCAAGGGGAAGGTGACGGTGAGCGCGACGCTGTCGTCCGGGGGAAGCAACTCCACGGCTCTGAGCGCCAGCGGATCGTACTCCCTGTCGTCCAACTGCCTGGGCTCGGCAACCCTGACCGATTCGAAGAACAACTCCTACGCCATGTCCCTGAGCATCAGCAGCGGAAATGCGACTGCGGTCACGGACCTGGAGGCGACCTTATCTCAAGCTTCGAAGTTCATCATCGCGGGTAACAGCCATACGGTAACGACCGCTACCTGCAGTGCGGCATCGGTGAGTGGCACCTATGGACTCACTTTGAGTGGGCGGGCCATCTCGAGCGCGGGGGTTTTCGCCGGGAGCTTTCAAGGAAACGGAATCGCCACGTTCGACGGGCAGGGCAAAGTGACGCTCGCGGGCACCGACAACACCAACCTTGCGGCCGGCAAGGCGTTCAGTTACTCGGGCGCCTATACGGTTCCATCGACCTGCGTAGGAACGGTAATTCTTACCACCACGAGTCCTGCCAGTTTCAGCCTGATGGTCTGGGACAGCGGAAAAGAAATCAACCTCATCGGAGCGGATGCAACCTACGTCTATTCGGGTGCGGGTTTCAACCAGAGGCCGGTGGGTTGCGGTAACGCCACCCTGTCAGGTCCGTACACCTACGATGCCAGCGGGTTCGTGCTCTCGGGGACGGCGCAGACCGGGACCGGCGACGAGTCCGGGGTATTCGATTTCGACGGCCAGGGCAATATGACCGCCGCTTATGCGATCACTGCATCGTCAGGGGCCGGGGCATTTACGGCCACCGGAACTTACTCGGTGGGGTCGAACTGTCTCGGCAGCGCCACTCTGATGGATTCCTCCGGCAAGACGAACGCACTGACTTTGAGCATCCAGAATACCTATGGTCAAGGAGTCAACTTACTCGAGTCGAACTCGACCTTCGTCCGGACGGGCGGAGCGCATGCGGCATTTACCAATCCCACTCAGTCGATCGGAAACGTGGCCAGTTATGCCGTCAACTCGACACCCCCTGGCAGCGTGTTTGTGTTATTCGGCGAGAACCTGGCGGCGCGGGCGACGCAGGCCACGACTGTTCCGCTCGCCACTACCCTGGGCTCCACGTCGGTGACGGTAAACGGCGAGTTGGCGCCGCTGTTCTACGCGGACGGCGGTCAGATCGACGCGCAAATGCCCTGGGACATTCCGGGTGGAACCCTGGCGACCGTGATGGTCAAGAATGGAACCGCAACCAGCAACGCCGCGGCGGTCTACGTCCCCGCCACCGGAACGCCCGGAATCAGCGTCTACAGCAACAATCGGGCGGTCGTGGTCAACCAGGATGGCTCGGTGAATTCCGCGACCGCGGGCGCCGCCGTCGGAGACCAGGTGGTGGCCTACTTCACCGGGGGTGGACCGGTGGATGCCTCCGGCAAACTGGTCACCGGAGCCGGCGCGCCGTCCGGACTCTCCCCGGTAACCGGGTCGGCCACCGTGACCGTCGGCACGGCTTCCGCCAACATCAAATACATCGGCCTGACGCCTGGATCAATCGGACTGTACCAGGTGAATTTCATCGTGCCGTCACTGCCAAAGGGCACCTATCCTGTGGTAATCAATATCGCGGGGACGAACTCCAACAACCCGGTGATGACGATTTCCAACTGAAGTGCTAGACTGCCGGGAGGAATGGTCAGGCCGCCGGATCCCGTACTGCTGTCGTATCTCGCTACCTACGACCCGCACGTGTCGAACCTGGCGTTGGCACTCCGGCAAGTAGTCTTGGAAGAGGCGCCCGCGGCGGTCGAGTCCTACGCCAAAGGGTATGCCGTGTCGATCGGCTTTTCGTTCACGGGCAAGCCTCTCAAGGACGGATTCTGCCACATTGCTACCTACTCCAGCTATGTGAACCTGGGGTTCAACCGCGGTGCGCTGCTTCCGGATCCGAATCGCATTCTGGCCGGCAATGGGAAGCTGATCCGGCATGTCACGATTCGGAATCACGACGATCTGCAGCGTCTCTTCGTCCGGCGATATTTGCAGGCCGCGATCGAGCAGGTGGGCGGAAGTCCCGACAAGGCGTCAGTGGCGGAGTGAAAATATGATTGCGCGCATTTCGACCCTGGGCTTGCTGCTATTGACGGCGTCTCTTCAGGCGCAGGAGGGGTGTACGGGGCGGCCGGCCTCCCCGGTACTCACCGTCGAGCTGCCGGGGCATCCGTTCGGAATCGCCGAAACTGCCGACGGCTGTTCGATCTTCGTCTCGATGGCTCCGGGCTCGGGCAAGGGTTCGGGCATCGCCGTGTTGCGCCGCCAGGCCGGCCGCGTGGAATTAGCGAGGGTAGTGAACCTGCAGAGCCTGGGAATCGTCTTGTCTCACGACGGGAAGCTCTTGATCGCGACAGGCGACGACCGCGTGTCGTTCCTGGATGTGGAGCGCCTCATCTCGGGGCGAGCCGATCCGACTCTGGGATGGTTCTCCGACGGCCCGCGGCGGCAGAGCATCTGGGCCAACGTGACATCCGATGACCGGTTGCTGTTTGTCAGCGAGGAGTCGGCAGCCGAAATCACGGTCATCGATCTTCGGCGCGCCCGGGCAAGCGGGTTTCACGCCGATGCGATCATCGGGAAAATCCCAACGGGCCATGCGCCGATTGCGCTGGTCTTCTCGCCCGATGAGAAATGGCTCTTCAGCACCAGCCAGGTCGCTATGAAGGAATGGAACTGGCCGGCGGCCTGCAAACCCGAGGGACGTCCGAACGTCACGGAAGCCGTGAATGCGGAAGGCGCGGTGCTGGTGATCGACGTAGCGAAGGCTGCCACCGATCCTTCGAACGCAGTGGCGAAGCGCGTGCCGGCCGGATGCAGCCCGGTACGCCTGGCCAGGTCGCCGTCCGGCGATCGCATCTACGTCACGGCGCGAAACAGCAATGCGGTGATTGCCTTCGAGACTGCCAAACTGCTGGCGGATCCCGAGCACGCACGTTTGGGGATGGCGAAGGTTGGGACGGCGCCTGTGCCCGTCGCGGTCCTGGACGGAGGGAAGACGGTGGTCGCCGGCAACTCCAACCGTTTTGGCGGCGCCAACGCCAACGAAAGCCTGACCCTTTTGGATGCCTCTAAATTCGGCCAGACCGGCGACGCGGAAATCGGCATGATACCCGCGGGCGCCTTTCCCCGCGACCTGCGCCTCTCGGCAGACGGCAGCACACTCTATCTGGCGAACTTCGGCTCCAGTTCGCTACAGGTGATGGATGTGGCCAGGCTGCGATCGAAATAGCGGGCGGGCAACCGCGAGCTACTCCGGAGCGACGAACCGGTACCCCACCCATGGCTCGGTGAGGATGAACTTGGGCCGCGCCGGGTTGGCCTCGATCTTTTTCCTCACCTGGTTGATAAACACCCGCAAGTATTCCGGCTCGTCGCCGTAATCCGGGCCCCAGACAGCCTGCAGCAATTCGCGGTGGGCCACCGGCTTTCCGGCATGCGCCACCAGGTAGCGAAGCACTTCGAATTCCTTCGGGGTGAGCCGCACGTCCTTGCCATGCGCGCGCACGCGGCGCGTGTCGAAGTCGATTTCCAGGTCGTGCGAGGTGATGGCGTGCGGACCGGCTTCCGGCCCGGTCGGGGAGCGCCGCAGCGCCGCGCGGATGCGCGCCAGAAGCTCTTCGATGCCGAACGGTTTGGTGACGTAGTCATCGGCGCCGGCATCCAGTGCAGCCACCTTGTCCTTTTCGGTGTTCCGCACCGAGAGGATGATCACGGGGATGTCGGAACCGCCCCGGATCATGCGGCAGGTCTCGAGTCCGCCCATGCCGGGCATGTTCATATCGAGCAGCACCAGGCTGGGAAGTTCCCGCGGAATGGTCTCCAGCGCATCCTCGCCGGTGCGCGCTTCGATGACCTCATAGCCATGGCCAACCAGCGTGGCCTTCATGACCCGGCGGATCTGCGGATCGTCGTCCACCACCAGAATTTTTCCAGCGCTCAACTTTCGTGGCCTCCGCTCACCGGCAGCGAGAAGTAAAACGCCGACCCCTGCCCCGGTTCGCTTTCCACCCAGATTTTGCCCCCGTGCGCCTCCACAATCCCCTTTGCGATTGCCAGACCCATACCCGTCCCTTTGGTTCCGAAACGGTGCTTCCGGCCCCGGAAGAACTTATCGAAGATGAGGCTGCGCTCGTTCTCTTCGATGCCGGGTCCGCGGTCGGCGACTCCAATCACGATTTTCCCACCCTGGAGGCTTGCCGAAACCGTCAGGGGCGACTCCGGCGGCGAATACTTCAGCGCGTTCTCCACGAAGTGCCGCAGTACCTGGCCCGCGAATTCCCGGTCGGCCTCCATGGGCGGCAGGGCTTGGGGCGCATCGATGGTGACCCGGCGATCACGCAGCGCGGGGCGGAACTCCGCGAGCGCATCCGCAATCAGCTCCGCGACCGCGACCGGCTGTTTTTCGAGATGGAGTTTTCCGGCCTCGACGCGAGACATGGCGATCACTTCCGCCGCCAGCCGGTTCAACCGGTCGGCCTCTTCATTGATGATGGTGAGCAGTTCCTGTTCACCCTCGGGAGAGCTTCCGAGGAGGCTGGTCACGGCTGCTTTGATCGAGGTCAGCGGCGTCTTGATATCGTGCGCCAGGGAATCGAGAAGCGCCGATTTCAGCACCTCACTCTGGCGGGCGGCCTCAGCGTGGCTGGCGTCTTCGAGCGCGCGGGCTTTCTCGATGGTAATCGCTACCAGGTTCACGATGGCGCGGACCGTCTGTTCCGACGGAAGCGAGCCCAACAACGCCAGGCTGCCCAGTGTACGGCCGCCCAGCCGGACCGGCGCTGTGGCGCGCGAATGCGCAGCATCCAGCGACACGTCATCGATTTCCGCCGCCGCCACCAGGTCGTGATCCGAGACCGGCTTGCTTTCCGGGCCCGAGCGGAAAATCTCCTCGGTGGGCCGGTAGTAGACCGCCGCGCCCTCGCACCCAAATACCTGCACCACCCGATTGACGAACTCGCGGATGGTGATGCGCGGGTTGCCGCCCAGCATCATGGCTTGGACCAGCGCGTAGAGGCGCTCGATCTCCACCCTCCGGCTTTCCGCTTCAGCGGCCCGCCGGCGCGCGCTTGCGGATAGCTGGCTGGCCGTCACCGCGGTGACCATGAATGCCAGCAGCGCGACCCAGTTCTGAGGATCCTGAATGGTCAGCGTTCCCACCGGCGGCAGGAAGTTGTAGTTGAATCCGAGGACCGCCACGACGGACGCGACCGTCGCCTCACCCAGGCCCCAGCGCGTGGAGACTCCCAGAATCGCGAGCAGCAGCGAGAGCGCGACGGTGGTGGTGTTGACCGGCAGGAGGAAGCGGTACACCGCCACGATCGCGGCCACGATTCCGACCGACGCGGCCAATCGCAAAGCCTTCATGCGAGCCTCATCTTAACAGGATGCGGCCTGGCGGGATTTTTCTCGCCATCGAACACACTAAGCCTGCACCGATACCGCTGCAACCCAAAACCGAACTCGACAAGTCTTACTCGAGCCGCCTGACTTCCGGGATAGCCAAGAGGAGCGATGGCACACAGTGTTCAGGCGGGTTGGCATTTGGGCGGCTCCAATCGTAGAACGTAGCGGCCGCAAGGGTGATCAGCGGATCGATGCCGGGTTGCCGACTGTAATCTTGTTGCTCGTCTACAGAGCGACCGTTCAGACACAGGATCCAGGTCTCAATGTTGCGCTTCGGGATCAGGTGAACGATCGCTTCGCCGTCACGACGTGCCTCCTGTTCAGCCTGCTCGAGGGCTACACTGAGTTGCCGGACGCGCCGTTCGATGCCATCGGTGTCGG
Organism: Bryobacteraceae bacterium; assembly: GCA_035501495.1. GTDB lineage: Bacteria > Acidobacteriota > Terriglobia > Bryobacterales > Bryobacteraceae > JAIQFL01. Next base: position 28,527 of record DATJWB010000253.1, on the reverse strand, counting down.
CATCGATGACAACCGCGAGCGCGGTGTTGGCACGCGAGGATCTCGAGCGACACGCCTGAACCAACTTCGCGTATTGATCTCGGACCCATTTCTCCCCGCAGCCTCTGTTATTGGGTAGCGGCGTGAATTGGATTTGGTGCCGCTCGTATCCGAGCCGGTATATATAACGGCGAACGAACCCCTGCTGCCTCGAATCCTCGGCAAGGACTATCAATCTTGAGTACTTAGTCACGAACCCATCCGCGAGCTATCAGTTCAGAAGGCGGTAGGGCAATTTCAGCATCTCCACGAAACTCCTCGACTCGGACTGGGCCTCCCTCATCTCGAAGGAATTGCACACCGCTTCCCGGCGCCCATTGATTCAGGACCTCGGGGTGATGCGAAATGAGGATAATCTGCCCCTTGCCCGCCTCAACAACATCCGCTACTGCCATCAGCCATGGTTGAATCTCACGTATTGAGATGAAGTTGTCAGGCTCGTCGAGGACGACCGTGCTGCCTTTCTCCAGGAGGAAGTGAAGAATCGCGTACAGGCAGGTCAGACATCGCTGGCCGTCGGAAAGCTCGTTGAAATAGAAGGTGGTCGTCTTTGCATTGCCCTGCGCGAATTCCGCTCCCAGCAGTCGCACGTTCTCTCCGAAGGGTGCCAGCTTCAAGAAGGCGAAACCATCCACGGATGAACGCAGGCTTTCGAGCAACGCCTGATTCTGTTTAGGGTCTGACTGGTATAGATGCCGGTACCATGATGCGATGTTCGAAAGATCGACGTTGGGAAAAAGATTCTCCGCTTCGGATCGAGCGCCCATGGCAAACGGGTTTAACCGAAAGCAAACCAGGTTGGAAATCCAGTGCTTGAAGCGGCTGAGCTTGCGATTGTCCTTTCGTTCCATGATCGTCGCCAACGCGGAACGATGCCAATCAAAATCGTAAGCCACTTTGTGCTCGAACCGATCGTTATAAAGGTGCACCTCGCCGGCCAGGAACTCAAAGATCGGCTTCCCATCGAAGTGTACGCTCTCCGATTTGACCCGTGGCCGCTCTGGCTCTCCCCACGGTTCGATCACCAAGTGGTACAGGTATCTGCCGCCATCCAACTCCACTTCCATTTCGCCTGTCAGGTGAGCCTGGTTCATCCATCGCGTCCGTTGACTCAAGATGAAAAAGTCTTCGAGAACGTCGCCCTTCACCACGAACTGACGTAACAGCAATACGGCGTCCAGATACGAGGACTTCCCCGAACCGTTGCGTCCAAGAATTAATTGCTTTCGTGTGGGCTTGTGCTCGAAGTTCACGAAACAGCGGAAATTGTCGAGATAGAGCCTGGTCAGCATTTCACCTCAATTCTACACGCCGCCTGCCGGCGCTCACACGCAGTGTGCGCACTGTCCCAAAAACGGACACTCGACGAGCGATTTTCCGCCGCGTAAGCTCTTATTTCCCAGGCGAATAGCGTCTGGTACGGCAAATGCCACAACTTCTATTCGCTTTCGGGTGTCCCTTTTGCGGTATGAATAGGATCTGATGAAATCCTCCGAGTCTCGTACGCCCTGCATCCTGATCGCCGACGATCAGCCCGATGTGCTGGAAGCGCTCCGCTTCCTGGTGAAGGGCGAGGGCTATTCCGCGGAGACCGTCAATTCTCCCGCAGCCGCCATCGATGCCGTGGAGTCGCGCGATTTCGATGCCGTCCTCATGGACCTCAACTACACGCGCGACACCACCTCGGGACAGGAAGGTCTGGAGCTGCTGAATCGCATTCAGACGTTGGATGGCACTCTGCCTGTCATCGTAATGACCGCATGGGGATCCGTGGAGCTGGCGGTCGAGGCCATGCGCCGTGGGGCGCGCGACTTCATTCAGAAGCCCTGGGACAATGCGCGGCTTTCCGCCATTCTCAAGACCCAGATCGAGCTGGGACGAGCGCTCCGCAAGGGGCAGCGGCTGGAGGCCGAAAACCGCGCGTTACGCGCGGAGCGATTTCCGCAACTGATCGCCACCTCGGCGGCCATGCGGCCGGTTCTCGACGTGATTTCGCGCGTGGGCCCCTCGGACGCCAACGTCCTCGTCACCGGTGAAAACGGGACCGGCAAGGGGCTCGTGGCGCAGACGCTGCACTCCGTCTCGCTGCGCTCCACGCGCCCGCTGGTGACCGTCAACACGGGGGGACTCGCCGAGGGCGTGTTCGAAAGCGAGCTGTTTGGGCACGTCAAAGGGGCCTTCACCGACGCCAAGAGCGATCGCGTGGGCCGTTTCGAGATGGCCGACGGCGGCACGCTCTTCCTCGACGAAATCGCCAACATTTCCCAGGGGTTACAGTCCAAGCTCCTGCGTACCATTGAGACCGGAGAGTTCGAGCGGGTGGGCTCTTCCAAAACCCGCCGCGTGGACGTCCGCATTTTTTCGGCGACGAATGCCGACCTGAATACCGCGGTCGCCGAAGGCCGCTTCCGCCAGGATCTGCTGTTCCGTTTGAACACGATCGAGATCCGGCTTCCGCCGCTCCGCGACCGGCGCGAAGATATCCCGATGCTGGCGGCGCACTTTCTGCGGCAGCATGCGGAGCACTACCGCAAACCGCTGACCGGTTTCGACGAAGGCGCCATCAAGGCATTGCTGGCGCACGCCTGGCCGGGCAACGTGCGCGAACTCGACCATGCCGTGGAACGCGCCGTGCTGATGGCGCAAGGTGAATCGATCCGGACCGCCGACCTGGGCCTTCGCACCGGCCGGGAAGGCCCTCCCCGGCTTGAGGAGATGAGCCTCGAAGATGTGGAAGCTCTGCTCATCAAGAAGGCCCTGGCGCGGTTCAACGGGAACGTGAGCCACGCGGCCAACGCTCTCGGCCTGAGCCGCAGCGCCTTGTACCGGCGTCTCCAACGCTACGGTCTTTAGCCAGCGCGGGAAGGTTCTGATGACTTGCAACCTCAATCACGCCAAACCCCAACCCCTAACCCCCAAACCCTGCTTGTGATATGCCTTCCCAACAAAAGGTCGCGCTTCTCAGCCACGAAGGGCGAGTGGTGCTGCTGGCCGTGCTCTCCGGGCTGCCGGGGTCGGTCACGGCCCTGTGGCTGTTGTTCCGATACGACTTCCGGCCGCAGACCGTCGCCACGCTCACGGTGCTGATCGTGGGCTCCTGGCTTGGATTTGCCCTGGCGGCACGCGAGCGGGTGGTGTTTCCGCTCCAGACCCTGTCCAACCTCCTGGGCGCTCTGCGGGAGGGCGATTTCTCGGTTCGCGGCCGATCGCCGCGCCCGGACGACGCGCTGGGCGAGGTAATGCGCGAAGTCAACACCTTGGGCAGCACCCTGCGCGAGCAGCGTCTCGGCGCGCTGGAGGCCACCACGCTGCTCCGCACCGTGATGCGCGAAATCGACGTCGCCATCTTTGCCTTCGATGAGAATCAGCGATTGCGGCTGGTCAACCGGTCCGGCGAGCGCCTGCTGGCCGCTCCACCGGAGCGGCTGCTGGGACAGACGGCCGCCGAGCTGAACCTGGTGTCCTGCCTGGACGGCCCCCCGCAGACCACCTTGCAGACCGTGTTTCCAGGCGGCGCAGGGCGGTGGGGTGTGCGGCGGACCCGCATCCGCGAACGCGGCCTGCCGCTCGAACTCGTGGTGATCTCCGACCTGACCCAGGCCCTGAGCGAGCAGGAGTTGCAGGCATGGCAGCGCCTGGTGCGCGTCCTCGGCCACGAGCTGAATAATTCGCTGGCGCCGATCAAATCGATTGCGGGGAGCCTGGAAAGCATCCTCGCGCGCAATCCGCTGCCGGAGGATTGGCGCGACGACATGCGCCGCGGACTCAACATCATCACCTCGCGTTCGGAAAGCCTCAGCCGTTTCATCGGCGCCTACGCACGGCTGGCCAAGCTCCCCAGGCCGCAACTGCAGCCGCTCGATGTAGACGCCTGCATCGGCCGCGCCGTGAGTTTCGAAACCCGCCTTGGTGTTCACGTTCAGCCGGGGCCTAACATTACCGTACAGGCCGACCCCGACCAGTTGGAGCAAGTCCTGATCAACCTCCTGCGGAATGCCGCAGATGCGTCGATCTCGGCCAACCGGACCGGGGTGTGGGTGGGCTGGCGGCGCGACGGTTCGATGCTGGAGATCTGGGTGAAGGACGAAGGCCCGGGGCTCTCCAGCACGGCGAACCTCTTCGTGCCCTTCTTTACCACCAAGCCCGGCGGATCGGGCATCGGATTGGTGCTCAGCCGCCAAATCGCCGAGGGCCACGGCGGCGCACTCACGCTCGAGAACCGCGCCGATGGACCAGGGTGCGTCGCCCGGATGCGACTGCCGGCGTGATGTTATGGAGGAACCGCCAAGACTTCAGTTTCTAGATTCGGGCCACGCTCTGAACGGGGTGAAGCTTGCGCAGTTCCGCTGCCATGGGTCCGACGTCATAGAGCATTATGAGATCTGATCTTTTCTGGATCCCGGGACCATGGCGCGGGCGATTGGCCATCGCTTCCCGGCCAAGGGGAGGAGACTGGCTGGAAGCAGAAGCGGCCGGCTGGCGAGATTCCGATGTTGACGCCATCGTCTCGTTATTGGAAAAAGATGAGGCTACTCAGTTGGACTTGCTTCAGGAATGCCGGGCCGCAGAGGACAACGGCATGCACTACATCTCCTTCCCGATCCCAGACCGTGGCGTCCCAGCCTCGACTCGCGATGCTCTCTCGCTCATGACTCATATTCTGGCAGAGCTGGAAGCCGGAAAGAACGTGGCCGTACACTGCCGCCAAGGCATTGGCCGGTCCGGCCTGATCGGAGCCGGCGTGCTCATGACCGCGGGCGCGAGCCCAAGCCTGGCGATTCGAACCGTCAGCACTGCACGGGGCGTTGCAATTCCGGAGACACGGCAACAACTGCGATGGATTGAGCGCCGCCAGCTCCCCACCCGGTCACCAAGACCTGAGTGGCGCCATTCGATATTTGTACCTATTGCAGGTGCTGGCGTGCAGCGTCGGCCCGCGCCTCTTTCTCGAGTGTCCGGCGGGCCGTCTCGGGAATGACTCGCCAGTTGCCGCTAGCCGCTGCGGGCAGGCTGCCGCGCTCGGTGTAGTAGCGGACGATCATGTCCCGAATCTCCTCCTGCGACCGCCACAAGATCTTCGCTCCCGCGAACATGCCGTAGCCCGCGCTGCCCGCCGCGCGGTAGTTGTTGATCGCGATCCGGAGCTTCCGGCCGGGGTCCAGAGGCCCGGACTGCCAGCGCAGGCCGCGGATGCGATCGCCCTCTGGCCGGCTGATATCCACGGTGTAGTCCACGCCCTCGGCGATGTCGTAGTTGTACCCCACCACGTTGGAATTGATCAGAGGCGACTGCGAGCACCGCTCGCCCTGGCAGGCGAGGTAGTAGCGCGCGGCGTTCTCCAGAGCGTCCTTCACCATCTTGCCGGTGCCTTCGATCACGTACAGCTCGTTGTCGTAGGGATAGAGCGCCGCGATCTGCCGCACCGTCACCCGCCCCTTGGGAACATGCACGCTCGGGTTGAAGACCGACGCGAAGGAAACGTCCGCCTTGGAATAAAACAACTGCACGCGCTGGATGGCGTCCAGGATGGGCGTATCCTCGACGCGCCCCAGCGCGGCATCCAGTTCGCGCGGCGACGTGGCCACCGGCGTATCCAGGTGCCGTTCGGCCAACTCATGATAGGGCTTGGCAATCTCCAGGATGTCCGGGGCCGCGGCCGTTTGGTCCGTCACGGGGATGAGACGCGCCTTCTTGCCGGTGAGAGTCCAGCCGCCGCCCGGTTTGGGCTCGAGCGTAAAATCCAGGCGCGCCAGCGAGATTCCCCAGTTCTTCGGCTGCACCACGAGGACCTTGCCGATCGAACGCCCTGCCAGTTCACGGTGCGAGTGGCCGAAAACAATGGCGTCCACATCGGGTACTTTGGTGGCCAGATCGTAGACGACGTCCTCCTCCGGCGACACGGCCGCGCCAGTCTCCAGGTTGCGCCCCAAACCGGAATGCGCCGCTACCACGATGACATCCGGATGTTCGTTCGCTTCCAGATCGGCCACCGCTTTTCGCAAGGACTCGACCGCCGGTAGAAAGCGATAGGAACCGAGATTCTCGGGCTTCTCCCAAGTGGGAACCGCGGGTGTGGTGATGCCGACGATCGCCACCTTGACGCCGCCCACGACCTTGACCAAGTAGGGCGCGAAGGGTTTCTCTTTACCGCCCGGCGCCACCGCGGTATTGGCGGAGAGCCAGGGAAAGTGGGCTTCGGACCGGGCGCGGTCGAGATTCTTCAGACCGTTGTTGTATTCGTGGTTGCCCACGGTCATCGAGTCGTACCCCAGCCGGTTCATGGCCAGCATCATCGGGTCGTGCGACAGACCCGGCGGCACTTTGAGCCCCAAGGGCCCCGTTCCCGTGCGCACGACGGTCTGGTAGACGAATTCGAGCGGTGTTCCCTGAATGGTGTCCCCGCAGTCGATCAGCAGGTGGTTGGGATTTTCGGATTCAGCGGCACGAATCAGGGTAGCGATCTTGGCGAGCCCGCGGGGAGCCGGCTGATCCGTCGCGTAATCAACCGGGTAAAGGTTGCCGTGCAGATCGGTGGTGGCAAGCACGGTCACGACCACCGGTTGCGAGCGGGCGATCGCGGCGAAGGCGACGAGTGACGCCAGCAGATACGGTCGCATCGCTGGTCGGGAGCTATTGCTTCTTGGTCGCCGGCGGAGGTGTCGAGGACTTGGTCGCCGGGGCTGCCGACTTCGTGGCGGGCGCGGGCGTGGTGGCCTCCGGGAAGATGATGGTCGCGGTCTTGATGGAGTCGAGCTTGGGGAAGTTCTTGTCGAGATACGGCTTCCCTTGGCTCTGGACCAGTGCCTGGTCCGGCCCATTGCCTCCTGGCATGCCTTTCATCTCGCCATACCCGCTGTACAGCCCTTCCACGACGTCCATGCCTTCCGTGACCATGCCCAAAGGCGCGAAGCCCTGTCCGTCGAGCGGGGAGTTGTCCTTCAGGTTGATGAAAAAGTCGGTGCTGCGGGTGTTCGGACCACCCATCGCATACGTGATCGTTCCCTTCTTGTTGCTCTCCTTGACCGGATCGTCCTTGATGGTGGCGCCGGCCCAGGCCTTCGTCACGGCGGGCCACGCCGAAACACCAAACTGCACGATGAATCCCGGCGAGTAGCGGTAGAACGCATTATCGGTGAAGAATCTGTTGCGGACCAGGTTGTACAACCGGTCCGCGCCTAATGGCGCCCAATCGCGGTGAACTTCCACTACGAAGTCGCCATGGGTGGTGGCGAACTTCACGCGATAGAGATCCGGCGCCTTGGCCCTCAGGGCGGCCGGATTCAACAGCGCCGGCGGGGGTGACGACATCTTCGGAGGTGCCGGGGTGGTGGAGGCTGGCGCCGCAGTCTTAGCCGGTGCCTTCTGGGCTGGAGGCGGGGTCTGCGCCAGAGCAGCTCCAGCCATGCAAACCATCAACAATACTCTCATCAGGCCCGATTATAATCAGATTTCAACCATATACGCATCTGTCTTCTCATGAAAACGCCGTCGATTTTGATCCTGGCTGCCTGGACCGCGGCCATCGGGTTTGGGCAGAGCCCCCGCAAACCCGGGCTCTACGCCGTATTCCATACGTCGCTGGGCGACATCACCGCCCAGCTCTACGAAAAAGATACGCCCACCAGCGTCCACACCTTCGTGAACCTGGCTACCGGCGTCCAAGCCTGGCTCGACCCGGAGACGCATAAGCCCGTCAAACGCCCCCTTTACAACAACATCACGTTTCACCGGGTGGTTCCGGGAGAGATGATCCAGGCAGGCGATCCGACCGGGAAGGGCACGCACAATTGTGGCTTCACCATTCGCGATGAATTCCTTCCCGGCTTGCGCTTCGACCGGGCGGGCCGCCTTGCCATGGCGAATACCGGACAGCCCGATTCGGGCGGCTGCCAATTCTTTATCACCGTCGGACCGATGCCGATGTGGAGCGGGAAGTACACCATCTTCGGGCAGGTGGTTGACGGGATGGACGTGGTGGAAAAGATCAACCGCGCCAGAGTCCGCGACGAAAAGCCACTCGAACCGGTGACCCTCATCAGCGTGACGATTGAGCGCGAAGGACCCGGTCCCGGCAAGAAGAAGTAGTAGCAGTTTTCTGACAAAATCGGAGCATGGCCGTCCAAGCAGATTACAGTCGAACTGTGGACGCCGGTCCGGACCGCGCGCGGCGTCCTGCTTCAGGAGGTGATATGCGCACTCGAACCAACGTCCTGCTCCCGGGTGTTGTCCTGCTCCTGGGCGCCGTCGCTGTCGCGCCGGCACAAAAGCAAGGGCCGCCGAGCCAGGTTGACCTGCCGAAATGGCTCGCCGCCGGGAAACTGCGGGCCGTGAACCGCGAAATCACCAAGGTCCCGGACACCCCGGACGGCGTACACATGTCGGAACGGCAAGACCCGGGCGTCGTCTGGCTAACGGGGGTGGATTTCGGCGAAGGCGAGATTCGAGTCGAGGTGCGCGGCCGAGACCGGTTTCAGCAGAGTTTTCTGGGAATTGCTTTTCACGGAAAGGATGACCAGACCTATGAAGCGGTCTATCTGCGTCCGTTTAACTTCCGGGCTCAGGATCCGGTCCGCCACCGCCATGCCCTGCAGTACATGGCGGTTCCCGAATTCGATTGGCCCCGGCTTCGCGAGCAGTTTCCGGATGAGTTCGAAAGGCCGGTGAGCCCCTCGCTGGAGCCGACGGGCTGGGTGACTCTCCGGGTGGCCGTTCAGGAGCGAAACGTCCAGGTTTACGTCGGGCCAGACCAAATGCCTGTACTGACGGCTCGTAAGCTGGGGAACCTGAATCGAGGAATGGTCGGTTTGTGGACCGGGAACGGCAGCGATGGCGATTTCGCAAACCTGCGGATCACATCGAAGTAAGCGTCCGGCGCCAGACCCTTCATGCCGCGGCAAACCGTACAACTCGGTCCGGTCCAGGAGACCATGCTGATTCCGCTCTACGGCCGGGCCGTCGAGAGCCGGAGGAAGAATCCGATCCTGGAGGACCCAAAAGCCGTCGAAATAGTCGAATCGATCGACTGGAGCTTTCGGGGTTTTGGGCAAAGGCGGCGGACCTTCGCCTGTGCTTTGCGCGGCGCGATCTTCGACGAGTGGATCCGGCAGTTTCTCAGCCGCCATCCGGAAGGCACAATCGTGGAAATCGGCGCCGGGCTCAACACGCGATTCGAGCGGCTCGACAATGGCCGCCTGCATTGGTTCGATCTGGACCTGCCGGACGCGATCGATCTGCGGCGGAGATTCTTCGCGGATGGAGGACGGCGCAAGACACTGGCAGGTTCGGTTCTGGAGCCGGGCTGGATGGCAACGGTGAGAGAGAGCCCCGGCCCTTACTTCTTCGTGGCTGAGGCCGTATTCGTTTATCTCGAAGAGCGGGAAGTCCGGTCGGCGCTGGCGCAGATCCGCAACAGTTTCCCGGATGCAATGCTGGCCTTCGACACGGCGAGCCGCAGGGCGATCGAGGGCGGCAACAAGGATTTTGCCCGCAGGAAACTGGCGGCGCGCTTCGCCTGGGCCTGCGAGCATCCCAAAGACGTCGAGGACTGGAACATCGGCCTGCGGCTGGTGGAATCGCGCACGATGGTGGATGTTCCCGATGCTTTGGTTCCGCGCCTTTCGCTCGCGACGAGAATCACCTTCCGGGGCTTTCGCAAATTCTTTCCCCGATTGATGAAGGTTTACCAGTTGAATCTGTTTACAGGTTCCGGGTCCACTCCCGGAACAGGCGGCTGGTGATCTGGTATTGTTCGGGTTGCGACTCGCGGACCAGGCCGGAGCCACACAAGATCTGGAGTATTTCCTGGAGCGGCACCAGTTTGACATTCGTGAGGGATAGCAGGTCGTCGAGCGAAACCGTACCGTCATCCGGCATCCGGGAGTAGACCATTCGCTCGCGCTCCGCCAGCCCATCGGTCTTTCCGTCCGAGTTCCACCAGTCGCGAAACACCGGATTGTGTTCCCGCAGAAGCTGGCGGACGATGGCCTGTGGTTGAGGATCGCCTTCGTGGCGCACATCGATGAGGGCGTTAATCATTTGCTGCAGCAGGAACGGGTATCCGCCGGAGTATTGCCAGAGAAAGGCGTGATCGCCACTCCGAAGCGATCCCCGCTCTTCGGCGAACCTCCGTTCGATCAGGTGATGGGCAGTTCCCTGGTCGAATCCCATCATCCACGAAGTTTGGGCGATGTTCTTCAGCGGCGATCCGACGCGCTGCTGGAACTCGAGCACCCCTCGAAATCCGGAAATGACGAATCCCACGGCCGCTTTCAGCGGGTCGGTATCCTTGAAGCCGCGAATATGACTCCACGCATCGTTGCCCCAATCCGCGCGGGTGACAAACTCCGCCTCGTCCAACAGGAACAAGACGCCGCGGAAGCGCTCTTTCTCCAGTTCCTCGATGCTGTCCTGAATCGCCTTTCGGAAATCCTCCGGCTTCAAAGCATCGTCTGGAGCCTTCAGTTTGAGCTTGAGGAAATAGGCCTCGATCTTGAATTCTTCGAACTGGCCGATGAACTTTCGATACGCCGCGCGCGAGTTAATCGCCCAGGAGATTTGATCGCGCGTGCGCAGGTACCGGTCGAAGGCGTCCCGTAAGCGGGAAATCAGCAGATACCGGAAGTGGTCAGCCGTGCGCGGCTGCTCCACCTGCAGGTTGATCAAGACCGGGAATGGCGAAACGCGATCAGGAGGCGGCAATTCGAGCATGCTCCATTCCACGGCTCGCAGCGTGGAGGTCTTGCCGATGCGCGGTCCACCCAAAAGAACGTGGACCCAGCCCGGCTTTTCGCGAAAATACTTCAAGAGGTCCGCACGGCCGAAGAAGTAGTCCGGATCGTCAATTGCAGTACGGTAGTTGTCAAACGGGCGGCTAGACATCTTTGCGAACCGAGACCTCGCTTTGCTGGTACCATTGCACGAGCATGCCGATGGCGATCCGATAGCTTTCGCCCGTGCCCTCATTGTGCCGGCGTGCAATCACGCCCGTTTGCGCCAGCCATTCAGCCGCCGACCAAAAAACGGTATTCGGAAGGAGGCAGCGGGACTGGAGTTCCGCGTCGGACACCCACTGATTGGCTTCGGCGAGCATCGCAATGATGGTGAGTGCGGCCGTGTCCCCGCGCCGTTCGAGCGGGCTCCAGACGTTTTCCGGGAAGTACGACCGCAAAGTCTCGGAATACCGGATGGGGTTGGCCAGCAGACGGGCGGGTCCGGACGGGTCCTCGCGCCGGTCGTACAGCATGGCCGCCACCTGGCGCGCAAGGAAGGGATGCCCGCCACTGAGTTCGTGAATCGAAGAAATCCGGGTGCTGTCGAGGGGGAAATTCATGAGCTTGCCCAGTGAGTCGAGCATCTGAACGGTGTCGGCCTCCGCGAACGGACCAGCGTATACCGATTTCAGGAAGTTGAAAAGCGGGTTAGTGCCCGCCCCCTCAATCGGCCACTGGTTGATCTGGCTGGAATCCGCGAAAAGGTCTGTGACCAGCAGGGACATCAGCCGCTTATCCTGGCACAAGTTGCGCAACGCTCCGAAGGCCACGTTGAACTCCTCCGCGGAGTCGGCATCGGCGGGGAGCACGCGCTCCATTTCGTCCAGCATGCAGACTACCGGCAGCGGGATGCCGGCGTCGACGAGCTTTGCAGTCAACTCTTGAGCCGCATCGAGGAAACCGGCCACCGAATCCCGGGCCGGCAAGTGAATGGGAAATTCGGGGCAAAAGGTTTCTTTGCCGCAGCGTCTCAGCAGGGAAGCCAACTGCCTCAGAGTCTCGTTGAAGATCCGGTTTCCGAACGGGGCTTTGGTGCTGAAGGGCTCCAAACCGATCCGCACCGCCGCGCGGTCCCGGAAAACCTGTTCGAGTTGCAGGAGGATGGAGGTCTTACCGGTCTTTCGCAGCCCCCATAGTCCTATGCTTTGGAAGCTGAGGAGTTCCTGCTTGAGCCTGGCCAGAAGCCGGGTGCGCCCGAAGAATGCAACCGCGTCGCCGATGGCGTTGCGGTCATCGAACAAGTTGCGCCCCGGCGAGAACCGCTCCGAGTACTCGCGGAGGAGAGCCCTCGCTTCGGTAGGCGAGTCCTTGGCTCTCTCGATGGCGGCGACGGGCATCGGTATCACGGCGGACTGCTGAAGATGGGCCTCCAACAACATGCGGAGTAGAACGACCGAGTCCGGCGGGTCGAGATAAAGGAGAAAGCCGGCCGCGGGCTGATTCCCGTGCAGGCTCTTCATCTCTTTGATGAGCAGGTCGATGTGAGATTGGTCCACTGGCCGTATGACAATCAGCGCAGGCAGCGGGGCAAACGGGGAAAGGGGAGGGTCCGCGGGACTGACGTGAAGGAGTCCAACGCCCCGTTCAGAAGTTTCCGCTCCAGCCGCCCGGAAGAATGTTTCCGCCGTTGCGGTGGCCGGGGCCAGGGATCGCTTTCGGTTCCAATAGGCACTCCTCCGGACTCGCAACATAAAAGCTCCGGCAATGACGGGCAACCCGAACAGTCCGATCGGCACCAACGGGAAGCGGGCGCCGGCGTATGCGATCAGGACACGTGGGGTTTTCGTGGAGGCACGCTGAGCAATGACCTGGCGCCCCAGCATTCGGTCGAAGGCCGTCCGATTGCATTTGATTCGTCCTTCAGCCGGAATCCTTCCTTGCCCCAGGATGGATCGCACGGCCGAACGCACAGGCGCGATTGCGGTAGTGCCCGTAGCAACGTCCAACCACCGGCAACCACCGGGCTTTGACGAGGCAAAGCACAATGCCGACGAATCGGAGCTCCACAGAATCTCGCCTTCGCCAAAATCTTCAGGGACGGGTGCGCGATAACGCAAGCCGAAAGGAAACGACAAACGGCCATGTTCCCAGATGCTCCAATACCGCGAAGGGCGAGTACCGGAAACCATCGCGATGAGGCGGCGATCGGGACTCAACGATACCTGCGTGGACGGATTATCAGAGGGTGGTTCCGGGCTGCCGAAACTCCTTCGATCCCCAGCCCACATCTCATAATCTCCAGATGAGAAGGGCCAGTCGGTGAACCCCTCGGCCGCGGTTGACCTGCTATCCCTCTGCCAGTCCCGCTGTCGCACTACCGTGTCCAACGCGGAGTACACCAACTCGAGATTCGATGTAAACCAGAGGCTATAGACCGTCTGCTCCTGTCCTTGGAACGATTTCAGCAGTCTGGGTGTTCCCGACAGCTCCCAAATGCTGATTCCGCCCCTGGTACTGCCCACCGCCAATTTCGATTCGTCATCGCTATAGGCCAGCGCGGTAACCGGACCGTCGATTTTCAACGTGGCGGTTGGCCTGGGTGTTTCGCCTTTTGTGGCCGGCAACTGAAAAATAATAACCGAGCCACCTTCCGAACCCACAGCCAGTTGGAGGTTCCGTGGGAGTGGCAAAGTGGTTGGGTACGCCAACGTAAGGATGGGCGAATTGCCGGCGTCAACGCTCTCAGGGCCGCCGAGGCATTTCAGAGTCGCACGGCCATCCCGGAAGGCCGTCCGGCAGTCCTGAGCTGAGGTTTCGAGTTCGCCTGCGTCTGCATTGTCAGGGATGTCCCCCAGGTACAGCGCCTTCTCGCGGGCAATAAACCGGAGACGCGAATTCCACCGAACCGGGCCGATAATCGGAATCTGACTGATCGGCTGGAGTGACTCGCCACCGAACCCCTCGGGCAACCACCAGGGGCCGCCGGCCCAGATCGCCGTCAAAGCCGCGGCTGCGACCCAACAGAGGGCTCGCCGGCGATCCCAGAGTTCCGCCATGCGGTCGGCCCACTTCATAATCGATCTAACTTGATTTTACGGCAGCAATCGCTGCAGCCAGCCCATCGGTTGGCGGAAGCCTTCGAGCATCCAGATCTCCGCCTTGTAATTGAGGGCGGAGGTCGCGAGGGACGTGCCGTCCGGCGACAAGCTGAGCGGGAAAGAAGGGTTGTATGGGGAGGCAAACCGGAACTGGGTGCCCAAATCGGAAATAATCTTCTCCGTGCCGCTGTTCGCATCGAGCAGGCCCAGTTTCCAATGGCCGCCGGCATCGTCGCCAAGCGTGTAGAGCGCTTTACCGTCTTTCGTCCAGGTGACGTACACGCGCCGGTCGCCGATGGTGTGAAAATTCTTGCCTTCGGGAGTGAACAGGTCAACGCCTTTGTCCTCCTCCGCGCAAGCGATCCACTGCCCATCCGGAGACCACTGCGCGGGATTCCGGCACGCAACCGACAGCAGGGTCACGGGAGGCTCGTTGGCGCCGACCTTGATCTTGACAAGGCCGCTCTTACTCGAGAAATACGAAATCCAATTTCCATCCGGGGACCAAACCGGCCCGATCTCGTATTCGTCGCTGTTGGTGAGGCGGATCGGGGAACCGCCCGCCACCGGCGAAATGTAGATCGCCGCGAAGTGTCTGGCGCTGACCCGCGCGTAGGCGATTCGCGAGCCGTCCGGTGAGAACGACGGCGTAAGGAAAGTCCGATTCTCATCGTCCGGGAAATCGCGCTGCGTAACGAGAGGGCGTTCCCATCCCTCCGCCACGCTCTTCATCCAGATCTCGGGAGGGAGGTCGCGATTGCTCACGTACGCGAACTGCTTCCCGGTGGGAGACCACACCGGGAACATCTCGTCCCGATTGGTGGCGAGCAGCGGGCGCACCGGGCCGCCGTTTACGGGGATCTCCATCAGGTCGAAGTTGATCAGCTCGGAGCTGAACAGGATTCGTTTTCCATCCGGCGAGACCGAAGGTTTGGTTTTGCGTCCCGAGTCGGCGGTCAGGGGCTCCGCTGTCTCATTGACGGTGTCCGCCACCCAGAGCCCGATGCGGGCCGGCTCGTTGAAACTCATTACCACGTGCCGGCTGTCGGGCATCCAGCTTGGCGCGGGTACGTCGGAGCTGGCGGGTTGCGATGCGAAGATGTGCCGCGGCTTACCCTGGGCGCCGTCGGGGAAGGGAAGGAGCCACGTCTCGGGTCCCGAGCCTCGGAACATGGAGAGCAGCACCTGACGGCCGTCCGGCGAAAATCGCAGGTAAACCGGGCTGAACGTGCCGATCGATTTGAAGGCGACCGGCTGATATTCCCGAATGGGAGCGCCGGGCGGCGACGAGATCCAAAGCTTGGCCTTCTCTTCATCCGTGTGGTCAGAACCGTACCACAAGACAATCGCCTTCCCGTCCGGAGAGATGTCGGCGGCCTCGAATGGACCCTTGATGATCTGCTGCTTTGCACCTCCCGCCCGGCTGACCGACCAGAGACCGTCGCCCAACAGAAAATACAGTTGGCTGCTATCACGCGACCAGAAGAGACTCTTCATGCCGTTCGCCTCGGCGATCGCGGTGGGGACGAGCGAGTCCATGCTGCGCACCATCACGGAGTTTGGGGCATTGTCTAACATCCGTTGGTAGGCGACGTTTTTCCCATCGGGAGACCAGACGGCGTCGCTTTGCATCTCCGTTTCGGTAGCGAAAGGGCTGAAGCGATACTGCCCGAGGTTCGCCCCGGGGGGACGCATCACGAGCAATGCCACCGTGTACACCAGGAGCAGCGTGAGCACCGCGGCGGCGATCGGCCAGATGTTGCGCGGCCGGACAGTGGCCGCCAATGGTGCCTGACCGACCATGCTGGAGTAGCCGCCCGCATAGGAATGGAGGGCAAAAGCCAGATCCTTGGCGGACTGGAATCGGCGCGCGGGCTCCTTCTCCAGACAATGACGCACGATCTCGCGCAGCGGCGGCGGAACGGTATCCGGCAAATCCGGCGGATCCGCGCGCAGAATGGCGCTCATGGTTTCGACCGACGTCGGGCAATGGAACGCGGCCTTGGAGGTCAGCATCTCGTAGATGATGATGCCGAGCGAGAAGATATCCGACCGCGGGTCGGCAGGCTGGCCGCTCACCTGCTCCGGAGACATATAGCCGACCGTCCCCATGATCATGCCGGCCTGGGTGAGGGTAGCGGTTCCCTCCGATGGCGTCGCCGCGGCGGGCTGATAGCGCGCCAGGCCGAAATCCAGAATCTTCACGCGGCCGTCGCGCGTGAGCATGACGTTTTCGGGCTTCATGTCGCGGTGGACGACTCCCGCGGCGTGCGCGGCTGCCAGTCCATCGGAGATTTGCGCGGCAAGCTCCAGGACCCTTCGGACGGGCACCGGCCCGCGGGCGATCAGCTCCGAGAGCGAGTCCCCGTCTACCAGTTCCGAGACGATGTAGGAGACGCCCTGATCTTCGCCCGCATCGTAGACTGTAACGATGTTGGGGTGGTTGAGGGCGCTGGCGGCGCGGGATTCCTGCTCGAAGCGCCGCCGGCGGTCGGGGTTCGAGGCGAACTCGGCGGGCAGGATCTTCAATGCCACGTCGCGGTTGAGGCGCGTGTCGCGGGCGCGGTAGACCTCGCCCATGGCGCCGGCGCCCAACCTGCTGATGATTTCGTAAATTCCCAGACGATCGCCGCGATTCAGAGGCATGGATCGTTGACAATTGTAGCGCGGGCCCCAGCTTTTGAGGGCCGGCATATGTTCCAATCGTGGTAGCAGGATCCGACACCGGCAACGCGGACTCGCATTTCCCATGCAAGCAATGAGTTCGAGCGAGACAGTTTTGGTGTGGTCGATTACGGCCGGCACCCTTGGCGGGGTCTTGTTCCGGCCCCGGCAATGGCCGGAATGGGTGTGGGCGTGTCTGGGAGCCTTGTTGCTGGTGGTTTGCGGCCTGATCTCCCCAGCCGCTGCCCTCAGCGCGGCTGGCCGCGGCACCGATGTTTACCTGTTTCTCGCGGGAATGATGCTGCTGGCCGACCTGGCCCGGGCCGAGGGCGTATTCGACTGGCTGGCGAACCACGCGGTCTGCGCTTCGAAGGGTTCGGGCGGCCGGCTGTTCGTGCTGATCTATGCCGCCGGCGTGCTGGTCACGGTGTTCCTTTCCAACGATGCCACGGCGGTGGTGCTCACTCCTGCCGTTTACGCCGCCGTGCGGAAAGCTCGTACCGATGCGGTGGCTTACGTCCTGATCTGTGCGTTCGTGGCCAACGCAGCCAGTTTCGTGCTGCCCATCTCGAATCCTGCGAACCTGGTGGTATATGGCAAAACCCTGCCGCCTCTGGGCCCCTGGCTGCGAACATTTTTCCTGCCATCGCTTTGCGCGACGGGAGCGACTTACGCCGCGCTCCGATGGGCAGTTCGCAAGGAGATTTCTGGCGCGATCGCCAACGACGCAGACCTGACGGTTCTCACTCCCGAAGGCAGGCGGGCGGCATGGGGAATTGCGGGAGCCGGAGCTGTACTCGTAGCGGCATCGGCATTGGGCCTCGATCTGGGACTGCCGACTTGCGCCGCGGCACTGATGGCTCTGCTGGCAACCACCCGCCTGAGGCTGCGCCGCGCCGCGTCCATCGCCGGCGGAGTTTCCTGGAGCGTGCTTCCACTGGTCGCCGGACTTTTCGTTCTGGTGGCGGCGCTCAACCGTGCGGGCGCATCGGAGGCTATCGCCCGGCTCAGCGAGACGATGGCCAGAATGCCGCGGGTTCCGGGTGACCTGGCGGCTTCCTTCGGGATTGCCACGCTTTCCAACGTGATGAACAACCTGCCCTCGGGTTTGCTCGTGGGCAGCGCTTTGCAGACCGGCGCCGCGGTTTCTCCGATCCGGGATGCCGTACTGGTGGGCGTGGATCTGGGGCCGAACCTTTCGGTGACGGGGTCGCTCGCCACGGTGCTGTGGCTGATTGCCTTACGCCGCGATGGCGCGCAGATGAGCAGTTGGCGTTTCCTGAAGGTGGGCTGCCTCGTCATGCCGCCTGCTCTTTTCCTGGCCACCGTGACACTTCGGCTGCTATAACCAGGCTGGTCATCCAACGACATCCGGCTTTCGATATGCTGGAGTGATCGCCAAGGGGCCTTCATGCCCGTGGCGCTCCGGACGTGCCGAGCCATGAGCATATCGACGCCATTTATTCACCGGCCCGCGGGCACCACACTCCTGACCTGCGCGATCGCCCTGGCTGGCGTGGTCGCCTATCAGTTCCTTCCCGTGTCGCCCATCCCGCAGGTGGAGTTTCCCACTGTCAGCGTGTCGGCGATGCTGCCCGGCGCCAGCCCGGAGACCATGGCATCATCCGTGGCCACACCGCTGGAACGCCAGTTCGGACGGATCGCGGGCATCACCGAGATGACCTCCAGCAGTTTTCTCGGATCCACGTCCATCACCCTGCAGTTCGATCTGGGACGGAACATCGACGCCGCCGCGCGCGATGTGCAGGCGGCAATCAACGCCGCCCGCGGCCAACTCCCCACCAATCTGCCGAGCAACCCGACCTACCGCAAGGTCAACCCCGCTGACGCGCCGATCCTGATTCTGGCGATCACGTCGAACATTTACAGCACCGCGCGGATGTACGACGCGGCGGCATCCATCGTGCAACAGAAACTCGCACAGATACAGGGTGTGGGACAGGTGTTCGTAGGCGGCGGCTCGCTGCCGGCCGTGCGGGTGGACGTCAACCCGACCCTCCTCAACAACTACGGGCTGGGCCTGGAGGATGTCCGCGCGGTGTTGAGTACCGCTAACGCGAACCGGCCGAAAGGCGAGTTGAGCGACGGTAAGCGGAGCCAGGCCCTCGCGACCACCGACCAGTTGCTGACCGCCGAGCAGTACCGTCCCTTGGTGGTGGCGTTCCAGAAAACCGGGGCGGTGCTGCTTTCCGATGTGGCGACGGTCACCGACGCGGTGGAAGACATCCGCACCGCCGGCCAACTCGACGGCAAACCGGCGATTCAACTGGTGGTATTCCGCCAACCGGGCGCCAACATCATCGAGACTGCGGACCGGGTGCGCATTGTGCTGCCCGCGATCCAGGCGGAGATCCCGCCGGACATGAAAATTTCGGTCGCCATGGACCGCACCACCACCATCCGTGCCTCCGTGCGGGACATTCAGTTCACCATGTCCATCTCCATCGCGCTGGTGATCCTGGTGGTCTTCGTGTTCCTGCGCAGCCCGCGCACCACCATTATCCCGAGCATTGCGGTGCCCGTCTCCCTGATCGGCACCTGCGGGGTGATGTACCTGATGGGCTACAGCATCGACAATCTGTCGCTGATGGCGCTGACGGTGGCCACCGGATTCGTGGTGGACGACGCCATCGTGGTGATCGAGAACATTACCCGCCATCTGGAAGCGGGCATGACGCCGATGCAGGCCACCGTGATCGGCGCCAAAGAGATTGGTTCCACGGTGGTCACCATGAGCATGTCGCTGATTGCGGTGTTCATCCCCATCCTGCTGATGACCGGCATCGTGGGCCGTCTCTTTCGCGAGTTCGCCGTCACCCTTTCGACCGCCATCCTGGTATCGCTTCTGGTGTCGCTGACGACCACGCCGATGATGTGCTCGCGGCTCCTCCGCAGCCACGGCGAAGAACGCCACGGCGTGGTATACCGCCTGAGCGAGGGAGCGTTCAACCTGATTCTCCGCGGTTATGAGAAATCGCTCTCGTGGGTGCTGCGCCATCAGCCGGTGACTATGCTGGTGACGGTCGGTACTGTGGGACTGACGGTGTATCTCTATGCCACGGTGCCCAAAGGGTTCTTTCCCCAGCAGGACACCGGCCGTTTGACCGGCAACATCCAGGCTGACCAGCAGACCTCGTTTCAGGCGATGCAGAGCCGTTTCGGGGAGTTCGTCAAGGTGGTGGGCGAGGACCCGGACGTTACTATTGTGATCGGCTCGATGGGGGGTGGCGGTATGGGCGGCGGTGGGACCATGAACACCGGCAGAATGTTCGTGACCCTGCGATCCGATCGCGCACGCAAATTGACGGCCGATGAAGTGATAGCCCATATCCGGCGCGGGAAAGCCTCCCACATTCCGGGGGCTACGCTATTCCTCCAGGCAGTCCAGGATCTGCGCATCGGCGGACGTGGCAGCTCCGCGCAATACCAGTACACACTCCAGGGAGACAACCTGGCCGACCTGGCGCTGTGGGCGCCGCGGATGATGCAGAGTATGCGCAACATTCCGGGCGTGGTTGACCTCAACAGCGACCAGCAGGATAAGGGGCTGCAAGCGTCCCTGGCCATCGACCGGGCCACTGCCTCGCGTATGGGCATCTCCACGAAGATGATCGACGACACGCTGTACGATGCTTTCGGCCAGCGCCAGGTCTCCACCATGTACACCCAGTTGAATCAGTACCACGTGGTGATGGAGGTGGATCCGGTGTTCTGGCAGAATCCCGATGGCCTGAAGTATCTGTACGTGAAAGGCAGTAAGGGGCAGGTGCCGCTCAGCGCGTTCACCCATTACGAAGCCAATACCAGCCCGCTGGCCGTGAATCACTCGGGCCAGTTTCCGTCGGTCACGATCTCCTTTAATCTGGCGCCCGGCGTACCGCTGGGGCCGGTGGTGGACCGGGTGCTCGAATTGCAAAGGAGTATGGGGATGCCGGCGGCTATACATGGCAACTTTTCCGGCACGGCGCAGGCCTTTCAGGACTCTCTGAGCAACGAACCCATTCTCATCGCCGCCGCGCTCATCGCGGTCTACATCGTGCTTGGCATGTTGTATGAGAGCGTGATTCATCCGGTGACGATTCTCTCTACCTTGCCGTCCGCCGGCGTGGGCGCCCTGCTGGCGCTGCTGATCTGCCGCACCGATCTGAGCGTCATCGCGCTGATCGGAATTATCCTGCTGATCGGCATCGTGATCAAGAACGCCATCATGATGATCGACTTCGCGGTGGAAGCGGAGCGCAAGGAACACCGCGGGCCGGAAGCTTCGATCTTCCAGGCATGCCTGCTGCGGTTCCGGCCGATTACCATGACCACCATGGCCGCACTGCTGGGCGGACTGCCTCTTGCCCTGGGGACTGGAACCGGATCGGAATTGCGCCGGCCGTTGGGAATCGCCATCGTCGGGGGCCTGGCGATGAGCCAACTCCTGACGCTCTATACGACACCGGTGGTGTATCTGTACCTGGACAGGTTCCGAATCCGGTGCACCAATCTTCGAAGGCGAATTCTTGGACGTCCGGCCTCGCACGTTTTCGATCCCTCCGGGGATTGAGGCGGGATCGAAGCCCCGGGACGTCAGAATTCGAAGCGCAGTGCGAACTGCATGACACGCGGTTCCATCACGCCTTGAAACTCGCCGAAGGTCAGCGGCGAGGTCAAGGACAGGCTCGGATTGGTGAAGTTCACGTTGTTGAATGCATTGAACGCCTCGGCGCGAAACTGCAGGCGCATTCCTTCGTGTGGCAGACGGAAGGCTTTGGCCAGGGTCAGGTCGGTGTTGAACATAGAAGCCAGCCGTACTGCCGCGCGAGTGCCGGTGTGGCCTGGCAGTTCATCCTCAAAGGAATTGGCTGTGCTAGTGTTTCCAAAGATGCTGGGATTGCCGTTCTGGTCGATCTGCACACCGCTTCTTACCGGCCCCGTAACAATGGCGAGCGAGCTCAACCAGTAGTTCGCATTGTAGGCCAGGTCGCCCGCGACAGCCGTCGGCAGGCCGGTTCGAAAGCGGATGACGCTCGAAACCTGCCAACCGCCCACAACCTGATTCAACCAGCCGGGAGCGCCGCCGAGCAGCCTCCTGCCCTTTCCAAATGGCAGTTCATACAGGAAATTGGCGCTTACGTTGTGGCGGATATCGAAATCGGAGGAGCCGCGAAATTCCTTGATATTGAAAATATTCTGGATGGCCGCGCCCTGTTGTCCCGCGCCCGATTCGGCCGCCGATCCCAGGTCGATGGAATGCGACCAGGTATAGTTGAAGTCGAAGGCCAGCCCGCTCGAAAATGCGCGTCGCAGCGAGACGGTCAGGCTGTGGAATTGCGCCGTGCCGGCGTTCATCCACGTGGGCATGGAACTTCCTTGCAAGGGAAAGAACGTGTAGCAGCCGTAAATCGACAGGCACTTGCCGTTCACATAGGAGCTGGTGGTGTTGCGATCGACGGCGTGCAGGCAATCCAGGTAACTTCCGTTATAATCGGCGTAGACGCAACTGAAATAGTTGGCTGAGGCGCTGCCGGGAAAGTCGGCGTTCTTCAGTCCCGGCCACAGATCCTCCACAAAGGGCAGTGTCGGAACCAGGCTGGGGTTGGCCTGTACCATGGCAGGCGTAAGACCGCCGTCGAACAACTTGCGCACCGTGTTCGCATTCTGCTCCCAGGTGATCCCTGATTTCGGGTCCTTAAAATACTCGAGCGGTGTGTAGACGTCGCCCTCCATCAGCAGGCGATGGGAAAGCCGGCCGGCGTAACCCAATTCCAGCGTCATCTTTCCCGGAATCTGGCGCGCGAAGCTGGCATTCAGCACGTACGAATACGGCGGCTTGAGGTCGGGCGAGATTCCCATGAATTCGCCCGCGATGGCGGCGATGTTGGGAGGCACTACGGGGAAAGTTTCGGCCGGCGGAGCAGGCAGCGCCGGCGCCAAACCGTCGAAGCGGGGGCTGGTGCTGAAGCTGTAGGAGTCCGGGAAGTTGCCGGCGGTGGCCAGCCCGATGGACCCAAACTGATCGTATTGCGTAATCAAGTCACTGCCAAAGCGATCGAACGTGACGCCCGCGCCTGCGCGAAAGGCGCCGGCTGTTCCAAACAGCTTTCCGAGCCAACCGCTGCGATCCGCGGGCGCATAGGCCAAGCCCACCCGGGGAGCGAAGTTGCGATTACCGGGCCGCCACCAGGTTGGCTGACCATTCGAAGGGCCGTTCAAGGCCCAACTCAGGGTGGCATCCGGCATCGCGTTCTGCGGGACGCCCAGGGATTGCAGATAATTGCGTTCGCCAAAATACTGGTTGAGTGGAACAGTGGGATCGACCTGCAGGCCATTGGCTTCGTACGGCGGCCGGAAGTTCTCCCAACGAAGCCCGAAGCTCAGGGTCAACTCACGAGTGGCCCGGAACGTATCGCCTACATACAGGGCGTAGTCGTGCTCCACGAACCGCCGCACCTGCGGCGTCCCTTGCGGAAGCGGCGCGCCCTTGCTGTTGAACTGGTCTGTATGAAAATCGTCGTTCACCAGTCCGAGCAGCGCACCCATGCCGTTGGTGGCGGAGGTTGGGTCGGCCAGTTGGGCGTTGGGTCCGAGTTTGTCCTGGATGTAGGCGGTGAGGGCATTGTCGATGTCCGCTCCCAGGCCGATCAACTCAGTGGCGCCGTATCCGTAGCGCGCAAACGCGCTCGCGAATGACGACGTATCGTTGCGAATCAGGCGGGCGTTGAATCCAGCCGTGAGCGTATGCCTGCCTTTGACCCAGGTGAGGTCGTTATTCGCACTCAGAGTGGGCAGCACCTGGCCTGTCGGCCGGGCATAAGGGTTCTGCAGCGGATCAAGGCTCGTCATGAACAGGACCGGGCCGGTGACGCCGGACAACTCCGGACTGTAGCGCGTGTATCCGATGTTCAGCGAATTGATGAGCTGCGGCTTCAGGATCGCAGTGTACTGCGCGGCGAAGCCCTTGCTGCCGTCGCGGAGAGTGGATGCGGGGCCCTGCCCGGGGAACTGTGCCAGGATCTGATCGTCCACGTTGTGAGCCAGCGTTCCGCGCAGGCTCAAGGTATGCTTGCCGGCGCTATCCAAATGGAAATCCAGCTTGCCGACGATCGCCTTGTCACTGCGGTGGCTCGGAGCGTTGAAGCGGAAGCCGCTGAAATTGAGGCCGCCGTCTTCGCCGTAGGATGGGTCATTGCCCTGCGGATACTGGTTCAGGATTTTGAGGATATTGGGGTTGACTCCCTGGTGCAGAGGATCGACCTGGCGGATCTCCGCGGGGGTGAGCGTCTGAACGGTGCCATCGGCCAACTGGAAGACGAATTCCCCCTGACGTAGCGTGTCCGAGGGTACGGCACGGACCTGAGCCACGCCGCTGGCGTCGCGCCGTTCCTCGTAGTTGAAGAAGAAGAACACGCGGTCGCGAACGATCTTGCCTCCGGCCGAGCCTCCAAACTGGTTGCGCACCAGCGGCTGCCGCGGCACGCCGGCCTGGTTGTTGAACCAGGTGTTGGCGGCGGTGGCGGTGTTGCGGTTGTACTCGTATAGCGATCCATGAAACTGGTTCGAGCCGCTCTTGGTCACGAGGACCACCTGTCCTCCGGAGGAGCGCCCCTGGTTGGGGCCGTCGCCGGCCACAGTCACGCGGAATTCCTGCACCGAATCGAGCGGAATCGGGAGCACCGCATTGAAGCCGGAGTTGAGGATCGCGCCATTCGCGTTCGAGCCTTGAAACCCGCCCGTGCCGGTTGCCGTGTTTTGAGCGGACAGGCCTGAATTCTGATTATTGTTGACGTCCGCGCCGTCCAGGATGATGTTGTTCTGATCGCGCCGCGCCCCGAGAACCTCGCCGGTGGAGGTTACACCGGGCTGGAGGCTCAGGAGTTCCACCACATTGCGCGTCTGCAGCGGGAGTTGCCGCACCTGCCGTTCTCCAAAAGGATTGCCGATCGTGGCGTCGGTGGTGTTGACCTGCGATTCTTCGGCGACGACATTGACCTTTTCGCCCGTGGCGCCGAGCGCCATCGTCACATCCAGGGTGGCGGGAGTATTCACCAGCAGTATCACATTGTCACGAGCCATGCTGGCGAACCCGGGTTTGTCGATCACCAGCTTGTAAGTTCCAGGAGGTACCTGGAGGAAGCTGTACTCACCACTGGCACCGGTCAGCGCGCTGCGCTTCGAGCCGTTTTCCAGGTTATTTAACGTGACTACGGCTTCGGGCACGACCGCGCCGCTCGGATCGGAAACGACGCCGCGAAGGGAAGTGGTGGATTGCGCAAATGTGGCATGTGCGGCTGCCAACAGGGCGCCGCCGATAGCCAGGAGACGGACCACCTGGGAACGAAAGGCTTTCATGTATTTCACCCCTGAGTGGAAGGATTACTCTAATGGCGAGGTGACATGGCTCGCGGATGGCGGCAGACGTTGCGCCGGGGCACTACACAGGGAGTGCGCTCCCGGTGAGTGTGCGCAAAGCGCCGTTCCGCAAGCCCAAACGCACTGGGGATAGATGCGATTATGGCGTGGCGGGGCGATGCTGTCAAAGAAATCCCTTGAATCGGATCGATAAAGGACGTTGATGGGAACAGCTTCCGACTGCGTGTCAAGCGCGGATGCCTACCACGGCATCCGACGTTTGGTAAAGTTCCTCCCGATCTCTGCAGCCTCCTGGTTGGCCGGCCCCACCATGACGCCTTCCTTCAACATCGCGACCACATTATCGGGCCGCATGGAGTTGAGAAAGAAGATGTGGTTCGCCTTGCAGGCAGCGAACACTTTGGCGCGGGCCGCGAGCATCTGCGGATTGGTCTCGGCGACATTGCCGGGGCCGCGAATGCCCAGAGACAACGCCATGTCGCCCGGCCCCCACTCCGCGAATGCGATACCCGGCACCTTGAGGTTCGCCTCGGCATTCGCCAGGGCGTACTTGTCCTCGAGCTTTAAACCCAGCAGCAGTTCGCCATCTGGATTAAGCGGCCAGGCATCAGCCTTGTCCAGGTACTGTTCCGTGGAGACGCCCCAGATCTGTGCCGCGGTAGGTGCCCCGTGCACCCCGCGCCGGCCCTCGTTGATGCCGTGATCGAGTCCCTGCTTGTGGATCGGAAGACGAATCGACTCCACGAATGCTCGTACCGCCCCGGGCGTGTCGGCATGCGTCAGGAGGATGCCGTGGACACCGGTTGCCAGCACCTGCTGGAACATCCAGGCGTTCGCGCGGACCACCGCTTCGTCGGTCCCGTTCACCGGAACATTGACAATCACCGCCGGTGTGCGATGGCCGCTCCTGGTTGGGCCCCCGGCCACCAGCCCACGCATGTAATCCGCCAGGCCCTTGACGTCGTACGGCGCGTGTTCCATGTCGTAGCTGATGTAGTCGGCATAGGTCTGGGCGTCTTTGACCCCTTGCTCGTAGGTGCCCGTGGTGCCGGAGTGCGAGCCGGTGTAGTAGATGGGCTGTCCCTGTTCCAGCAATTCGATCGCGCGGTTGATGCGCTTCGGCTTCCACGCCGGCGCCTTCTGAGGCTGGGCTACCAGCGCGGCGACTCCGGCCGCCAGCGACACACACACGGCCAGAGTCGAAAGTCGTGTCCGGCTGATCTTCATGGCTCACACTCCTTGTGTGGGGGCTACAGGCGCACACAAAGCACCCCGATTCTGGGCGAAGCAGCGAGTGCAACGTCTAACTTACGGTGCGTGCGCGCCTCAAGCCTTCCAGCGACCACTCCGGACCGCGCCGCCGGGCGATTGCGGCGAAATCCGCGCGGACAAAAGCCTCCAGATTCTCCGCCAGCTTCAGTTCCCACAACGGAAAGAAATTATCGTCCACGTCCAGTCCCTCGACACAACCGTGAGGGCCGTAAAGAAAATCGTGCGTCGCGTCGATGCCGCGCTTCCGCAATTCCTCGGCAACCTGGCCGAGATCATCGAGACGAATCATACTTCCCCTCGCTACTTCCGGATTGCGACTCGACAACCCGGCTACCGGATACCCGCCAGTTCCTGCAGTAAATGCCAGTTTTCCAGACGCTCTTCCTGGGCCATCAGGAGCGTGGCGGATGGATTTCCATCTTTGTCGAAATGCTTGGCAAATCGCCCTTCCGAACGGGCGAAGGTGACGAAATTGACCGGTTCGCCGGTCTTGGGATTGACATACCAATCGTCTTTGACGTTGGGGTTGCCCACCAGGCTGAGACGATCCTTGATCCTCGGTCCCTTACGCGGGTCGTAAATGAAGATGGGGAAGCTGCGCGAGTCGGCGGCCAGTTTGGCTTGATGCTCCGCCATGTTGTCGCCTACGCCGTGCTCGGGCTGGCACGTCGTAAACACGTTGATGATGGCGGGCCCGGGGAACTGGTTAGCTTCCATGACCGCCTTGTAGAAATGATTCATGTGGGCGCAGGTGGTCTGCGCGACGTACACCTCGCGATGCATCATGCAGATGTTGCCCAGTTCCTTGCGGCTCTCCTTCTTTCCCTGGATGGCGGTGCCGTGGAAGCTCATCTTGGCGTCCTGGCCTTTGAAGGAGCTGGTGGAAGTCTGGCCGCCGGTGTTGGAGTAGACCTGGGTGTCGAGCACCAGCACCTTGATATCCGCGCCGGCAGCCAACATCCGCGACAGCGACTGGAAGCCGATATCCAGCATGGCGCCATCGCCGCCCACGATCCAGAGCCGCTTCGCCTGCCAGCCCTGCTGATCCCAACGCGCTCGCACACCCATCGCGTCTGCGGGAGCGTTTTCGAACAGCGAGTTCGTCCACGATACCAGGTACGGATTGTAAGGATAAGTGGAGGTGTAGACCGTATTGCATCCGGTGGCAGCCACCATCCCGATGTTTTCCTGGCCGTAGACGAAACCCGTAGCCGCCAGCATCATGCGCAGCGCGGATGCCTCGCCGCAGCCCATGCACGACCCCGCCCCGCCCACATAGAGCAGAGATCGCTCGGTCAACATCATGTCGGCGAGCGCCTTTTCGTTGATATACTTCGAGGGCGTCTCCGGCACCGACTTATAGTGGCTCCAGGCCTTCTTGAACCACTGCATGTTGTCGTCGGTCTTGCGCATCATGTGGAGCGCATCGTGGTCGCCGCACGCATCCACACACTCGGCGCACCCTTTGCATTTGGTAGGGTCGATGAAAATGCCGAACTTCCCGCCACCGACCCCTTTCTTCTCCGGCACCGTGAAATATTTGTTGGTGACGGTCCACTGTTCCCCGAGCTTCTGGCGAAGCAATGGATCGTCAACGCCCACGAGGCTGGCTTCGAGCGTGGCCGGCTCCACAACCTTGCCGAGGATCGCGGTATCGGGGCACTGCGTCACGCATTCCATGCACCCGACACAATTCTGCGGGAGGAAGTCGGGAATGTCAGGCGCGATGTAGCTGAAGTCGCGCAACGCGCCCGTGCCGGCTGGAACCACGCTTTTGGCCGATTGCACATCGGCGGGAAGGCCGCGTTCCGCCAGGCCGCTGTTGTAAGCGCCCACCACGCGCTCGTTGAAGTCCTCGATGTCCACCACGTTGGCTGTAAAGTCCTCACGCAGTGCTTCGAGCGTCATCGATTCCGTCATCACATTCCTCCCTGCATCACCCGGAGCTTCGCATTGGCCTGGTCCGCGGCCGCTGTCGAGGCCATCACCTCGCGCGGCACTTCGATCACTTCGTGGAATCCGCGGCCGACCGCCAGGAGATTGTCCTGCACGACCCGGTCTCCGCGCTTGCCGAAGTACTTGCGCAGCGACTTCTCCACGCCGCGGAAGATCTGCTCCTCGCTCAGCGCCAGATCCTTCTGGAACGGTGTAATGCGCAGGAAGATGCCCAACAGCACGATGCCCTGCATGCGCTGCTGGAGATCGGCGCGCGAAGAAACGTCTTTGGCGATCTGCACCGTGTCCAACGCAAACACGCGCGCCTGTTTTTCGTTGAGCGCCTGGCGCGCCCACGCCGGAATGGCGGCCCAGATTTCTTTGGGTTCCGTCCGGTGGCTTTGCATGAAGACCATGC
Organism: Bryobacteraceae bacterium; assembly: GCA_035501495.1. GTDB lineage: Bacteria > Acidobacteriota > Terriglobia > Bryobacterales > Bryobacteraceae > JAIQFL01. The sequence continues at coordinate 13 of DATJWB010000253.1, read as the reverse complement.
CGTTTGGCGAGAG
>DATJWB010000252.1:0-36071 GCA_035501495.1 Bryobacteraceae bacterium | reverse complement strand
ACTGGAAAAACTCGCCCGCGAAAGCCGCCTGGCGCGTTCATGAGATGCCACTACCCGAAGGGAAGCGTCCAAATGAACCGGCATCGGCGCGCGGTTCATCTCTCGCAGCGTCGCGCGCAGTTCTTGCATCGACTGGAAATGCGCGCTGCACTGCCTGCAGGACCTCAAGTGCGCCAACACTTTCTCCAGCTCGCCGGCCGGAACTCTTCGGTCGAGGAGTGGTGAAATCAGTTCTTGCACATTTTCACAACTCATAACTCACTCTGCCGTCTTTGGCACCAATCGCAGGGCCGGCCTGGACTTGAGGCTGCTCAAGAGTTCTTCTCTGAGAGCTTCGCGGCCCCGCAGTATCCGGGACTTTACCGTCCCCAAGGACACGCCCAGGATTTCCGCGATCTCTTCATAACTCTGATCCGTGATATCCCTCAGGACGACGGCCTCGCGGAATATGGGATTAATGCGCTCGAGCGCAGCCTCGATCATGACGTGTTGTTCGCTGTCGAACGCCACATCGAACGGGGAACGGTTGCGGTCCGGTATGATCTCCTTCCAGTTACGCACTTCTTCCGGATTGGTATCCAACTCTACTTCCCGCCGCCGGTGCCGGAAGAACCACCGCCGGGTGTTGTGCGCCTCATTGACGGTGATCCTGTAGATCCACGTCTTCAGGGAACTCTGACCACGAAAACTGCTGATATTTCGAAATACCTTCAGAAAGACTTCCTGAACCACATCGCAGGCTTCGGACTGGTCGTTCAGCAACCGTAGTGCCAGGGTATAAACGGGCTGCTGGAACCGCGTCAGCAGTTCCTCGTAGGCCCGTTCGGAGCCGGCACGCAGGGCTTCAGTGAGACGGGCATCTTCGGCTTCCGCGCCCGCTTCCAAGGTTCGTTCCGAGCTCAGATCCAAGATCGAAGTAGCCACCGGCAACCTCACATTCAGCCTGACTACAAGTTACCAGGATTAGCCAACCTGCGCAAATTAAATAGACACCGGAAAAGGCGAAAAGTTCCAGGCCCCGAGACCCGTGGGCGGGGTCCCCGACGGGCCGCGATGAACGTGGATAACTCACTTGTTTTCATTCGTCTACATCGGTATCCATGGGTCGCGGAAGCTACCATTGCACAGACTTCCCGGGCTCCAGCTCCCATACCTCGGTTCCGGTACCGCCGATCAAAGATGCCAATTCTGAGGGCCGGCCGGTCAGGGGCGGAAAGGTTCCGAAGTGCATCGGGACTACTTTTGCCGGCTTCAGCAGGCGGCATGCCGCCGCCGCTTCGTGGGGACTCATGGTGAACAGGTCCCCGATCGGCAGAAATGCCAGCTCGGGCCGGTAGAGCTGCTGAATCAATTGCATGTCGGTGAACACGTTCGTGTCGCCCGCGAAATACAGGGCGCGGTCATCCGGGAACCGCATCACGTATCCGCACGCCTCCCCGCCGTAGATGATTTTGCCGTCGTCCAGAATTCCGCAGCTATGCACCGCGTGGGTCATGGTGACCGTGACATCCCCCAGCTTCTGCGATCCGCCCTTGTTCATGGAGCGCGTGTTCAGGACGCCCTTGGATTCGAGCCAGTGACACGTCTCGTAGATCGCGGCGACCTGCGGTGTGAACCGGAGCGCCAGCGGGACGACGTCGTGGATGTGATCGAAGTGGCCGTGCGTGACACAGATGGTATCGACGCGGTCGATGCCGTGCCCCTTGGGGTAGGCGGGGTTCCCATCCGTCCACGGGTCCATCAGGATGACTTGTCCCGATGGGAGTTGGAACTGGAACGATCCATGCCCGAGCCAGGTAATTTGCATATGTCAGCTATTCTCCTGAAAGTAAAGTCAAAGGGTCCCAATGACGGCAGAGATCCATCTCACCATCTCGCATTCGGATAATTCGTCCCGATCCGTTCATCTTTGGTCAGCAAAGGCGAAGCACGGTTCGATTTGGCGTGGGCTACGATAATCCGGTCGAAAGGGTCTCCCGCCCATGGTCACCATCATCTGATTTTAGGATAGTAGCGTGGCGGGAGCCGCTCCCGCTGCTACCGCCGGAACTTGTTATCCCGCCGTATCGCCCGGAACATGCGTTTGAGGTTCTTCTTTTGTTCCTGCGCGGCGAGGGGGTCTGCCAGAAGCTCATGTCGCCGGGCCTCCCGTCCGAGTTTGCGATAGCTCTCCCACCGTTCCGGCGCGATCCTGCCATCGGCCAGCGCGGCAGCGACGGCGCACCCGCTCTCGCCGGAATGCGAACAGTCGCGAAAGCGGCAGCGCGCGGCGATCCCGGTGATTTCTTCGAAGGTGCGATCCACGCTATCCGTTCCGGCCCAGAGCTGCAGTTCGCGCATGCCCGGTGTATCGATCAGCGCCCCACCCTGAGGCAGCAGGATCAGTTCGCGGTGAGTCGTGGTATGGCGTCCGCGGCTGTCGGAAAGACGAACCTCTCCGGTAGGCAATCGCTCTTCGCCCAGTATGCGGTTCACGATGGTCGATTTTCCCACACCCGAAGAGCCCAGCAGAGCTACCGTCCGTCCCGGCGCGACGAAGGCCATCAACTCGTCCAGCCCGCCAGGGTGTAACGCGCTGGCGGCGACGATGGGAGCGGATCCGGCAACGGCGGCAGTCTGCTCCCGGCGCCGCGGGAGGTCGTGCGCGAGATCCGCCTTGTTCAGCACGACTACCGGCAGTGCGCCGCTTTCCGCGGCCAAGGTCAGGTAGCGCTCCAGGCGCCGGAGATTGAAGTCACCATCCAGGCCGCACACCAGAAAGACCGTATCGATGTTCGCTGCGACCGGTTGCTCTTCTTCCCGCCGGCCCGCCGCGCGCCGGGAAAAACAGCTCCGGCGAGGAAGCACCGCTTCGACGATGGCCTGCCCGGGCTCGACTACCCGTGCCGCCACCCAGTCGCCGGTGACCGGCATAGAGGCGCGGTCCGGCGTGCGATACCAGAGCGCGCCGGATGCCTCGGCGGAAAGTTCTCCCTCCGCCGCATAGAGGTGATAGGAGTCGCGTTGAGAGATTGCCACGCGGGCCAAGACCAGGCCTTGCGCGGCGTAAACTTCGAAGGCGCCGTGGAGTGCAGGGCCGGCGCCCAGTGAGTCCAGATTCATGACTGTTCGCTCCAAAACTTGAAAAGGAATTGTGGAAATCGGGCCGCGAGGGAGCGCGCATCCGGACAGAGACACCACACCACCGGTGTAGGGACAGCCGTCCGAATTGGCGCTAGCGGACAGTCATAGGCGTCAGTCAACAGGCTAGCACAGCCGGACTTGCGATGTTACCTGGAAAATCGTGCCGAGCCCACCTGCTCCGGATCGGTCTCGACGGCCAACAGTTCCTTTCCGCCGTCCGCCAGGACGCCGCGCAACTGGATCGAGGTGTTGCTGTCGCCGTCGGCCAAGCCGAAGCTCAGTTGGACAAAGCAATCGGAATCCACCGTGTAGGTGCCGCTGGTTTTCGCGTCCCCGCGGGTCACCAGCAGATTGCCGTATCCATCGGCCTGTGCCAGGGCCTTGGCGTCCCCGCTGCCTTTGGACCCTTCACTCGCCAGGGGCGTCGCCCTTCCCGTTATGGTGAAATGATATTCGCCCTGGAAGCTCGACGAAGTACAGGAGTCCGGCAACCGGACCATCGATCCCCGAACGTGAGTCCGCGGATCGCTTTGCCGAATCTCGGCCCGATCGCCGCCGGACGCGGACGATCCATTGAAGTCCTGGAAGGCCCCGGATGTGTCCTGCAGGCTGAAAGTGATACTGCAGTCGTCTTTGGCCTCATAGCTCCCGGTGGTCGGATTCCCCAGGAACAGGCCGTTGAAGTTCACGGACGATGTGCCGCTGATGCTGCCCGCTCCGTCGAAGACCAACCGCCCCACGGTGGCGATGGGGGTCTCCTTTCCGGAGATCGTGGTGGTGCCTGCCAACTGAAATCCGTAGGCCCCGTGGATGTCGGCGGGCGCGCAGACATCGGCGCTGAAACAGGGAACACAGGCCAGTATCGGCAGGAGCCTGCAACCGATCCTCAGACATCGCAAAGGTCCCATACCTTATTCTGCGCGTGGATCGCCGGCGAAGGGGAGGGGGTCGCACACCGCCGTGACCAACCGCACAATGCGGCGCCCGGTTAACACTCCTTCGCGGCGGTGCGTCTCTCCTGCAAACAGTTCCAAGGAGGGAACGAACGAATGCGAAGCAGTTTCACGATCGCAGCACCTGCCGCCGCGGCCCTGGTGCTGGCAGGCCAGTTAATCGCCGGCGGATTCTTTCTGCAACTCGGCAACCCGGAGGCCAGCTCCGAAGCGCGCGAGCAACACGCCGCCGTGACCATCCGGGCCGCCGGGTGCCACGATCCGGCTACCGCGAAGCTCACGGCCACGGCTATCGGAGTGGTGAACGGGCAACGCCATTCGATACCGCTCGCGGTGACGCGCCTCTCCGAGCCCGGAACGTTCGCGTTGAGGCAACAGTGGCCGCCAGACGGCCGCTGGGTAATCCAGATGACGGCCACCAATGGCGAGCAGTTCACCAACCTGCTGGTCGCCGCGGGTCCGGGCGGGGTGGACCGCATGCACGCGAAGGTCAACATGAAGCCCTTCATTGATGGCGATGTCGAAGCCATGTTGCAGGAAGGAACCAGGTGAGTGGCACGGCCCTCGCTATGATGTCCGTGGTGGGAACCGATGCTGAAGAAGCCGATGACATCCTGATCCGCGCCGCGGCGAAGGGCGACCGCGGCGCCTTCGGCGAACTCTACATCCGGTACGCGCGCATGGTGCATGGTATTTTGCTGGCGCGCGTCCCGGCGGGGGATGCCGAGGACCTCGTGCAGGATGTCTTCGTGTCCGCCATGCGGCAGCTTCGCGATCTGCGCACGGCGGCGGCCTTCCGGGGATGGCTCGCGGCCATCGCCCGCAACCGCGCCATCGATTACTTCCGCAGTGCGCGCGCGAACGCCGCCCTCGACGAGGGCACCGAGCGCAAGCATGGGATTCGGCCGGCGGTCCAGGAGGCCGTGGTGGTGCTGGACTTGATCCGAAGCCTGCCGGAAGCCTATCGGGAGACGTTGATCCTGCGCCTGGTGGAAGGCATGACGGGACCGGAGATCGCGCGCCAGACGGGCCTGTCGCCCGATTCGGTTCGGGTGAACCTGTGCCGGGGGATGAAGCTGCTGCGCGAGGCGTGGGGAGGCATGGAAAAGCAATGAATGAAGATTATCTTTGGGACCGCTCCGGACCGGCCGATCCGGAGATCGCGCGCCTGGAGCAGGCTCTCGCGCCGCTGCGATATCGCCACCGGGCGGCGCTTGCGGAGGCTGCCGCGCCGCGTCCGCGGGTGTGGTGGGCGGCGGCAGCCGCGGCGTTGCTGGCCGCCATGGGCGCGTGGCAGCTGCGTATGCCGGCATCCCAACCCACCTCCTGGCAAGTATCCAGCGTGGAAGGCGCTTCGCGCCTGGGAGGCCGGAGCGCCGCCATTTCGATGTCGATGCGGACAGGCCAGACCCTGCGCACCGGCCCCGACTCCCAGGTGTCGCTTTCCTCGGGCGCGGTCGGAGAGATCGATCTGGGTCCGGATTCCGAATTGCGGGCGGCCGGCAGTGAACAGCTCATGCTCGACCGAGGCAGACTGCACGCTTTCATCTGGGCGCGGCCGGGTTCCTTCGTGGTGGATACTCCTTCGGCCCGCGCCATCGACCTCGGCTGCATGTACACGATCAACGTGGACGGGTCGGGCAACGGCCTGCTGCGCGTTTCGGTGGGGTGGGTGGCGTTTCAACACCAGGGTCGCGAGTCGTTCATCCCGGCCGGCGCGGAATGCGTCACGCGGCGGCGGGAGGGCCCCGGCATCCCGTTCTACGAAGATGCTCCGGAGGCGTTGCGGCAAGGCGTGAGTCTGTTCGACGCGGGGGAGATCAGCGCGGCGCTCGATCCGATTCTCAGCTCGGCTCGTCCTCGCGATGGCCTCACGCTCTGGCACCTGCTGACGCGCCTCCCTGCCGCGGGCCGTGGCCGGGTCTTCGATCGTTTCGCCCAGTTGGTGGCGCTTCCGCCGGAGATTTCGCGCGAGGCGGTAGTCGAGCGGGATCCGCGGAGTATCGACCGCTGCTGGGATGCGCTGAATCTGGAGAATACCGAATGGTGGCGCGGCTGGGAGCGCAAGTGGTGATGTGACGCGGCAGCTTCGAAAACCCTTCGCCGCAAGCGGCACCGGGCACGCACGACGAGCGCCGAGATGAGTCTCGGCGGCGCAGGCAGGAGTGCCAGGCAGGAGTGCCTGCGCCACATCGCCGGCAGGGGTTCTCATGGATTCTTATGGGCCGGCGGGGCCCATGGGTACAGGCACGAGTGCCGCGCCACAGGGCTCTACACCACGTGTTCCGGATGGCCGTCCAGAAATGACCAGATGTTATCGACCGCCATCTGCAGCCCGGCCTCCAAGGCTTCCGGCGTGATTCCGGCACAGTGCGGGGTCATCACCACATTCGGCAGGCGGGTCAACAGGTGGTCTTTTGGCAAGGGCTCGGTTGCAAAAACGTCCAAGCCCGCGGCGCGAATGCGGCCCTCCGCCAGGGCGTCCACCATCGCCTGCTCGTCCACGATCGCGCCGCGCGCGGTGTTGACCAGGATCGCGCTCTTCTTCATGAGAGCGAACTGTTGCGCTCCTACAAAGCCGCTGGTCTCGGGGGATAGGCGAAGGTGCACGCTCACCACATCGCTCGCACGAAAGAGCTCGTCCAACTCCACCATCTCGACGCCCGCGATCGGCCTGGGGTGCATAGTCCAAGCGATGACGCGCATGCCGATGGCCGCGGCAAGCCGCGCAAACTCGCGGCCGATGGCCCCCAGCCCGATAATCCCGCACGTCTTGCCGCGCAACTCCACGGACTGGCCGCGAGCCCATTCCCCGCGGCGCGTGGATGCGTCCATCTGGGGAATGTGGCGGGCTGCAGCCAGCAGCAGGGCGAGCGCGTGCTCGGCAATCGAAACGGCGGATACTCCCGGGGTGTTGGTGACGGTGACGCCGTGGCGCCTGGCCGATGGCAAGTCGACATGATCCGTCCCGGTGCCCCAGACGGAAAGAAGACGAAGCCCCGGGCAGGCATCGAATACTCCGTCGGTGAACTTCTGGGAGGAGCGGATGTTCAGCACCACCTCCGCTGTGCCGATGCGCTCGACCAACCGGTCCTCGGAACCAGGCAACGTGTCGTGATACTCCAGGTCGAACTCGCGCCTGGCCACGAGGCCTGACCAGGCGGCGCTGGCGGCCAGTACCGGAGGAGCGTCATCGGGAATGGAGATTTTCATAAGGCCGGAAAGAGAAGAATCATTATATCGGGGGCGGTCAGGCTTGACACGCCGCGCCGTTAGTGCTAGTTTTGCAACATACTGTTGTTTTAGCAGCATTATGCGGAAGGACGGCCATCGCAACCTCAGCCGCCGCGAGCGGCAGATCATGGACATTCTGTACCAGCGCGGACGGGCCAGCGCCGCGGAAATCCAGGAGGCGTTGCCCGATCCGCCGACGTACTCGGCGGTCCGGGCCAAGCTGCGGGTGCTCGAGGAGAAGGGCCACGTGCGGCACGAAGAGGAGTCGCTGCACTACGTTTACGTTCCGACGGTGGCGCGCGACACCGCCCGCCGTTCCGCCCTTCGCCACCTGGTATCCACCTTCTTCGAGGGTTCGGTGGAACAGACCGTGGCGGCGCTTCTGGATCTCTCTGCCGCCAACCTCTCGCAGAAGGACCTGGATCGCATCTCACGCCTGATCGAGGAAGCTCGGGAAGAGGCCGGCAAAGAAGGAGCTTGATATGCAGTGGATGACGTTTTGGATGGAGAATGCCGGGAAGGCGACGGTGCTGTTGGCGGCGGCATCGCTGGGGGTGGTGATGTTGCGCGGCGCGTCCGCCTCGGTGCGCCACTTCCTGTGGACTGTGGTGTTCGCGGCGTTACTGGGCCTTCCATTGGCTGCCCTGGCACTGCCGAAGTGGACCGCAACGCTGCCGGCCGCCTCGCGTGCCGGCCGCACGCAGGTCGCCGCAAGGCCTGCGCCGTCTCGTCCGCACCCCGGACGGGTCTTATCGAGCGGCCAGACTGCGCCGCCTGCAGCGCCGAAGACGTCCACTCCGGCAGTCGTGCTTCTGGCCTGGTTTGCCGGATGTCTGGCGATGGCGCTTCGATTCCTGATCGGCGCGGTGCGTACCTCCCGGATGGTGCGGCGCGCCGTACCGGCACCATACGCCCAGCCGCTGGCTGCGGAACTCGGGCAGTCGCTGGGCCTGCGCCGCCCGGCGCGGACCGTCGAGGCCTCGGCGGCGCCGATGCCGCTGACGTGGGGGCTCCTCCGGCCGGTAGTTGTTCTGCCGGACGATGCTTCGGAATGGCCGGAGGCGCGGCTTCGGAGCGTCCTGCTGCATGAATTGGTGCACATACGCAGGCTCGACCTGGTGGCCCAGATGGTGGCGCAAGCCGCGTGGTGCCTGTACTGGTTCCATCCACTGGCATGGGTGGCGTGGCGGCAACTTCGGAAAGAGCGGGAGCGCGCGTGTGACGACGCCGTCCTGGTACGCGGCGTGGCCGCCCATGATTATGCCGGCCATCTTCTCGAGTCGGTGCGCGCGTTGGCCGCCCGCCGCAGCCCCTGGGTGGATGCTCCGGCTATGGCAGAAGCGTCCGACCTCGAGTCGCGGGTTCGCGCCCTGCTGGACCGGAAACGCAAACGCCGGCCGCTGAGCCGGCGCGCCGCGGCGGTCCTGGCGGGTACCGTTGCCGCGGTGTTAGTGCCGTTGGCGGCGATTCACGCACAGGCTTCTGTCGGGACGCTGGCCGGGTCCGTCAGCGACCCGAGCGGCGCGCGCGTGCCGCAATGCCGCGTGATCGCCAAGAACCTGGACGGCACCAACCAGGAGGTCGCCGTCACCGACGAGGCCGGCGAATATCGCTTCGTGGGGATCCCATCGGGCCACTACAACCTGGAATTCAGCGCGCGCGGCTTCGCCGCTGCCAAAACGCCGGCATTGCTTGAAAACGGGGGCGCGGCACGAGTGGATGCGCGTCTGGAACTGGGAACGGTTACGGAGAACGTAGTGATTCGGGGACAGCGCACGGCGGGTTCGCCAACCGCTCATGCCGCGACGCCGACGCGAATCAAGGTCGGCGGGATGGTCGAGCCGGTGAAATTGATCCGCCAGACTCGTCCGGTCTACCCTCCGGAATTGCAGCAACTGGGGGTCGAGGGGACGGTCGTGATGTCGGCCATCGTTGCCAAAGACGGGACGGTGCTCAGCCCCACGGTACGGAATACCGTGGATCCGCGTTTAGCGACGGCCGCGCTTGACGCCGTCCGCCAGTGGATCTACCAGCCGGCGACCTTGAATGGTGAGCCCGTAGAGACGGTTACCACGATTACTTTGGAATTCCGGTTGAGCCAGTGAGGCTCTCGCTGCGTTGCTTGAGTCCGTTGCCTTCCAGCGCCAGGTAGCGTTCATTCAGTCCGCGGGTAAGGCGCCCCAGGAGGCCGGCGAACATTCCCGTGAAGCGCAGCGAGAGAATCGCCCGGCTGTTCATGCCACGTGCTTCCACCCAGTGCCGGGCAATCACACTTACGCCCGGTGACGCCGAGACCCAGGTGAAGGACCTTCCGCGATCGTCCAGTTCCGTGACGCGCCATTTTGCCGGCGGGAGTTTTGGCTGGCGGATGATCGCACGGCTCCCGGCTCTCAAGGGTCCGCTGTCCAGCAGCTTCACGCTTCGGACAGTCGGAGTCCACTCCGGCCACCGCTCGACGTCGCGCATGTGCGACCACACCACTTCCGGCGGCGCCTGGATCTCAAACGCAATCTCAAAGTCTGTCATAGGCGCAACTCCCATTATTGGCGAAGGGGAACCACACCCTTGTAAAATAGCCGTATGCCAGGCCGCCTGCTCGTCGTGCTTGCGTTCTCCGCGCTGGCTTCCGCCCAGCAAACTACTTCTTTTCCCACGGACGATGGCGGCCGGATCTACGGCGACCTGTACGGCGAAGGTACTCGCGCGGTCGTCCTGGCGCATGGCGGGCGATTCAACAAAGAGAGTTGGCGAAACCAGGCAAACGCGTTGGCGTCCGCCGGATTCCGCGTTCTGGCAATCGACTTCCGCGGTTACGGGCGCTCGCAGGGTCCGGGTCTGACCGATTTTGACGGCGCTCCGTATCACAAGGATGTGCTGGCCGCGGTCCGCTACCTGAAGACCCACGGCGCGAAGACCGTGTCCGTGGTGGGAGGCAGCTTCGGCGGATCGGCGGCCGGCGACGCATCGATTGAAGCGGCGCCGGGTGAGATTGACCGCGTGGTATTCCTGGGCGCGGAGCCGAATCGTCCCGCCGACAAACTCCACTCGCGCAGCCTCTTTATCGTGGCCCGCGACGATTCGAATGGCGCCGGTCCGCGGCTTCCCGGCATTCGCGCCCAGTATGAGAGAGCTCCCGAGCCGAAGGAGTTGATTGTCCTGGAGGGCTCCGCTCACGCTCAGTTTCTTTTCGAGACCGACCAGCGGGAAAGGGTCATGCGCGAGATTCTGCGGTTTCTTTCGGCGCCTTAACCAAAGTATCCGTCATGGCCAGCCCCTCATCAGACGTTGTACGTTAGAATCGACTAACAGCCGTATGGCCCTGGTTCCAGGAAACCCGATTGGGACCCTACGAGACCATCGCGACCATCGCGCCCATCGGCGCGGGAGGTATGGGCGAGGTATACCGGGCCGCCGACACGCGCTTGAAGCGCCAGGTGGCGATCAAGGTCCTCCCCGACCATCTTTCGAATGACCCCCAGGCCTTGGCCAGGTTCCGGCGAGAGGCCTTGTCGGTGGCGGCATTGGCCCATCCGAACATCCTATTGCCGCATGATGTGGGCGCCGAGCGCGAGGTGCAGTATGTCGTAACCGAACTGCTCGAAGGCGAGACCTTGCGCGAGCGGCTGGCCCGAGGGCCGATTCCATGGCGCAAATCGGCGGAAATGGCGCCGCGATCGCCGAAGGATTGGCCGCCGCGCATTCCAAGGGAATCGTGCATCAGGATATCAAGCCTGGTAACATCTTCCTGACGTCCGACGGGCGCGTCAAGATCCTCGATTTCGGGTTGTCACAATCCAGGACGTGTCCGGCGGAAGACGAGGAAACAGTTACGCTGGTCGACACGGTCCCGACGGTGATGGGAACCATCGGCTACATGTCCCCGGAGCAGGTTCGCGGGGAAAGGGCGCAGCCCGCGAGCGACATTTTTTCACTGGGTTGCGTGCTGTTTGAGATGGTGACCGCACGGCGGGCATTCCCGGGGAAGTCGGCGCCCGAGACGCTGGTGCCTGGCTAAGAATCCCACGCTGCGGTTTCACTCGGCTCACGATCTCGCATTCGCGTTGCGCAACCTGTCGAGCGTGCCTGGAGAAACAAGGCCCGTGCGTGCGTCTACACACAGGGCTTTCGTCTTGTCCCGGCGCTACGAAGAGGCCATCACCGAAAGCCGCAAGTCCCTGGAACTGGATCCCGACTATTGGCTCGCCCTCTGGTTCCAGGGCCAAGCATTGGAGCAACTTGGCCGTTATGCGGAAGCGTTGCCTCCCCTGAAAAAAGGGCATATGGCCCTGGCCGACAACCCGTCGGTGCTGGTCGCCGAGGAGGCCCGTGTGTACGCCCTCTCAGGCCGCCGCGCCGACGCCTTGCGTACCCTGGATCAATTGATGGCGATGTCGAAGCGCACCCAAGTGTCCAAGTACGCGATTGCATCCGTATATATGGCGCTGGGCGACAAAGACCAGGCCTTCGCCCGTCTGAATCAAGCCTGCGCCGAGCGCTCGGTGAACCTGGAATTCCTCAAGGTGGCTCCTGAACTGGATGTTCTCCGCTCCGACACCCGCTTCCAAGACCTGGTGCGAAAATTGAATCTCCCGTAGGCGTCCGACCCGCTACGCTTCCAGGAACATCTCCCCGCAAACTTCATCCCAGTCGGCGTCCGGGTATGCCGCGGAAATGTCCGCCAGGGGCACGCCGCCGTCCGCCAGCGTGGGAGCGCCTTCCTGAGAGAGCGCCAGTTGCAATCGCTCCATTTCGCGCATCAGCCAGGGACGCACCTCCGCGCCACGAAGCAGGTGGCGCACGTCCAAAGGCTCGGGTTGGACGCGCAGATACCAGCCGCGTTCCGGGCCGCCAGTTTCGATCACGCGGCCCTCCACCGGTGAGAGGACTCGCACGTCCGCATCCCGTTTGCGAAAGCGGAAGGCCGTACCATTGACGTGCAGATGCGCGCCGGGTGCCGGCAGTTCGACCGAGTCGGGAGTGCCGAGCAGGCGCCGGCCGAGGTCGTCGAGCCCCACCGTCATCGAGCCGTCCGGTTCCAGCCGCGCCCAGGTGTGGCCGCGATGATAGAAGCGATCCAGCGGAAATGACATGCCGAACAGGTCCTCCTCATGCTCTTCGACTGGCGGCAATGGATGGCGGGCCAGCAGCTTGGGATGGGTCTCGCATTCCCGGCAGTCGAAGGCATGCGGGCATTCGCGGCTTTTGAATTCGCCGGTCAGCACGTGGCGGCAGGCGCGATCGTGTTCCGGCAGATCGTGGAAATTCGACTCCCAGCGGATCCGGTCAGCCAGGTCCGACCGCAGTGCACGCCGCGACCGGATCGAAGCCGTCGCCACCGTGGACACGACAATTACCAGCACGGTATAAAACGCGCCGAGAAAGATGTAGCTGGCGGCGCTCCAGTGAAAGCCATAGTTCCAGGGAAACATAATCAATACCTCCCAACCAGTTCGAGCTCTTCTTCCGGCTGATGCACCGGCGCGCGCAGTTCGCGTTCTTCGGGGAACAGGCGGAAGTAGCGGAACGAGAAGGAATAGACCAACACGCCATAGGCCACCACCGCGAGGAAAGTTCCGGTCTCCTGCCAGCTTGGGGTGTAGGAGAGGAACTTGTCGAATGGCAGCGTGGGCAGCGCCAGCGTCTGCACGGTCTGCACGTAGCGGTTCAAGGCCACTCCGAAGCACGCCATGGCGGCGGCCGAGATCAGCCACCCCCGGCGCGCTCGCAGCTTGGGAGCCAGCAGGATGAGCGCCGGCGCCAAGCCGAAGACCACGATTTCCGCGAACAGGATCCACGTGCCGAAGGGGCGCCAACTGTAATACTGGGCGGCCGGGAAACCGCTGCCAGGCGACGTGCGGTTGATCCAAACCAGCGTGTCCACCGTCTTGGCGAGCACGTAGACCGACAGCAGCAGCCCGGAAATCCGCCCCAGCAGGCGCAGCACTTCCGGCCGCACCAGCGACTTCCGCGAAATCTTCTCGACCATCCAGGTTGTCAGCAGAATGAAGCTGGGACCGGCCGCCGCCGCCGACAGGATGAACAGGAAGAATGTGGATGGCCAAACGGCCAGGCCTTCACGGAAGGCGAAAGGACGCCCGCGCAATACACCGTACAGCCCGCCGAGCGAGCCCTGATGGAAGAACGAAAGGAAGGTGCCCACCCCGGCCAGCACATAGACCAGCTTGTGCAATTCGAACTCGAACACCAGGAAGCCCGGCACCTGCCGCAGCTTGCGGTTCTTGAGCACGATCGGCAGGTACTCGATCATCAGCACCGTCAGGTAGCAGGTGATGCAGAAGGTGACCTCGGTGAGCATCGAGTGCACGTTGGGATACCAGAATGTGAACCAGGCGCGCAGGGGTTGGCCGACATCCACCATCAGCACGGCCACCGCGCCGCTGTAGCACACCAGGCCGATGACGACGGCGCTGTTGATGACGGCGCGCAGGTCGGCGATCTTCAGGATGTAGAGCAGGAAGCCGGTGAAGAAGGCGCCCGCGCCGAGGGCGATGACCGTCAGGTCCAGGAAAATCCAGAGGCCGAAGGCGAAGCGGTTGTCCATGTTGGTCTGATTCAGTCCCCGGACCAGGCACAGGCCGGCGGAGTAGAGGCCGAACACCAGCAGCAAGGCCCATGGGGTGATCCACAGCAGGAACCGGGTGGTGGAGCAACGCTTCACGCCGCGCGCGATGTAGTCGTTATGCATGGTCCGCCTCCTTTCGGGCGGCGCCGGGTCGGGGGGCATTGGCGATCTCGTGGACCCAGTCCTTCCTGGAGCGGTAGTAGATCTTGGGGTCGGTGCCGATTTTCTCGAGCAGGCGGAAACTCTCCGGACGTTTTGCGTCCTGCGAGACATCGCTGGCGGGGTCGTTCAGATCGCCGAAGCGGAGAGCGCCGGTGGGGCAGGCCTCCACGCAGGCGGGAACGTAATCGCCGGGGCGAATCTCGTCGGTTCCGGCGGCGGCTGCGCGCTCCTTCGCCGCATGCCAGCGCCCGTGACAGAAATTGCACTTCTCGACCACGCCGCGCATGCGGGGGGCCACGTCGGGATTGAGGGTCTGCTCCATTCCGGCCGGCCACGCCGGGTCGAACCAGTTGAAGTAGCGCGCGTGGTACGGACAAGCCGCCATACAGTAGCGGCAGCCCAGGCAGCGCTCCGGCATCTGTCCCACGATTCCGGTCCGCGGATCGATATCCACCGCCTGCTGCGGGCAGACGCCGGCGCAGGGAGTGTGCTCTCCGCAATGCTGGCAAAGCATGGGCACGAAGGCCGATCGCCGTCCGGGATAGTCTTCGCCGTTATCCACTTTGTAGACGCGAATCCACGTCAGTCCCTTGCGCTCGTCGATACCCGCGTGGGCCGGAGGAATGTTGTTCTCCACAGCGCACGCCACCATGCAGGCGCCGCAGCCGTTGCAGCGGTCGATGTCGATCGACATTCCGTATCGTTTGGCGTTCATAAGCGCACCACCTTTGCGGATGCCGCCCCGATCTCTGCGAGTCCGGCCACCAGAACGACTCCGGGGCGGACGCTTGCATCGACCGTGACGGTCACTTCCCGCTTGCCTCTTTGTGATTCGAGCACCGCGTGCGCTCCGTCAACGACTCCGCACGAGGAGGCATCGGCAGGATGGAGAGCGACGCGGTTGGCCGCCAGGCGCACATTCGACTCCTGGTAGATCTGGGAGAGCGATGGGGAAGCGAGGCCCGCGAGGCGGGACTCGGTGATGATGGTCAGCGGGTAATCGTCGATTTTGGCGGCTTGGGGCGAAGGCGCCGGGAAGGGTCTCCGCGCGGCAGGCTCGAGAGCCTGGGCCACATCGTCCTCCCATCGGCCGCCGGCATTCAGCGCCTTCCAGAAATCCTCTGACTTCACGTCCCGGACCGGGACCGATTTTCCATCTGCATACGTGAGCAGCGTTCCCCGCCCTCTCTTATGGATCGCGGCCGCCCGCTGCCGCAGCGCGTCCGACGCAGCGACCCCAGCAAGTGCGGCGATGAATTCCTCGGGGTTGATCACTCCAGGCGGGGGCGAAACCAGCGGGGCGGCAATCCGGAACGTGGCGGCTGCCGAATCGATGGCCATCGGGACATCGTCCAACCTCTCCGGATACACCGCCGTCGGCAGCACGAATGGCGCGCGGCGCGCGTAGCCGCCCATCCACGAAGTGAAGACCGCGACCAGTGCATTCGCGGCCAGCTTTCGCTCAATCGCCTCCCAGGGGAAGTATTGCCCCGGCGCCGATTCATCGATCCACAGGACGCGGACTGAGCCATCGGATACGGCGGCGAGTTCGGTGGGCGGTGCAGCCTTCCTCCACGACTCGGGGACCGGAGCTTCCGGCCTCGGAAAGACGGTTCGGCCCCACGCGCCCAGCCGCCGGTTCAATTCCACGACTCCCGGCGACATCCCGGCGTCAATCACCAGCGCCGGTCCGTTCTTCTGCAACTCCTGTGGGAGCGACGCAACCAGGTGCTCCGCCAGCCCTGTGATCCGCGCGGCTTCAGCGGCGCTCAACTCTCCGGCAATCGACATCGCGAGCGCCTCTTCCGTGCCGGGCCGGATGGGAAGCCAGACGTCCGCCAGCGCGGCGGTCCGCGATTCTAC
Organism: Bryobacteraceae bacterium; assembly: GCA_035501495.1. Taxonomy (GTDB): domain Bacteria; phylum Acidobacteriota; class Terriglobia; order Bryobacterales; family Bryobacteraceae; genus JAIQFL01. The sequence continues at coordinate 20,153 of DATJWB010000252.1, read as the reverse complement.
GGCTTCGGCCTGAATCAGCCGGAAGCCGTCGCGCGCGGCAAAGACCTTGGCCGGGGTGCCCCAACCGTCCAGCAACGGAGCACTCAGGCTGAGGACGGTCCGTGCGCTTCGCAGGTCGATGGCGACCGGGGGCTCGGGCGGCGACACGTACAGGCCCCCGGGCAGCGCCGCCATCGCGCGACGGTAGGTCCAGGAAGCCGTCCGTCCGGGCCGCGAGTCGAGCACCACGACGTGCTCCGAGGGTCTACGCCCTGCGATGGCGGCTGTCACCGCGGCGATGGCGTCCTTTCCATCGCTCTGTTTCGGGCGCGCCGGGTGGAACGGCAGGTGGTGCGCCGTCAACCCGAAGGGGCACAGACCGCCGCCAACTCCGGCCAGGGATACCGGCCGGTCGCCGACACAACGCGCACGCACCGCACAGCCGGCATTGCAGAGCGAGCAGTTGGTGAACTTCGCGCGGATCTCGCCCCTTGCCGGGCGCGGAATTCCCGGCCAGTTCTCGGACCACAGCGCCGTATCGGTAATCAAGCGCCAGGGAGCGGGCGTAAACAGGGTGCCCAGGGCCGAGCCGCCCACAAATTGAATCAGATCTCTGCGTGTGATAGTCATGGCAAACTCACTTATGGCAATCCAGGCAGCTGTGCTCGAGCTTCTGCTTGCGGTGGCAGTCCACACAGCCGTCCATGGTCATGGCGGGCCGGCCGTCATTTCCCCAGATGTCTCGCGAGTAGCCGCTGATGCGGTCCTCCTCCTCGCGGGACAAATGGTCGGCGGATCCGATATTGCCGTGACAGTCCTCGCACTTCACCAATCCGCGCCTGACGTGCGTGATGTGCGAGAAGTAGACATTCTCGGGCTGTCTGGCATAGGAGGCCCACTGAGGCTCGCGTCCCGGCGTCACGTACTGGTCGATGAAGTTCTTCTCCTCGGCGGTGGTTCCCATCGCCGCGGCATGGCAAGCGGAGCACTTGTCGAGCGCCGGCAATCCCGCGAAGGTGCCGTCACCGCGAAACGCGTGGCAGTCTTCGCATTTTGTACCGGCCTTATCCGCGTGGACCTTGTGGCTGAAGTCCACCGGCTGCGGCCGGCTCTTGTAAATGGCGTGCGGAAAGCCCGCCCAACCCGCGCTCAGGGCGATGGCCGCCCCGGCCACAAACGGGATCAACGCTTTCATTTCGACTCTCTCTTTCGACTCGCGTAGGGCGAGAAGAATTCCTGCGACAGCGCCAGCAGGCGGTCGCGGTCGAGCTGCCGCGCCACACCGCTGGCGAACAGTCCGCCATCGCAAAGCGACGCGCCAGGCACGCCCGGCTGTTGCTCCTGCAGGAACTGGTTGATGGAGCGCTGTTCCTCCTCCATCCAGCGGCGCGCCTCGGCGCCGGTGACGAGATTCCGCGTGGTGTCTTCCACCGGAACGCCTTCGAACAGCCAGCCGCCGGTGTACGGCTCGGCGGTGATTCGGGCAGGATCGGCCCGGAGGTAGAGGTTGCATTTCTTGAGGAGGAAGGGATTGGGAAAGACCAGTTCCAGGTCCGTTCCCCCGACCGTGAGGACGGCGGTTGGCCGGTGCCGGCCCGACTGCCAGACGTAGGTGATGCGGTCGATGGTGCCCAGGGCGCGGCTGAGGAACCCGTCGATGCCGGCGTGGCAGGCGCCGTCATCGGTGACGTCCAGCCACATGTGATTGGCGGAGTACTGCAGCCAGCCCGGCAGCGGAATCCCCTCCACATCTTCCGCTGGCGCTCCCGGATGCGCCATGGCGAGATACAGCTCGCAATACCGGTAGCTGTCGTTCCCGCAGCGCGAGAGCAGAGATTCGCTATAAGGCACGAACTTGGCGACCGATGCCGCGCCGCAGTACTGCATCAGGGATTCCTCCAGAAGCGGGCAGCGCGCGGGATCCGGCTCTTCCTCAGGCTGCGACCGGAAGACCGGGCAGGAGATGTGGTTCGCCGACGAGCACTTCTCGTCTGACTGCCCGGCTGCCGACAGAGGAATCAATTTCCGCACCGCCGAAGACCGGCAATACCTGACCTGAGCTTCTTTGAGGAACGGACAGGTCATGGACTACTTCTCCTTTTTCTCTCTCAACTCTTCGCCGCCATCGGCCATGGTGACGCCGAGCGAGGGGATGTGGAAGGCATGTCCTTCGGCAAGGAGGTCGGCGACCTCGGTGTCGAGCCTGGACAGCGATGCGCTTTTCTTGCGCCTGGCGGCCAGTTCCTGTATTACGCCGATCCCGACAGCGATCGAGCAGATCAGAGTAACCAGTCCCAGCGCGATGTTGGTGAAGTTCAACCAATAGGTGGACGGATCGTTCACGGAGACTTCTCCTTCAGCAGGTCTTATTGCACGGAGGGGTCCATGCAGAAAGCAAAGAGGTTAGTCGATGATCGTGATCGACGCGCGTAGGAAAATCAGATTTTCGAGTCTGGAAATCCGGCAGGGCGGCGGCTCAATGGGCCGCGTATTTCGCGAGGACCGCCTTCACCCGATCGATCGGGATCGCCTCCGCGGTGCCGAAGCGCGACGTCACCGTGGTGGCGCGGAGGAGCGAGTTGTAGACCGCCTCTTCGGTGGCCTCCAGCGCCATCTCGAACAACGGGGAGAGGGCGTCGGTGGGCAAGGCTTCATACGCCCCGGGAGTGCCGGAGGTCCGCTTGACGCGCGCCGAAGGGGCGGTGGAAAAGGCGATCGCATAATCGCCGCTTCCGTTGCTGTAAGAGGATCCGGTCCTGCCCAGACCGAAGACCGCGCGCGCCGCCAGACGCTTCAGATCCTTCGCGGTCAGGGGCGCATCGGTGGCCACCACAATCATGCACGAACCGTCTCCGGGCGTGGCGACCCGTCCCAGTTCCTTGCCCACGGGCGCTCCACCCATAGTGAGCACGCCTCCGAAGTTGGTCTGCACCAGGACGCCGACGGTATACCCTCCGTTCCGCGGACCGGCCACCCGTGAGGAGGTGCCGATGCCGCCCTTCCAGGCGTAACAACGGGTTCCCGTGCCGGCACCCACCGAGCCTTCCTCGACGGGTCCATCTTTGGCGTCCCGAATCGCTTGCAGCACGTGCTCGCGGCGGACGTGCATGCCGCGAATGTCGTTCAGGCCGCTATCGTTGGTCTCCCCGACCAGGGCGTTGACCGAGACCACTCTTTCGTTGCCGGGCTGTGCCAGCGTATAAGCAATCACGCCCTCCATGGCCGTCCCCACGTTGAGCGTGTTGGTCAGGACGATGGGGGTCTCGATGGTCCCCAGTTCCTCCACCTGGGTGGACCCGGCGAGTTTGCCAAAAGCGTTGCCCACGAATACCGCGCCCGGCAGTTTCTCCTGAAAGAGGTTGCCGCCGGCGGGAATAACGGCCGTAACGCCGGTGCGGACGTTGTCCCCTTGGATCAGCGTGACATGGCCGACGCGAACCCCGGCCACATCGGTGATGGCGTTCAAAGGGCCGGGAGAATAGACGCCCGGCGCAAGGCCGAGATCGCGGGAGCGCGGCCGTTCGCTTTGCGCGGGAAGCAACACTGCCAGCAAAAGCGCCGGCACCAGAATGTCGGCAAAGAGAATGGAGTTCCTCATTTCCTGACATGCTATCGCGAACCGCTGTGGCGCAGGCAGTCTTTACCTGAACCATGAGCCGCCGCGGCCCACAGAATTCAGGAAGAACCGCCGGTCTTCGGGCGCGATGGGGCGCGCCCGGCTATTTCAGGCGCACTGATCGTACTGCCGGAATACTTCCAGGCTGTATTCGGATTCACCCGGCGGCCAGTGCACCGCCAGCGCGTGACCGGCTTCGAGCACCACGCCCAGCGGCTCGATTCGTTCCGAGCGCGTGCCCGCGTTGGTGTAGACGGCCTTTCCCGACGAGCAGTCCCATCGGACCGTCCGGCTCTCGCCGTTTCCGATGGCCTGGCAGGGGGCCGAAAGGAGGGCGCCGAGCCACACCGGGATGGGTGGACGGGGCTGCTGATTCCGAACGTAAGAGACCCGGCTCGACCGCCGCCGCGAAGCCCGCGCGAACTCCCGGCTACTGTTTCGCATGGGTCCCCTGACAAGCTTGCACGAGATCCAGCCGTCCCGCTCCTAATCCCTGCCCGGCCGGGTCGGCATTGGAAAGAGCTGTCAGCGCCTGAGCTTCGTTGATATTGGAATTGAGATCGACCAGCAGGGCCGCGGCTCCGGCTACCAGGGGGGTGCTGAAGGACGTTCCCCATCCCGCCGCATAGTGGTTAAACGGATAGGTAGTAATCAAACCTTCCCCAGGTGCCGCGAGGCTCACCACCGAGCCGTAATTGGAGAACGTGCTCCGGCCGTCCAGATTGTTGGTAGAACCCACGCCCATCACCTGGTTGTATCCGGCGGGGTAGAGCACCAACGGCATTCCATTATTACCCGCCGCCGCAACCAGGATCACGCGCTGGGAATTCGCATAGTTGATCGCGTTGGTCAATTCCGGCGACGTGCCGCTGAAACTGAAGCTCATATTGATCACCTTGGCACCGTGATCGACCGCGTAGTAAATTCCGCTGATGATCAGCGACAGGGTAGAGGTTCCGTCGCTCGAGAACACCTTAACCGGCATGAGTTTGGCGGTGGGCGCGACGAGGTGGATCAAACCCGCGACCATGGTTCCATGTCCGAAGGCATTCGGCGCCTTGAAGCCGTCTAGAATCGGCGTGGTCGATTGGCCGAGAATGATGGTGCCGTCATCGTCCAGAATGGGCGTGGTGGACTGGCTCACCACAATCGAATCGTCCAGCGAACCTGCATCCGTCGGGTCCAGAATCGGAGTGGTGGATTGATCGTCCAGCATGGGAACGAAGGAATTCAAAAGATCCGGAAAATCCGAACCGCCCTGCCATCCGCGTGTGAAATCGTAGCCTGCCACCAGGGACGATGCCAGCACGGGCTGCGTGAAATCCACGCCCGTATCCAGGAAGGCGACTATTCCGGCGCCGGTGGCGTATTGGTGGGAACGGGATACACCGATGATCGACGCGGCGGGCTGGTTGAGGTAGGCGCCCCAGGCGAAAGATCCAAAGTAGAAGTTCATGCTTTGGTAATTCACCAGAGGAAGGCTGCCCGAGTGGCTCCGCAGCGGCGGTGCGGACGAGGTGGCTTCGGGCACCGTGATCCCGTCGTCATGCTCCACACTCGAGACCTGGGAGTCCGCTTTCAGGCCCTGCACGATCTGCGCCGCGTTCCAGACGTTGGGAACGCTCACCACATGAAGGCCCTGCCCGGAGCCGGTCAGGGATTTCAGCAAGGTGACTCCGTGACGTTTGGCGATGTCATTGATGGACGAGACAGGCGCCCGTACCAGGTAATGATCCTGGGCAAATGCCCTCAGGAGAAACAGCGAGATTAGAAGGATAGTCCGCAATGTGTGTCGCATTATAAAAGATCCCCTGCGCATTTCGCTCACCTGCTGCCGGCCTCTCCGGACGACGACGGCCCGGAGGGCGCACGGAGATTCACCCGGTGCGTCGCAGAACGCTTGTCCGCTGCCAACCGCTTTATCGGCACCTGGATGCACTGCGAGCCACCCTGAAGATAGATGCAAAGCTGCATCTTGCGCTGCTGCTCGTATTCCATCTGGAATTCGCCGAAACGATTGCTGCGCGCCTCTGCCAGCACGGTCTTCCCCTGCCTGAGATATACCGGCAGATCCGACATCTCGATTTCCGGTGAGACGTGATTGGAAATCTGCCCGATCACCGACGCCCGCGAAGAACCGAGATCCGGTTCGATGCGCAGATCCACGGAACAGTCCCCGGCGCGATAGAGTCCCTGCCATCCAATCTGCCAGGTCGCTCGCAAACCGGCCGGCGCCGGCGCCAGAAAGCTGTCAAAAACAATCTCCCAGGGTAAACGCGCCACCCGCGGCGCACGCCGTGGCGCGGGGCTAGGGAAGATGGCCCGCGCTGACCGAGCCGACGCTTCCGGAACTTCGAATGCCTTCAACCCCCTGCAGACCGCCGCCAATTGCACGCAGAAACCGACTAACTCCCGGCACACCGGACAACCCTGATCCAGGTGGTCCTGCATGTCCTTGCGGTTGCCTGTGGGCTCCAAGTCCCTCGCAAAGTCCACCCACTGCTCTATCCCGTAATGTTTCATGTTGGTACGGCTTTCGAGGACCCGGCTACGCAGCCATTCTGCAGGCTGCCCGTTCGAATCCTCATCAACAACAAGAATTGCTTTTTCCTTCTGTCCAGTTAGGGTGGTGGCTCCAGGAGTTGGATATATAACTCTGGAGGTATTTAGTCCGAGTTAGTACTGGATTTGTGCGACTTTTCGCTTTGGTTCTTCGGAAAGGTACTAGTACTGAAAAAACTCGGGCCGCCGCAGCGGTTTTTTGTGGCTTAGACGAGGCCAACCCATCCTCAACCATGTGCAGATAGACGGAGTGGCGCCGCATGCGGATGGGCACGAGGGCCCGCGCCACATCGTCCCGAGAGCGGGCAGATTGCCCCGGCGTCATTTTTCGCAGTCAGCATTCTCCAGCGCCTTCGCCGGCACCGTCAACGGAGCCAGTGACTGCTGCTTTAACAGCCTGTTCACATCCGGCACGTCGCGAGACCGCAAATCGCTCCAATTCGCCAGCGCGGCGTGGGTGTCCTGGCACAAACCGGCGAACGCCTCGACGAGCGCCTCCGCCGGCGGCGAGTCCGACTGATCCACCGCCACCAGCAGCCGCGCGAGATCGCGATTCAGCGGTCCCAACCCCGCGGGCGGACCAGCAGCGTCGGTCAGCCCCAGCGCCTTGGTATCCAGCGCCTCGGCCACACTCAACGTCTCGGCCGATTTGCCGGACTGCTTCAGTTCACTCAGCCTGGCCGCCAGTTCCGTATGCAACTGCGCCGCCTGGTTATACCCGTGATACGTGGTATCCATCCGCGCGGCGATGGCTTGCGCGAGGTCCAGCTGCTTCCGCAGTTCCTGCGTCGAATACGGCAGCCGCGGGTCGAGCTTCACCACGATCGGCTGCCGGTATTCCTGCCCGCCCACCCTCAGCCGGACCTCGTAGCGCCCGGGCAGCACCATGGGCCCCTGTGGCTCGCGCCAGGGCGTGTTGTGCGGAATGGCATGGTCCGCCAAGGTGTATTCGAAATAATTCACATGGACGCCGTAGTAGGTGTACAGAAGCTGTTCGGGATCGGGATACCGCAGGTCCCAAACGAACCGATGGAGGCCGGCGGTCTTCGGCAGCAAGGCCGGCGGCGCCAGCCAGAAATCCGGCACGTTCACCTTGTACCCCACCCCGGTGGCGCCGTTGCTGGAATACGAGCGCACCAGTTTGCCGGCAGCATCGTAGATCTCGAGCTGGAGGTCGCCGGCCGGTGAGGATTGCAGGTAGTAGTCGATCACGGCTCCATCCGGCGGATTCTCAGCCGCCGCCACATCCGGATTCAGCGGCGTGTCAGTGTAGGTGTCCCACTGCATTCGCACCGCCTCGGCCGGTGCGAACAGGTAGGCGTTCGATGCGGCGACCTGTGCCGCCTTGGCGGCCAGCTCGCGCAGCGGGCTGATATTGTCGATCGCCCACAACGCGCGTCCATAGGTGGCCACGATCAAATCGTTCTGCTCGATGGCGAGGTCGCGGCAAGATGCCGCCGGCAGGTTCAATTGCAGAGACTGCCACTCATCGCCGCCGTTGAACGAAACATACACGCCGTTCTCGAGCGCCGCAAATACCAGGTTGCGATTCTCGGGATCTTCGCGAATGGCGTGCGCCGTGCTTTCCGGCAGCCCGTGGTTGACGATCTTCCAGTTCTGTCCGTAATCATCGGTGCGGTAAATGCGCGGCGGCTCGGTTGGAAGGGCTCCGCGTCCGCCTCCCCCGGCCCCTCCTCCTCGACCTGCGCCCACGATTGCGAACGCCCGCGCCGCGTCGCTATGGGAGGCTTCCATCGTGGTGATGAAGCCCGACCGGCTCACCTCGCGGGGCGCCGCATTCTGCCAGTGCGCGCCGCCATCCCGGGTGAGCTGGATCAAACCGTTGCTGGTGCCGGCCCAAATCTCTTTAGCCTCCTTGGGCGAAAAGGCCAGAGCGCTGATCGCGGGCCCGGTGGCGCCGCGTCCGGCGCGATTCCCGATCGGCTGAGTGCCTTGCTCCTCGCCCCCGGTGGCGGTCAGGTCGGGGCTGGCAGTCTCCCAGTGCATTCCATGGTCGTGTGTCGCCAGCAGGTACTGTGTCGCGAGGTACAGGGTGTGCGGATCGAATGGCGAAAAGCCCATCGGCGGCGAGCCGCTCTCGTGATACTTCGGAGTGCGCTCGAACAGGTGCTGCGTCTGGCCGGTGATCTTATGGACTCGCAGAACCGATCCGTACCAGCCGGTGGCGTACAGGTAGTTCGGATCGGCCGGATCGGGCACGATCCGCGCCGATTCGAACCCGTTGGTGGTGTACCAGTCGCGATAGGTGATCTGGCCGCCCCTTCCGGCGATGGGCGTGGCCACGGTGCCGCTATCCTGCTGGGCCGCGTATAGAAAAAACGGAAAGCCGTGGTCGGTGCTGACGTTGTACATCTGCCCGGTGGGCTGGTTGAACCACGTGGTCCACGTGCGTCCGGCATCCATGCTGACCTCGGTTCCCTGATCCACCGCCACAATCAGGTACCGGTCGTTGGCAGGGTCGATCCACACGTAGTTGAAATCCGCTCCACTGGGCGCGCCCGCATACGACTCCCAGGTCTTGCCTCCATCGGTCGATCGATACAGCGACGTCTGTGTGGCGAACAGGATATTGGCATTGCGCGGGTCGACGATCACGTCATGAAACTGCCCGCCGCCGATCAGTCGCGGATCGTCGCTCGCACGCATCCAATGCTCGCCGCCGTCGTCGGTGCGAAACATGCCCTGGGCAACATAATCGTAGACCCGCAGACCGTTGGTGCCCGGCGCGACCGCCAGCGAGATCGTACCGAAGTTGCCGCCCGGAAGACCGTTCGGGCTGGTTTTGTTCCAGGTGGCGCCCTCGTCGGTGGAGCGGTAGATCTGCGAGTCGGTCGCAGGCGTGGTCACTGGTGGAGCCCCCCGGCCACCCGGCGCAAGCCCTCCGCGTCCCCCGGCGGCGACCGGGCGGGTGCCGGCGTAGACGTTCTTCGGATTGTCCGGGTCGAACGTGAGCCAGACGCCCCCTGTCTGCGAATCGGGCAGCACCGAAGTCCAGGTTTTGCCTCCGTCGGTGGTGCGCATTACGCCCGTGTCCCCTGCGGCGGCCATCACCAGGCCGGGATTGTGCGGGTCGATGACAATAGACATCACCGCATGCCCCTGCAGCGCGACCTGGTCCCAGTGGCTGCCGCCATCGGTAGAGCGGTAGAGCCCCGCGGAGGGCCCAGCCGTGGATGCTCCGACATAGACCGTATCCGGATGGGAGGGCGCCACGGCGACCGCGCCAATACCGGTCAGCCGCATCGAGTCGCTGACGCAGGTCCACACCTGGCCGCCATCGACGGTCTTCCACACGCCGCTGCCCGCCGTGCCCATGTAGTAAACCGCGGGATTCCCGGGCACTCCAGAGACCATCGTGGACTTTCCGCCCCGGAACGGCCCGATGAGCCGCCAGCGCATGCCCGCGTACAGGTTGGGATCGACGGGCTGGGATACCAGGGCAAGCGGAACGAGCATCAGGAAAGCGTTTGCGAGAAGGCAGCGGGTGATCATATGGATGGAACTTTCGCGATTCTACCTCATTGGCGGATGCGCTATATTCTTCGCCATGGACCTGAGCGACTATACGTTCACCCCCGACCTCGCGCGGGCCGCCACCATACCCGCACGCTGGTACACCGACCCGGCGTTTCTGGAAGCCGAGCGGCGCGAGATATTCGGCCGAACGTGGCAGTACGTCGGGCGCACCGATTCGCTCTCGGCGCCCGGCAGCTACCTGGCCTGCGACGTGGCCGGCGAGCCGATCCTGGCGGCGCGCTCCCGGGACGGGAAGTTGTATGCCTTTTCGAATGTGTGCCGCCACCGGGGAGCCCTGCTCGCCGAGGGCACGGGCCAGGCACAGGTGATCCGGTGCCCCTATCACGCGTGGGGCTACTCGCTCGAGGGTCGGCTGCTGGCGACTCCCGAGTTCGAGGGAGTGGAGAATTGGGACCGGTCGCAGGTATGCCTGCCACAGTTCCGGGTCGAGACCTGGGGGCCGTTCGTGTTTGTGAATCAGGATCCGCAGGCTCCGCCGCTCTTGGACGTTCTGGCGGCCATACCCTCCGAAATTGAGCGGTTCGGCTGTCCCTTCGACCAGATGCGCTTCTCTTACCGCCGCGACTATATCGTCAACTGCAACTGGAAGGTCTACATCGACAACTACCTGGAGGGTTACCACCTGCCGGCCGCGCACCCCGGTCTGATGCGCGAACTGGACTACTCGCAGTACCGCGTCGAGACGTTTCGCTACCACTCGTCCCACATCGCGCCCATCAAGTGCGCCGATGGCTCCGAGGCGCGCCGCTACGAGTTCACCGACAACAGTCGCAATGCGCTCTACTACTGGATCTTCCCGAACTTCATGCTGAATATCTATCCCGACAATCTGAGCAGCAATCTGATCCTGCCGCTCGATGCCGGCCGCACGCTGACCATTTTCGAGTGGTTTGCTTACACCGGCGAGGTAGCCCAGGCCACCATCAATTTCAGCGATGAGATTCAGCAGGAAGATATCAAGGTCTGCGAGTCCGCGCAAAAGGGCCTCGCATCCCGCCACTACAACCAAGGGCGCTTCTCGGTCAAGCGCGAAAACGGCGTCCACCACTTCCACGGCTTGTTGCACGAATACCTGTCCGCGGGCTGATCTCCGGACGGCGATGTGGCGCGGGCACTCGTGCCGCGTCCTTGGCTTCAGCCCAACAAACGCTGTCCCAGCTCGATATACCGCCTCAATCGCAACACTCCCTCCCGAAAGACCTCGGGACTGGTAAGCAGGCTGATCACCAGGAACGCCTCCGATTCGAAGTCGTAGAAGAAGCCCGGCTGCACCAGGACCCCTTCTCCGGTGAGCAGGCCCACAGCCCATTCTTCTTCGCTCCGGAGGCAGGGCACCCGCACCGTGATGTACCAGCCGCCCTCCACGTGGAGGATATTGGCCGCCGAGCCCGCGAGCGTCGTTCGGCCAGCCGACAGATTCTCCGCGGTGCGCTGCCGGATCTGAGCTTGTATCGCCGCTCCAGCCTCCAGGAGTCGCGCGGCCGCATGCTGCACCGGCGCACCGACGGAAAGGTAGGTATCGGCGATCCACTCCAGTTTCTCCATGGCTTCCGCGCGCAAGCGATCCGGGCCGCCGACCACAATCCAGCCCAGCTTCATCTGGGGCAGTCCGGCAACTTTCGAAAGACCGCTCATCGAGAACGAAAGGCATCCCTCCGCCGACGCGAGGCTGACCCGCTGGATGTCCGGGATTAGCGCGAAATCGTAGAAGACTTCGTCGGAGATCAGAGCAATTCCGCGCCCCGCGGCCCGCTTCACCAATGCTTCCAGTTCGACAGGCTTCACATAGGAGCCGGTGGGGTTGTTCGGATTCACCAGGATGATGGCGCGTGTACGGGCGGAGACCGCGGCGGCGATGGAGTCCAGGTCGATCGTCCATTCGCCCCGGTAGGCGAGAGAATACTGGCGGACGACGACCGATTCCAGGTTCGCCAGAAACTCGAACAGCGGATAGGAGGGCCGCGGCACCAACACTTCATCGCCGGGATTGCACAACAACTTAAAAAGGTAGGCGTAAGCCTCGCTCGTGCTGGCCGTCAGGAGAACCCGGGACGGATCCACAGGTTGACCGCGTTCCGCATAATACGATGCCACGGCTTGGCGCGCCGAGACGAGGCCCGCGGGAGCAGGTTCATACACCAGCATCCCGGGAGCGGCCAACGCACTCACGATCTCCTGCGGGTACGTAAAACCGGCGTGGGTGGGGTTGGACTCGGTAAGATCCAGGATCGCGGCACCCTTCCGCCGATGGCTCTCGATGGTCTGGCTCAGGCGGTTGGGTCGTTGGTCCCAGTGCAGTCGGTTGGAGAACATGGGCGAATGCCCGGAGGGAGTGAAATCTGAAGGGCAGGCGGGAGGCCTGCCCTGACCAGGAATGAGAGCTTAGACGAGGCTTACGTCTTCGGCCTGCAGCCCCTTGGGGCCCTTTTTTACGATAAATGAAACGCGAGCGCCTTCGTCCAGGGAACGATATCCCGTAGCCGAAATAGCCGAGAAATGAACGAAGACGTCCTCGCCATTCTCGCGCTGGATAAAACCATATCCCTTCGCTGCGTTAAACCACTTTACGGTGCCTGTTTCTTTCATCTTTACTCCTTCTCGCGATCTCACCACGAACGAATTGACTGAAGATGGTACAGCCGAGATGACGAGCAGTCGGAAGCCCTTCCAGCGGATTCAAAAAACGTGATGCAATGACCATATACAGCTTAGCATGGGAGCGGCGAGCGTACGAACCCTCGCAATTTGAATTGCCTCGAGGCTGCACACCACAGATGCCGGACCGAATTCCCGCCGCCGGTCCCGTACGCGCCGTGAGGGAAAACCTGATCGACGTGACGGGTGAAGTCCCCAGCGCTTGGTCGCAACATGAACGAGTCTGCGAAGTCGACCGGTTCAATCCACCTGAAGCTGATGCAAAGGCGGTAGCCGTTTGAGAGCCTCGGAATCTATGGGGCTTGGGATTCACACCGCGACTTCTACTGAAATTCATAGATCAGGCCGGACCCTGGAGTTGTAAATGTATGGTTCATCAATAAGATCCAAGATTTTTACATTCGATAACAGATTGGTGATGAAATTGCTATCGGCACGCCCAGATTCACGGAGAAATCCGTAAACGGAATCCAATTACCGCGGGTTAGTTACTGCCGGGCGAGAGAGCTAAGGCCTTGAAATAGTTGTTGGGGACCCTATCAAGGCGGCGTGGTTGTGATTGTCCGGCCGGTCCTTCGGACCAAACGAGAGGGGATACATGAAATCGGTTGCTTCGGGCCTGCACTCAGGCTCTTCTAAACACTCGGGCGGCGCCGCCGGACTTACCATCCACAATAAATTCCGCGCGATCGCTCTACTGGCGATCCTGCTATTCATTCCCACGGCCGGTCTCGCGCAGGCAATCAGCGGCGACTTGACCGGGACCATCACCGATCCCAGCGGCGCGGCCATTCCAGCGGCGACGGTTATCGCGACCAACGACGCCACGGGAGTCAAGACCACTGTGGTGACCAACGCCTCCGGCGTGTACCGATTCAGCAACCTGCCGGTAGCCCGCTACACGCTCACCGGTTCCGCCGCCGGATTCACTACATCCACTGTGAACGGGCTGGAACTCACCTTAGGAAACGTCCTGACGGTGAACATGACACTCGCGGTCGGCGCCGTCGGGACGACGGTCGAAGTGAGTGCGGCCTCGGCAGTCATCGATACCACGACGGCCCAGATCCAAACCACCTTCAACACCCAGCAGGTTTCGGAACTCCCGCAAACCGCGCAGGGCTCCGGCATCTACAATCTGGCCTTGATGGGCGCCGGGGTTTCAACCTCAGGTGGCGTCGGCCAGGGTTTCGGTCCGGCAATCTCCGGACAGAGGCCCGACAACAACTCGTTCTTCCTCGACGGCGTCAGCAACAACAATTACTACAACCCCGCGCCCCTGATGGGCACCTCGAACGAAGCGATCGCCGAGTTCACCCTGCTGCAGAACCAGTTCTCACCGGAATTCGGCGGCGGATCGGGGGGTATTTTTACGGCCATCGTCAAGAGCGGCACCAACGAGGTGCATGGCAACCTCTACGAATACCTCCAGAACCGCAAGCTCAACGCCGTCGACTCCCTCTTCTGGACGCAGGGCCTGACGTCGCTTCCCCGCTACGATAACAACCGCCTCGGCGCGACCATTGGCGGCCCGATCTTCAAGAACAAGCTCTTCTACTTCGGAAATTTCGAGTACAACCCCATCGGCCAGGCCGCTGTGCCGGGGGCGCCTCTGTATGCGCCGACCGGCGCGGGCTATTCGCAGTTGGGCGGCCTCGCCGGGATCAGCAAGACCAATCTGCAGGATATGCAGAAGTACATTCCGGCCGCTGCCGCCAATGACCAGGGTACGGTCAGTGTTCTTGGTCAGAACATCCCGATCGGCTCGATCGCGTTCAACAACCCGGTTTACACCAACAACTACAACGCGCTGGTTTCGATCGACTACAACATGAGCACGAGCGACCAACTGCGCGGACGCTGGATCTATAACAAGCAGTCCAGCATCGTTGCCGCCACGGTTCCAACCTTCAATGCAAGTCAGCCGAACAATAACTACGCCTTCAATGTCTCGGAGTTCCATAACTTCAGTCCGACGTTGCAGAACGAGTTCCGCACCTCCTTCAGCCGCAACTTCAACCAACTGCCCGGAACGTCAGAGACCTACCCGGGCCTCGACGCCTTTCCGGTGCTCCAGATCGATGAGTTGAACGGCCTGAGTTGGGGGCCTGTCGGTCCTTCCGGTTCCATCCAGAACCTCTTCCAGGTCACCAACAACCTCTCGAAGGTCATGGGACGGCACACCATCAAGGTGGGCGGCGACTTCATCGACATGATCGCGTCGAACTACTTCATCCAGCGCGTCACCGGGAATTACGAATACTCCACCCTCGAGCTGTTCCTCACCGACCAGGCTCCGGATGTGCTCGGCGAACGGAGCGCGGGCGCGACCAGCTATCCGGTCGGCTTCCTGCAGTATGCCGGGTATGCCAACGATGACATCCGCCTCCGCAGCAATCTCACCTTGAACCTCGGAGTTCGCTACGAATATGCGACCGTTCCGGTGGCATCACGCTATCAGGTGGCCAGTGCGCCGGCCAGCAGCATCTCCGGTATCAACTTCGGCCGTCCGTATTACGACAATACTAACTTCGCGCCCCGTCTCGGGTTTGCCTACTCACCCGGACCCACGGGTGCCTGGTCGATTCGCGGCGGTTTCGCACAGGCCTACGATCTGGTCTACTCCAACCTGACCTCCAACGCCGCGCCGCCCTACTTCCAACAGACCAACGATTGCCCAGGCCCTAAATGCGCGCCGACCGGCTTCCTGGCGAGCGGCGGCCTCCCCGGTACCGCCGTCCCGTTGCCCACCGACCCGGTTGGAGCTCTTGGGCCGATCGCGTCTTACACGTTCGGCGGCAAGCGGCCCTACGGACTCACCTGGACCCTCGGCGTCCAGCATGTGTTTGCAAAGGACTACACCCTGGAAGTTCGTTATACGGGCACTCGTGGCGTCCACCTGTGGAACCAGACCCGGTTGAACGTGGGAGCGGAAATCAACCCCAGCAATTTCATTCCGACCTACTTCAGCCTGCCCAGCGCTGCAACGCTGGCCGGCCTGACCAAGACTTTGTCGCAGGTCGAGTCGAATATCGTCCCGTGCGGAACCGCGAGCTTGTACTATAACGATCTCGCCTGCAAAGGATCGTTCTCGAATATCGTCGGCTACGCGCCGCAAGCGACTTCCACGTATCACGGACTTGCCGTGCAGCTCAATCGTCGTTTCGCCCACGGGTTGTCTTACATCGCGGCCTACACCTGGAGCCACAACGAGGACGATGCTACGGCGACCAACTTTTCCACATATCTGACGCCGCGCCGGGCCCAGGACTTCCAGAATCTGAAGGCCGATTGGTCTACGTCCGCCCTGGACCGCCGCCAGCGCTTCACCTTCACGCCGATCTATGAGTTCCGGCCGTTTAAAGGCGGCAACTGGTTCATGAAGAACCTGGTCGGTAACTGGAATATCTCCGGAACCTACACTTACGAATCGCCCGAGTTCGCGACCGTGCAGAGCGGCATCGATTCTAACCGCAACGGCGATAGCGCGGGCGACCGAGTCATCACCAACCCAGCGGGAGCCGGCAATCTCGGCAGCGGCGTCACTGGATACAGCTCGACGGGCCAGCCGACGACCAGCGCCTCCGCCATCGTGGCCTACGTAGCAAACAATCCGAACGCCCGCTACGTGGTCGCAGGCGTCGGCGCACTCGCTAACAGCGGCCGCAACACGTTCCCGCTTCACCCGATCAATAACATCGACTTCAACCTGAAGAAGCGCTTCACCATAACCGAACACCGTTCGTTTGATGTCGGCGCCTCCTTCTACAACCTTTTGAACCACGCCCAATATACCGGCGGGTACCTCAACGACGTAGCCAGCCGCGGCTATACGAATGCCCGCAATGATCTGGTTCCCAGCGACCCGCTCTTCGGGCGCTTCGACCAGTTCTACAGCAGCAACTCGCGGTTCCTCCAGATTTTCGCTCATTTTACTTTCTAAAGCGAAGACTGGTCACGGTCGAGAAGGCGCGGCCTCAGCCGCGCCTTTTTCTTTGAGCGTGTCCCGCGTCGCGCTGCCTCAAGCGCCTGGTTTATGACATGTGGCTCAGCTCCCGGTATTCATACGATTCTTCGGCTCTCTTAAGCAGTCGGGGGAACTTCGAGGAATTCGACATCTGGATTGAAGTCGGCGTTCGGCGCCAGGCGGCCTCTTTCGGTGCGTACCTGTCGCGAGAACAGGCAAATCCCCGGATCGAAAATGAACTTCAGCAGCAACCTGGTCCACGAACTGTGGTGCACCAGCGAATCGTACATCTCCGGCGCGGCGTCTCGGATGTCCGGAAGATGGTTCCACGGGACTGATGGAAGGTCGTGATGCTCATTGTGGTATCCCACGTTGAACGCCACCAGATTGGCGGAGCCATAGTAACTGTAGGTTTCCTGCGGAGGGGCCAGCAGGTAGTGTTCCTGGATCCAACGGGCGCCCAATGGGTGCAGGCCCACAGAAAAGAAAAACGACGCTCCCAGATAAAGAAACGATTTCGGACCGAAAAAGATGTAAATGGCGGCGTCGAACGCGATCTGCACCACGACATTCAACACGATCCAGCGGTCGAACATGCGAATTTCCCTGAGGCGCGGGGGGCGCGTGACCTGAAAAACAGGAAACAGCAGTAGCCAAAGAGCCTTCCGGACAGCAGAATTACCGATTAAACGGGCCTCCCAATAACTGGGTAAGTCGGCATCCAACTCGTACACACCTTGAAAAGCATGATGCTTGAGATGATATCGCTGAAACGAGACCGCGCTGGGCAATAGGTGCGGCACATTAGCCATGATCGAAGTCAGCGTGTTCAGGTAGGTCCTGCCAAACACCAGGTTGTGCGCGCACTCGTGGATCAGCGTCCACAAAGCGTGGCTCGCGCAGGCTCCGACGGTGAACGCCAACATCAGGATCAGCCACCAAGGCGCGCCCCGTACCAGAAAGGCCAGCCCTACATGGAGTGAAACACAACCCAGGATCATCAGTGCCGTGCGGGGATTCCGGCCAATCAGCCGCCGCAGCTCCGGGTGGTCGCGCAAGAGCGCCTTGGTTCGTTCGCGATGCGGCTCCTGGGCTGGCGAGTGCAGAAACTGCTTAGGGGACGTTGGCATCTTAGGTGTAAGTATAGTGGACGGTAGCCGGTTGGTAAACACGGCTCCACGGATCATTGTTCACGCGATAAGAAGGCGCAAGAAACAACACCGAAGCCGCAATCAATCGTCAAGAGGAGCGGATGCGTACTGGCGCTTGCAGCCGCTCCGGACACCCGGGCCCGGTTACTGACTCCGGAGTGCAGGGAGGAGCGGCGAAGTGGACCGGTATCAGTCTATCCAACGCTATCCAACGGAATCGTGCAGATCACCAGATTCCCGGGCGCCACTCGGCTGGCCCAGTTTTCGTAAATCTTCCAACTTCAGGCGGCCGGTGTAGATCGCCATTCCTAGAGCGGCGTGCACTCCCATTTCCTGAAGGGCGCGCACATCGTCGAGGGTGGTGATTCCGCCGGCGGCGGTCAACTCCCGTGAAGTGGCGCGGCGGAGGCGGCCGAACCAGTCGAGGTCGGTGCCCTGCAGCATGCCTTCCTTGTCTACATAAGTGCAGAGGAATCCACCGCAATAGGGCTCGAGGGACTGGAGCACGCTCTCGGCGGTGAGCTCCGTGGACTCCTGCCAACCCTTCACCACGATGCGACCGGCCTTGGAATCGAGCGCGATGAGAATGCGGTCGCGGCCGATGGCGTCGCAGAGAGCTGTGAGAAATGGCGCGTTGATGCTCTGGGACTGGAACGCGGCTGTGCCCACGATGACTTTGCGGGCGCCTTGGGCGATGAGTGCCTGGGCGCGATCGACGGTTCGTACACCTCCGCCGACGCGCGTTACGGCGCGAGATGCCAGCATGCGCACGAGCCCATCGTTCGAACCCCTGCCCATGGCGGCGTCAAGATCGATCACCTGGATTTCGGGGAACCCGGCGAAGCGGCGGAGCATTTCGACGGGCGAGTCGCCCTCCAGGGCTTTTTCACGGCCCTGGACCAACTGCACGACCTTGCCATCCATGAGGTCGATGCAGGGAATGATCATGCCGGCAACCTCACGGGGATGCCGCGCTTGTCGAGTTCCTCTTTCAACCGGTTCACGGTGTAGGTGCCGTAGTGGAAGATGGAAGCGGCCAGGGCGGCGTCGGCGCACCCCTCGGTCAGGACGCGAACGAAGTGCTCGGGGGTGCCGGCGCCGCCGCTTGCGATCACGGGGATGTGGGTGGCTTGCGAGACGGCGCGGGTAAGCGGGCAATCGAAGCCGTCCTGGACGCCGTCTGTGTCCATGGAGGTAAGCAGAATCTCGCCGGCGCCGAGCGCCTCGCCGCGCGCGGCCCACTCGACGGCGTCGATGCCCTCGTCGTCGCGGCCGCCCCGCGTGAAGACGTGCCATTGCCCGGGGGTGTGGCGGCGTGCATCGATGGCGAGCACGACGGCCTGGGCTCCGAACTCCTGCGAAAGCTCGGTGATCAGTTCCGGGCGGCGGACAGCGGCGGTGTTCACCGAGACCTTGTCGGCGCCGGAGAGGAGGATGCGGCGGGCGTCGGCGATGGAACGGATGCCGCCTCCGACGGCGAGCGGAATGAAGACGCGCCGGGCGGTACGGGCCACCACGCCGGCCATGATTTCGCGGGCGTCGCTCGAGGCGGTGATGTCGAGGAAGACCACCTCGTCGGCTCCATCGCGATTGTAGCGGTCGGCGAGCTCCACCGGGTCGCCCGCATCGCGCAGATTGACGAAGTGGACGCCCTTCACCACCCGGCCCCCGGTGACATCGAGACAGGGAATGATGCGCTTGGCTAGCACGCGAACCTCCGCAACTCGCGCACGCCCCCGGGTCCCGACTTCTCGGGGTGATACTGCACTCCGAGGCAATTGCGGTGTTGCAGCGAGGACATAAAGGTGACGCCGCCGTACGTACAAACCGAACAGGCGATGGAGCGATCGTCGGGGCAGTAGTAGCTGTGGGCGAAATACCGGTACTCCATCGGCTGGCCCTTGCCGCATCCGGTGCGATCCTCGAGCTGGTTCCAGCCCATGTGGGGCACGCGAGCATCGGCGGGAAAGCGGCGGACCATGCCCGGCAAGATGCCGAAGCCCTTGACCCCGGGAGCTTCCTCGCTTCCTTCGAACAATGCCTGCATGCCGAGACAGATTCCGAGAAACGGCCCGAGGCCGGCGATGTATTCGACGAGTGGCTCGCGGAGCCGCAACGCGTCAAGAGCGTTCATCATCTGTCCGAAGTGGCCAACGCCAGGCAGGATGACTTTCTCGGCCCCGTGGAGCGCCTCGGGAGTATTGACGATGGTGTGTTCCACGTTGCCTTCTGCGAGCGCGTTGCGGACGCTCGCGAGGTTCCCGGCACCATAGTCGATGATGGTGATCATAAGAGTCCCTTGGTTGACGGCAACTGGCCTTTCAGGCGCGCGTCTTTCGAGCACGCGTACTTCATGGCGCGCGCGAAACATTTGAAGAGGGCTTCGATCTTGTGGTGATTCGACCGGCCGTAGAGGACTTTGCAGTGGACGTTGGCACCGGCGTGGTTGGCAAAGCCGCCGAAGAAGTCTTCCACGAGCTCGGTTTGGAGGTCGCCGACGAGGCGTACCTTCACCAGGTCTTTGTAGACCAGGACGGGGCGGCCACCGAGATCGAGGGCGACCACGGCGAGGGTTTCGTCCATGGGAAGGACGAAGTACCCGGCGCGATTGATGCCCTTGCGGTCGCCGAGTGCTTTCGAAAAGAGCTGGCCGAGCACGATGCCG
>DATJWB010000251.1:0-23689 GCA_035501495.1 Bryobacteraceae bacterium | reverse complement strand
CTTGAGCCGTAGCCGATCAGGGGTTTCATCGTTGACTCCGATCTAACCACGGCGCGGCGTGTGATCGCCGACGCGACCGCGAATCCCATATCGTCGGTAGCGCGCCTTTCCGGACCGTCTCAGCGGCGATACGGTACGTCGCCGCCGAGCCTGCCGGTCGCAGGATAGTGTCTGGCCGGCGGCCAGCAGTGGATCAGCTGGCCGCCTGATTTCGCGATCAACCGGGCTGCTGTGGGGAGCGCCGCGACCCGGAGTACGCGCATTTGTAGTTCTATCGCTGCCCGTCTTGAGAGCCCTGGTCCGTAGCCACTCCGGAAACCGTTCCCGTAAACTCCCCCGTAACAGAAAAAAACGGGGCTGCCCGGGCCGTGGGCCAAGACCTGCATCGCCGTCTCTTCCCGGCCTGTGGGTCGCCCGCAAGCCGGGAAGCCCGCACTGTCTTTAATCGCCCACTGGAAATTGCCTCCGGAAGGTGTGGCTGAGGACGACGCCCGGGTCTATACAGATAGCATGAATCTCATTCCCGCTATCGCCGATCACGAAGAATAAGGTAGTGCCAGGGAGTTTGTAAGTGCCGGTGCAATCGGGATTCACTTTGTATGTGCCCTGCGCGGCGACGGGGACTATGTTGCCATTTATGCTTAGCATCGCAGTGGTGACCACACCGCCATTTCCGTCGAATGTATCCGTCCCTACGCCGACGAGCGGGCCGGCGACGGATGGCGGGGCCGTCTCGAATCCGCTGGCGGTGTGTACGAAAGTGCCTTTCAGCATTGCGTTAGAGCATCCCTTGTTGTCGGCCTTCGCTGCGGGTGCTATGCCCAGGGCAAGTGCGGCGACCGCTGCGATTGCGAAAGTCTTTCCGATGGTACTGCGCTTCATGATCATCTCCTTTGTGTTCATCAGTTGCCTCGCTCCGTTTCGATTTCCCGAAACCATTTCACCTTGCTTAGCGCAGGTTCACGTGGAAACGGCTCAAAGTTTCCTGCGTGATTCGGACGGGATCAGGATCTGCGGGCGAACGGATCATCGCGGGCGGGCCCGGCGATCAGACGCATAACGGCATATCCGAGTACGAATCCAACGGCCCAGAGCGCTGCATCCGTTACCAGTGGATAAATCCCAACCGTCACATTATTCAAGGCAGGGGCCCAGAAGAAGCGGTCCTGGAGGGCGAATAGTCCCGACAGCGCGACGATGAAGGCAGTTAGTCCAACCCAACCAAAACGTCGGCTGACGCGCCAGCATACGAGCAGATACGCCGTGCCGGCAAGCGCGATCGACAGGAAGAACACTGGGGAGAATTGCGACTTCGGGGTGGCATCCCTCGTGAACCGGCTTAGCCACCATCCGATAGAATGGCCCAGCCTATACCCGATCATCAGGGCGGCCGCGACCGGCAGGCCACCAGCCAAGGCGCCCGCTGCGCGGAGGCTCTTGGCGCGCGTGAGATAGACGGAGCCTACCGACTGCGCCAGCGTGCAACACAGAAACATCGCCATCAGCGGTGCCGTCATCGCCCTGCTGGGCAAGATCTCCTGGGCGGCCCGGAGCGCAACCCGCGCTCCCCAAGTCGCCGTGCCAAGACCGGCGGCCAATAATAGCGCAACCATAGAACCCGCAGTTACTCCTCCCGGATGGCGGCGAGCGAACCGGTCCGCCCGGTACCAGAAGGTGTCTTCACGAGCGATCACGGGGAGGTTGTCGAGATGGCGGCGCAGATCGTCGCTGAGGGCTTCCACAGAGCTGTACCGCCGGACCGGTTCCTTCCGGAGAGTGGTCAGAAGGATCGAGTCCAGGTCTCCTTGCAGGCGCTTCCGCAGCCGATTCGGGTCACCTTCGCGCACTTCGCTGACCGCCTTCGGCGTGATGAGTTGCTTTCCTCGTTCGCCCGCCACTCCCTCCTCGCTGGTTGACACAATATCGCTGGGGCGCGTCGGCTCCTCTTCCAAAATCTTGCGCGCGACCTCGTGCATCGCCGCACTCAGCAGATGGTACGGCCGATGTCCAGTTAATAACTCGTAGAGCACCACTCCGAGAGAGTAAACATCCGAGAGCGTGGTGATGGCCTTTCCTCCCATTACCTGCTCCGGACTCGCATACTCGGGAGTCATCAGCCGCATAATCGTGACCGTGGCCGGCAACTCTCCCGTGGGCGCCGTATCGAGAAGCTTCGCAATGCCGAAGTCGAGCAGCTTGACCGTTCCATCGGCCGTAACCAGGATGTTGGCGGGCTTCAGATCGCGATGTACCACCAGGTGCTGATGCGCGTATTGAACAGCGGTGCAGACCTTGCGGAACAGTTCGATGCGCTGGCCGACATTCAGTTTGCGCTCGTCGCAGAAGCGATGAATCGGTCGGCCATCGACAAACTCCATGACAAAGTACGGCAGCCCCTCTTCGGTACTGCCGCCGTCGAGGAGCCTCGCAATATTGGGGTGATCCAGCGATGCCAGGATCTCGCGCTCGCGGCGAAACCGCTCCAGGATTTCCCTGCTGTTCTTTTCGGCGTGAACGATTTTGATGGCCACTTGCTTGCGATATGTGCCATCAGCGCGCTCCGCCAGGTATACGGTGCCCATGCCTCCACGGCCGATCTCACGGATCAGTTCGTACCCACGCAAGTCCCGGCCCTCCATACCAGGCGCGGCTTTTGCCATAGCATCAAGGACCGGCCCCGCCGGGCCGAGCAGCGGTCCAGCGAGCCATTCAGGCAAGTGTTCCCGCACGCCCAGCAGACGCTCGACCTCCTTCCGGAGATCTCCATCGGCCTGGCATTCCCGCTCCAGAAAAGCTTCCCGCGCCTCTGGGCCCATCTCCAAAGCAGCTTCAAAAACATCCCGAATTCTACGCAGGCGTTCCGGCGTCATAAAACCTCGCTCTGGGGCGCTGATCAGGTATGATAGCTCTAGTCCCCGAAAGGCGTAGCTCTGACCATTCTGGTAGCCCCAATTGATTAGCGCAGCGGGGGCGAATATCAGCTCACGAATCGATTGATGGTGAATATGGCTGAAGGTTCTCACACAATCACTGGCCTTCTGACGGAATGGCGGGGAGGCAATCAGGGAGCTGCTAACCAACTAATAGAACTTGTATACGCCGAGTTGCATCGCATAGCATCCCGGGAGATGCGGCGCGAGCGCCGGGAACACACCCTGCAGACCACGGCTCTCGTGCACGAGACGTACCTGCGGCTGTGCGGCTCCGGCCCAGTCGACTGGAAAGATCGGGCTCATTTCTTCGCTGTTGCAGCCCAGCAGTTGAGGCGCGTACTGGTGGACCACGCACGCCGCGTTCTCAGCGAGAAACGCGGTGGCGGCCAGATCCTGTTCGAGCTATTGGAATCCGACGGTGGAACCTGGGAACTTGATGAACAACTGCTGGCGGTTGATGAGAGCCTGACCCGTTTGCAGGCGCTCGACGAGCGGGCGGCCAAAGTAATTGAATTGCGTTTTTTCGGGGGTCTCAGCGAAGCCGAGGCTGCCGAGGCTCTGAACATCTCGATAGCCACCCTGAAACGCGATTGGGAGTTCGCCCGAACATGGCTAGCCAGCCAGCTTGCAAACTGATTGTGGCGCCTCGATTTTACAGTCCCTACGACAGCGCCATGCGGAAGGATGGATCGCACGCATCCGCTGTCGCCGGCCTCGTTGCGCCGCATTAGTCAGTTACGTCCGATATGGGAACTTGACAGGATTCTCCTCGGTGACGCCGTAGAATCCAACATCTGCCCCCCAGCCAAACCAAATGCGGGCCTGAGCGGTCAGGACATAAATTCCAGCAGGATGCGAGACTTGGAGGAGGCATGCCCAGATTGGACCAGTTTAAGCGCAATATAACCGGTCATTCAGACAAATTGCTTGGTTATTAATCGCTTACGCTAACGCGAAAGTGCAAGGGGGTTTTGGACCAGTTATTTTTGGGTTATCCGGATTGACGCTTGGGACTTTGGGTGGATGGTCGGCCACTCTTCCGAAGCCGACGCTCAGGCTTTAGGTTCGATTCCGATACGGTCATTCACCGCCGATGAAATCCGCTGCAACCGAGGTAGCGCTCGGTCGTCTGCACGGAAACGTGCCCAAGAAGAAATTGCATCTGCTCCAGTTCGCCGCCCGGCGGCACGGCAGAGGCGAGCACAACTTCTTCTGAGGTCGTGCGGCGCGAGTTTGCTGACGCCAATCTTGGCGGCAAACTCCTTGACGACGTGCCAGACCAGCTTTTCCGTAACAGCTTCGCCCCAGACATTTCCGGCGCTGCTCACGCGCCGAAAGAGACTACCGGCGTTGATTCCAGCCGCCGTTGTCCAGTCATCCACAAGGCCATGCACCCAATCCGGAACGGGAACGGTTCGAACGTGACCACCTTTGCGGCGCAGGTCTACGATTGCCCAATGCCCTTCGCGCTGCTGGAGAGGCCAACAGTCAACGCCGCGAGCTCGTGGCGCCGAAGTCCGCAGGCGAGCAGCGGCCCAAGAACCGCCCGATCCCGTTTGCCCTTCACCTGCCCGCAGTCTGGCGCCTGCCAAAGAGCTTGCCCCTGCTCGGCGGTCAACCAGTTGCCGAGCCTTACTCCCAGTTTCTTTACGCCCTTGACTCGCCGTATCCCGGCGACCAAGTCTGTGCTGAGGAGCCCGCAGTCGGCCGCCTCGTACGCAAGACGGCGCACAGAGCCGAGACGAAGGTTGACGGTGCCCGGAACGAGACTGCGTCACTCCAGGTGCACCGCTTATGTTATCAAAAACACTACGCCTTTGCTTACCTCGCGTGCCGTGGCATCGCTTCGAGTGAATCGGCAACTCGGAGAATACCCCAAACACGACACTGACCACGGTCACTGCCTTGAAGTCCCGTTCCCGCTCACGTCGAAGTTGTCGTATCACACCTTACCGGTTGGGGTGCTTTGCCCCCCGGCGATCCATGCCGCTCCGGAAGATCCGGAAGTCTCTGGTCCTAAGTGAACAGTATTGGGTTTAGAGGGGAGGCAGCATGACTTCGGAGAGGTCCGCAATCATTTTCCACTCTTCGGGAGAGAACCTGTTTTTGAACTGGGGGCTGTTCAGAACCTGGATCCGGCGCTCCTCGGGCATGACCTGCAGCCGCCGCAGGGCACTGCGGACGGCTTGCTGGCGGTCGGGCGGGAGACGGTTCATGTTCTGCACCTGCAGCATGAACGCGCGCCTTTTCTCGGGAGGCATGGCGTTCAGGCGCTCGGTGCGGCGGATCATGATTTCCTGCTGGTCTTTCGGCAGGCTGTCGAAATACCGGAGCTGATTTCTGACGCGCTCCTGCTGGGCGGGGGGGAGCTTTTCGATGGCGCGCTCGCGCTCTTCGGGGCTGGCCTGGTACAGGCGGGCGGCCGGGCTGGCGGGATTGGTAATCCGGGGTCCCGCTTTGGGCGAAACCCCGGCCCCGGGGGCTTTCCGGGGCGGCGCCTCCTTTTTCGGAGGTGGTGGAGGCTTTACCGCCTTGGCCTGGTCGCACATGCCCCCAACCGCTGCCAGCAAGAGCAGCCCAACGATGTGGAGGATACGGGCCATTGTTTACATCTTGGGGTCGGCAGCCTCCGGACGAAGCAGCCGATTAAACTCCCGCATCGTTTCCATTTCGTCGAGGGCATGCTGCACCTGCTCGGGCGGCATCGCCTCCACCTTGGCGGACTCCGGCGCCACATCCTGCGGACTGCCCGACGGACGCTGAATCAGCAGACCCGCCACCAGCACCAGACAAGCCATGGCGGCGATCGGTAAGCCCTGGCGAATCAGAAGCGGGCGGAAGGGCCTCATCAGCAGGTCCCACCACGAAACCTCCTTCTCGATACGCTGATAGAGCCGGCGGTCGAAGTCCACCGAAACGGGGGCAGCCTCCCAGGTGTCCAAAGCTTCCCAGACCGTCTTTTGAGCGCCGGCAAGTTCGCGGCATGCCGGGCACTCCCTCAAGTGCGCCTCCAGTTTCGCGGTTTGTCCGGCATCCAGACTCCGAGATCCGTATGCCAGAAGCAGCTCCTTATGTTCCTGAGAACCGATTGGGCACTTCATACAATCCTCTTCTTCCCTAGGCCATATGGGCCAATCGGGCGCGCAGTGTCTCGTACGCCCGGAAAAGCAACGACTTCACCGCAGATTCCGAACAGCTCAACACCGCCGCGATCTGCGAGTACTCCATTTCCTCATACTTGTGCATCAGAACCGCTGCTCTTTGTTTCTCCGGCAGCCCTTTGATGGCTTGACGAACCTCGTCCAGCCTGGCCCGATGCACCATCGACTGTTCCACGGATGGACGATGATCCGATACCTGTCTGGCCGGCATGTCGGACGAGTCGTCATCCAAACGCTCCTGCAACCGCTCGTTCTTACCATCCCGGAGCGCGTTCAATGCCAGGTGTGTCGCAATCCGGAACAGCCACGTTGTAAATTTCGCGGTCGGCTCATAACTGCTCCGCGAACGATAAACCCGCAGGAACACATCCTGCGCCAATTCTTCGGCGACCGCGTGGTTCTGGACCATTCTATATAGAAAGTGGACGACCGACGAGCGATGTTTTTCCAGAAGCACGCCAAAGCTCGCACCATCGCCCTCCTTTACGCGAAGCATCAACTCCGCGTCGTAATCCAGAGCCGCCGCTGCAGCTCCCATACCGGTCTTAACCCGTTCAGACATCCGAGGTTGCGTTGCGCCGGGGAAAATTACATTCCCGTTCATTCCCCTTTCAGCGACCGCTCCATGAGGCGTTGAATCGCTTCGCGCGGAGATATTCCGAAGTGTAGCATCTGAAACATCTGTTGGGAGATGGGCATCTCCACGGAGTACTGCCTCGCCAGATCCACCGCGGCATTCGTGGTCTTGATCCCTTCCGCCACCATCCTCATGGAGTTGACAATCTCGTCCAGTTGCCGGCCGTGGGCCAGTTCCACGCCGACCGTGCGATTCCGGCTCAATTCTCCCGTGCAGGTCAACACCAGGTCACCCAATCCCGCGAGCCCGGCCATGGTTTGCGGCTTTCCCCCCATGGCGACCGCCAGCCGGGTTATCTCCGCGAGCCCCCGGGTGATCAATGCCGCCCCGGCGTTATGACCGAGCCCCATACCATGTAACACGCCCGCACCGATAGCGACTACATTTTTAATGGAGCCGCCAATTTCTACACCAATAGTATCCGTGCTGGTGTAGAGGCGGAAGGAGGGTCCGGAGAACGCCCCTTGAACGGACTCCGCCACAGTTGGATCGGAGGATGAGGCCACCAGCGCAGTGGGCTCAAAACGCGCCACTTCCCTGGCAAATGTCGGCCCCGAAATGACCGCCACCCGGGGTTGGAACCGCGTCTGGAGCACCTCCCGGATGACCTCCGATACCCGCAGCAGGGTGCCGTTTTCCAGGCCCTTCGTCGCGCTCACGAAGACCATCGATTCGCGGAGGAAGGGCAACATCTGGTGATAAATCGAACGCACCAGGTGGGACGGCATGACGCTCAGGACAATCTCCGCGCCGTCCAGGGCGACGCCCAGCTCACTGGTCACTTCGATGTGTGGCAGCAGTTGATACCCGGGGAGATAGATATCGTTTTCCCGCGAACTTCGCATCCGGGCGGCGAGATCGGCCTCGAAGACCCAGAGGCGTTCCACGGGAAACCGCGGCGCCAGTACGATGGCCAAGGCTGTCCCCCAGCTTCCCCCGCCAATAATGGCCAGCTTCTTCACAGACGGAACTGGTGTTCCTTCCCCGTGCGCAGGCGTTCGATATTACTACTATGCCTGTAGATAATGAACGCAGCGCCCAGGAGGGAAGCGGCCATGACCGGCAAAGGGGGCTGTAGAATGAGCCAGACGCCCAATGGAAAGGTGGCGGCGGCGACAATCGAGCCCATCGAGATGTGATGTGTCCAGGCCACCGTAACGACGAATACCACCAGTACGGCCGCGAGCGCGAGCGGCGTCAGGTACAGGAACGCGCCCACGAAACTGGCCACCGCCTTGCCACCCTGAAAACGCAGAAACACGGGGAAGGCGTGTCCCGCCATGACCGCGAGAGCTGCCGCACTCATCCACCAGGGGCCCTGATCCGACAACCGGCCGGCAAGCCAGACCGCCAGGTAGCCCTTTCCGATATCCAGAAGAAGCGTAGCCACGCCGGCCAGGCGCCCGGTGGTCCGGAGGACGTTGGTCGCACCGATATTGCCGCTGCCCGCACCGCGGATATCCGCTCCGGTCTTCCATTTCACCAGGAGGTATCCGAATGGTATCGCGCCGAGGAGGTAGGCGATTGGAACAGCGAGGAGCGCAATCATCAGCTTGTGAGGGGAAACTCCGCAAGTTTAGTGTACACGGAACCGGAGGGGTGCAACTTGCTCCGGTAGAGAAAGAATCGATCCACCTGGAAGCTGCCGAAGTCCTGTGAAGGCAGGGCGGCGATTCCCTCACGAAGCGGTTGGAGGTCAATCCTTTCTTTGATGCGGGCCAGCGTAAGGTGAGGAGAATAGGCACGCTTCTCGCTCTCGACGCCCAGTTTCGCCGTGCTGCGGTCAGTGTCTTTCGCCAGAGCTTCCAAACCCGGCGCATCAATTCCGCAATGGAAGATGCGGGGAGAATGAGGATTGGGAAAGAAGCCGAGTTGGCGGATGCGGACGGTGATGACGCCGCGTGCCGGCAGAGACGCGAGCGCAGCCTGCAACTCCGCCAACCGCGCGTCCGGCCACTCGCCGATAAACTTCGTGGTGACGTGCAGGTTCGCCGGAGGGCTCCACTGGATCCGGGCTTTCGGCCGGAGGCGTTCCAGCAGTTGCTCGAGATTGCCCACCACTTCCGCCGGCAAATCCAACCCGGTAAACAATCGCATATTTGTTACTGTAGGACAGGTTGAGGGGGAAATGGCCTTTGGAGCTGTTCTCCGGCGGGCCTTCTACGGGCGGCCCACGGTCGAAGTCGCCCGCGCCCTGCTGGGCAAGATCCTGGTTCACGGGCGCACCGCCGGGATCATCGTGGAGACCGAAGCCTACCTCGGCGGTGACGACCTGGCGTCGCACTCGGCTCGGGGCGTTACCGGCCGGACGCGGGTGATCTTCGGCCCTCCCGGACATGCCTACGTGTATCTGATTTACGGCGTGTACGAGTGCTTGAATCTGGTCTGTGAGCCGGAGGGGCGGCCGGGCTGCGTGCTCCTCCGAGCGCTGGAGCCGGTTGCCGGAATTGAAATGATGCGTGCCCGCCGGCCGGCGGCGCGCAAGCTCGAGGATCTCGCCTCGGGTCCCGGAAAGTTAACCCTTGCGATGGCTCTGAACCGCGCCCATAACGGGCTGGATGTGACTCGCGGAAGCCTGGTGGTACGACACCCGACCGATCCCCGTGAGGTGGACATCGTAGTGACTCCCCGGATCGGGATTACGCAATGTGCCGATCTGCCTCTCCGCTTTTTCATTCGGGGAAACCGCTTCGTGAGCCGGTCGCCGCTGCGTCCGGGCAACCGTTCCAGATCACTTCCTTGACCATTCACTTGATGCGGTCTGCAACCGGGACATGCCCGCAGTTTTGCAGGTGATCCGTGACCCCGAATCTGCGGCCACCGCGCGCGATCGGACGCCAACGAACTCGAATGGCAGTGGGGTGAGCTGGTGAGGCCGGCGCTGCGGCGTGAAGTTTCTTCCTGAAGATCAGAGAGGCGCCGATCATACAGCCGCCCATGAGAATCAGGGATGCCGATCCGGGTTCGGGAATGGCTACGAGTTGGCCGGCGACGGTTGAGCCGGAGGCGCCCCAATTCGTGCCGAACCCGAACGTTACTGCGGTGATTCTGGTGTTGGAGCCAAGCTCCGGAACAAAAAGAGTCCACTGCGGGCTGGTATTCACACCTGCCAGGTTTCCTGACGTGTACGTTTGGCCGCTGGCAATCACTTCCGGCTGGTCAGCACTGGCGGTGATCGAACTGTCGGCATTGAGGTAGGGCAAAGGGAAGCCGAGGAAAGTGGACGGGCCTCCAATGAGTAGCTGCTTATTGCCGCCCGTCGGACAGTTAGCGCAGAATATCTCGGTGGCCGTGCTGCTCGGGGTCTGAGCGGAGTGCCAGGCTGTCGCGGGTGTGGGAGTGACAACCGTGGGCTGGCTGAGATTCGAGGTGATATTCACCGCCGTAAAGGAACTGGCAGTAACGCTCGGCGCCGTGGTGCTGGAATTCAGGCCGCTGAAGGATATCTGAATCGAGCCAAGCTCTTGTAAGGCATCCGTAGGGTTGGACTCGAGATTCAGCAACTGAATCACGATCGTTTGGGAGACCGTATTCACGTTGAGAATGGCCTCGATATCGACGGGATAGCTGGTGCTGCCGTTCGAGGTCGTTGCGCCTGGTGCCGTAATGAATTCGTAAGTCGTGGATCGCGCCGGAACCACGAAGATCAGGGACAGTAACGGGAGAACGATTCCGATTGCGACTCTGCCTGATCCTTCCTTCGGATGTACCAGTATTCCGGTCATCTTTTTGGACTCCAGACTAACAGGGTTTCTCCGGAGCCGACAAGGCACGTCGGTACTATAAGTGTTTCTTGGTACCTCGATTAAACCGGACCGGCGGACCAAGGCTTACTCCACATACTAACCAAAGTTAGTATCTGAAATGAGAATCATCTCTACTCGCAGTGGAGTGGCCACGTAAGGTCGCCATGGAAGACTGAAATCTGTGCTTGAAACTCACCCCGGCTCCCATCAGGCAAACGCCCAAAAGGACGAGCGATCCGGCCCCCGGCTCGGGGACGGTCTGAAGTTGGGCGGTCACAGTGGAACCGGAGGCGCCCCATTGAGTCCCGAAGCCGAACGACACCGCGGTAATGGTGGAGTTGGAGCCTAGTTCCGGAACAAAAAGCGTCCACTGAGGACTGGTATTCACTCCAGCCAGGTTGCCGCCGGTGTAGGTTTGACCGCTGGCAATGACTTCAGGCTGGTGACCGGGGGACGTGATGGAACCGTTGGCATTGCTGTAGTCGCCGCTCACTCCGCCGGCGGAGGACGGCCCTCCAATCAGTAGTTGCTTACTGCCTCCGCCCGGACAGTCCGTGCAGAATATCTCATTGGCGGTGCTGCTCGGGGTCTGCGCGGAGTGCCATGTCGTTGCGGGCGTCCGGGTGACAACCGTAGGCTGGCTGCTGCTCGAGGTCACATCGATCGCGGTGAAAGAACTGGCCGTTACGGTAGGCGCCGTGGTGACGCCCGATTTCAGACCACTGAAAGTGATTTGAATCGAGCCGAGCATCTGCAGGTCGGTCTGTGGATTGTCCTCGAGGTTCAGTAGTTGAATCACAACCGTTTGGGTAACCGTGTTGAGTGTCAGAATGGCCTGAATATCGACAGCATAGTTTGTCCCGGAGTTCGAGGTTTGAGCGCCCGGCGCGGTGGCAAAGGTGTAAGTTGTGGACCACGCTGGAACGGCCGGTATCATGAGCAGCAACGGGAGCACAACCAGCCTCAATCTGCTCGAATTCAACCGGGTCCGTACTAGTATTTTGGTCATCTTTTGAGACCAGACTACCAACGGACTTACAAGGCAACAAGATAGATAAGTACCAAGCGGGTTTCCTGGTACTTGGGTTACTGCGAAAAACTGGCCGACTGAGGTTTACATCCGACACTAACCGAAGTTAGTAAGCGGCATCCATTCGGGCGCAGAGGCACGCTCATGCCGGTCCGGCTGGGCTCTTAAGCCGCGTCTCGCCCGGGCGGGATATAATTCAGGTAGTTCCCGGAAGGCCCATGCACTTGTTTCCCACCCAGTTTTCGATCGGACCGGTGAAGATCGCCCCGGCGACCGTGCTGGCGCCCATGGCGGGCGTGACCGACACGGTGTTCCGGCGCTTCATCCGGAACCTGGGCGGCTGCGGGCTGATCATGACCGAATTCACCAGCTCGCACGGGATCACCGCGTCGATGGGGACCCGCAAGCCTTCCAGGACGATGCGCTACCTGGCATTCCATCCGGAAGAGCACCCCATCTCCGCACAGCTTTTCGGGGCCGACCCGCGGGTGATGGCGGATGCCGCGCGCGTCTGCCAGGACTTGGGTTTCGACATTCTCGACATCAACTTCGGATGTCCGGTCAACAAAGTGGTGAAGTGTAACGGCGGTTCCGGCCTGCTGCGCGACCTGCCCCTGGTGGAGCGCCTGCTGCGCGAAGTCCGCGCCGCCATCACCATTCCCTTCACCATGAAGTTTCGGGCGGGCTGGAACGACCGCGAACTGGTGGCCGTGCGCATGGCGAGGCTGGCAGAGGATTGCGGCCTGCAGGCCGTGGCGCTGCACCCCCGCACGCGCGAGCAGGGCTATGCCGGCCGCGCCGACTGGAGCCGCATCGCCGAGGTCAAGGCCGCGGTGAAGATTCCGGTGATCGGCAACGGCGACATTGTCACGCCCGAAGACGCTCTCCGCATGGTGCGCGAAACCGGTTGCGACGCGGTGATGATCGGGCGGGCCGCCAGTTCGAACCCGTGGATCTTCCGCCAGATCCGCCAATACCTGGAAACCGGTTCCTACCATGAGGCCACGCAGCAGGACCGCTACGGCATGATGCGCCGCTATTATGAAATGCTGGTCGAGACCAGGGACCGGGACTCCACCGGAAAGATGAAACAGTTCGCCACGTACTTCACGCACGGCGTCCGCAACGGAGCGCGGCTGCGCGCTTCCATCTACCACGCGCAGGAGGCCTCCGCGATCCTCGACCTGGTGGATGAGTTCTTTCAGGCCGAGCCGGTGCTGGCCGAGTGAAAAAGGTCCAACTGATTACCGATGGCGCCTGTCTGGGAAATCCCGGCCCCGGCGGGTGGGCCGCTATCCTGCGGTACAGGGACCAGAAAAAAGAGATGTGGGGGTCGGAGCCCCACACGACTAACAACCGCATGGAACTGCGCGCCGCGATTGAAGGATTGCGCGCCTTGAAAGAGAAGTGCGAAGTGGAGGCAGTGACTGACTCGGAGTATGTCAAGAACGGGATCACTGCCTGGATCGAGGGTTGGAAGCGCCGGGGCTGGATGACGAAAGAAAACAAGCCGGTGCTCAACCAGGACCTTTGGAAGGCCCTGGATGAGCAGGTGACGCGGCACCGGATGACGTGGACCTGGACCAAGGGCCACGCCGATCATGCCGACAACAACCGTTGCGACGAACTGGCATCGCAGGCAGCCCGGCAGCAGTCCCGCGGTTAATTGGGCCTGGCGTTAGCCTGGACTGGAGCCTTTGAGGTCTGCACAAAGCGCGCCGAGGAGCCGGGAAGCGCCGGCTTCGAAAAACCCTGCGCGGGCACTGGCACTTTGCGGGTCCGACAAGCGCCCCGATGAGTTGGGGCGCGGCCGGCGGGAGTGCCTGCGCCACGTCTGAATCGAACGAACTTTTTACACGCCGCCAGAATTTTTTCCAGCCGCCGGGTTAGTGGATCGAGGCCACGATCAGGTGGTCGCCGCTCATCACCCCGCTGACTTTGGCGTGGATCGGCTTGTTGGTGCTGATATCTTTGTTCCAGCTTTTCTCGTTCTTGACGGCGTCTTGTGCACGCTGGTTCCCCACCAGGTCGAAGGGCACGGTCTTGCCATCCTCCATCTTCAATCCGAATTCCTTGCTGTTTGCAGACACGTTACAGCTCGACCCGGAGTCGCTCGCGGCGCGGTTGGCGGAATTCGCCTTGTCGGCGGAAGGCGTCGCGCTCGCGGCCGGGGAGGTTGCGGTGCTTGCAGACCCTTGTCCGGCGCACGACATATCCACCAGTATGCCTTTGAACATCGAGGTTTTCATCTCGGCAGGATTCGCTGACGCCGCTTTCGAATCCTTCATGTCTTTCGGGTTGCCCTTCGAATCGGACGGCATGGTTTTCTGTTGAGGATCTTGAGTCCGGGGAGTGGAAGGCGTGGTTTGAGCTAGAGCTGCACCTACCGCCAGGGATACCGCAAGCAGAGAGACGTGTGCTTTCATAAAACCTCCATGAGTGATTCCCGCCGGACGCCGTCTGCCACACGCACGTTCCCGGCCTTGGGTATCAAGGCCGCGCGTAGTAGCCGGACCGCGTCCGTACGGTCGCTCCCGGCACGTTCACTTCCACTCGAATCGTACGGAACTTCCCATCCTTGACGGTATTGGCGGGTGTATAACCGATCACATATTGGTTGCGGATTTCGTGCGCGATCTCCGGCATCACTTTGGCGATGGCGCTCACATCGGAGAGGAACCACGACCGTCCTCCCGTGGCCAGCGTCAGCGACTCGAGCTGCTTTCTGGCACGGGCCGCGTTTTCCGGACGCTCCTCCCCCAGCAGCCCGATGGCGTACACGATGGTATTGGACTGGTGGGCGGCTTCGATCACCCGCTGTTCGGTGGAGATGCTGCTGTTATCCTCGCCATCGGTAATGATCACCAGCACCTTCTTGTCGCGGCCGGCCTTGGCGCGCAGATGGTCCATGGCCAGCAGCGCCGCATCGCGCATGGCGGTCTCGCCCTTGGTGTGCATATTGCGCAGGCTTCGCTCGAGCACGCCGAGATCGCTGGTGAAATCCTGGACGATATCCGCCTCTTCATTGAAATTCACGACGAAGACTTCGTCCTCGGGGTTGGAAGCCTTCACCATCGCCAGAGAGGCGGAGGCGACCCGGTCCTTCTTGTTCTCCATGCTCGCGCTGCGGTCGATCAGCAATCCGAGGGACACGGGCACATCCTCCTGGCGGAATACCGAAATCTCCTGCTTCACGTCGTTCTCGTAGACGGTGAAGGCGCTCTGCGGCAGCCCCTTGATGATCTGCCCCGATGCGTCGAAAACGGAGACGTTTAACTGAACCAGGTCCGAGGCGACACGAAAAATCGTCTCCGGCTGTTGATCCGCCGAGGTGGTCTGGGCGGCGGCGATCGCGACTATGTAAGAACACACCAGTAGCGGGCGCATCTGCCAACATCATTGCACGCGATGGACCGGAACGGGATCCACGCGGGGGTTGAAGCCGCGCTCAAGCGGCGAGGGGGAGTTCGATCCAGACCATCAGTCCCGGGATGGCGTTCTGCGCCCACAGGTGGCCGTGATGCAGCCCGATCGCGCGCCGGGCAATCGCTAATCCCAGGCCTACGCCGCCGGTGGAGCTTTCTCTGGAGTCGTCCACGCGAAAGAAGGGCTGAAAGATTTTGGGCAGCGCCTCTTCGGGCACTCCCGGCCCGTAATCGCGGACGCAGATGCGGGCTGTGTCTCTGGTGGCGTCGAGCTTGACGTCCACAGCCGACCCGCCGGGGGCGTACCGGATGGAGTTGCGGACCACGTTTTCGATGGCGCGGCGCAGCAGTTCGCGATCGCCGCGCATGGTCAGTTCGGGTCCGTCGCCGAGCGCGATCCGGCAGCCGCGGGCATCCGCCTCTACCTGGCAATCCGCGATGACCTCTTCGAGAATTTCGTCCAGCCGGAGGCTTTCGGGATTGGTGGAAGACGGGTCGCCTTCGGCGCGGGTAACCTGGATGAGCGCGCCAACCAGCGCGGCCAGCCGGTCGATCTCTTTCTTGATGCGCGCGATGGCGGAGTCGCGGTCCTGGGCGGTGCGGGCGAGTTCGGCGGCAAAGCTCAGGCGCGCCAGGGGAGAACGCAGTTCGTGGGAGATGTCCTGGAGGAGGCGGCGTTCCGCGGTGAGGAGGGTGCCGAGACGCTCGGCCATGCGGTCGAAGGCACGGCTAAGCTCGCCGATTTCGTCCTTGCGGGTCGAATTGACGCGCGCGGAGAGGTCACCCGATCCGAACCGGTCGACGGCGCGCGCGAGGGCGCGCAAGGGCGAGGCAATGTAGATCGACATGACCCACAGGACGAGCGCTACGGCGAGCAGGATCAACACGTAGTAACCGAGATAGCTGCCCAGCTCGACCGGGGGCGAGAGGACCACAAGCCAGTTGTAGCGCCCGTCTTCGGACGCCGCGCGGACGACGATGCGCTGGGCGAAATAGGAAGGCGGCAGCAGCGTGCGCTTGCCGGCGGCGGCCAGCAGGGCCGACCGGTCCGCGCCGTTGACCAGGTCGCGGCCACGGCCGTCGGTCAGGTAATGCTCGCCTTGCACGTAGAGATGCATCCGGCTGATGAAGGCGCTCAATTTGGGGGCGCCCCCGGCTTCGTAGGCGTCCCGGGCAAGCTCCAGCTCCAGGTACTGCATGCGGCCGAAGCCGCCGCGTGCCGCGTGGCGGTAGGAGACGTAGCCCGATACCCCAACGAAGGCCAACAGCGAGAGCATCAGGGTGCCGAAGCTCCAGAGCAGAATCTTGATATAGACGGATCTCATGCAGCCTCGCCGGCGGAGAACAGATAGCCTACGCCGCGGACCGTGCGGATAAGGGAACGCTGGTCGCGCTCCAGTTTCTTGCGCAGGTGACTGATGTGGACGTCGAGCGACCGCTCATACGGAGTGGAGCGGCGCTGGTAGAGCGCGGCTGAAAGCTCGTCGCGAGAGACGATTCTTCCGGCGGCGCGCACCAGCACTTCCAGGATGTCGAATTCGAGCGCGGTGACTTCGAGAGCTTCGCCGAAAAACCAGGCTTCCCGCGTGGCGGGATTGAGCCTCACCCCGGCCGACTCCACTTCCTGCTGAGTCACGCCCTCCGGCTTTCCGGACCGCCGCAATACGGCGCGAATGCGGGCCAGCAGTTCTTCGGGGCCAAAGGGCTTCGGCAGGTAATCATCGGCGCCGGCGTTGAGTCCGGCTACCCGGTCGTTCTGCGCCGTACGCGCGGTGAGCATGATGACGGGAGTGTTGCTGCGTTTGCGAAGCTGGCGCAGGACCTCGAATCCATCGAGGACCGGCAGCATGACGTCGAGAATGATGAGGTCGAAGCCGCCGTCGAGCGCGCGCCCGAGGCCGCCGCGGCCGTCGTGCACGGGTTCGACGGCGAAGCCCTGCTGCGAAAAGTAGTCCTTCATCAAGGAACAAAGTTCGGTATCGTCCTCGATGAGGAGAATGGATTTCACGGCCTTCTATACTTTTGTAGCGCAACATTGGCCCCCGGTCCACGGCCCTTTACAAAACTTAAGGTGAACCACGGAGTGACTTTGGTTTACTAACCTTTTCACGGAACCGGCAGAGCAGGAGGCCGAACGTGAGATGCTAAACTGAGGGTGATTATCGACTGGAGCCTCGAGGATCGCGCGATTACCCGCCCGTAGCCGGCCAGCATCCTCCCGCACATGCCGCAGAACCTGCCCTTCTCCTTGACGACGGCGGAACAGGTCACCATCGCCCTGGCCCTGGTGCTCATGGTGCTGCTCGCCATGATTGGATACCGGTCGTGGCAGCGTTCGCGCGTCACTCCCGAGCAGCGCGAGCGGATGCGCCGCGATGTCCTGGTAGCCCACGGAAAAATGGGGGATGCCACCCTGATGGAGGTTCGCGAAGACTACCTGGTGTACTCCTACGACGTGCGTGGAATCGAATATACCGCCTCACAGGACATCGCCCCGCTCAGAGAGCTGATGCCCTCGGATCTCTCCGCGCTGGCGTCGGTGTCGGTGAAGTACGACGCGAGAAATCCCGCCAACTCGATCGTATTGGCGGAAGGCTGGAGCGGCCTGCGCACCCGCAAAGTAAGCTGAGTCCGTGGTGGCGCGTCCCCTCGTGCCGCCGATCGTGCCAGCGCTACTTTCCCGCCAGCCGTTCGAGGACTTCCGGCGACACATTCCGTCCGCACAGCACGATCACCACGTTCCTGCCCGCGTACCGCGACGCATCCTTGCGGAACGCCGCCACCGCTACCCCTGCTGCTCCTTCCACTACCCAGTGCTCCGTCTTCAGGATGAGCCGCATCGCCCGAAGGATCTCATCCTCCGAAACCATCACGCTGCGGTCGATCACTTCGCGGCAGACATCCAGGGTCACCGATCCGGGCTCCAGCCCGCCCGACGTGCTTTCGGAGAGCGTAGGCTGCTCCGCCACATCTACCACGCTGCCGGCCCGCAAACACTCGAGAAGCACCGGGGAATTCTCCGGCCAGCATCCGACCACCTCGGTCCGCGGGGACGCTGCCTTCAGGTACGCGCCGATGCCGCCTATCAGCCCGCCGCCGCCCACCGCGACGAAAACGGCATCGATCCGCGGCAACTGCTGCTCCAGTTCGACCGCGATCGTCCCCTGCCCGGCGATGACCTCGAGATCGTTGTAAGGCGAGATGAAAACCTTCCCCGCCTGCTCGGCCGCGCGCCGGGCCGCCACTTCCGCAGACAACGGGTCGTTTCCCACCTGCCGAATGCGCGCTCCATGGCTCTCAATTCGCTGCGCCTTCGCCGGCGATACCTGCGAGGAGACAAAAACCTCGGCGGCGATGCCGCGCATTTGCGCCGCGGCCGCAACCCCGAGTCCGTGATTCCCGTTGGAGGCGGCGATGACTCCCGCGGCGGCCTGCTCCGGGGTGAGCCCCGCGATTTTGTTGGACGCGCCGCGGAATTTGAACGAGCCGGTCCGTTGCAGATGCTCCAGCTTCAAAAACACCGAAACGCCGGATGCCGCGCTGTCGCACTCCTCCAGAGGCGTCTCGCGGACCCAGGGACGTATGCGGTCATAGGCGGCGGCAATGGCGGATCTCATGGGCGGCAAACTCAAGTCTACTGGATGGGAAAGCGGAACGGAGCGCGCCGGGAAGGCTGTTAGGATGAGAGCATGATGAAGCTTTCCGGCATTCTTCTCGGTGTGGCAGCCGTCCTTGGGGCGCAGCCGGGGATCGAAGGCAACTGGCAAGGCGGTCTGCCGGTGCAAGGTATGACTCTGCATCTCGGGCTGCACATCACCCGGACTCCCGACGGCTTCACGTCAACGGTGGACAGCATCGATCAGGGCGCCATGGGGATTCCGGTCAAGGAGACCACGTTTTCCGGCGGTAAGCTTCACTTGAACATGGCGACTCTGCATGCCGAGTTCGAAGGCACCCTGAGCAGCGACGGCAGGGAAATCGCGGGCACCTTCACGCAGGGCGCCCCGATTTCCCTGACGTGGAAGCGCGTGGAGAAGGTCGAGACGGCCAGGCGCCCGCAGACCCCGAAGCCGCCGTTCCCCTACGACGCGATCGACGTCAGCTTTGAGGCTCCGGATGGGATCCGGCTTGCGGGGACGCTCACCCTGCCGCGCGGACAGGGTCCGTTTCCAGCCGCCATCCTGATCTCGGGATCCGGGCCGCAAGACCGCGACGAGACTCTGTTCCAACACAAGCCGTTCCTGGTGATTGCCGACTACCTGACCCGCCGGGGGATTGCCGTGCTCCGCGTGGACGATCGGGGCGTCGGCAAATCGACCGGTAGTTCCACCCAGGAAACGCTCGACGACATGGCGGGCGATGTACTCGCGGGTGTGTCCTTCCTGAAGGCGCGCAAGGATATCGACGCCCGCCACATCGGGCTGATCGGACACAGCGAAGGCGGCATCGTGGCTCCCGCGGTGGCCGCACGTTCGGCGGATATCGCCTTCGTGGTGATGCTGGCGGGAACGGGGGTGAACGGGGAGCAGATCCTGTATCGCCAGGCGGAGCTGGCGAATCGGGCCGCGGGTGCGTCGGACGAGGGGATTGCGAAGAACCGCCAGCTCCAGCAGATGATCTTCGATGTTTTGCGCGACGAACCGAACGACCAGGCGGCCCTCGGCAAGATGCGCGCCGGTTGGTCCCGGATGAAGGCCGAGTATGGCGAGGCGGCGAGGGAAAGGCTGGATGCCAGCGACCCGGCAGTGGACGCCGAGTTCCGCCGGATGCTTTCGCCGGAGATGCGGTCGTTTCTGTTCTACGATCCCGCAGCCACGCTGCGAAAAGTCAAGGCGCCGGTGTTGGCGCTCAATGGCGAGCGCGACTTCCAGGTGCCGCCCGGCCAGAATCTTCCGGCCATCCGGGAAGCGCTCAGCGAAGGCGGCAACAGGGACTTTACGGTCACCGAACTCCCCGGCTTGAATCACCTGTTCCAGAAGTGCACCTCGTGTACCGCAGCCGAATACGCCACCCTGGAAGAGACATTCTCGCCGGCAGCTTTGGAAGTCGTGGGCGATTGGATCTTAAAGCATACAGGAGCGAAGTAACGTGGAACCCGCGACCTGCTCGGCGCGAGGTGCGGTTCGGTCGTCCAGAAGCTCAACGCACCGGGCGCGATCAGTTCTCAGACGGCTTCTCCACATGATCAACGATGAAGTAGTTCACCGGAATCCGCCGGGGCTCCAGCTTTAATCCGAGCTGCTTTTCGAGCGCGGTGAAGAGCGGCGGCGCGTCAGGATTCGCCACGCGCGGCCCCTCGGCCGGATTGCCCGCCTGCTCCTCCCAACGTGCCAGCAACTCGAAGTCATACAGGCCGTCGATTCCCGTCTGATCCACGATGAAGCGGTTGCCCGCAAGCATCTGCAACCCCAACATGTTGGGGAACAGGCTGAAGCTGGCAAGCTCTTTCATCGAGCAGCCCGTCCAGATCACGCGGCGCGACGGGGTGGTCTGCTTCGGCATCCAGGTCGTAACGATCGAGAAGCCGATCGGAAAAGCTTGGGGAACTGGCTCTGATCCATGTGGTACGCGCGCATGATGAGGACGCCCAGGAAGGTGTTGTGGGCGGTGAGCCGTTTGGGTGAGATGGTGAAGGACCCGTCGCCATTGGGGACCTTGTTGGCTTTGATGGAGGCGACCTCGAATTCCAGGCTCTGCGCGTTCGCCGCCGCCGCGAGCGCGCCGATCAGAAGCAGAATCACCATTCACTGACAAGACGATGGCCGGTCCTGGTGTAGTCAGCCGGCACGGGCAGCCGCTTCGTCATGAATCAATATCCGCAGAAAACGGCGCGGTTATCGGTCGCGGCGGTTATGTGATCTCGATCCGCTACCCCTAACTTAATTCCAGGGTGCGGACCACGGGATCGGGCTGATCCTCGCAGATGAGCGCGTCGTCCACACCCAGTTCGCTTTTTTCGAGCAGCATCAGGCCGCGCAGCGCGAGGATTCCACAGCCGTAGAACACCGCCAGGTCTCCGGGCGAGCCGGGCATCCGTCGTCCTTTCCCCGCGCGGTAAGCATTGGACACTGCACATGCCCGGTTGGTTCCGTCCACGGCGCAGGGTCCACGGTGACATTGCGTGATTGTCGATGATCGAGGTATATTGTCGATAGTCGAGGTTTTCATGCCGAAGCCATCCGATCTCTTACAAGGCACTTTAGACCTGTTAATTCTCAAGACCATCGCTCGGGAGCCGCTCCACGGCTGGGGCATCGCCAAGCGAATCCAAATCCTCTCGGGGGACGTCCTCGCGGTCGGCCAGGGATCGCTGTACCCCGCGCTGCACCGCCTGGAGCAACAGGGTTGGATCACGGCCGAATGGAGAGATTCCGATCTTGGCCGTTCCGCCAAGTTCTATCTGCTGACCCGCGAAGGCAAGAAGCAACTCGAGAAGGAACTCAAAAGCTGGGAGCGGCTCTCCTCCGCTGTTCAACTACTGATCGAGAACGCATAGCCGGAACTGGCGGCGTCGACTCGCGTGAAGACCCCAACGCTCGAAACCTTGCACCGGCCTGCTACTCTGATTTCTGTAAGAGGCTTGCGCCCCACCGCGCAGGCCGCCACCAGCTTGATCCTGGCCAGGATACGTTGCATTTCAGGTGGAATCTGAGTCTCCCGCGACGGCGACTCACATGTACATGCCGCCATTGACCGCCAGAACCTGCCCGGTGATATAGGCCGCATCCTCGCTCGCCAGAAACTTCACCGCGGCAGCGATATCCTCGGGCCTCCCCATCCGCCCCATCGGCACCGAGGCCAGAATCTTCTGCTTCACATCCTCCGGCAGCACGTTGGTCATGTCGGTGGCAATGTAGCCTGGAGCCACGGCGTTCACCGTGATGCCGCGGCTGGCCATCTCCTGCGCCAGCGCCTTGGTCAGGCCGATGAGGCCCGCCTTGGACGCCGCGTAGTTCGCCTGCCCCGCGCTTCCCGCCTGCCCCACCACTGACGAAATGTTGATGATTCTTCCCCAACGATTGCGCATCATGCTGGGAAGCGCCTGCTGAACGCACAGAAAGGCGCCGTCCAGGTTGAGCCGCAGCACCAGGTCCCAATCGGCCTGCTTCATCCGCACCGCCAGGCCGTCGCGCGCAATTCCGGCATTGTTTACCAGGACATCGATCCGGCTCTTGTCTTGGAGCGCCTTGCCGAAGGCTTCCTTCACCGAGTCAAGCGACGTCACGTCCAGGTTGACGGTCATGGCCTCTCCGCTGCAGGCACGGATCTCCGCGGCCACTTCTTCGTTCCTTTCGATTTCGGGCGACGCCACCACAATATCGAAACCCGCGCGGCAGAGCGTCAACGCGGTCGCCCGCCCGATTCCACGGCTCGCACCCGTAACGAAAGCAACTCGATTGAACATTCCTTCTCCTCAGGATGTATCGGTCTGAAATACAATCATAGCGTAGCGTGGCGCGGACACTCCTGCCTGCCGCGTCCCGACTCCTTCTGCGGGACGCTTGCCGGGCCTGCAATTCTCTATTGATCCCCTACTTGGCCGCCGGCGCCGCGGGCTGCGCCGCCATGAAGGCGTCCACGTTGCTCTTGTCGATCAGCGTGGCCCCCGTATCCACAAACGTCGGCAGCGGAGCCCGGGTATCCTTGCTCCAGTCCAGATCCAGTTTCGGCAGATTGTAATGATGCACGATGTCCAACATGGCGATGCCGAAGTGCGCCATGGTGAACGGCTTCTGCGCAATGGTCGCGGCGATCGCCCCCTTCTTGATCCACGTCAACGTGTTGGGATCGGTATCCATACCGATCAAAACCTTTCCCGTGACTTGCTTCCGGTCGAGCACATCGGCCACTTCCTGGCACGCGAAGCTCACCAGGCAGATGTACCCGTCCGGCGGATTCTTGCCCGCGATCATCTGGCTCGTGGCGTCGAACACCTTGGCCGGATCGCCCTTGATATCCACCACATCGGCGATCTTGATCCCCGGGTGATTCGCCAGAATGTTCTTGTAGCCCTGCAGCCGTTCCTCCAGGTTCGCCTGTCCCGGCATCGTGAAGACGACGACGTTGCCCTTGCCTTGCATACGCTCTGCCAGAGTTCGCCCGCCCATCAGGCCTGCCTGGTAATTGTTCGTTCCGACGAAGGCCAGGCGCTTGCTTCCGGGCGCGTCGGCATCGATCGTGATCACCGGGATGCCTTGGGCGATGGCGGCGTCGATCGGGTCTTTCATGAGGTTGGGGTCGCCCACGGACACCAGGATGCCTGTCGGTTTCTTGGCCACCACTCCGCGAAATGCCTCCACCTCGGCCTTCGGATCGTAATTGTCCGGGCCCGCCACCTCCCACGGAACACTGAGCGCTTTGGCGCCGGCGGTCAGCCCGGCCTGGGCCGTCTGCCAGTATCCGTTTTGGACAATTGCGGACACCATGTAGTATTTCTCGGTCGCCTCGTGCCGTGACCCACCGCAGGCAGACAGCACCAACAGGAGGATTGCAGAGGCGCAGATGACAATTGTGTGAGTAGTATCGACGACAGACGTGGAGCCGCCGGTAGTCCCGTGCGCTGGATAACATTTCATCGGAATTCTCCTGAATTGCAACAGTATATACCCAAGAGCGGAGCATTTTCTCATCGAAGAATGAGCCTGAACGAGGGCGACGGGAGTTCGGGATCTGGATCTCCTTTCTGAGAGTTTTACTGCGCCCCGGGGCCGACCAACGGGAGGCACTCGGTGGCTGCAAACGTAGGCTGTTTTTCCC
>DATJWB010000250.1:0-82443 GCA_035501495.1 Bryobacteraceae bacterium | reverse complement strand
GTGCGCCGCACTGGCGCGTGCCTACTCATCTCGGCGCTTGGGCGTGTACAGTGCCAAGGGCGGCAAGGGGTTTTTCGTGCCTGTACCCACGGGCCCCGCCGGGCCACAAAAATCCAT
Source organism: Bryobacteraceae bacterium (assembly GCA_035501495.1). Classification (GTDB taxonomy): domain Bacteria; phylum Acidobacteriota; class Terriglobia; order Bryobacterales; family Bryobacteraceae; genus JAIQFL01. Next base: position 82,326 of record DATJWB010000250.1, on the reverse strand, counting down.
GAAAACCCTTGCGCCATCGATGTGGCGCAGGCCCTCCGGCCTGCCGCGTCCCGACTCTTCGGGGCGCTTTTAGCCCCTCCCGCGCCGGTGCCCGCGAAGGGGTTTCCGAGGGCTGCCGCGTCTCGCCTTGCGAGCACGGCACTCGTGCCGACGCTTTTTGGTCGCCATCGGGTGGCGATCTACGGCAGAAACTCGATCGATTCCACCTTCAGTACATCGCCGTCGAGCGTCCCGCTGATCTTGGCCTTCAGATCCTTGTCCTTGGTTGCCTTCTTGAGGATCGCAAGCGTGCGCGCGTTGCCCGTCTCGTCGAACTTCAGGAACTTGCCTTCCGCCGTTACCAGGCCGAAACCGCTTTTGGCGCACGTGACCGCACATTCCCGCGTGTGGCTGGCCAGGTCCTTCGACCGGCACATCACATCCACCACCGTTCCGGAGTACGATTCAGCAGCCGCGCAGCCGAGCGCCGCGGCGAGCACGAGCAACAGGACAGCAGTCCGCTTCATGCCACCTATTATGGACCATCCTTACGCCTGCCGCCGCAATCGCAGGAACCTCCGGAAAGCGCCCTCGCATTCCTCCACACCGAGCAGCCAGGTGACGCCGAAATAGGCCAGGCCGTAGGGAACCAGGATCACCCCGCCCGCCAGAATCGGATGAAGCCGTCCGATCGCCAGCTTGATGCCCCAGCCCAACCCCGCGCTCATCGCCGCGGATGCCCACAGCTTCCCCACCAGTGCCGCCGGCAGACCGGTGATCCCGATCCGGCGGTTCATCTCCCGCCGAAGCAGTGTGAACTCCACCCATCCGGCAAACCCCGCTGACGCCGTCAGTCCCGCCGCGCCCCACTTCAGATCGATCCCGATCCATCCCGGCACGTATCGCGCGCAGACGAAGCCCAGCAGCGTCGTCAGCACCACCCTGACCGTTGCGTACCGGAGCGGCGTACGTGTGTCGCGCAGCGCGTAGTACGTGGAAGCGTAAAGCCGTCCCAAAGTGGAAGCCAGCAGCCCCACCGCAGACCCCGCCACGATTCCCCAAACATAACGGGCATGCTCCGGCGTGAACTTGCCCGATACGTAAAGCATCGCCGTGATCACATCGCCAAATGCCAGAAAGGCCACGGCCGATGGCACGATGAAGAACGCGATCTGGCGCAGGCCGGCATCGAGTCGCCGCTGCAGTCCGGCGGCCACCGCGGCCGGGTCGCCGAGCGCGCTCGACATGGCCGGCAGCTCGGCGGCCGATACGGCCATCCCGAAAAGGCTCACGGGGAGCATGTAGATCGACTGCGCATTCTGCATTCCGGCAACCGCGCCCTCTCCGAGCAGGCTTGCCAGCGCCTGGTCCACATACGCGCTGATTTGCACCACTCCGCGGCTCACGGAAACCGGCGCGAAATTGCGGAACACCTCGCGGATGTGCGCCGACTCCGCATCCCACACCAGACGCAGCTTCCGCACCAGCCGCAGCACCTCGGGCATCTGTGCCCCGAACTGCAACGCGCATCCCAGCACCGTTCCCCAAGCCAGGCGAATCGCCAACCCATTGGCGCCCGCGTTGTGGAATATGATCATCGTGGCGATCATCGCCGCATTCCACAGTACCGGCGCGCTGTAAGACAGAAAGAATTTGCGATGGCTGTTGAGGATTCCGAGGCACCAGGCCGAACACACCAGCAGCCCCGCTCCCGGGAACAGAATCCGCACCAGCAGAATCGCCAGTTCGCGCTTCGCTCCATGAAACCCAGGCGCGATGGCCCACATCAGGTAAGGCGTCGCCAGCACGCCGAGCAGCACGATGCCCGAGACCACCGTCGTCAAAATCGTGAAGACCGCCCCGGCTACGCGCCCCGCTTCTTTCTCATCGCCCTCCGCCAGCAGACGCGCGTATACCGGGATGAACGACGCGGAAAGCACTCCTTCGCCAAACAGGTTTTGCAGGAAGTTCGGTACCTTGAGCGCCGCGGAAAACGCGTCCGCCGTGTCGTAAAGGCCGAAGTACTTGTTGAAGTACCGTTGACGCACCAGCCCGATGATCCGGCTGATCAGGATTCCCGCGGCCACCAGGAAGGCATGCCGGCCGGTGCTCTCGCGCTGCCGCGGCTGCGACACTGCAGTCGTACCCCCCATGCTACGCCGTGGCGCGGGCCCTCCGGCCTGCCGCGTCTCGACTCTTCGGGACGCTTTTGGCCGCCTCCCGCGCCGGTGCCCGCGATGGGGTTTTCGAGGCTGCTCCGTCGAGACTCATGCCGGCGCTTTCTGGTCGCCGGCGGCGCTGGGTACACGCGGCAGGCAGGAGTGCCTGCGCCACAGCGCCGGCGCGGGGTGTGGGCCACCTGGTCAATCCAGTTTCTCCAGCACCGCTTCGGTCACCTCTTCCGTGCTGCTGTTGCCTCCCAGGTCGGGCGTTCGCACCTTGCCTTCCGCCAGCACCGCCGCTACCGCCGACTCCACGTCTCGCGACGCGGCATCCATCTGCAGGTGCTCCAGCATCATCGCGGTGCTCAGAATGGTCGCCAGTGGATTGACGGTGCCCTTGCCGGCAATGTCGGGCGCCGACCCGTGAACCGGCTCAAACATCGAAGGGAACCGCCGCAAGGGATCCAGATTGGCGCTGGCGGCGAGCCCCATGCTGCCGATGATGATAGCCGAAATGTCGCTCAGAATGTCGCCGAAGAGGTTCGAACCCACCACTACGTCGAAGCTCTCGGGCCGGCGGATGAAGTTCATCGCGGCGGCATCCACCAGCAGCGACTCGGTCTCGACGTGCGGATACTGGGCCGCCACATCCTGAAAGGTGCGATCCCACAGCACCATGCTGAATCCCTGCGCGTTCGATTTGGTGATGGAGGTGACTCGCCGCTTCTTGTTGCGCTTCACCGCGAGTTCGAATGCGAATCGCACGATGCGTTCAACGCCCCGCCGGGTGAACACCGAGGTCTGGATGGCCACCTCCTCGGGTTGCATTTGATAAACGTATCCGCCCACCTGCGCGTATTCGCCTTCGGTGTTCTCGCGGACCACCACAAAATCGATGTCGCCGCCCTTGGGCTTCGCCAGCGGCGACTGCACTCCGGGATACAGATAGGCCGGCCGCACATTCGCATACTGGTCGAAGGTCCGCCGGATGGGCAGCAGCAGACCGTTGAGCGTGGTGTGATCGGGAATGTCGGGATGGCCCACCGCTCCCAGCAGGATGGCGTCGCATGGCTGGAGCAGATCGATGGCGCCCGCCGGCATCATGCGGCCCCAACGAAAAAAGTGTTCCGCGCCCCAGTCGAAATCCTGAAAGGAAAAAGTGACCCGGTGTTTCTTCGCGGCCTTTTCGAGGACGCGTTTGCTCTGCGGGATGACCTCCTGTCCGACGCCATCGCCCGCAATCACTGCAATCGTGAACGTTCTCATTCGACGTACACGATTTTACCAACCCGCCACTCAGACTAAGAACCGGTGCTCTCGCGCCGCTTCAGGGTGGGCCGATCGTCCTGATCCGTCTTGGGCTTGGTGCCGTCCTCGTTCTCGTCCACCGGGCCATTCCCGCTGCCGGGAGCACGCCGCAGTGTCGGCCGGCTCGGATCCGTATTATCGATCTTCCGCCGGTTGTGCAACATCGACAGGCGCCCCTTCACATCGTTGAACTCGGACGTGTTCACGACGTACTCCGGCTTGGGCTGCAGGATCTTCTGGATCTCCTCCTGGGAAGCCTTGATGCGGGCGTCGGTCATCGGGTGCGTGGAGAACACCTTGGCGAGCGATCCCGGTTTTCGCTTCTCGAGCGACTGGATCTTCTCGAAGAAGTCCACGAACGCGGTGGGATCGTAGCCGGATTTGTACATGTATTGCAGACCCAGGTAGTCCGCCTCGCGCTCCATGGACTGTGAGAATTGCAGGAAGCCCAGCGGAATGGCGAGGCTGGCACCCTGCCGGACGGCATACCCTGTCCACCCGTAAGGGACGGCAATCGACATCGCAATCATGCCGATTTGCGCGATTTGCCCGCGAGTCGCCTGGCGTGTGCCGTGGCGCGCGGCTACGTGTGCGATCTCGTGTGCCATCACGCCGGCCAGTTCCGATTCACTGTCGGCCTTCAGGACCAGGCCGGAGTTGACGAAGAAGAAGCCGCCGGGCAAGGCAAAGGCATTGACTTCCTCGCTGTCCAGCACCTTGATGGTAAACGGGACCTTGGCGTCGGAATTTCGGACGAGGTTCTGGCCCACCCGGCTGACGTACTCCGCGATCACCGGGTCGTCGATGACCTTGGCCTGACGCTCGACCTCCTGCGCCAGTTGCCTGCCGAGGGCGATCTCCTTCTCGAGCGAGTAGAAGTTCACGCCCTTCCCGACATCGCGGTTTCCGATTTCCTCGGGGTCTTTCTTTTTGTCGTCCGCCAGAGCGCCCGTGGCCAGAAGGCCGAGCGCACACAGGGCCGCCACCAGCAGCCGGAATCGCGCCGTCATGTTCACCCGAAGCTCCTGCCTCCTAGACGCAGCGATGGAACGTGAGGTTTCGGTTTGTTAATCTTGCGCGGACTCCTGCCTTATCGGGCTGAGACTCAGTAGAGGCCCAAACTGATGACTCTCCCGTCGTGATCCACCAACACATCAAGGTGCCGGTTCACGTAGGAGTAGAAAGTGCGGCCCCTGCTGCCCTGCGTGGTGCTCACATTGGTGCCCCACAACTTACGGCAATCCGTCCAGGTCAGATTCCAGGGATAGACAAAGACGGACCGCAGCAGCCCCTTCGCCTTGTCGAAGTCCAGCTCCAGTTCTTTATAGCGATTGGTGGGGTCGCGAAACGCATAGATGTGGCCGTTTTCAACAGCATCGTCATCCACCGCCGGGCGTTGTCGAAGCGGGTCCCCGAAGGTGGTGCGAGCCTCGGCCAAGGTCCAACGGCCGATTTCGCGCTGGCAGAATACCGCACTCTCCTGCGTCAGGCCGGGGGGAAAGACAGGCTTGTGCCAGTCGGATGGCAGGGGTTCCAGCCGGGCTCGGCTGCCGCTGTTGGCGTCGATGGGAGCGTACGCAGCGAAGGCCAGGGCCTGCGCCGCACCGAACTTTTCGACAGGCCGCGCCATGGCGACCTCGGGTGCAGGCGGCAGCAGTGGCGCCCCGGTAGGATGCCAACCAGGCCTCAACAACACCGGCGAAGGCGGCGCGGGCGCGTGAGTTGCGGCAACCGGCAAACGCCTGGAACCCACCGAGGGAGGAAGCAGAACCACCCGGCTATCCGTAGGTTCCGTGCTCCTCAGAACACGCGGAAGCCTGATGGGTACAACCGGACGGTTCCCGGCCGTGGACGCGGAATTCGCATCCACTCCAGCCACCCGGTCCCGATCATCGGCACCGCCCCCGCATGCCAGCCTGCCAGCCAGCGCTACAAAAGAAATGACTCGCAACCATTTCATAGTGCACCTCGGGTATTCTGAATCTACCCGAGGCGCGTGGGCCTTTTGGACCTCAATTTAGGCAGCAAACCAATGTTGACCCTAAGCGTAAGGAGGACCCCGGAGGATGCCCGCGCCCCTCTTGCCGCCTGCGGTACGATTGGGGTTTCGGCAGATTTCATGCTACGACGTGATTTTCTGAAGATCGGCGCGGCGGCAACCGCGAGCAGACCATTAGCAGGCCGGCAAACCCAGTCGTTTCTTGCTCCGCCCGTTGCTAAAAACGAAGCCAAAACCGAATTCACATTACAGATCGCTCCCGTGACGGTGGAGTTGGCGTCCAACCGGGTGATCAGCACGATCGGCTACAACGGCAGCGTGCCCGGCCCGCTGCTCCGGGTGAAGGAAGGAGTGCCGGTCACGGTGAACGTGGTCAATCAAACCGACGTGCCGGAGTACGTCCACTTCCACGGCCTGCTGATCCCCTCCGAAGTGGATGGAGCGGAAGAGGAAGGCACGCCCCCGGTGCCCCCGCACGGCACCCGCAAATATCAATTCACGCCCACGCCGGCCGGCACCCGCTGGTACCACACCCACACCATGTCCATGGAGGATCTCCATCGCGGCAGCTTTACGGGAATGTTCGGGTTTCTGATCGTCGAAGGCAGCAGCAATCCGGGACACTACGATCAGGAACACTACCTGGCGTTGCGAGACTGGGAGCCGTATTTCACCAACACGTTGATGGACACCGACGACCTGGACCCGATCGGCGCGCAGCCCGAGAAGCCTCCGGTCCTGGATACGCGGCAGCCGGGTCTGGAAGTGACCGCCGACATCTATTCCATGAACGACAAGGCGCTCGGCGCGGGCGAGCCCATTCGCGTAAACCAGGGCGAGCGGGTGCTCTTTCATTTTCTGAACGCCAGCGCCATCGAGAACCGTCACCTGTCGCTGCCCGGCCACAAATTCAACGTGATCGCACTGGACGGGAATCCCGTGCCCACGCCCGCCGCCGTGGACGTGCTGATGCTGGGACCCGGCGAGCGCATCGATGCCTGGGTGGAGATGAACCAGCCCGGTGTCTGGATCCTGGGCGCCCCTGAGGACCCCGTGCGCGAGGGCGGCCTGGGCATCGTCATCGAATATGCCAACAAGCGCCGCACCACCCCACAGTGGACGCCCCCGCCCAAATCCACCTGGGACTACACCATCTTCGGGAAGCCGTCCGCGCCGCCCGCGCCGGCCGAGCGCCTCGACATGGTCTTCGAGAAGGTGCCGCGCGGCGCCGGCAAGTTCAACAGCTTCACTGTGAATGGCAAGCCGTATCCGCACGGGCAGGAGTTCGTCCTCAAGCAGGGTACCCGCTACCGCCTGACCTTTCACAACCGCACCGACGATGCGCATCCCTTACACCTGCACCGCCACCAGCTCGAGATCGCCGAGATCTACGGCAAGCCTACCTCCGGCGTGGTTAAGGATACGGTGGTTGTGCCGACGTACGGACGGGCCAGCGTGGACTTCACCGCCGACCAGCCGGGACTGACGCTTTTCCACTGTCACATTCAGCACCACATGGATTACGGTTTCAAGGCGCTGCTGCGGTACTCGTAGCCCGAGGAACCTGATAGACTCGTCAATGAATCAGGAGTCTCATCCGTGCGGAATCGCGGAATCCGATCTCCCCTTTTACGGTCCCTGGCAGTCTTCCTGACCCTTTTTCTCGCCCGCCAGGCTGCCGCACAATCCACACCGCGCTTCAATGCCGATGCCACCCTGGTGCTCATCCCGGTGACCGTCACCGACAAGTCCAACCGCTTCGTTCTCGGACTCCAGCAGCAGGATTTCCACCTGTTCGAAGACGGCGTGGAACAGTCGATCGCCCATTTTTCGGCCGAGGATGCACCGCTTTCGCTGGGCGTGGTGTTCGATATCAGCGGCAGCATGGACGACAAGCTGCGGATCTCCCGCCAGGCCGCCATGCAGTTCCTCAAAACCATGAACCCGGAGGACGAAGCCTTCCTGGTGGCGTTCAGTGATCAGGCGAAGGTGGTTTCTCCGTTTACCGGCGATGCCGGGCAGCTTCAGAACAAGTTGATCCTGCTGCAGCCGGGCGGCCTCACCGCGCTTCTGGATGCCACGGAAATGGCCATGCGGGAGATGAAAAATGCCAAAAACCCGCGCAAGGCCATCCTGGTGATCTCCGATGGCGGCGACAACCACAGCCAGTACACGTCCGCTCAGATTCAGTCCCTGGTGCGGGAAGCGGACGTGCAACTGTACGCCATGGGAGTCTTCGAGCCTTCCATTTTTCTGGGAATGAGCAAGGAGGAGATCTCCGGGCCCCGACTGCTCGCGGAGATCGCGGAACAGACCGGAGGGCGGGTATTCGCCGCTACCGATCCCAACGATCTGCCCAGCGTCGCGACCAGAATCGGCATCGAATTGCGAAACCAATACGTCCTGGCGTACGCGCCGAAACGCGAGGAGCGGGACGGAAAATATCGAACTGTGGAAGTGAAGGTGACCGAGCCGGCGGGCGTTCCCCCCCTCAAGCTGCATTGGCGGCTGGGCTACTATGCCCCTTCCCGGTAGCGATTACCGCAGGCGGCTTTAGCGGTGCCCAACCGCATGCGGCGCAACGTGCGGCGCGGTGGTGTGAGGCATGGACGGCAGCGTCGGGCGCAGCGGAGTATACGGAGTATAGAGGGTTCTCGCCGGGGTGAGCCCGCCGGGGTGCAGTCCAAAACCACTTGGTAGACGGGTCACCGTACCCGGCAGATGCCAAAGGCGCGGCCGGGTGATCGACGGCCATCCCGTGGAATAGAACAATCCGTAGCCGTAGAGCGGAAGATACATCGCGTTCAGGGTGGATTGGAACGGACTCCAGAAACTCAGCCCGTACGGGTTGGTGATGGCGATGCCGGGAATGCCGGTCAACGGAAAATAACTCAGACTCCCCAGGCCGTCCAGGCCCCCGAAAACGCCGGCGGAGTTTTCGATGGCGCTCGGGTCGTCAACAATGCCGGCAGCGGTAGCGTTGTCGGAGGACACCGCCTGGCTGCGATTCATCGCCCAGTTCTTGAAGTCGTCGGCACTGCCGGGTGACTGCTGTTCCGGAACCAGCACCGCGGCGAGCGGTAGTGTCTGGCCCGGTCCTACTTCCACGCTTCCCGGGTCGCCTTCCGCGGAAACTTCGGACTTGCCCTTGTAGACGATCACCTGTGCAGGCTGGGAATCGATGCGGTAGACGCCCTCCTGCGGCATCCGCACCTGCCAGGTTTTGTAGATCAGCGACGGATTGGTACGGGACGCCGGTTCGTTGGCTTCGACAATGGCCGAGCCGGCCAGCAGTTCCACGCGAGTATCGGAGAAGGCCGTGGAGAGCATTCGGATGGCGCTGTGGTCGCCGACACGGAGAACCACTCCGGGGGTCAGCAGCACCTCGGCGCGCCCCTGGTCCGTTCGCAGCTCGCGTCCCTCGCCAATATCCGGGAAACGGCCGAACCTCTGCTCGAGCCGCTGGTCCGCGAGATACACGGACCCGTCGAAGAAGTAAACCATTCCGGAGTGGGTGGAGATGACCGATTGGGCACCGGCGGGAATCCACAAGCCCGGGGCCAACGTAAGAAGCGGAAGCAGGGCCAGACGGCGGAACATAGTGCGCCTCCGTCAAGAGTATCCACCCCGGCGCCGCCCGTCGTCAACTTGCCCGTCGCGCCGGTTTGACTACATCCGGGATGTGCCGTGGTATTGCCGGTAGCCAGACTCTGGTCAGGCTGCAGCCTTACGGGCGTCTGGGCTTGGCCGCCCGCGTTCGCCGGGAGCCGGGCGGTGCTGCGTGCTTGCCGTCACTTGCGGCCGCGACCGTCAGGGAGCGATCGATGAGACGAGATCTCCCCGGACCGTTCAAGCACCCGAGCCCGCCCGAGCCCAGGGGCCTGGGCGCAATTCGGCACGCCTTTGTTATCCTGATCCTACGGGCAACGCCCGAATCGCTTGCAGGGTGGAACGAAACGGGGCTCGACGAAATGGCCGAAGGAAGGTTTCCTCAGGGCGTCACCAGAGTCACCCGTGTCACTCGGCCGCGTGTGGCTCCCTGGATGGGTGACTTCGCGGCACTGGCCATCGCGGCGGTCAATGTAGCCGCCGTGCTCATCATAACCTTCGTTGCATCCTACCTGGCTCTCTCGCAGCGCCGGCAACTCAAGGAACTCACCAGCCGGACGGAAGAACGGCTGAGCGAGGTTGACCGGGAATTTGCCGCCATGGACGTCCGGCTGGGGCAGATGATCGCCTCCACCGAAGCTTCCCAGCCGGATTTCGCCAAACGCTTTCCGGAGCTCCTCCGCGAGGACCTCGACCGTGCCTTAAAGGGCGACACCCCGGTTCTCGCCCTGGAGACCGGCGCCGCGCTGACCCGGAACGCGCGCGAGCTCAAGGTTGACGCGAACCCGGAGCTGGCCTCCGAAATCGGACTCGGGTTCCTGAAGCTCGTCGACGATGGAGCCCCGCCTCCGGCTACTGCTGTGCGAGTGCCGCCCACCAAGGAATCGAGACTCTCGGTTCCGGCCATGCACGCGGTGGAGGAACTGCTGACGTATCGTTCCTACCTGCTGGGCCGTAATCCAGCGCGGCCGGAAGAGGGAACTACGGCCCACACCGCCATGCTGAAACTGCCGGAATTGCACCGCTTCCGGCCCTTCGATCTGACCTCTATCATCCACGGGCCGGAGATTGCGGCGGGGACACACTCCGCCAATCCGGCGGCCCGGATCGCCCTCTTGGACCGGCCCGAAGTGGTCCTGACCGAGGGCTATCAAGTCCTGATCGTGGATGGCTACGACCTCCAACTGGATGGACTGGATCTCGGCAATGTCTTGTTTGAGAACTGCACCATCGCCTATTCGGGCGGGCCAATCGCCTTGGACAGTGTATCGTTCCTGAACTGCAAGTTCTTGGTTACGCCTCGAGGCAAATCCTTTGCTACCGCGACTCTGAATGCCCATCTCGGCGGGGTCACCTACCATTGATTCCGGTCCCGGGGCATTAACCCTTTGTTCCCCCGTCCGTCTTCTTTAGCAGAGTAAAATAGTAAAGGCGGAAATCTCCCTCCGTATCGAGACCATTCATGATTGTTGATGCCATCCTGGCGAAAATCTTTGGCACCAAAAACGAGCGCGAAATCAAGGGCTTGATGCCGACCATTGCGGCCATCAATGACCTCGAGCCCGCCATGCGGGAGCTCTCGGATATCGACTTGGCTGCCAAAACCATTGAATTCAGAGAAAAGCTCGGCCAGGGCATGCCCCTCGACGACCTTCTCATCGAAGCCTTCGCGGTGGTTCGGGAAGCCGGCCGCCGGGTGCTCAACATGCGGCACTTCGACGTCCAGTTGATCGGCGGTATGGTGCTTCACAAAGGCAAGATCGCCGAAATGAAGACCGGCGAAGGTAAGACCCTGGTGGCCACCCTCCCCTGTTACCTCAACGCCCTGGAAGGCAAGGGTGTCCACGTCGTCACCGTCAACGACTACCTCGCCAAGCGCGACTCCGAATGGATGGGCCGCCTCTACAAATTCCTCGGTCTGCGCGTTGGCGTGATTGTGCACGACCTCGATGACCAGGAACGCAAAGACGCTTACAACTCCGACATCACCTACGGCACCAATAACGAATTCGGCTTCGACTACCTGCGCGACAACATGAAGTTTCGCCTCGAAGATTGTGTGCAGCGCGCGCATCACTACGCCATCGTGGACGAAGTTGACTCCATTCTGATCGACGAAGCGCGCACCCCGTTGATCATTTCCGGCCCAAGCGAAGAGTCCACCGACAAGTACTACAAGATCAACCGCATCATTCCAAAGCTCATTCGCGGCGAGGTGATCGAAGGCAAGGAGCCCGGCGAAAAATACACCACCGGCGACTACACCATCGACGAGAAGCACAAGAGCGCCGCCCTGACCGAGGAGGGCGTGCTCAAGGTCGAGAAACTGCTCGGGATCGGCAACCTCTACGACCCGCACAATATCGAGTTCAACCACCATGTGCAGCAGGCCCTTCGGGCCCACGTGCTCTACCAGCGCGACCGCGAATACGTCGTGAAGGACGGCGACGAAGGCCCTGAGGTGGTCATCGTGGACGAATTCACCGGGCGCCTCATGCCCGGCCGGCGTTGGTCCGACGGCCTGCACCAGGCCGTCGAAGCCAAGGAAGGCGTCAAGATCCAGCGCGAGAACCAGACGCTCGCCACCATCACCTTCCAGAACTACTTCCGCATGTATAAGAAGCTCTCGGGCATGACCGGTACGGCGGAAACCGAAGCGGCCGAATTCCAGAAGACCTACAACATCGATGTCACGGTGATCCCCACCAACCGCCCGATGATCCGCAAGGAGAATCAGGACCTGGTGTACCGCACGGAAGAAGAGAAATTCCGCAACGCCGCCAAGGAGATCAAAGAGTTCAATGCCAAGGGGCAGCCGGTCCTGGTCGGCACGATTTCAGTCGAAAAATCCGAGAAGCTGTCCGGCATTCTCAAGCGCATGGGCGTCAGGCACGAGGTTCTGAACGCCAAGAACCACGAACGTGAGGCCTCCATCGTCGCACAGGCCGGCCGTAAAGGCGCGGTGACCGTGTCCACCAACATGGCCGGCCGCGGTACCGACATCCTGCTGGGTGGTAACCCGGAGTTCATGACCAAGGATGCCGCCCTCAAGGACAAAGTAGCCGAGCGCCTGTCCGACGAAGAAGTGCGGTATGTAGCCGACGAGCACTTCTATTACTTCTCCCACCAGGACCAGTTCTACCGCGTCCGCCGCGACAAGTGGGACGAGATCTACAGCCGCTTCAAAGGCCAGACCGATCAGGAGCACGACGACGTGACTGCCATGGGCGGCCTGCACATTGTGGCCACCGAGCGCCATGAATCCCGGCGCATCGACAACCAGCTCCGCGGACGATCCGGCCGCCAGGGCGACCCCGGATCCTCGCGCTTCTTCCTCTCCCTGCAGGACGACCTGCTCCGTATCTTCGGCGGTGAACGCATGCAAAATCTCATGCTGCGGCTCGGCATGGAAGAAGATGTGCCCATCGAGTCGAAGCTCATCACCAAGCGTATCGCCAAGGCCCAGGAAGCCGTCGAAGTGCAGAACTTCGAGGCCCGCAAGCACCTGCTCGAATACGACGACGTGATGAACAAGCAGCGACAGGCCGTGTACGGCATGCGCCGCCAGTTGCTCGAAGGACTCGATCAGAAAGAGCGCGTCATGGAAATGGTGCGCGGCATCGTCGATCAGTTCATCGACATGCGCTGCCCCGACGACAAGCATCCCGATACCTGGGACCTGCCCACTCTCCGCAACGATGTCCTCACCCAGTTCGGCGCGCGCATCGACCTTTCCGAGCTTTCGCGTCTCACCCGCGCCGAAATGTCCGACGCGATTGTCGCCAGGCTGCAGCAGAAGTACCAGGAGAAGGAAGACCTGGTGGGCGCCGACATGATGCGGCAGACCGAGCGCATCGTCATGCTCCAGGTGATCGACAACCAGTGGAAAGACCACCTGCTGTCGATGGACGAGTTGAAGCAGGGCATCGGCAACCGCGCCTACGGCCAGAAGGACCCGCTCGTCGAGTACAAGAAGGAGTCCTACGAGCTGTTCACCGCCATGATGGACCGCATCGAGGACGAGTCGGTGCGCTACCTGTTCTTCCTCCAGGTCAGCACCGGAGGTCCGCCCCCCGGACCGTATCCTGACGAAGAAGATGGAAGCTCCATCGACGATATCAACGGCGGGCCCGCGCTCATCGCGGGCGATGGCGGCCGTGGCGTCAACGAGCCGAGCCACGACCAGAAGCAGGCGGCCAAAAGTTCCATGGAAGACTTCACGCGCAATATCCAGCGCAAGAAGGAAAAGGAATTGGCGGCCCTGCAGTTCGGCGGCGACGATTCCACCGGCCCCAAACAGGTCGTGGCCGGTCAGAAAGTCGGCCGCAATGACCCGTGCCCCTGCGGCAGCGGCAAGAAATACAAGAAGTGCCACGGGGCATGAGGATCACAGCTCCGCCCCGAGCCATGACCTGCTAATGGTCAGAACCTATCGTTCGGTGCATGCGGCGCGGGCACTCGTGCCTGTACCCACTCATGGGGACGCTTGTCGAGTGTGTACGGGGCCCCTCACCGGCTCTTCGTGCCACTTCTTGGCGCCCTTCGACGCGCGGCTGACGCTTCAACGCCCTCGTCGCCTATAACACGCCTTCTTCGCGCCTCCTGCCCATCGGAAACGTGAACACCGGCACCGGAGGACGCCTCCCCAGGCCGCACTCCGCGTGGACTGCCCGCACCGCGTTCTCCAGCCCGTCGCGCCGCACCACCACGGCAATCGTCAGCTCGCTCGACCCCTGCGCAATCGCGATCACGTTCACCTGCACCCGTGAGATCGCCGTAAAGATCCGCCCCGCCAGCCCAGGCTTCCCCTGCATGCCCTCGCCGACCGCCGCCAACAGGCCTACTTCCTGGTCCACCTTGATCGGATGGAGGTAATGATGCGCCAGTTCGAGCGCGAGTGCGGCTTCCAGCGCCTCTACCGTCCGCTCCAATTCCTCCTGCCGCACCAGGAAACAGAAGCTCTGGCGATAAGTCGAGCTGGATACCAGCAGCACCTCCACATTGGCCCGCGCCACGGCATCCAACGCCCGGGCCATCACCTGCACGCCGTTCAACTCCGCGCTCGCCGGCTCGAGCGACACCAGCGCCACATTCTTCATCGAAGCCACCGCGCGTGTGCCGGTGGCAGTCGCGATCGAAGGCACAATCTTCGTCCCGGGCTTCTCCGGCGCGAAGCTGTTCTTGCTCCACACCGGGATCTTGTTCTCGGCCAGCGGCGCAAGCGTCCTGGGATGCAGCACCTTGGCGCCCGCATAAGCCAGTTCCGCAGCTTCGGCGTAGGTGATCTCCTCGAGCACCTCCGCGTCGGGAACCAGGCGCGGGTCGGCGCTCATGATGCCGTCCACGTCCGTCCAGATCCACAACTCCGCCGCATCCAGCGCCGCCGCCAGGATCGACGCGGAGAAATCCGATCCGCCGCGGCCCAGCGTCGTGGGACGGCCATCTGCCGTCGCGCCATTGAAACCGGTGATGATCGGCATCGAGCCCTGCCCCAGCATCGGCAGCAGGCTGGCGCGCGCCTTCTCGCGGGTCGGCTCCATCAACGGAGAAGCGTTGCCGAACACCGCATCCGTCACCACCACTTCGCGCCCGTTCACCGCCGCGGCCGGCGTTCCCTCGGCATTCAGATGTTCGGAGACCAACAGGGCGGAGAGCCGCTCGCCGATCGCCACCGCTTCGTCCACCGACCGCGGAGGCCGCTCGCCCAACATCGCCATCCCGCGTACGATCCGTTCGAATTCCTCCACCAGCGAGTCGATCTTGGCCATTACTGCGACGTGCCTCGCCTCGGGCAGTAATTCCTTGCATGCTTCCTCGTGCCGGCTCCGCAGCTTTCCGAGATTCGCCTCCATGCCCCCCACATCGCCTGCCTCGGCGTGCCGCATGGTATCCAGCAGCAGGTCGGTAATCTTGGACATCGCCGAGACCACCACGGCGACCGGCCGCTTGTGCCGCTCCTCGGCAGCCAGCCGGGCGGCCACTCGCATCCGGTCGGCCGAGCCCACGCTGGTGCCCCCGAACTTCATCACAAGTAAATCTTTCAACTGAAATCCTTTCCGTTGGTCACCCGCGATCGTACGATCTTCAAAATGGCCTCTTCCACATCATCCAGGCTGAGGACGGTGGAATCCAGGTAGGTGGCATCCGGAGCCTGCGCCAGCGGTGCATCCGAACGCGTGCTGTCGCGCAGGTCGCGCTCTTTGATCTGCGCCGCGACCACCGCTTCGGAGACCTCCTCGCCTTTCGCCTGGCTTTCCCGGACCCGCCGGCGCACCCGCTCCTCGGGCGCGGCATCCAGAAAGATCTTCACGTCCGCGTTCGGGAAGACCACCGTTCCGATGTCCCGGCCTTCCATCACCACGCTGGCGCGCTCTCCCATGGCCCGCTGCTTCTCCACCATGGCCCGCCGGACCCCCGGAATCACGGCTACCCGGGACGCCCCGCTCGACACCTCCGGCGTGCGGATGGCTTCCGTGATGTCCTCCCCATTGAGCCGGATGCGGCCCGGCGAAAGCTCGATCTCGGCCGCGATGGCCAGTTGCTCCATGCGATGGCTGTCGTCCCACTTCACGTTTCGCTTCAATGCCCAGAGCGCGGCCGCGCGGTACATGGCGCCGGTATCGATGTAGGTGAATCCCAGGCGCGCCGCAACACGCCTGGCGAGCGTGCTCTTTCCCGCGCCCGCCGGCCCGTCGATGGCCACCACGATCCGTCTTGGTTTGGAGTCTGCCAAGAAATAGAATAACAGCAGCATGAGTCCGCACGAATTCGACCGCCTGGTGGACGCGGCCTACGCCCGCATCCCGGCGCGATTCCGCAAGCGGATGAAGAATATCGCTCTCGTGGTCGAGGCCGAACCGAGCCCCCAACAACTCGCCCGCGGACGCGTACCGCGCGGATCGACCCTCCTGGGCCTCTACGAGGGCCGGCCGCTTCCCCATCGCAGCGTTTTCGAACCCTACGCCATGCCCGACCGCATTACCATCTTCCAGGGACCCCACGAGCGGCTGTCACAGAGTCCCGAACATCTGGCGAAACTGGTGGACGATACGGTGTGGCATGAGGTGGCCCACTATTTCGGGCTGAACGAACTGGAAGTGCGGGCTGCCGAGCGCCGCCGCGCCGGCCGAAAGTAAGCCGGCCCGCCCCGAAATGTCACCTTGCCTGGTAGAAGAATCCGGCTTCGATCTTGGCGAAGGTGTCGGTGAATTCACCGTACGGCTTGTAGACCTTTGCCTCCACGCGCAGGCCGAAGCGCTGGCCGATGTAGTACCGGATTCCGCCTCCTCCGTTGATGGCCTTATCGGTTCCGGCTGGGTCAGTGATTTGAGCGGTCAGTGTCTGGCCGAGTGTCTGGTATTGCACATTAATCATTCGAGTCGAATGACGCAGCCCCCCAACACCGAAAACCAGGTACGGTACCACCGGGCTCTCGCGGAAGATGGGCATCCGGATATGCACGCCGCCATGGAAATCCGTGAATGGGTACGAGCTGTTCTGGGTATATGAAATCGGAGTGCCGCCGCTTACCGGTATGGTTCCTTTCACCGTCCTGAGAATTCCCGGGAAATAGCTGACCTCGGCGTAAGGCAGAATGTACTTGTTCACCGCGAAAGTCACATTGCCGCCGCCCATGGCCCGATAGTCGTCCAGTCCATAGCTCACCCCGGCAAACCCGCCAAATTCAAAACTGCCCGCCCGTACGTATGAAGACTGAGCGTCAAGGCTTGGCACCGCCGCCGCCATCCACAGAATCACCGTACAGACGTAAAAACGTCCCGATCGAATTCGCATCTTTGTTTCCTTCCGCATGTAAGCGTTCGGTTATTTATAGCACGAAATGCATGAAACTAAGCTTGAAGCGTCCGGCGGCGGTACTGGACCATGCCCCCGCCAAATCACCCGATTCCGCTAGTTTACAGCACAACCTTCAGCGGCCGCTGGTGACATTGATGACCGCATTCCAGTTCCCCGTGTTGTCCGAGAATTCGTCGTCGTTGATTCCGAGGTACAGGCGGCCCGCAATGCCCGCCCGGAAACTCCTGTTCATCCCCACGGCGAAGGGTGTTCGCGGCGCCGGCCCGATGCGCCCCAGCAGTGACCAACATGGCAAACCCGGCGCGGGGAACGCACCGGCAGGGCGTCCATACATCGAGGCCGCGGCGGAACAGTTGCTCATCACTCCCGCAGGCGAAACCGGCGCCATCCGGCCGTTCGAAACCACCCGTATGGATCCATTCGCCGCCACCGTTACCTGGTCGCCCGGCTTGAGATCGATGCCCGTATCCGTCCAGGGAACGCTCGCCGCAATCCGGATCCCCGGCTGATTGGTGCTCTGCTGCGGCTGCCGTTCCAGTTCGCCCAAATGCCGGATCGCGTCTCGCTCCCCCGTGGCGGCAGCCTTGCGGTAATCGGCCATTGCCTCGTTCAGATTTCGCGGCACGCCCCAGCCGTTCTCGTACATCTGCCCCAGGTGGTACATGCCGGAAGGATTACCCGCATCCGCCGATTTCTTGAACCAGGAGATCGCTTCCACGTAATTCTGTGCCACGCCCCGCCCGTTGCGGTACATCTGCCCCAGCGCGTCCATCCCCACCGGATTGCCGGCAGCCGCCGCTTTGCTGTACCAGGACATCGCCTGCCGGTCATCCTTCGGCACCCCTTCCCCATTGGCGTACATCGCGCCCATGTAGTCCATACCCGACGAGTTGCCCGCATTGGCCGCTTTCTCGAACCAACTCACCGACTGCCTGACGTCCTTGGGTACGCCGTTGCCGTTGCGATACAGGAATCCGAGTTCCAGCATGGCGCGGGCATCGCCCCGGGTTGCCGCGCGTTGAAATAATGACGCGGCCTTCGCCGGATCCCCGCCGCTCCTCGCCGCCACCGCCTGGTCGAATAACTCGCCCGCGGTTTCGACCGGCACCGTCACGGTGATCTGGGAGGCCCTGGTGCCGCCCTCGCCCGTGGCTGTAATCGTGTAAGTAGCGGTGGCATCCGCCACCAGGCTCTGGCTGCCGCTGGCGGACACTGTTCCGACTCCGTGATCGATGGACACCGTGGACGCCCCTTTGACGCTCCAGTCGATGCGGAACCGGTCGCCCGCCCGGACCGAACTGGGGTCGGCCCGGAAAAACGAGATCACCGGCGGCGCCTTGGTCGGCGGCAGGTCCTTTGGAGGAGGTTTCGGCGGAGCTTTCACCTCGACCGACACGCGGGCGGTGCTGTTTCCGCCTGGGCCTTTGGCCGTCAGGATGTATGTGGTCGAGTCGGGCGGCTTGACCTCTTTTTCACCCAATGAAAAGACCTTGCCGACGCCCTGATCGATCTCCACCTCGGTGGCGCCCGTCACGTCCCAGCGAAGCGTCGTCGCCGCGCCGGGCTCGACCGCCGGCGGTTCGGCGGTGAAGCGCGAGACCACCGGAGCCGCGCCGATGTTTTTGGGAGGCCCGGTGATGCCGTGGCCGGAGTCGGGGTGGGGAATCACGAAACGATAGGCCAGGTACCCGCCTGCCAGCACCAGCGTCCCCACCCCCGCCAGGACCAAGGCAAGCACGGGCTTTCCTCGTTTTTCGCCCGCCGGACGCGGTACTGGTGGCGGAAACGGTGGCGGCACCACAGGCGGTGGCGGAAATGGCTGCTGGGTGCCCGGCTGCGCCGCTACTGGCGGCGGGGGCACCTTCACAACCGGTGGAGGCGGAACGGGTCCCTGCGTGCCGGGAGGCGCGGCAACCGCCGGACCGGCAGCAACCGGCACGATCGGCAACATCTCGGTCGGAGCGTTTCTCCATTCGCCGCTGCCGGGGGAACGCGCCGCGAAACACGCCTCCAACGCCGACACAAACTCGGCGCAGGTGGCATACCGCTCCGCCGGGGACCGCCGCAGCACCCGCTCCAGCACCGCATCCACACCCGCCGGCAAGGCCGGGTTCAAGGCGCGCGCCGACGGCCGCTCGCCGAACATGATCGCGTGCATCAGGGGGCCCAACAGCCCGCCCTGAAATGGCTTGGTCCCCGTCAACAGCTCGAACGCTACAACCCCTAACGAGAACTGATCCGCCCGCCCGTCCATCGGCTTGGTTTCGATCTGCTCGGGCGACATGTAACTCGGCGTCCCCATCACCATTCCGGTGAGCGTCTTGCTGTGGGCGGTCGAAATCTTGGCGATTCCGAAGTCCGTGATTTTGACCACCGTGCCTTTGTGCAGCATGATGTTCGCCGGCTTGATATCGCGGTGCACGACGCCGCACTGGTGTGCATAGTCGAGGGCCGCCGCCGTCTGGCGCAGCAGGTCGAGCGCGGTTCGGGGGTCCGGAACGCCCCGCGATTCGAGTACCTGATCGAGAGTTGGCCCTTCCACGCGCTCCATCGTGATGAAAGCCGTATCGTTCTCCTGGCCGACATCGAAGATGATGACGATGCCGGGATGCGACAGCACGCCCGCGGAACGCGCTTCGCGGAAGAGGCTGTCCCGCATGAACTCGACTTCTTTCGGGCTCGTGGCTTCGATGGAAATCACTTTGATGGCCACCGACCGCCCAATCAGCGGGTCCACCGCTTCATAGACCACGCCCATCGCTCCACGGCCCAGTTCCCGCTTGATCAGGTAGCGATCGATCCGCTCCGAGCGGTGGGTTGGTCGCTCCTCGAGGAACGATTCCGCCTCGAGGTTTGCGTCCAACAGGCGCTTCACTTCCCGGAAGACCTCCGGCTCTCCGCCGCATTCGTCCTCCAGGAACGCCAGCCGCTCGCTTTGCGGACGCTCCATCGCCTGGTCAAACAGCTTCCGCACCCTCTGGTGAAGTTCCGGCGACATCGTTCCTGTAGGGCCGCCGCTAGCGGGCGCCCCCACCTTTTCTGCGCATCCGGTCGAAGAGCCACGACCGCGCAAATTCCCAATCCCGGCGGACGGTAGCCAAGGCCACGCCGAGCGCTTCCACGACCTCCTTATCCGTGTAGCCGCCAAAATACCGGAGCTCGACGACGCGTGCCGCGCGGGGTTCCAGACGCTCCAGCTCGGTCAGGGACTCGTCCAACAGCAGCACGTCAATGCCCGGCGGCTCGGTTCCCGGTTGCACGTTCTCGAGTGCCACCTGGACCGCGCCGGCGCCCCTGCGCTGCGCCTGTTGGGCCCGCGCATGATCCACCAGGACACGCCGCATCTGCTGGCTGGCCACCGCGAAGAAATGCCCCCGGTTCTGAACCTCGAACGACTCCGCGCCAATCAGCCGCACGTAGGCCTCGTGGACCAGCGCGGTAGTCTGCAGCGTGTGCCCCGGGCGCTCCCGCCTCATCTGGCCCGCGGCAATTCGGTGCAGCTCCGAGTAGACCAGGTCGACAGCGGCCTCCCCGGCTTCCCGGTCCCCGTGGCTCATGCGATTGAGCAGCACGGTGAGCTCCACAGGCTGCCCTTCCCGCGGCTTTTCAGGGTGACCGGACACTCGATCAGTATATAGCGCGCGACTCGGGAAAGAAACCAAAGTCCAGTCCGGATGTTCAGCGGACTTCTGACTCGAAATGCTAAAACTCAAGATACTAGAATTGGGTTGACCCGATGCCTCTGTCCGGCGGAACCCGAGTGGGGCCCTATGAGATCGTCGCGCCTCTGGGCGCCGGCGGCATGGGCGAGGTGTACCGGGCGCGGGACACCCGTCTCGGACGCGATGTCGCCTTGAAGATCCTGCCTCCCGACCTGGCGGGCGACAGCACCCGTAAAGCCAGATTCGATCTCGAGGCGCGGGCGGTGGGAACGTTACATCACCCCAACGTCGTCGTGCTCCACGACATCGGGACCGACGCCGGCATCTCTTACATGGTCTCGGAGCTGATCGAGGGCGAGTCGCTCCGCGGCCTGATTGCGCGCGGCCCCGTGCCGCCCCGCAAGGCCGCTGCGATCGCTGCACAGATCGCGGAAGGCTTGTCCGCTGCGCACCTTGCCGGGTTGGTGCACCGCGACCTGAAACCCGCCAACGTGATGCTGACCGGAAATCGAAGCCCCCTGGCGGAGCAGGCCAAGATCCTGGATTTCGGCCTGGCGCGCCAGGTCGCGCCGGTATCCTCGCCAGGAGACAGCACCTTGACCGAAGGCCTCACCACGCCCGGCATGGTGATGGGCACCGTCGGATACATGGCGCCCGAGCAGGTGCGCGGGCAGGAGGTGGATGGCCGGGCGGATATCTTCAGCCTCGGCCTCCTGCTGTACGAACTGCTCTCCGGCAAGCGGGCCTTCCCCGGACCGTCTTCCGTCGAGATCCTCCACGCCATCTTGAACGAGGAACCTCCGGACCTGCCCGCCATCCCGCCGGCGTTGCACCGCATCCTGCGCCGCTGCCTGGAAAAGGATCCACGGCGGCGCTACCAGAACGCCTCCGATCTGGCGTTTGCCTTGCGTGAATGGAGCGAGCTTTCAACGTCATCGCACGCCGCCCAGCCAACCGCAAGCCCGTCTCCGCGGACATCCCGGCGGTGGATCCGCCTGGCGGCCGCCACAGCGTTGATCGCCGCCGGCGCGATCTCGTGGTGGTGGGCCCGACCCAGCCCCTCGCAGCCTCCCTCCTATCGCCAGATCACGTTTCAGGAGGGCGCCATCAACGGAGCGCGCTTCACCTCCGATGGCCAGAGCGTGGTCTACGCCGCCAGTTGGGTGGGCCAAGGCAGCCGGGTGTACATCTCGAGCCTTCGCACCCGGGACGTCCGTGCTCTTCAGTTTCCCAGCCGGACCAAGGTCGCCGCCGTGTCTTCCAAGGGCGATCTCGCGCTGCTGCTGGCCGACGACATCGATTCGCGCCGCATTGGCCTTCTGGCCCGTAGCACCCTCTCCGGCGAGACCCCGCGTGATCTGTCGCCCGAAGTCACTTGCGCGGACTGGTCTCCCGATGGCTCGGAGATGGCCGTAATCCGCCTGCTGGGCTCCAACTACCAGGCCGAATATCCCGTCGGCAACGTGATTTCGCAGTGGCAGGGACGCTGGGGTCCGCAGGGGTGCCGCATCTCTCCCGACGGAACGCAGCTCGCTTTCGTCGAGCGGGAAGACCTCATGATCGCCGGGCGCGGCTCCAGGAGCCCGAAGATTCTGAAGAAGGAGCCCTCCATTTTCGGGGAGGTCACGTGGACTCCCGACGGAAAGGAGCTCTGGTATTCGTCCGGAGGCAATGTGAACGCGCTGTCCATCCGCGCTCTCAACCTCAGAGGCGAAGATCGCCTCATCGCACAATTGCCGGGATCGTTCGAGGTGGCGGATATTTCCCGTGAAGGGAAGGTTCTCCTCGTCGAGTGGCGCCACCGCAATTCGGTTTTCGATCTCGCGCCTGGTTCCCAATCGGAACAGACCCTCGTGGTTTCCGAGGAACCGTGGGTCGTGACCGGCATCGCCGCCGATGGCCGCTCCCTGGCCGTTACCGAGGTCGGAGATCACGACACAGCGACGTTTCTTTTCCATACCGATGGACAACCGCCGGTGCGCGTTGCCGGCGGCATGGGACAGAGTATGTCGCCTGATGGCCGGTGGATCGCGGTCTGGCGAGGGGACCGCGCCGCCGCGCGCACCTTCATCGTTCCCGTGGGCGCTGGGGAAGAAAAGGCTTTGCGGCCCGAGGGAATCACGGCATTCCTGGTCTCCTGGTTCTCGGACAGCCGGCGCTTCCTGGCCTCCGGCCTCGATCCGGACCTGCACCGACACTTTTTTACCGGCAGCGTTGAGAAGGACCCGTTGACGCCAGTCGCGATGAGCCAACCTGAGCTCGCTGTAGGGCGGATTTTGGTCTCACCGGATGGCTCGCGTTGGGTCGGTCAGGGGATCGACCGGAAATGGCGCGTACAACCCGTGGGTCCCGGCGAACCGGTCGAAATCCCCGGCCTGGAGTCCGCAAGATCGGCGGCGGCATTGGCGTGGACTCCCGATGGGCAATCGATTTACATGCAGGCAGCCGAAGGCGACAATGCCACGATTCATCGGGTCAACGTACGGACCGGCGGCCGTGTTGTAGTGCACACCATCCAACGGCCCGGCGAGGCCGGTTACCCGTTAGACATTGTCATCACACCGGACGGCCGTTACTACGCTTACCGCTTCGTCCAGCATTCGGAGACGCTCTTTACCGCCGAGAATCTCAAGTAAGGGCCACACGCCCACCCCGTAGACAATCTACAGCCATTGGATGTAGAATCCCTACATCCCTGGAGGATGCCGTGAACTTCCCTTTCCGCCGCCGCGAACGCGAACTCGACGACGAAATCCGCAGCCACCTGGCCATGGCCGCCCGCGACGCGCGCGAGAGGGGTGCTACGCCTGGCCAGGCGCACCTTTCGGCCCGGCGCGAATTCGGCAATGTCGCACTGGTGCAGGAGGTGGTCCGCGACGCCTGGGGATGGGCATGGCTCGATCGCCTCCTGAAAGACCTGCTTTACGCCGCCCGCCAGCTTCGTGCGAACCCCGCATTTACACTTTCGGCCGTGCTCACCCTGGCCCTCGGGATTGGAGCCAATTCCGCCATCTTCAGCGTGGTCAATGCCGTGTTGCTGAACTCCCTGCCATACCCCAATGCCGAGCGCCTGGTATGGGTCTGGGGCCGCACTCCGCGAGGCGCCACCAGCGCCGCGATTTCTCCGCCGGACTACCTTGATTACCGCGAGCGGAACACCCTCTTCCAGCACTTCGGCGCGTTCTCGTCCTTCACCGGCCTGCGCAACTGGAGTACCGGGACCGCTGCCCGGCAACTGCAATCCGCCATGGTTACAGGCGGCCTTTTCGATGCCCTGGGTGCCAGCCCGCTCTTTGGCCGCAACTTCACCCGTGACGACGAGCAGGCCAGCGATCCTCACGTCGCCATCCTCAGTTACCGCATGTGGCAGGAGGCCTATGGCGGCGATCCGGCGATTCTCGGCCGCACGGCACGCATGGACAGCAGTCCGATTACCATCGTCGGAGTAATGCCGCCGGCCTTTGATTTCCCCCGCAATACCGACTTCTGGTTCCCCATTCCAATGCTGGCGAAGGGTCTGCAGCAGAGGATGAGCCACAACCTGCGAGCCGTCGGCCTGCTGAAACCCGGCGCGACCATCGCCCAGGCGCAAGCAAGCCTGGACGCCATAGCCATCAGGCTCGGGCAGGAGCATCCCGTGGATGAGGACTGGGGCCTCCAACTCCAGCCCATGCGCGAGGCGATCGTGGGCCGAACGGGGCCTTTGCTATGGATGCTGCTGGGTGCTGTCGGATTGGTGCTACTCATCGCCTGCGTGAATATCGCGAATCTCCTGCTGGCCCGTTATGGCGCGCGGCAGCGGGAGATCTCCATCCGCACCGCGATCGGCGCCGGACGATTCCGGATCCTGCGCCAACTCCTTACTGAGAACCTGCTCCTCGCACTCTTGGCGGGATCCCTGGCGCTGGCCATCGCCTGGTGGGGCGTGGAGTTGCTGCGCAGCTACGGGCCGGCCTCTCTGCCGCGTCTCCAGGAAGTTCGCCTGGACGGCCGCGTGGTGGCGTTCACCGCGCTCGTCTCCACTCTCACCGCCGTCCTGTTCGGCCTGGCGCCCGCCTGGCTGGCGACCGCTGCCTCGCCCATCGACGGCCTGCGCGAAGGCGGCCGATCGGGCTCCGGCCGTCACCGCCAGTTCTTCGGCTCGGTTCTGGTCATTGGCGAGACCGCTCTGGCCCTCTGCCTCGTAGTGGGCGCCGGGCTGCTGCTCACGAGTCTCCTCCGGACCATGCAGGTCGCCCCTGGATTTTCCCCGCAAGGAGTCCTTTCCACTGACCTGATGCTCCCGTTCGCCACCTATCCGGACGCGTCCAGCCGGCTGCGATTCCTGAATCAACTCCGCGACAGCGTGCGCACCCTGCCGGGCGTCCAATCGTTTGGAGCCATCAGTGAGCTTCCCCTGAATAACGAGCACAATGACACAGTCTTCCGCGTGGTGGAGCACGCCGGCGGAAAATCCGGGGAACTCGAGGGCGCCGATTTCCGGGTTCCCACGCCAGGCTACTTCGAAACCATCGGCATACCGCTGCTGCGCGGCCGCCTCTTCGACGAGCGCGATGGGCCCTCGTCTCCGCGGGTCGCGATGGTGGACGAACCCTTTGCGCGGCGCATTTTCCACGGCGAAGATCCTCTCGGCAAACACCTGTCGGTCTATTCGGGTGCGGCAGGATACCTCCCCTTCGAGATCGTCGGAATCGTGGGCGGCATCCACAATGACTCGTTGCAGATTCCGCCCATGCCTACCATGTATTTCGCGTACGCCCAGGCCGGCTCCGATCGCCTCCACCTGCTGGTGCGGACCACCGCCGATCCGGCTGCGCTCACGGGACCGATCCGCCGGCTCGTCACCGCGCGGGATCCCGACCTCGCCCTCTCGACATTTGCGACGCTCGATCACGTGGTCGCCCAATCGGTGTCCGGCAGCCGCTTCAATACGGTCCTTCTGGGGCTGTTCGCAACGTTGGCTCTGGTGCTCGCAATGGCGGGCGTCTACGGCGTGCTCTCGTATCTCGTCGCCGGCCAGACTCACGAGATCGGAGTCCGCATGGCGCTCGGGGCTGAACCTGGCCGCATGCTGCGGCTGATTCTGCGGCGCGGAGGGACGGTCGCGGGCGCGGGCGTGGTGCTCGGCGGGCTGGCCGCATGCTTCCTGGTCAGGGTCATGCAGAATCAGCTCTTCGAGGTCAAGCCGCGCGACCCCGGGATCTTCGCTGCCGCGGCCGCCATTCTGGTGCTGGTGGCGCTGGCCGCCTGCTGGGTTCCCGCGCGCCGCGCCATGCGAGTCGATCCGCTGAAGGCTCTACGGTGTGAGTAGTGCCGGCGCCCCAACAGGCGATTGGCGGCGCCGTAGCTCGCTTTTCACATCGGCCTTGCTGTTGGCAACTTGCAATACGTTCACGACCTTAACGACTTTATCCACGCTCTTGGCGATGGTCTCCGCCTTGGCCTTGGTGTCCGCTGAATTCACCTGGCCCGAGAGCGTGACCACTCCATTGGTGGAGTTCACCGAAATGTTGGGAATGGTATCGACCCCCAGGTCGGACGCGAGCTTGGATTTCACCTGCGCCTGAATCTTGAGGTCATCGACTTGCGCCTCAGGAGTCTCATTCGTGCGGCAACCTGGGAGCAGTGTTCCTAGCAGCAATACGAGGGTAATCCATCTCATCGAATACTGGTGGTGCAACCCGGTCGCCACTGCGAGTTTGAGTCCACCTGATGTCTGTCCCCGCCGTGTGGGTGCGACTCCAAGCGGGTGGTGTGTGCCGCACCCGCGTGAAAGGGGACCGTGGAGTCACAAACACCCACACGGCGGGCGGTTCGCAAAACGTCCGGCGGCCGGCCCAGCAGGGTCCCGTCGAACCACCCGCGAGTCAGGCCTCCCGATGAGTAGTCTCTCTATCTGGTTCGATGCGCGCTGCGGCTGTGAAGTTACGCCTGGTTGAGGGCCCTCACCGCTCCATCGGCCTCGAGTAATATCCCGTCTTCGCGCGAACAGTCATGCCGGCAGCTGGTGTGTCCGCCTTCCCGCGAATTACGATCTTGTGGAAGGAGTCGTCCGCTTCGGGATTGCTGGAGTGGTAGCTCAATTCGTACGACGACCGCAGATCTTCGCCGATTTCCCGGAAGTTCTGCGCCATTCCCTTGGCGCGGGCGTCGTAATCAGCTCCCCCGGTCTCCCGCGCAATCCGCTCCATGACGCTGATGCCGTATTTGTTGCGCGCATTCAGCCGGCCGTTCATCATCTCGGTGTAGCGGAGGCAAAAGAGCAGGACGTCGTTGGCCTGGGCCGCTTCGATCGCGTCGAGCATGTGGTGAGCGCTGGCGTTGTCCTCGCCGTCGCTGAAAATGATCAGCGCCCTCCGTCCGTGTTCCGCGTTGCCCAGCATCTGGCGCGCCGAATGGTAAATGGCATCGTAGAACGATGTGCCTTGCGTGCGGATCTCGTGCGGCCCCAGCATCGGGTATTCGCCCTTTTGATTGGTTCCCTGGTATCCTTCCAGGGCATCGGTCAGAAACTTCGCGGATTGAGAGTAATCCGCGACCAGCCGCGGGTGTCCCGCGAAGCATACCAGGAAAGCCCGGTCGCGCGGAGTCAGCACCTCCGTGAGGAACGTCTTGAGGTCCTTGTGATGCTGTCTGACGAACGACCCCTGGCTGCCGCTCATATCCACTACCAGCCCGAGGTTCAGCGGAACATCCACGCTTTTGGCGAAGAAGGCGATTCTCTGTGGCACCCCGTCCTCGATCACTTCGAAATCGTCCTGGGTGAGGTTGGTGACCAGCTTCCCGGCGCGGTCGCGGACCGAGAATCCGACATTGACCAGCTGCACGTCTACCCGGAATGGCGTCTGCGCCGCGCACGGCGCCAGCAGACACGCCAGCCCCAACACGCCAATGAGCTTCATACCGGATAACACGAGCGGCGCGCGCCTCCGGACGCGGAATTCTGCAGGTTCCGGCTCACCAGTCCGCCGCGGACGCGCGGACAGAAAAAAACGCGGAGTCCGTCCAGTCATCGTTTTATCGTTCTCGGGGTTCCATTCTATCGCGCCGCCGGTGGATTGCGGCAAAGCGCCTGCCTTCCGCGTGTAGGCCAGGATTCCTGGAGTAGAGTATTGGGATGGTGACACGTCCGGTACGCACGCCTCACTTCCGGGTGCGCACAGCCATGATCCAACGTCTGCCCATGCTCCTCGCACTGTTGGCGGCCGCACTCCCAGCCCAGACGGTCGATCCCGCCTCGCGTAACCAGCCCGAGCGCCTGGAGTGGTTCCGCGATCAGGGCTTCGGTCTGTTCATCCACTGGAGCGTCGATAGCCAGTTGGGCGTGGTGATCAGCCACTCGCTGGTTGGGGCCTCCGACGATTACACCACCCGGTTCTTCAGCGAGCTGCCCCGCAGTTTTAACCCGCGCAAATTCCACCCCCAGGACTGGGCGGCGCTGGCCCGCCTGGCCGGAGTGAAGTACGTCGTCTTCACCACCAAGCATCACTCCGGATTCGCCATGTGGGACACCGCCACCACGGAGTTCGGCATCCAGCACACCCCGTTCGGCCGCGACATTTTCGCCGAACTCCTGTCCGCCTTCCGCGAACAGAACATCGCCCCCGGCATCTATTTCTCTCCCGACGACTTTCACTGGCTGTACACCAATCACGTGCTGGTGGATCGGCGCCGCGCCGAGGACGCTCCCGCCAATAACCCGGGCCTGATGGCGCTCGATAAGGCGCAGATTCGCGAACTGCTCACGCGCTATGGACCCATCTCCGTGATCTTTCTCGATGGGCCGCCCGAAGGACTGCGCGAATTGTCGTGGGACTTGCAGCCCGGCATCGTGGTGACTCGCGGCGCCATCACCACCCCCGAGCAGAACGTGCCCGGCGTTCCGCTCGAAGGGCCTTGGGAAGCCTGCATCACCATGGGCACCGCCTGGCAATACCAGCCCCAGAACGAGCATTACAAGTCCGGCGGAGAACTCATCTCGCTCCTGGTGGAGACCCGCGCCAAGGGCGGCAATCTGCTGTTGAACGTCGGACCCAAGCCCGATGGCGAGCTGCCCATCGAGCAGGAGGAGCGGCTCCGCGAAATGGCGCTGTGGATGTTCGTTAACGGTGAGGCGATCTACGGAGTGCGGCCGTGGGTCATCAGCAACGAGCAGAACACCTGGTTCACCAAAAAGAAGGACGCGGACACGCTGTACGCGGTCGTAAAGGAACGCTGGCGGCGCGGCGAATGGAAAGATCTGGTTTTGCACTCCGTGAAGGCCACCGCCCGAACCGAAGTGACGGTGCTCGGCCAAAACGACCGCACCCTGGAGTATCAGGAAAGGGTCGTACCCAAGACTACCTTCCACCAGGAGCCGGACGGCCTGCACATCCGCGCCATGCGCACCCAGCGCTTGCAGGACAACAGTCAGTGGCCGAACCCGGCGGTGCTGAAGATCACCAACGCAAAGCCCGCCCTCACGCCCCCACGTGTGGAGACCGGACGCGTTGCCCGCGAGGGGCCCTGGGTGTCGTTGACCGCCAACCTCGGCTCTCTGGGCGATGCAACGTCAGTCGAGGTGGGCTTCGAGTATCGCTCCTTAAAGGGGTTGGATGCGAACGAACGTGGCGGCGAGTGGCAGCGCACGCCGCTCCAGCACATGACCGCCCCCGGCGCATTCTCGACCCGCGTGACCGGATGGCCCGCCGCCGAGCGGTATGAATTCCGCGCGCTCGTTGAACACCCCGTCCTGACGATGTACGGCGAAGCGAAGGCCGTGACGCTGCCGTAATGACGTGGCGCAGGCCCTCCTGCCTGCCGCGTCCCGGCTCATCGGGACGCTTGTCGGGCGTGTACAGTGTCGCTCGGCGGCGAAGCCTTTCGAGGCTGGCGTCTCGGCACGCATGTCGAGACTCTTCGGCCGCGCGCCCTAAGACGCCAACAAGAGTCACAGACTATTGGAATCGCCCGAAAAAGCGTTCCCATGAGTGGGGACGCGGTAGGCAGGAGTGCCTGCCCCACATGCCGTTCGGGGTCGGGCAGTCAAAGATTGACGGCCTCCCTTTTGGCCAATCCGTAGGCGTTCAGCTTCTTCACCAGAATTCTCGAATTCCGCCGGCTCTGGTGATACTTCTCCCGCCGGGCCGGCGGTAGATCGTCCGGCGTACCCTCAACGAAGCCGCCCTTCGACTCAAAATAAGTAAACGCCTGGGTCGACAGCGCGATCAGTTCGGCAAGACCAATCTCGCGGGCCTTGTCTTCCACGAAGCGCATCAGCTTACGGCCGATGCCCTGGTTTTCGTGCGCCGGATCCACATACAGACTGGCGAGCTCGCCCAGTTGTTCCTCGGCATAGACGTGTAGCGCGACGCAGGCGACGGGGTTCTTGTCGATTTCGAAGAGGTAATAGTCAGCCAGATTCCGCTCGATTTCCGAGCGCGTTCGCCGGATCAGTTCCTCGGCTTCCACTGCCTTTTTCGTCAACTGTTGGATTGCGCGGATGTCTTTTTTCCGCGCCGGCCGGACCTGTTCATACTCGTTGACGTAGATCAGCGTGCCGATGCCCTCGTTGGAGAACACTTCGGCGAGCAGCGCTTCGTCCACGCGGCCATTGACGATGTGGACGCGCGCCACGCCCGCCGCGCAAGCCGCGGCCGCATGGCGAGCCTTCGACACCATCTCCGGCTGGAATCCCGCGCTCCCCGACTCGAGAAGCTTCTGCAAATCCGTGACCACCATCTGCCGAATGAGCTGGCCGTTGTGATGCAGACCGTCCTGCGGGGTAATGAAAATCAGCTTTGCCGCGTTTAAGGCCCCGGCCACCGCGACTGCGGCGGCGTCAGAGTTGACCCGGTATGTCTTGCCGTCTCCGCTGAAGCCGATCGGCGAAATCACGGGAACAATCCCCTGGTTCACCAGTGTTTGCAGAAGCTCCGTATCGACACGTTCGACCTTCCCGGTGAAAAGGTGGTCGACTCCCTGGATGATCCCCACCGGGTGCGCGATGATCGCGTTTGGATAGGCGGCACGGAGGTCGTTGGTCGCAAGCCCGCTCAGGATTTCGTGCGTAAGATGGTTTGCGGCGGCAATGGCCAGTTGCAGAGTTGCGGCGTCGGTCACGCCGGTCCCATCCAGGTTGGAGGGCCGGACATTCTGCTTCTCGGCCAGGGCCTGAATTTCCTCGGCCGCGCCGTGCACCATCACCACGCGGATGTTCAACGAACGCAACAAGGCCACATCGAGGAGGATGTTGACGAAGTTCTCGTCCCGGATGCTGCCTGCGTCCACTGCAATGATGAAGGTCTTCTCGCGGAATTGCGGGACATATCGAAGAATCCCGCGCAGGTCTGTCAGCTTCACGATCTACCGATTATCCGCTCGCCTCCCCG
Organism: Bryobacteraceae bacterium; assembly: GCA_035501495.1. Lineage (GTDB taxonomy): Bacteria > Acidobacteriota > Terriglobia > Bryobacterales > Bryobacteraceae > JAIQFL01. The sequence goes on along the minus strand of DATJWB010000250.1, from coordinate 51,419 downwards.
CCGGGTTCAATACTCGAGGCAGGCGATCCCTCGGCGGAATCGTAGCGCGCGGCAGGCGGCCATCCGTGCCGGTGGCCGGCGATTATCCCTCGCTCCTTTGAATTCTCTCGCTAAGTGCCTCGTCGTCGAAGTTGGTCTTTCGGAATTCCGCCGACGAAGGCAGAAGCTCGGATCGTATTCCACGGGATCGTAGCCAACGGTCAGCACGGCATCTGCTCTGGCAAGCACTTTGTCTCCGGGCTGGTTGCGAAAGAGCCCCACGCGTCCGAAGAACAATGGAAGCAGTTCGCGCGAAATGGCGCCCGCGCCTTGAAACGTGCCGGCTGCCGGCACGGGGTGTCGCTTTAAAATTGCGCGAACCGCGGCCGTCGCGTCGGAGCTGCTCGCGCCCATCCCCAACAGGATGACGGGATTCTTCGCCGTCGAAAATCTTTTCCGCGGCCTTGCGAATCATATCCGCGGGAGCTGCGCCCAGCGGCGAAAGGAGCAGTGACGGCGGCGCGCTGGCTTCGGCCGCCGCACGCTGCACACCCTCGGGAACGCAATAAACGATGCTCCGGGGACGAGGAGCCATCGCGGCTCGAAACGCCGGGCACCGAGTCCATCGTTTGGTGAGTCTGCTTGAGGGTGTCCGGCAAGGCAACAACGCCGCCAATCGCCACCATGGGATCCCCCTCGGTGGTAGCAGTCGCCGCTCCCGTCACAAGATTGCCCGTCCCCGGGCCCGACGTGACCAGGCAGACTCCCGGCCTTCCGCTCAAGCGCACCACCGCGGCGGCCATGAATGCGGCGTTCTGTTCGTGCCGGCGGACGATCAACCGCGGACCTTCATCGCCGCAATACGTCAAAAGTCGGCATGATCTTTCCACCCGGTATACCGAATATGTGTTTCACGTTTTGCTGCACCAGGCTTCGGATTAATAGCTGCGCGGCCGTTTGGCGACCGTTATCCTCTGCCGGCATGGCTTAACTCCCCGAACGTTTGAATGATGATCACGGGATTAAATTACAAATCCCTTCAGAACTGGCTTCCCCGTCCGAAACACGATCGCTATGAGTTGATCCAACCTGCTTTCACAGTGATGGGTTCGTAGCCGGTTACGGCCCGTCCCGAGGTCCCACATGCATTTAGGGCTCCATGCGCCTGACGATCCTTACTTCTGCTCTTTGCGGATAAGATCGAATCCCGAAGCTGCTTCGTGACCTTGGCTGTCGAGCCGCGGACGTAGAGTCGAAGGTTGACCACGACCCTCGCGGACTGAAGTGAAGCGTACTGCAGCTAACGTGACGCTCTCAGTACGTCAACCCGTAACCCACTTTGAACAGCGGATCATATTTCGCGCTGTGGATATTCAGCGGCATCTGCGCCATCGACTTCGGCCACGAGTACGAGAGCTTTCCGGTGGGTTTGAAATCCCCGAACAGCACGTCCGCCACGCCTTGGCCTTCGGTGCCCGGCAGCCAGGCAGCCACCAGCGCGTCCGACTGTTCCAGTACATCCCCCAGAATCATGGGCCGCCCTGACAACAACACGACCACCACCGGGATTCCCGCGCTCTTCATGTTGTGGACAGTATCCACATCTTCCTTCGCCAACGACAGGTCGGCCCGATCGCCTTCGAATTCGGCGTACGGCTTTTCACCGATCACCACGACGCCCAGATCGGCGCCCTTGCCGCCTGTCCCATCCACGGAGAACGTCACCTTCGTCTCTTTCGACACGGTGTGCTGAATGGCCGCCAGGATTGTGGTGCCCCCAGGCGTCACATTGCCGCTTGCCCCCTGCCACGAGATCGTCCAGCCTCCGCATTGATTCCCTATATCGTCGGCGCTTTTGCCCGCGACATGGATGCGCGCCGCCCTCTTCGAAAGGGGCAGCGCCTTGCGGTCGTTCTTGAGCAGCACCAGCGATTCGCGCACCGCCTGCCGCGCCACCGCCCGATGTTCCGGCGAGCCAAAACTCTTCTGCAGGCTGCGGTCGGCCAGTTGCGAACGGCTCTTGTCCATCAGCCCGGCGGCGAACTTCACACGCAGGATGCGGGTCACGGCGTCGTCGATCCGGGACATCGGCACTTTGCCTTCCTGCACCAGCGCCTTGAGGTCCGCAATGAATTCCCGGTAGCGAGTGGGAACCATGGCCATGTCCATTCCGGCATTGATCGAAATCCCGACCGCCTCCTTGAAATCGCGGCTGAGCTGGTCGAGCGCGTTGTAGTCCGAAATGAGGAAGCCTTCAAAGCCCAGTTCCTGCTTCAGGATTTCCGTGAGCAGCCGCTTGCTGGCCGAGCATTTCACGCCGTTCCAACTGCTGTAGGAGGGCATGATCGTGCCCACCCCCGCCTGGATAGCCGTGATATATCCGGGCAGGTGAATCTTGCGAAGGGTGGCCTCGTCAACGCGGGTATCGCCCTGATCGAGGCCCTTGCCTCCACGAGCCGACCCGAACGTCGTCCCGCCGTCTCCCACATAGTGCTTGGCGCAGGCTACCACGGCCAGCGGATTGGCCATGTCCGTACCCTGGAAGCCTCGCACCGCCGCCTCCGCGAGCGGGCGCACCACCTGGGGATCTTCCGAGAAGCCTTCGTAGGTTCGGCCCCAGCGAATGTCCTGCGGCGCCGCCACGCACGGCCCGAACGCCCACTGAATTCCGGTGGCCCGGACCTCCTCCGCGGTGATTCGCTCGACCTTCTCCACCAGGGCCGGGTTGCGCGTGCAGCCGAGCCCCACATCATGGGGAAAGATCACCGCGCCGAGCACGTTGTTGTGGCCGTGAACGGCGTCCACCCCGTAGAGGATCGGGATCTTCAGGCGGGACTTCTGCGTGTGTGCCTGCAAGCGGTCATACAGGTCGGTCCAGGCCTTCAGGCTGTTGCCTTCCTTGGGGTCGGAGCTGCCCCCGCTGAGCACCGATCCAACCGCCAGGTTTTCGATGTCGGCGGGATCCTTCAGGGCATCCTGCTCCGGCTGGGTCATCTGGCCGATCTTCTCGTCCAGCGTCATCTGCGCCAGCAGCGGCTTCACCAGGGGGTCATAGGAGGAGAGAGGTTTGGGCTTCGAGTCGGCGAATCCGAGGAGTAGACATCCCAGGGAAGCGGCGGCGAGCACCGCCGCTGTCCGGTAGAAGTTGTTCATCACTTGCCACCTTTATCACGTTTCGCGTCGAGGCGAGAGGCTCGCCAAACGCCCGCCGCACAAGGGCCGGTATAATGACTCCTCGCGCATGAATCGCTTCGACTGGGTTTCGTCTCTGTGGCAGGACTTCCGCTACGCCGCGCGCGGCCTGCGCCAGAACCCGGCCTTTGCCGCCGTGGCCATCGCCACCTTCGCCTTGGCCATCGGCGCCAACACCGCCATCTTTTCGGTAATCGATGCCGCGATCCTCCGTCCGCTGCCCTACCCGGACTCCGCGCAACTCGTTTTCTTGTGGAACGGCGACCCCGATCAGAGCATCCTCTATTCCTTCTCCTACCCGCGGTTCGAGACCTTCCGCGACCGCTCCGACGAATTCAGCGGGGTCGCCGCTTACGACGACGAGCCCGTGAGCTTCGCGGACCGCGGCGAGCCCGAACGCATCGAAGGCGGCCGGGTCTCGCGAGAGTTCTTCCCGGTTCTCGGAGTGAAGCCCGCGCTCGGCCGCGAGTTCTCCGCCGGCGAGGACCGGCCGGGCGGGGCGCGGGTTGCCATGCTCAGCTATCACTGGTGGGAGCAACGCTACGCATCGGACCCGCACGTCCTTGGCCGGACCGTGCGCATCGATGGCGAAGACCACATCGTGATCGGTGTTCTTCCCAAAGGATTCCAGTTCCTGGGACAGCCCGTGGAAGTCTGGCGCTGCCGGCTCTTCGATACCCGCACCTTCGCGCCGGCCAGCGTGCGCATGGGCGCATCCTACCTGACGGTGATCGCGCGCCTCCGCCCCGGAGTCACCCTGGCGCAGGCCAGGACCAAAGTCGCCCTGGTGGATGCGGAATACAAGCGCGCCAATCCCGACCACAGCGACCTCGACGGCTCGGTGAACGCCGGCCTGCTCCAGGAGCGGATCTTCTCGTGGGTCCGCGTGCGGGTATTCGTGCTGTGGGGGGCCGTAGGTTGCCTGCTCATGATCGCCTGCGCCAATGTGGCCAACCTGCTGCTTTCGCGCGCCACCGCGCGGCGTCAGGAGATCAGTCTCCGGCTGGCGGTCGGCGCCAGCCGCGGCCGCATTGCCAGGCAGTTGCTCACCGAGAGCATCCTGATTGCCGCGTGCGGCGGCATCCTCGGGCTTCCGCTGGCCGCGTGGGGAGTCGGTTTTCTGATCGACGCCATCCATCAGTCCACGCCGCAGTTGCCCGACGCCTCGGTGGATGCCAGGGTATTGGCGTTCACCGCTGCGGTCTCTCTGCTGGTCGGAATCGCCTTTGGTCTCGCGCCGGTGTTCTTCTCGCTCCGCGGCGAACTGCACGACGGGCTGCGTTCGGGCAGCCGCGGCTCGTCCGGATCGCTTTCGCGCGGACGCTTCCGGGGCGTGCTGGTGGCTTGCGAGTTCGCGCTCTGCCTGGTGCTGCTGACCGCCGCCGGCCTCCTCGCGCAAAGCTTCCTCGGCATGCAGAAGATGCGGACCGGCGTGGAGACGGACCGCGTCTGGGTGATGAACCTGGCGCTCCTGCCGGACCGCTACGACCGCTGGGAGGCGCGCACGGCATTTTACGACGAGGTGGCGCGGAGGGTGAACGCCGTGCCGGGCGTTACCGCCGCCGGCATCAGCACGCGAGTCAATCTCGTTCAGTATGGCTTGGGCTACATGGTCTGGATTGAAGGCGCCACTTATGAAAACGGGCGCAATGCCGGCGCACGGGGACGCAGTATCACCCCCGATTATCTGCAGGCGATGGGCATCCCGATCGTGCGCGGCCGCGGATTCACGACCCGCGATACGGCTTCGTCACCGAAGGTGATGCTGGTGAACGAGCGCTTCGCCCGCCGCTTCTTTCCCGGCCAGGACCCCATCGGCAGGCGCGTGACGTACTCGTCCGACCACATCACCTGCGAGATCGTGGGTGTGGTGCGCGATGTTCGATCGTCGCCGCAGGAGGCCGAACCGGACGACGAGATCTACCTGCCGCTGCCCCAGCGGCCCTGGTTGGTAGCCCGGCTCGTGGCGCGCCTGGCCGGCAATCCCGCGGGCATCGTGGCGGCGATCCGCCGAGAGGTGCAGGCTGTGGATCACGACCAGGCGGTGGTGGAGATCGAACCGTTCGAGGAGTTGATGGGCCGCCGCATGCAGCAGCCCAGGATGACCATGCTGCTGGTGCTGGTGTTTGCCGCGACCGCGCTCCTGCTCGCGGCTGTCGGGATCTACGGGGTCATGGCGTACGGTGTGGCGCAGCGTTCGCGGGAAATCGGGATCCGGATGGCGCTCGGCGCCCGCCCGCAGGACGTACGCACGCTGGTGATCCGGCAAAGCCTGCAATTGGTGCTTTTCGGAGTTGCCGTGGGGATTCCGGCCGCTGCGGCTCTGGGGCGCCTCTACGCCAGCCTGTTGTTCGGGGTGACGCCAGCGGACCCGGCCACCATGGCGGGCGTGGCAGCCTTGCTGTCGTTGGTAGCGCTGGCGGCGAGTTATGTTCCCGCCGCGCGTGCCACCCGCGTCGATCCGGTGGTGGTATTGCGATCGGAATAGCTCCCCGTTCTTCTGCGGCCGCCGCTCCCCGGTGGTGGCCGAAATCCACCACGGGCGGTGCATTGCAGCCAATCCATCTGGCAATTGGTGTCATTGTTTTCAGTTGCTTGCGACCCAAAACAGATTGGTGAAACAGATGCATAAGGGAGCAGCGTCGAATGCTATGAGGCACTTCATTATGAGCCCAATCCCGATGCAGCCGTTCCGTCCGACACGCTTTGGCATTACCGTCCTGTTACTGGCGTCATCCGGCCTGGTGCTGGCGCAACAGACCCCTTCGCCCGCCCCCATGCCGCAGCCGCCGGCCGGCGGATGGCGTCGCGTGGGCGATCCGCCGCCTCCGCCGGCTACTGCGCCGCAGGCTCCCGCTACCCAATCGCAGGATCCAGCCGAACCGGTGGATCGCAGCGACAGCTATGGGCAGCCTGCCCAGGGGCAGTTCCCGCAGCAGAATCCCGACGTGCAGAACGGGCAGCAGCCTCCTATGCCGCCGCAAGACCGGCCCGCCTATCGGCCGCCCTACGGGCTTCCGCCTGAAGTCACGTTGAAGCAGGGCACATTCGTCACCGTCCGCATCAATCAGCCGCTTTCTTCGGACCGCAATCAGCCCGGCGATACGTTCTCCGGCACATTGGCGCAGACTCTGGTGGTGGATGGTGTGGTGGTGGCGCAGCGCGGCCAGCCGGTTTACGGGCGCGTGGCCGAGGCCCAAAAAGCGCATGCCGGAAACAGTTCCCGCCTGGGGCTGGAACTCACCAGCCTGGTTCTGGTGGACGGCACCCAGGTGCCCCTGCGCACCCAGTTGGTGGCGCGGCAGGGTGGCACGACGCCCCCCGGAGTCCAGGCCGGCACGGTGGCGGCTACCACGGTTGCCGGTACGGCGATTGGCGCCGCGGCGGACTACGGCCGTGGCACTGGCGCGGCCATCGGCGCCGGTGCGGGTGCGGCTGCGGGCATCATCGGCGTGCTCCTCACGCGCAACCACGAGACCATCGTGTATCCGGAGACTGCGCTCACGTTCCGCGTGGAAGCCCCGGTCACGATCAATACCACGCGCGCTCCGCAGGCATTCCGGTACGTGGGTCCCGAGGATTACAATCATGTTCCGGTGCAAACCGGCGTGATGCCTCGCCCTGGACCGGCACCAGGTTATTATTACGGGCCTGGACCATATTACCCCTACCCTTATTACCCCTATTATTACGGCCCGTCTATCGTATTGGGTTGGGGACCGGGTTACTTCTACGGCTACGGCCGGGGATTCCGGCGCTGGTAAGAACCAAAAGCACAGTCCTTTCGATCCTCACGGGCAGCCCGCAGCGGCTGCCCTTTTTTCTGTAACCTCCCCTGGCCCTGCTGGTATTGGATAATCGAGGCCATCCAACATGCCTGACCGCACTCTGCAGGATCTCCGCTTTGCCATCCGCCAACTGTGGCAGAGCAAGGGCTTCACTCTGACTGCCGTTCTGACGCTGGCGCTGGGCATCGGGGCGAACACCGCCATCTTCACCTTGATCCATGCGGTGATGCTGCGGTCGCTGCCGGTGGCCGATCCGCAACAGCTTTTCCGCCTCGGCGCCGACGACAACTGCTGTGTGATCGGCGGCCATCAAAGCCACTTTTCGATCTACGCGTATCCTCTCTACACCTATCTGCGCGATCAAACGCCGGAGTTCGAGCAACTGGCTGCGTTCCAGGCGGGCCTCGCGAAAGCGGGCGTGCGCCGCCAGGGAGGAGCGTCCGAGCCGTTCACCAGCGAGTACGTCTCGGGCAACTACTTTTCGATGTTCGGCATCCTGCCGTTCGCCGGTCGCCTGCTGGCACCCTCGGACGATCAGCCCGGCGCTCCGCCGGCAGCCGTGATCAGCTACCGGGCCTGGGAGCAGCGATATGGCGCCGATCCTTCGATTGTGGGATCGGTCTTCGTGGTGGATGGCGTGCCATTCACCATCGCGGGGGTTGCCGCGCCCGGGTTCTTCGGCGAAACCCTGCGTCCCAACCCACCCGACTTCTGGTTGCCGCTGGCTGCTGAGCCCACCGTGCGCCATCAGAATTCGCTGCTAAACCGCACCGACCAGCATTGGCTCTACATCATGGGCCGTTTGAAACCGGGCGCATCCGTTTCCGGGCTGGAATCGCGAGTCAACGTCGAGTTGCACCAATGGTTCATGGCCAACGATCCTCCCAGAAACGAAGCCGAGCGCGTGGACCTGGACCGCCAGCGCATCACCGTGACGGCGGGCGGCGGCGGGGTTGCCACTATGAAACAGAACTACGAACAGGACCTCCGCCTGCTGATCGCGATTACCGGCCTGGTCCTGCTGATCGCCTGTGCCAATCTGGCCAACTTGCAGCTTGCCCGCGGTGCCGCCAATGCTACGCAGATGTCGGTGCGGGTGGCGCTGGGAGCGCAGCGGGAACGCCTCGTGCGGCAGACCCTGACCGAGAGCCTGGTGCTGTCGGTCGTGGGCGGCGCCGCGGGACTGTTGGTTGCAACGGAACTGGCGCGCTTTCTGATTGGCCTGGCCTTTCATGGCGCGCGGTTCGTTCCCATCGAGCCCACTCCATCGCTGCCCGTCCTGGGCTTCGCATTTCTGCTCTCGCTGGCCACCGGTGTGATATTCGGGATCGCGCCTGCCTGGTCCGCGTCGCGGGCCGATCCGGCGCTGGCGCTGCGCGGGGCGGGCCGTTCGGCGGCGGGACGTACCACACTGCCGCAGCGATCGCTCGTGGTATTACAGGCCGCGGTCTCGCTGGTGCTGCTGGTTGGGGCGGGACTGATGGTGAAGACGCTCAGCAACCTCGCGAACCAGTCCTTCGGCTATCGGCCGCAGGGCCGCCTGATCGTCAACGTCAACGCGGCGCTGAGCAGTTACGCCCCGGAAAAGATCGCCGCGGTGTATCGGGAGATCGAGCGGCAACTCCGGCAGATCAACGGCGTCCGCAACGTGAGCCTGTCGCTCTACAGCCCGATGGAGGGCAACAACTGGCAGTCGGGCGTGACGCTTGAAGATCACCCGGAACACCTGGTTAACCCCTCGCCTTCCTGGGACCGGGTGAGCCCGGCCTTCTTTGAGACCATCGGGGCGCGCCTCCTGCGAGGCCGCATGTTCGACGAGCGCGACACCCCCGACGCGACGCACGTCGCCGTGGTCAACCAGATGTTTGCCGACAAGTACTTCCCCAATCAAGACCCCATTGGCAAGCGCTTCGGGCTGGGCGGCCCGGATCATCGCGCCGATTACCAGATCACGGGCGTAGTGGAGAATGTGCGCTTCCGCAATCCGCGCCTCCCCACGCCGCCCATGTTTTTCGTGCCGCTCCTGCAAATGTGGAAGAGCGAATGGGCGGACACGGGCAAGTCGCGTTCCAACATGATCGGCAACATCGAGTTGCAGGTCGCCGGAAGCCCCGCCGATCTGGGCGGACAGGTGCAGCGAGCGCTGGCGCAGATCGACCCCAACCTCACCATGCTCAACATGCTGAGCCTGGATGATCAGCTCGGCAATCAATTGGGGCACGAACGGCTGATGGCCCGGCTGACCACGCTGTTCGGCCTGATGGCTTTGCTCCTGGCGGCGGTCGGCTTGTACGGCATTACGGCCTATGCGGTGGCGCGCCGCACCAGCGAGATCGGCATACGCACGGCGCTGGGAGCGACACGGGGCCGCGTGATTGGAATGATCGTCAGCGGCGCATTACGGCAGATCGGGTTGGGACTGCTGATCGGCATACCCGGCGCGCTGGCGTGCGGGCGCGTTCTCGGAAATCAGCTCTACGGAGTGAAGGGTACCGATCCGCTGATTCTCGGAGGCGCGGCGTTGATCCTGGTGGCTGCGGCAACCCTGGCCGGATTCACACCGGCTCTGCGGGCCAGCAGCGTGAATCCCGTCGATGCCCTGCGGACCGAGTGAACCTCGTGGGCCGACCGGGCCCGTGGGGACAGACAGGAGTGTCCGCGCCACGAACTACCGCACCGAAATGGTCACTGGCGGGCTCACCTGCGAGCCTTCGGTGAGGATTACCGGGACCGTGTCGCCGGGGGTGACGCCGGTGGGGACCTGCACGTTGACCTGGTACAGGCCGATGTAGCCGGGGGCCAGACCGGCGAATTGCACGGTGGCGGGCACTCCTCCAATAGTCGCGGTGACCGCAGTTACGGTCTGGCTGGTGAAGGCCGTCGAGGCGATGGCGCCTTCCGGCTGCGGAGGGCTCACCGGACCCAGGCCGGTGCAGTAGATGGAGATGACATCTCCCGCGTGCACCGGGTTTTTGGAATCGGCGAGGACATTGGTCACTCCGTTGACGATGGCTCCCTGCCCGGTGCCGGCCTGGTTCTGGGTGAAGATGGCGGGCTGCGCCGCAGAGACTGAGACAGCCGCGGGCACGCTCAGGGAGTTTTCGTAAGTCACCACGAGCTGCTGCTGGGAGTTCAGCGGCAGGCTGAAGGGCACCTGCGCGTTCAACTGGTCGTTGGTGGTGAAGAGCAGGGGAAGGACGGAGTCGCCGAGCTTCACCTGGGTGTGGCCGAGCGAGGTGGGCCACGGACCGGGAGGGGCGAGTTGGCCGCCGGCATCGGAGAGCTGGTTTCCGAAGATGGCGATCAGGCCGCCGGGCGAGACGACCGGCGCGGACGAGTAACTGGCGGCGTTCTGGATACCGCCCGGGCTCACCAGCGGAACTTGTGCCGCGGAGGTGAGGTTGATGGAGAGCGGGATCTGGGTGGCGAGGAGCTTTCCATTCGTGCCGGTGGCGAAGGCCACGAACTCGATGGCCACCGAAGCGGGCTGGGTACTGGCCGGCTGCCAGGTTCTGGTCCATTTACCATTGCTGGTGTGTTGCATGGTAAGGGCGGGTTCCTTGGTGCTGAAGGCGACGTTGATGCTGGCTGGGTACTTGTCGGTGACGGGGTTGCCGCAGTCGTCCTTGAGGTAGAGCTCGAGGCTGACCGGCTGGCCGAGGGGGCTCTGCGCATTGGTGGTCCCCGGGTTAGTCAACTGGCCGACCAACTGGTTGGCCGTGCAACTGCCGGAGGCATGGGGGGACAGCGCTGCGTCGCGGATCTGCCTGGGCTCGTCGCTGGGCAAATATCCGGGCGGCGGCACCACGGAGAGAAGGCTGATGGTCTGAGCGGATCCATCGTCGAAGAGGACGGTGATGACGCCGCGGTCCACGCCCGGAGAACGCTGCGAGAGGTCGGGCTGGACGGTCATGGCGCCGGGCGAGTTCACGCCGATGCTGCCGGCCACGGGCGCATTGGTGATCCAGTTGATGTTGCTGGAGGTGAGCTTGCTGGAGTTGAAGGTGAAGGTCGAGGTGCCGCGGTTGGCGATGGAGACGGTCTGGCTGCCGGGAGGATTGGAGGCCGAGCCGATGAACACCAGGCCGCTGGGCCGCACCTCGGGCGAGAGCGGCGTTCCCGGCGCCAGTACATTGAGGACCACGGCGAGGGATTGCGGTGCGTTGGTGGCTCCCGGGGCGCGGACCTGAATCTGGCCGAAGTAATTGCCGGGGGCGAGGCTGGAGGCGTTCACGCCGACCGAGACGGTGGAGAAGCTGACGAAGGGAGTGCTGACGGTGCCGCTGGCTGGAGAGACGGAGAGCCAGTTGCCTCCCGAGAGCGCCTGGGCGGTAGCGGTCCAATTCATGACGCCCTGGCCGACGTTGAGGATATCGAAGGTCTGTGGAAGAGGATTGCCGCCGCCCTGGGCCGCCTGGAACGTCATCCCGGTTTGCGAGATGAGGATCACGGGAACGGGATTGGAGACGAGCAGGGTGACGGGAATGACGAGGGGCGGGTCGGCATTATCGGGCGAACTCAAGGTGATGGTTCCGCTGTAGACGGCAGCGTTCAAAGAGCCGGGATTGATGGCGATGGTGAGGGCCACGGGGGCGGAGGCCGATACCGAACCGTTGGCGGGGGTGACGCTCAGCCAGGAACCGCCCGCGGCGGTACTGGAAGCGGCGGTGAAGGAGAGGCTGCCGCTGCCGGAGTTGGAGAGACTGATTTGGGAGGACACCGGGCTGGCGCCGGACTGAACCTGGAACGAGAGCGGGGCTGGAGTGGAGTTGGACGAGCCGGCAACCGCCGAACCGATGGTGAGGTGTCCCGAGGTCGCGGCGGTCACAGTAAGGGTGACCGAAATGGAGACTTGGGAGGGGCTGGCATAGGGAGCGGAGATCGTGACAGTGCCCTGGTAGGTTCCGGCGGCCAGGCTGGCTGGATTGGCGCTGACGTTGATGGTGGCCGGACAATTGGCCGATGTGACGTCTACCTGAAGCCAGGCTCCGCCGGTGGTGGTGGAGGTGGCAATCTGCAGCGGGAGACCGGCGCTGGAGCTGCGCAACGTGACGCTCTGGGTGTTGGTGGCCGGGCCGCTGCTCACGGCGGTAAAGCTGAGCGTGGACGTGGATGCGCTGATGCTGGGAGCGCTGGTGGCAGTTCCTCCCAGAGTGATGGAGCGGACGCGCTCATTTCCAGTGTCGGTGAAGTAGATCGCTCCGTTCTGATAGGCCATGGAACCGGTGGGTCCATTCAACTGCGCGGCGGGCGAGGGGCCGCCATCGCCGGAGAAGCCGGCGCGGCCGGTCCCGGCAATGGTGGTGATGACGCCGGCGGGAGTGACCTGGCGAATGCGGTTGCCGCCGTTTTCGAGGATGTAGAGGTTGCCGCTGGAATCGAGCGCGAGACCTTGGGGCGCATTGAGAGAAGCGTTTCGGGCCTGCCCGCCGTCGCCGGAGAATCCGGACTTGCCGTTACCGGCGAAGGTGGAGATGAGGCCGGCCGCGGACACGAAGCGAACCACGTGATTGCCGGAGTCCGCGATATAGAGATTGCCGGAGGAATCGACGGCCACACCATAGGGCGCGTTGAGGGCGGCCCTGGAAGCGGGACCGTTATCGCCGGAATAACCGGAATGTTGCTGGCAACTCGTAGACGTGCAGGTGGGGGGAGTTCCCGCGTAGGTGGAGATGACTCCCAACGGGTTGACGCGGCGAATGACGTTGTTGCCGGTATCGGCGATGAAGAGGTTGCCGCTGGCGTCGATGGCGAGGCCCTGGGGACCACTCAGACTGGCCTGGGTTGCCGGTCCGCCGTCGCCGCCGAAGAACCCGGGGAAGCTGTAATTGCTGTCGCCGGCGACGGTGGTGATCTTGCCATCGGCGGCGCCGATGCGGCGGATGCGGTGATTGCCGGAATCGGCGAAATAGATGTTGTTCTGAGTGTCCACGGCAATCGAGGTGGGTTCGGACAGGTAGGCTTGTGTAGCGGGGCCGTTATCGCCGCCGATACCAGGAGCGCCGAACCCGCCGATGGTGCTGAAGACGCCGGCGGGACTCACTTTGCGGATGCGGGCGGCTGCGGAATCGGCAATGTACAGGTTTCCGAAGTGATCGAAGGCCAGCCCTTGAGGATCGTTGAAGAAGGCATAGCCGGCGGGTGTGCCGTCGGCGGCAGAACGGTATCCATCGTTGCCGGCAAAGGTGGAAATGATGGATGAGGTATCGATCTTGCGGATGGTAGTGGTGCCGAAGTCGGCCAGATAGAGGGCACCCGATGCGACAGCCAAGGCGATGGGGTTCATGCCGGCTTTGAGGGCCGGGCCATTGTCCCCGGAGGTGCTGAGATCCGAGCCCACTCCGGCAAAGGTGGAGATGACTCCGCTTGGATCGATCACGCGGATGCGGCCGATATTGAAGTCGGCGATATAGATTCTTCCGCTGCTGTCTATGGCGAGGCCGTCCGGCGCCAGAAGTTGCGCGGTGGCAGCCTGGCCGCCATCGCCGCAAGGCGGCACGGGGGTAGCAGAATTCCTCAGACACGGCTGGCCGTTGCCGGCGACGAGCACAGTGGTTCCACTGGGGGTCAGCTTGCGGACATGGTAGCTGTCATCGCCGAAGTAGAGATTGCCGTAGGAATCGAAGGCCATCTGATTGATGACTTCGACCGGGACCGAAGTGGCGGCGCCGTCGGTGGTGTAACCGGTCTTGCCGTTTCCAGCCACCGTAGTAATGGTCCCGCCGGGGGATACTTTGCGGATCCGGGCGTTCCCGAAATCGAAGAAGAAGACGTTGCCGGACGAATCGACGGCGATGGAGGACGGCAGACCGAGCAGCGCGCTCAAGGCCGGCCCATTGTCTCCGGCGAAGCCGAAGGAACCGGTACCGGCGATGGTGTTGATGATGCCATCGGGCGTCACGCGCCGGACGCGGAGGTTAAAGGTATCGGCGATGTATACATTGCCGGATGCATCGACGGCAACGGATCCGGGACCGCTGAGAGAGGCATTGACTGCCGGGCCTCCATCGCCGGAAAAACCGTCGAACCCGTTTCCGGCGACCACGGTGGTGGTTCCGTCGGGAGCGATTTTGACGATCAGGTTGTTGTTGTAGTCGGCAGCGTAGAGGTTGCCGGATGAGTCGAAGACCATGCCGTAGACCTGACCCAAGGGCGCATTCTTCGCCTGGCGGTTGGGAACGGTGAAGGTCCAGTCGGTGCCGGCGGCGGTACGGATGATGCCGCCGAGAGTTCCGGCGCCGGATGGCAGGACGGCGAGACTGACCGGGATGATCTGGGTGGGCAGGGTGGCGCCGTTCGATTGAACGGTGAGGTTGCCCTGGTAAGAACCAGCGGCAAGGCCCTGCGGCTGGATCGAAACGGTGATAGTGCCGGGGGTGGTGCCGGAAGAGGGGGAGACGGCGAGCCAGGTTTGGTCCTTGGAGACGGTGAAGGGCAGAGCCGAGCCGTTGCTGGAGAGGGAGAAGGTTTGGGGGGCGGGGAGCGTGCCGTTCTGGGTATACGAAAACGCGAGCGATCCGACGCCGATCTGCAAGGTGGGCAAGGACACCGCGAGGGCGATATCGCGATCGAGGGTGTTGCCGGCCGAATCGGCGATATGCAGGCCCATGACGTAGGAAGCCGCGCTGGTTGCGGTCCCGCTGAGGACGCCGGCGGAGGAGAGGGACAGGCCGGGAGGCGTGGTGCCGGTGGAGAGGGAGTACTTGTAGGGGGCAGTGCCGCCGCTGGCCTGGAAGGTGAACGAATAAGGCGCGCCGACGATCGCCTGGGGCAGAGTGGTGTTGCTGACGAGGGAGATTGAGGAGGCGGCGGGCGCGGCGATGGTGAAGTTGCGGCTGAAGACCTCGGTGGTTCCCCAGCGGAGGCGCACGCGCCAGGTGCCGGGCTCGCTAGCGGGAGTGTATCCATAGATGCCGATGTAGGCCCCGCTGCAGTGAGAGCCGCCGGTGGAGGTTTGTTGGAGCGTACTGGTGGTGTAGAGGTTCCCGTTCGGGTCGAACCATTCGGTGTATCCGATGTCGCCGGCCGACCCGCCGGTGTAGGCGTAGACGACCCAGACGCGAGTGTCGGTGGTGAGGAAGCTGGTTTCGAGGGGAGGAGCCGTGCAGAAGTCGCCGGGCACGGGCAGGCGGGTGGTGATGGCGCTGGTGATCTGGATGGTGGACTGGCTGCGAAGCGGGAAGGCGGCGGCCAGGGCGATCAGGAAGACGATGAGCGGAGACTTTTGAGACAAGGGTGGCATACCTCACTAGAATGTACAACGGATCTACGGGGGAAGACGGATGAGGCTCGCTGCGCTCGCGGGGTTGGGGGTTGGGGGCTGGGGGTTGGGGAACGCGCTCGCTGCGCCCGTGGGGTTGGGGGGTGGGGAATGCGCTCGTTTCGGTCGCGGGGGGAACGGTGGGGCCGGAGGGGAGGCCGCTATCGAACGCGGAACGCATTTCCTGTTCGGTGCAACCGAGGGCGGGCGCGGCGGCCACCGCCCAGGCGAGGGCGTCGGGGCAGCGGCCGGTGATGCCGTCCATCTCGGGCAGGCGGCGGAGGGCGGTGCTGACGGCGTCGCAGAGGGCGGCGAGGATGCGGGGACGAGCCTGCGCGAGAAAGAGCTGGAAATGGGACTGGGGGCGGCGGTGGGCGGCGGGGAGTGGGGCGAAATTGAGACAAAGGGCGCGGGAGGCGAGGTCGCCGGGGCAGGAGAAGCGGTCGGTGACGGTGAGGATGGTGGGACGTTGGCAATTTTGGAGGATGGGCGCGGCGGCGCGGGACGGGATTTCGCGGAAGGCGAGGCCGGAGCCGGTGGACAGGCGGCAGAGGGCGTCGGAAAAGGAGGTGGAGAGGGTGGAGACGTGATCGAAGGCGAGGATCCAGTTGTGTTGCGCGAGGGTGGCAAATTCGCGAGGGGACGAGGGGGTTGGGGTGAGCAGGGCGGAATTGGGGTCGATCAGCCAGCGAAGGATGCGGGCGGTCATGGACTTGCCGGAGGCGGTCGGGCCCCGGAGGATGAGGGACGGGAAGGGGCCAAAGGGGCGGAGGGACGCCAGGAGCCAGGCGAGGCAACGGAGCCAGTCGGCGCGGGAGGCCAGGTTGAGGATCGAGCGGAGTTCCTCGAGGGGGGCGGGCGCGCTGGCGGGACCGGCCTCCGGGGCGGGGAGCGGGTCGGAGAAGCGGGAGGATTCGATGTTGACATCGGGGGCGGTGGTGGTGCGCCAACCGGAGGCGGAGATTTCGACGAACTGGCCATCGGGATTGGCAAGGTCGAGGAGGATCTGGTGAGGGAAGGGGTGCTGGCCGCGCGAGCCGACGCGGCGGAAGACGATGAAGCGGCGGTACCGGGGGTCGGAGTCGGCCTGGGATTCGAGGTAGAGGAGGAGAGAGTGGAAGGCGCGATCGGACGGGAGGGTGGAGTGATCGCCCGCGTAGGCGGACCAGAACCACTCGCGGTATTCGCGGGAACGGAGGGGGAGGATGTAGAAGCCGCCAGAGTTGGTACGGAACTTGGCGAAGGCGCGGCCCTGTTCGTCGGTGAAGTAGCAGAAGGCGCGTTCGGCGACAGCGAGGAGCGAGGAGAAAGAGACCGGTTTGGACATTCTGATTCCGGCTTAGCACGGCGGCGTGCGGGATTCGGGCACGAAGGCCGGGAAGTCGTTGAAGGCTGGAGGAAGAAATTCTCGCGGAGGGCGTGACTCGATTGTCGGCCAGCAAGCAGGGGCGGGGGCGACCGGGTTCGGGCGATTTTGGCGAGATTTGCATACCACGCTCCTTGGTGTCTCCTTTTTCGACAACTTCTGGGGCTGTGGGAGCTGTTCTCTAAAGTAATTCCAGTACGATTAGTACTCGTGCTTTAGGGAAATCCTTGGTCCTGTGTGGTACTTTAGTACCCATGAAACAAGTACTCCTCACCGCACTCATCGCACTGTCTGGCGCCGGTTTAGCCAGCGCCATCTCGATCGTGAGCCCCTGCTCCGTACTGGAACTGCCGAATGGCGGACCATTAACGAGCGCACCGACCTGCTCCATCACCGCGGATGCCGGGTTTTACATCAATTCGGTCACCCTGACGATCACCTCGGACTATACCGGGTGGCAGAGTGGCACGCCCACCGTAACGGACTCCTTCACGTTCGTCACCGACAGCGCCGGATTCGCGGGGATGTTCGGCGCAATCCCCGATGGCGTTGTGAACACGAATACCGGCGTAAATCCTCCGAAGAGCGTTCCGGTTGTGAACTACAATGAAACGCAAAACGGGAATTTCGGGGCGCTCGTGCAGGAGTCGTTCAGTATGACCAACACGGTGATAAACGGAGTAGTCACGGGAACGTCGGGCGTGATGACGATCACCGGGACGGAAACACCGATCGTGGTGGGTTCTGCTCCGGAACCGGCAACGGTGGGTCTGATGGGCGTCGCCCTGCTCGGCATCGGGCTCGCCTTCCGCCGGAAAAAGGTTTGATTTTCTGATGCGGTGAGCACCCGGAAGGCGCGGACTACCTCCCCCTGCCCGCGCCTTTTGGGTTTCGGCTCATCAGCTTCGCCGGCCCGAGAAACTACGAGGATGTTCGTACGTAGCGGTTTTTGAGCTATGATGCGGTAGTGACGAGGGCAGGCTGTCTGGTTGCTGTTCGGATTCTGCAGGAGTTGTTTTCCGGGATCGCGGGAGCTCAGCCGGATCCCGCTACCCTGATGCGGCAAGCCCGCGCCAAGATCCTGGAAAGCGCCGAAAAACTCACCAAGTACACTTGTGTGGAGTCGGTTCGACGCTGGCGCTTCGAGTCGCCTGTCCAGATTCGCGGCAATCCGTGCGGCCGTTTGCGGCCGGACGATTCGGCAGGCGGGCAACCCCGGCTGATGCCGGCTTGGACGGACCGCTTCAAACTCGACGTGACGGTCTCCGGGGGCGTGGAAATCTTCTCGTGGGCGGGCGCGCGGGAATTCCAAACCGCCGATGCTCAGGCCATTGTGGGCGAGGGGATGACGGGTTCCGGCGATTTTGTCCCCTTCCTGGTGGACATCTTCGGCGGCAACCCGGATTACCAATTCCTGAGTTGGGAGACGGTCGACGGGAGGCTGCTTGCGGCGTATCGGTACCAGGTGCCGGCGTCCGCCAGCCGTTACCAGGTGAAGGTCGGCTCGGATTCGTCGAACCTTGCTTATGAGGGCACGTTCTGGATCGATCCACAGGATGCCGAACTCCGCCGGATGACGATTATCGCTCCGCGCCCTCCGCGGAAATCGGACACTTGCCGGATTGAGACCGAAATCCGGTATCAGCGGGTCCCCATCAGCGGCTCGGCGCTATTGATGCCGCAAGCCACCCTGCTGCGGCTGTGGGACAGCGACGGGGTGCGGCACGAGAACCGCGTGGAGTATGGCGCCTGCCGGGCATTTCAGAGCGAGTCGGTCTTCCGGCCGGACGAGTCGTCCGCGGCGTCCGATTCCACGGCGGTGGCCGGGGCAAATCCACCGGGTCCGGCGGCCAAAGCGAGACCGATTCCGCCCGGCATGACCTTACGGATTGCCATGCAATCCACCATCGACTCCGCCAGTTCGTTCGCCGGCGATGCCATCGAAGGCCGGTTGGTGGAAGGAGTATGGGGGCGCGATGGGGCGATCGTGGCACCGGAGGGCGCCATGGTGCGCGGCAGGATTGTCCGCGTCGAAGAGCATTTCATGCCCTCGCGCTATCTCACCATCGGCCTCAAATTCCAGTCGCTGGTTGTGGCCGGAGTGGAAATGCCTCTGAAACTGTCGCTGGTCTCACGATCGAGGGAAGAACAGGCGTTGAACAGTCCCGACGAAAGGCGCAAAGGCGTGGGGATCTTCCTGTCGCGAAACGATCGGCTGGTGATCGACCGGCACTTCGTTTCAGAGTGGACCACCGGTACTCCTGAGTAGCGGAAAGCAAAGGAAGAATGGTGATCGGACGGGGCGGGTGCGCGACAGGAAGGTGGTTCAGAGGCGCGCTGGCATAGCTTGGAAGTCCGCTCCGGCGGAGGCTCGGCCTTCATCACGGCAATGGAGGATTTAGCGTTAGCAGATCGCCGAAGTCGGGACGCGGCAGCAGGCAGGAGTGCCTGCGCCACATCGTGCCTGAAGAACGGCGGGGCTCGTGGGTAGGGGCAGGAGAGTGCCTGGGGCGCGGCGGGCGTGCTAGGGTGGAAAATGCGCCGCAACGGGCTGGTCATTCGCTGGCTGAAGTTCAACTTTGTGGGGGGCCTGGGAATCGGCGTGCAGTTCGGGTGCTTTGCCGTTCTGGCCGCCGGTTTTCACGTCCACTACCTGCTGGCGACGCCTATCTCGGTGGAGGCCGCGGTGCTTCACAACTTCGTGTGGCACGAGCGGTACACCTGGAAGGAGCGGACCCGCAAGGCATCGCGGCCGCGGGATGTGGCGATGCGGCTGCTGCGCTTTCATGCCGGCAACGGCGTGCTGTCGATTCTGGGCAACCTGGCGATGATGCGGCTGCTGGTGGGGGTGTGGCACCTGAACGCGTATCTGGGGACCGGATTGTCCATCGCGTTTTGCTCGCTGCTGAACTTTGCGGCAAGCGAATGGTTCGTCTTCCGGAAATAATGCGATAATGATTCTTGGAGCGCGTCTGCGATGCAGGTGCCGGTCCACCTATTTTGATCCAAACATCATCAAAATAGGGAGTCCGACTCGATCACAACGCGCTGGTGAGCAAGCTCCTGGCGGGGCGCCCCATGGGCTCCGCAAGGGAGAAGCCTAAAGGCGCTCGGAGGACGCCCACCCCGTTTACAAACGTGGGTCATAACGGGGGTCGGCACACGGCCGAGCGGTGCGCTCCAAATCGCTACACATTTTTGTAAGCCAGGTCCAAAACCTCCACTACGTGCATCACGCGCTGGCCGGACCCGTGGCTCCGGACGCCGGCCTGAAGCTGGAGGATGCACCCTGGATTGGCAGTCGCGATGATGCCGGCGCCGGTTGCCTTCACGGATTCCATCTTGCGCTCCAGGATCCGCGCGGACATTTCGCTCTGCACGACATTGTAGATCCCGGCGCTGCCGCAGCAGATGTCGGAGCCGGCCATCTCTCGCACGGTGAGACCGGGGACTGCCGCCAGAAGTTTGCGGGGCGCGGTGCGGACGCGCTGACCGTGGGCGAGATGGCAGGAATCCTGGTAGGTGACGGTGGCGTTCAAGGGGCCCATGCGGCTGTTGAGCTCGATGCCTGCCAGGAACTCCGTCACGTCGCGCATTTTGCTCGAGAACTCGCGCGCCCTGGCGGCATACTGGGGGTCATCTTCCAGCAGTTCGGCGTATTCCTTGAGGGTGGAACCGCAGCCTGCCGCATTGGTGATGATGGCGTCGAAGCCGGCATCCAGCACCGCGGCGATATTGCGGCGCGCCAGTTTACGGGCCTCTTCGCGCAGGCCGGAGTGCAGGTGCAGCGCGCCGCAGCAACCCTGCTCTTCAGGCACCACGACCTCGCAGCCATTCCTCTGCAGCACCCGCACGGTGGCTTCATTGAGGCGGGCGAAGGCGATATTGGCGATGCAGCCGGCCATCAACGCCACGCGGAAACGGCGGGGGCCCTGCGGCAGAAAGGTGCGGCCGATCTGACTGAAGAAGAACGGCGGCTCGGCCGAAGGCGCGAGTTGCTCCAGTTCTCCCAACCGGCCGAGCAGCTTGAGGAAACCGAGGGCGCGCACGAGAGCCTTGAAGCCGCTTGCCTCATAGAGGTAGAGCAGCGTTCCGGCGAAGGTGAGCGAGGCCCGCGATTCGAGCAGATGTCCGAAAACGAAGCGCCGCGCCAGGCGGTTCGTCCAGCCGCGGCGGATGCCGGCTTCGATCTGGGCGCGGGCATCCTCCACCATGCGTCCGTAGCGCACGCCGGAGGGGCAGGCAGATTCGCACCCGCGGCAGGCCAGGCAGAGGTCGATGTGCCCGACATACGAGGGCGTGATGGCAGCGCCGTTGGCAACCTGCACCATCTGGTAGACGCGGCCGCGCGGCGAGTCCATCTCGAGGCCCAATTCGCGGTAGGTCGGACAGGCATTCAGACAGAGGCCGCAATGGACGCAGCGGTCGAGATCGAACTGCCGCGGTCCGAGGGCGGTTTTTTCAGATTCGACCATATAGGCGGCCCCGATTCAGCAGGTTCCCAGGATCAAAGAGATTCTTGACGCGCTGCATGATGGCGAAATCGCCTCCGGGAGAAGGCCAGAGTGCGAAGCCTTTCCGATCCTCCGGGGAGTACTCCATTACGGCCTTCCTCCCGCGATGGCTGGCATCCGCGAGCCAGCTTCCGGCCGCCCGCGATCCTTCGAAGTATCCATAGCAGACTCCAGAGCCTGCGCGGGCCACGGCCGGCCCCGGGAAAGATTCCATCACCGATTCCAACCCCTTCAGCGTACACGAGGCGCGGACCACCGCGCCATCCGGCCGCGACTCCAGGAACCGGGGAGTGAACTCCTGGACGTGATGCCAGAGGGCGTCCTGCTGCGGGCCGTCGAAGACCGCGCTGCCTGAGAACTTCGCCAGGTCGCGCTCATAACGGACGATCACGGCTTCGTTTCCTCCCCCCCGGACGGCCAGCATCCAGGAGCGATTTCCCAAGGTAGCGCCGGCAGCGGGATTCAAAAGATCGAGCGCGGAGGGCTGGAGGACGCTTCCGATAATCGTGTCCCGGGCGGCCAGGGCTTTCGAGAGCGACTCGAACGGAAGCAGAAAACTGCGCTCCAGCTCCGGCATGGGTAAAAGCTTGAAGTTGATCACAGCGATCGCGGCCAGGGTTCCGAACGATCCGATCATGAGCTTGGACAGGTCCAGACCGGCGACATTCTTGACCACCATGCCGCCCGCGCTCACCAGCTTTCCTTCGAGCGTGGCGAATTGCATGCCGATGACCAGGTCGCGGGCGGAACCGTAGAGGCGTCTTCGGGGCCCCGAGGAGTTCGAGGCGATGACGCCGCCCACGGTAGCGGCCAGGGCGAACGGCGGATCAAGGGGCACCATCTGGCGTTTCGCGGCGAGCACGCGGGTGAGTTCGCGCCAGGGCAGTCCGGCCTCTACGCTGATGGTGAGATCGTGCGGCTCGTACTGGAGCACGCGGCGAAGCCCGGCGGTCGAGACGACCTCATCGGCGGGGAAAACGGGGCCGGCCATCCGGCGTTTGGAGCCATTGCCGCCGAGCGCGATGGTGCGGCCGTGCGAGGAGGCGGCGCGGATGGAATCGGCAAGCTCGCAAGGGGTCTGGGGCGCCGGCACTAGGCCCACACCACCAGGCGCAGGAGACCCGTCAGAATGGTCAGGAGCAGCGAGCCTATCAGCGCGTTCAGGAAACCGCGAACCCGGAAACCGGGCGACAACATCGCCGCGAGCATCAACAGGAAGGCGTTGATGACCAGCAGGAACAGTCCCAGCGTCACCACGGTGAGAGGGTGGGCGAAAAACTTGAGAATGGGTTTGACCGTGACATCCAGAATGGCAATCACCACGGTGGCGATCAGCGCGTCACCGAAATTGCGCACTTCGATTCCCTCGATCACCCTGGAAACGATCCACAGGGCGAGTGCAGCCACGAGCCAGCTTACGATCAGGTGTACAAGCATATCGGCACTCCGGCCAGAGATAATGATAAGCCATGGCAACTCTGTTTGCCGGAACCTCCGGCTTTGCATACCCGGCCTGGAAGCCCGGATTCTATCCGGACAAGCTGCCGGCCAAGCAGTTTTTGAAGCATTACGCCGGGCGGCTGAACTGCGTGGAGATCAACTACACGTTCCGGCGCCTGCCATCGGCTTCGACGCTGGAGAGCTGGGTGGAGGCCACCACTCCCGGGTTCGTCTTCGCGGTGAAGGCCAACCAGCGCATTACGCATATCCAGCGGCTGAAGAATGCCGGGGAAGCCACGGGGCTTTTTCTGAAGATGATCGACCCGTTGCGGACCTCGCGGCGCCTCGGCCCGATCCTGTTCCAGTTGCCGCCGCAACTCAAATGCGATGTCGGCCTGCTGCGAGATTACCTCGAGCTGCTGCCCGCTGGAATGCGCTATGCGTTCGAATTCCGGCACGAATCGTGGCTGGCGGAGCCGGTCTACGAGGTGCTCCGCGGGCGGAACGTGTCGCTGTGCGTGGCCGAATCGGAGAAGTTGGAAGTGCCCGAGGTGATCACGGCTGATTTCGTGTACTACCGGCTGCGCAAGCCGGACTATCGGGTGGAAGACGTGGATGCGATCGCCGCACGGTCGAAGGAACTACTGTCGACGGGCCGCGATCTGTATCTGATGTTCAAGCACGAAGAGAGCCCGGAAGGCGCGCTGAATGCGGAGTTGCTGCGGGCGAAGGTAGGAGGATAAGGTCGCGGGCAGCTTCGAAAGACCTGCGTGGCCACAGGGACGGTACACGCCCGAAAAGCGCCCCGATGAGCCGGGGCGCGGCAGGCAGGAGAGCCCGCGCCACATCGTCTGGCGGGGCTCAGGGGTACAGGCAGGAGCGTGCGTGGTCTTTTTACGCACCCGGTACTTCGTACCGTGAAAAAAGGTGATGAACCTAACTTTTGCAGGACGCTTTACGCCACCGGGACGAGGGCGGGTTCCGCGGGAATCTCGAAGCCGCCAAACACGCTCTTCCTGCCGCGAGGAGTAACGCCGCAGACTACCGGAGCATCGCTCAAATGAGCGGCCAATTCGTGGACCCATCCGCGGTATTTCGGGTTGGGGTGACGGGAATCGAAGCGCAGAACTTCCATTTCGCAGCGATACTGCGGGTCGTAATACGCCGGGAATTCCATGCCATCCGCCTGGAGGGAGGAGAGTCCGATACGCCTCAACATGGAAGAGGAATGATGACGGCGGGTGGCGGTGGCGACTCCGGAACAGCCGCCAAGCAACTCCAGCAGCCCGTACGTGGTGAGGATGATGCGGAGGGGCTCCAAGGTTCCCCGGTGATCTTCGGCAACGGCCCAGCCGCCCACCTCTCCGAAGCCGGTTCCCATTTGGCGCGCGTATTCCATTTCAAACTCCACGGCCCGGCGGAACTTCGAGCCGAGCATGGGAGAGCGGGTCAAAGCCGCATGACGGACGTGCAAGTCGTCGAAGGAGCGGGCGTAGTGCTCCTCGAGATAGCGAAGGCAGGCGCAGACCTTGCCGTAATGGTTGAGGGCCAGGACGTGCCAGCTCTGGTCGTCGGTCCGCATTTTGTGGCGGCCGTCGCTGGTGAGGTCCTCCGGCTGAACGGCGCCGTCGATGGCGTAGACCCGGCCGCGCAGCCGCTGCATGTCGCGAATCAAATCGGCGTGCCAGTGTTTGCTGACGATAACATTCTGGAACACGCCGGGAACCACAGCCTTGGACGGAGGCAGAACGACATATTGGGTTTCACTCAGACTCTGACCGTGCATCATTTGTCCGTCCTCATTTCACAACTCCCGGGGTAACGAGGTAATTCCACACTACGACTGTCTCAGTGCAACATCGAGACTGCAAAAGGTACTCGTCCCGGCACTCTCGGGAGTTACATATCCAAAGTTATGGGCAGGTAGGATGTGCAATTGGAGTGCCGAAAGGTGCGACAGTCCCTGAGGGATTTGGCGACAGGTTGCGAGCAATCGGCTTGACAGAGGTGGCGCGGACGCGTCATAATCCAATCGCATTCCTCTTCGTGCGCCTCTGCACATGAAGAGGAAGTGGGTAGCTACCCACAGGGGTCTAATTGCTTCTGGCGTAACGCGGGGTCTGCCAGTGGTACTGTCAGCCAACCAGCGTCAAGCGGCCAAGAGCGTGCTCTTCCGGCGCCGTGTTCTCCTCCTTGGGAGGTTTCAAGGAACGTTTGTGCATTGACGCCATGAGCGCTCGCAAAAACGTTTCGCTTGGGAGCGAACAAGGGGTGAAAATGTCGAAGAAACTCCTGCTGCTCATACCTCTGCTTCTGTGCCGGACCGCGCCGTCGCAAACCACCAGCGGTTCCATTTCCGGCAACGTGCTGGACGCACAGAACGCGATCATCCAGGGCGCCAGTGTGACCGCCCAGGAGGATGAAAAGAAGTTTATCTTCAATACCAAGAGCGACGAGGTAGGACGCTTCGTCTTCACGCAGGTGCCGCCGGGCACCTATACGATTAAAGTCACGGCGCCCGGATTCAAGACGCTGGATCGGGCTGGGGTCGTGGTCAACGCCAATGACAAGCTCACCATCGGCGACCTGAGGATGGAAGTGGGCTCCGCCGCCGAATATGTGGAAGTCGCGGCTAACCAGGTGCTGCTGCAGACGGAGAGCGCGGAACGGTCGGCGGCCCTGGTTTCGACGCAACTGAACAACATCCTGGTCAACAGCCGCAGCTACCTCGATCTGGTGAAACTGGTGCCGGGTGTGGTCAGCACCATCAATCTGCAAACCGCCGGAATGGGTGGACTGAGCAGCATCGCCGCCAACGGCAACCGGATGAACTCCAACCAGTTGATGATCAATGGCATCAGCGACACGGATACGGGTTCCAATGGTAGCCAGAACGTGACGTTGAGCCTTGACTCAGTAGAGGAGTTTAAGGTCCTGACGGGTGTTTACCAGGCGGAATACGGCCGCGCCATGGGCGCGCAGATCTCGGTGGTTACCAAGAGCGGAACTTCGGAGTTCCACGGCAGCGGGTATTGGTTCCACCGGAATGAGGGAATGAACGCCAACAACTGGAAGAACAACCGCGACGGCCTGCCGCGGAATCTGTTCCGCTTCAACGACCAGGGCGGCACCCTCGGCGGACCGATCCTGATCCCGAAACTGATTCGGACCAAGGACAAACTCTTCTTCTTCTGGAGCGAGGAATTCCAGCGGCAGTTGCAGCCGCAATCGGCGCGGTACGTTACGGTTCCGACCGCTCTCGAGCGCCAGGGCGACTTCTCCAAGAGCGTAGACCAGAACGGCAACCCGGTGGTCATCCGGGATCCTAACACGCAACAGCCCCTGCCCGGCAACATTATCCCGGCGAGCCAATTGTACGCGCCCGGGATGAAACTCCTGAATTTCCTGCCGCAGCCGAACGTGGCCAACGCCTGCACCTACCCGGCGGTGGCCGGCTGCACCAAGGGATACAACTTCCAGAGCCAGGTCTCCAACCCCTACCCGCGCCGCGAAGATCTGGTGCGGGCCGACTACAACCTGACCTCCAAAGCGCGGCTGTTCGGGCACTACATCAACAACTCGAACACATTCGACGTAGTCTACGGCTCCTGGATTCTGGGCACCAATCTCCCCATTGCTCCGATCGAGTATGCCAACCCCGGGTATAGCTGGGCGGTCGGCAACACCTACGTGATCAGCCCCACGATGACCAACGAGTTGAACGTCGGATCGAGCAACAACAGCATTCTGATTGCCTACACCACCAACGCGCTCTCGCGCACCGCCAGCGGGGTCAACCTGCCGGTGCTCTACCCCAACGCGGTTCAGAACGACTACCTGCCGTACGTGACGTTTGGCGGCAGCAAGATCGGAAACTCGCCGGCCTTCAATCAAGGCAACAACGGCGCGGGGCCGTTCATCAACTTCAATACGACTTACGACGTCACGGACGCCCTGGCGAAAGTATGGAACGGGCACACCTTCAAGGTCGGCTTGTATATGCAGAAGAGCATCAAGAACCAGACCTCGTTCGGCGCATTCGATGGCGCGTACAATTTCGGCGACAACAGCAACAATCCGTTCGATACGGGATTTGGGTTCTCCAACGCGGCCATGGGGGTGTACAACACGTTCTCCCAGGCAGCCAACATGATCAACGGGCAGTACCGCTATTGGAACATCGAGTTCTATGCCCAGGACACGTGGAAGATCACCTCGCATCTGACACTGGACTACGGGATGCGGTTCGCCTGGTATCAGCCGCAGTACGATGCCTCTCTGCAGGCTTCCACGTTCCTGCCCTCGCTCTGGCAGGTGTCTCAGGCGCCGCGCCTGTACTATCCGCAGATGGTAAACGGCGTCCGGATGGGCGTGGATACGGCGACGGGCCAGACCGTTCCGGCGGCCAATATCGGCTACCTGGTAGCCGGGAGCGGAATCGTCGCCAACGGCATTGGGCAGGGCGGCGTCAACAACTTCAGCAAATACCTGCAAGCCTCTCCGGGCATCGTATACGGCCCGCGTATGGGCATCGCGTGGGATCCGTTTGGCGACCACAAGACCGTCATTCGGACGGGCTTTGGAATCTACTATGACCGGTTCCAGGGCAACCGCGTGTTCGACCTGGTGCGGAACCCGCCGTTAGGCCTCCAGCCCACCCTGACCTATGGCTTCATGAAGGATATCAACCCGACGAGCGCGTTGCTCTCGCCGCCTTCCTTCTACGCGGCCGATCCGACGGGTAAGCTGCCCGACTCCTACAACTTCACCTTCGGTGTGCAGCGGACGCTGCCGGGGCAATTGTCCCTGGACGCTGCCTACGTGGGCAACCTGACGCGACACCTGCAGGACAACCGCAACCTGAACTACGTGCCGTATGGCGCTACGTTCCTGCCGCAGAACCAGGATCCGACCCTGGCCGCCAGTTCGACCCCTGGCGCCACGGCACTCCTGACCCAGTTCTTGCGGCCTTACCGCGGCATCGGCGACATCGCCCTGTACGAGGGCGCCGCCACTGGCAACTACAATGCATTACAGGTCACGGCCAACAAGCGCATGGGCAGTCTCTTCATGGGCTTGTCTTACACCTGGAGCAAGAACCTGACGACCGCCACGGGAGACACCAACTACGTCCGCGCGGATCAATATACCAGAGAGGCCTACTACGGGCCTTCCGGCAACGATCGTCACCAGATGTTCGTGCTCAATTACGTGTACGATCTGCCCAAGTTCAGCCATGCGCAAAAGGCCGTCAAGGCGGCGCTGGGCGGCTGGCAGATATCGGGTGTCACGTCGTTCATCAGCGGCTCGCCTTATGGCGCCGGTTTCAACGTCTCGTCGGGCGGCGGCAGCCAGAACATCACGGGATCCTATACCGAGGGTGCGCGTCTGCGGCTTCTGGGCAACCCGATGACCGGGAACAGCGATCCGTACGCGCGGCTCAACGCCTCCGACTTCGGTCTGCCATTTGTCGGCAGCATCGGCCTGGAATCCGGAGTCAACTATCTCCGGGGGCCCGGGATCAACAACTGGGACATGGCGATTCTGAAGCAGTTCACCGCGGTGAAGGAGCGCCTCCACTTCGAGTTCCGCGTGGACGCATTTAACGTCTGGAACCACACCCAGTTCAGCGGCATCAACGCCACCCTGAACGCCAACACGCTGACCGGGGCGTACACCAACCTGGCGGAGAACCCCGACGGCAGCATCAACAACAAGAATGGATTCGGCAGCGTCAGCGGCGCGCGCGATCCTCGCATTCTGATGACCATGATCAAGATTCGCTTCTGAGAAGCTGACGAACAACGATCGGCGCCGGGACCTACACAGGTCCCGGCGCATTTTTTGTGTGGCGCGGCCTCGAAAACCCACATTGGGACGGCATAGAATCAAGGAGCATGGACCGTCGAGCGTTCCTGGCAAGCTTGGGCTCCGGGGTGTCGTCATCACTTCTTCGCGGCCAGCCGGGATGCGTGGCCGGCGAATCCAAGGCCGACTTCACCCTGCGGATCGGCGCGGTGACCCTCGAACTGGCGCCGGGGAAGAAGCTGAGAACCATCGGGTACAACAACTCGTCACCCGGCCCGGTCCTGCGCATGCGAGAAGGAAAAGAGGTCACCGTGGACGTTATCAACGACACGGCTGCGCCGGAACTCGTCCACTGGCATGGCTTGCACATCCCCTCCGATGTGGACGGCTCGGCGGAAGAAGGTACGCCGGTGGTACCGGCGCATGGATGCCGGCGCTACCGCTTCTCGCCCACGCCCGCCGGGACGCGCTGGTATCACACCCACACCGCGGCGATGCGCAATCTGAATCACGCGACGTATACCGGCCAGTTCGGTTTTCTGTACATCGAGCCCGCCAGCGAGCCGGGCGCCTACGATCGGGAGGTGTTTTTGGCCCTGAAGGAGTGGGACCCGTACTTTGCCACCCGCGATGAGGACCTGGAGGTAGCCTACAATCACTTCTCGATTAACGGCCACAGCCTGGGCTATGGGGAGCCGGTCCGTGTCAAGGCGGGCGAGCGGGTTCTGTTCCGCATCTTGAATGCCAGCGCGACGATGCACCGCCGCCTGGCGTTTGCCGCGCACGAGTTCCAGGTGGTAGCCATGGATGGCAACCCCGTGCCGCCGGCCGGTTCCCGGGTGGGCGCCATCGAGTTTGGCCCCGCCGAGCGGATCGATGCCATCGTGGAAATGAACCAGCCAGGAGTCTGGGTACTGGGTGCGACCAATGATCACGATCGGCAGGCAGGCATGGGGATTGTGGTGGAGTATGCCGGCCAGACCGGCAAGCCGTCGTGGTTGCCGCCGAGCCAGGAGCCCTGGAGCTACCTCGCATTTGGCCGCGCTGCTCGTTCCGCCGCGGTGCTGGAGGGCACCGGGCGGATCCCCCTGGTCTTCGAAAAGAAGTTCGCGGGCCGCCGCTGGATGGACAAGTGGACCATCAACGGAAAGTCCTTTCCGAAAACCGATCCCATGCGCGTTCATGCCAACCGGCGCTATCGCCTGGTTTTCGACAATCGGAGCGACGAGGCGCACCCCGTACATCTGCATCGGCACACCTTCGAGTTGGTGCGGGTGGCGGGCGTGGAAACAGCGGGAATCCGCAAGGACGTGGTTGTGGTACAGCCCAAATCTCAGATGGAAGTGGAGTTCGTGGCGAACAATCCCGGTCCAACGCTGTTCCACTGCCACCAGCAGATGCACATGGATTACGGATTCATGGCGATGATGGAGTACGAATCATGACTCGCTTCGCCGTGTCCGCGCACGACACCCGCATCGCCTACGACGCCGAGGGAAGCGGGCCGGCGCTGGTCTTACTCCATGGCGGCGGGCAGGACCACACCGTCTGGCGAAAAGCCGGGTGGATGGAACGCCTTGCGGGGCGCTTTCGGACGATTGCGACCGATATTCGCGGACATGGTGAGAGCGATAAGCCTGCCGATCGGTCCGGCTATGCCATCGATTGTCACTGTGCGGACATCCTGGCAGTGGCCGATGCCGAGGGAGCGCGACGCTTCAGCTTATGGGGCTACTCTTACGGCGGCAACATCGGGCGTTATCTGGCGGCCCGGTCCGATCGGGTGGAGCGCTTCGCGATGATCGGCGTGTCTTTCGGGCCTGCCGCCGACCGCGCCGTGATCCGGCAGATCGAGCAGCGCTGGCAGCCCGTGCTGGATGCCGATCGGGCCGGGACTCTCGACCCCGCTCAAATCCCGGAGCCAGATCGCCCCATTTGGCTAAGCGGGCAGGTTCCGGTGATGCTGACGTGGTTGGGAGCGATGATGGATTGGCCGCCCGTCGAGCCCACCGACATGCGATGCCCCACGCTCTGGCTGTCGGGAACAGCGAACCTGATGGCCATGGAAGCTATCGGCCGATACGAGGGGGCGCTCCGGGACACCAAGGTGCAAGTGCGGGTGCTGGACGGCCTCACACACGCCGGAGAATTGGAGAGAGCCGACCAGGTACTCCCGCCGCTCCTCGAGTTCATGGACGCAGCCTGACATTCCGCACCTCCATCAATGCCATCCCGCTGGTGTAGAATGGCCCTCCACTTCAGAAGTGTTCATGAAACCAGCCAGATGGATCCGAATCCGCGGGCCGTTGTATGATGTACGAAATCTTCCGTGATTGGGATTGGCGTCAGTATTTCCCGTTTCGAGATCCTCGAAAAGCTTGGCGAGGGTGGCATGGGTGTCGTCTGGAAGGCGCGCGATATTGTATTAGACCGCCATGTCGCTCTGAAAGTGCTATCGCCCGGTAAGGCCGCCGACGCCGATCGCAAGCGCCGGTTTGTGCAGGAGGCGAAGGCCGCATCCGCTCTGAATCATCCGAACATCGTCGCGATCTACGACTTCCTGCAGGTGGACGGCATCGATTTCATCGTAATGGAGTACGTGCGCGGCACTGCCCTGTCTCAGTTGATTCCGGCGAAGGGCCTGGCGGTATCGGAAATTCTGAAGTATGGCGCCCAGATAGCGGATGCCCTCGCGGCGGCGCATGCCGCGGGGCTGGTCCACCGCGACCTCAAGCCTGCCAACATTATGTTGAGCGAGGAAGGTACGGTGAAAGTGCTCGATTTCGGGCTGGCAAAGCTCAGCGAGGCCATCCCCGCGACTGGACAGGACACCACTCAGACAATCCGCAGTGAGACCGAGGAAGGGACCATCGCTGGGACCATCTCCTACATGTCCCCGGAACAGGCCGAAGGCAAGAAGGTCGACGCACGCTCGGACATTTTTGCGTTGGGAGCTGTGTTGTACGAGATGGTGACCGGCAGGCGCGCATTTCAAGGCGACACGAAGATGTCCACTTTGGCGGCGGTCCTTCAGAATGAGCCGCCACCGTTGAACGCCATCAAGGCAGTACCGCGAGATCTGGAAAAGACCGTTACCAGGTGCTTGCGCAAGGATCCCGCCCGGCGCTTCCAGCACATGGATGACCTGAGGGTAGTTTTGCTGGAGTTGCAGGAGGAAAAGGATTTGGGTCTCGTCCCGGCGCCGCCTCCGCGCAGGTGGCATCGGGGGCACCTTTGGCCGGCGGTCTCGGTCCTGACTCTCGCGGGTGGCGCCCTGGCCGCCTGGTGGTATTCCCAGGGCGTCCAACGTGCCTGGTCTTCCGGACCCGTGAGACCTCTGACCACCTATGCAGGTATTCAGTCGGAGCCCGCGCTCTCGCCGGATGGCAACCAAATCGCGTTCGCGTGGGACGGCCCGAACCGGGACAACTTCGACATCTATGTGCAATTAGTCGAAGGAGGCGCCGCACTGCGTCTCACCACAGACCCGGCTCAGGACCACGCACCGGCCTGGTCGCCCGATGGGCAACGCCTGGCATTCGTTCGGGAAAACGCCATCTATCTGATTCCCGCGCTCGGCGGTGTGGAACGCAAGCTCCTGCAATTTCCGCGCGGCACCATCTATGGCGGAGCCGCGACCCCCGCGTCGCTCTGCTGGTCGCCCGACGGAAGGTTTCTGGTCTTCAACGGCGCCGAAGATGGCAGTCAGCCTTCCCTTTGGATGGTGTCTATCGAGTCTGGAGAGTATCACCGGGCGAGCACACTGCCGAAGGGATATTACCTGGAAACATCCCCCGCGCTCTCGCCCGATGGCCATACGCTCGCCTTTATTCGGGCGCGCGATGCCTACAGCACTGCCGTCATCTTGCAGACTGTCCATCCAGATGGCACCATCTCAGGCGCGGAACGCGAAGCAACCGGCTACGACCAAAGGATCCCGGAACTGGCCTGGCAACCGGATGGCAAGGGCCTGATTCTGACCATCCGGTCAGGGGGAGAGCGCACCGGCCTTTTTCGAATGCCAATCGGCGGTAAGCCTCAACCGCTGGCACTCGATAGCGACATCGTGCATTGGCCTTCGTTATCTCGAACCGGCAAGCGCCTGGCGTACGAAAAACGGCAACTGGACTCGAACATCTATCGCCTGGACGGTCCGGGGCCGGACGGTGGGCCACGAGCGCTGGATCAATGCCATTTAAGAATCGTCATCGACTCCACGGCGTCTGACCGCGAGCCGATGCTCTCGCCCGACGGCCGCCGGATGGTTTTCAACTCTGACCGCTCGGGATTTTACGAGATCCATGTGGCGGATGCCGAGGGGTTCAAACAAATTGCGCTGACTGCCATGGGACCCACGTCGATGGGCAGCCCGCGCTGGTCGCCCGATAGCCGAACGATCGCTTTTGACCGTTACGAAGACGGCCACAGCAGCATTTATACCATCGGTGCCGATGGCGGTAAACCTCGCCGTATCATTAGCGACGCCATCCGCGATATTCGCCCCAGCTTCTCACACGATGGCAAATGGATATATTTCGCCTCGACGCGCAGCGGCCCATTGGAGATCTGGAAGGTTTCGGTGGACGGAGGCACGCCCCAACAACTTACGCACGATTCGGGCAACGAACCGTTCGAATCGCCGGATGGCAAGCTGCTCTATTTCGTGCGGAGAAACGAACTTTGGGCGCTTCCATTGGGGGGAGGCGATCCCAGGCCGGTTCTGCGTGAGGATGTCTTCCCGTTGTATGCCCTGGCGGGACACAGCATCTACTACTTACGCCGCAATCCGCCGGGCCTCTGGGTGCTGCGCACCGACACTGGCCGTAAGTTCGAGTACGTGCGCCTGCCGAAAGCGCTGATCGGCTTTGATGGGGGCACAGCTCTGACCGTCTCTGCTGACGAACGAGTTATTATGTACGCACAGACGGACCGCCGGGACAGCAATCTCATGCTGGTGGAGAATTTCCGGTAGGTTCGACAGGCCGGCGCAGAACTCAGCGTCCGAAAGTCGCCGAGGCGGGTGCTTATTGACGGCTTTGGGGAGATCGGTTAGCACGCCGCCGCGGCTTCGATGCCCGCTCCGCTGGTGTACAATGGCTATCCACTTCAGGAGTGTTCATGAAACCAGCCAGATGGATCCGAATCTGCGGTCTGGTCGGCGTGTTGGCGGTCTTTGTGTGGACCGGCAATGTGTTCGCCCAGTCTGCTTATGACGCCGCACTCAAGAACTTGCGATTCCGCAGCATCGGCCCCGCCACGATGGGGGGCCGCATCGACGACCTGGCAGTCGTGGAATCAAACACAGACATCATTTATGTGGGCGCCGCCGCCGGAGGAATCTTCAAGACCGTCAACGGCGGCATGAGCTGGCAGGCGATCTTCGAAGATCAGCCGAATCCCTCGATCGGCGACCTCGCGCTCGCGCCATCGAATCCCTCGATCCTGTACGCCGGCACCGGCGAGCCCAATAACCGCCAAAGCTCTTCCTGGGGCAACGGCGTATACAAGTCGATGGACGCAGGCGCCACCTTTACCCACATGGGTCTGAACGAGACGCATCACATCGGCCGTATCGTGGTGCACCCCACCGATCCCAACATTGTTTACGTTGCGGCACTGGGCGACCTGTGGGGACCCAATAAGGAACGCGGGGTGTACATGAGCACCGATGGCGGCGCCACCTGGAAGCAGACGCTCTTCGTGAACGAAGACACCGGCGTCTCGGATATCGCCATCGACTGGCAGAGCCCCAACATCCTGTACGCCGCGGCTTACCAGCACCGGCGCACTGTCTTCGGATACAACGGCGGCGGCCCCTCGAGCGGCCTGTACCGTTCCACCGATGGAGGCCTGCACTGGACCAAGCTCGGCGGCACCGGCCTTGGCCGGGGGCTCCCCACCAATGGCGACGTCGGCCGCTGCGCGCTCGACATCTACCGCAAGAACACGAATATTGTCTACGCCGAGGTGGAGAACGGCACGCAGGGCGGCGTGTACCGGTCCGAAGACAAGGGCGCGACCTGGACGCGCATGAGCGATACGGATCCCCGCCCGTCCTACTTCAGCCAGATCCGCGTCGATCCCAACAACGACCTGAAGATCTGGCTGGGCGGCGTCAACATTTACATGTCCGAAGACGGCGGCCGGACTTTTGTGCAGACGCGCTTCCGCAACGTGCATAGCGACGTCCACGCGATCTGGGTCGACCCGGCGAATTCCGATCACATCCTTTCGGGCAACGACGGCGGCGTCTGGTCGAGCTACGACAGCGGCCGCAACTGGCGGCACTTTAACAACATCGCGATCGGCCAGTTTTATGAGGTAGCGTACGATTTCCAGAAGCCGTACCACATCTGCGGCGGCGCGCAGGACAACTACTCGTGGTGCGGGCCGAGTTCCAGCACGCAGACGCTGGGCATCGGCAACGAAGACTGGTTCACGGTGCAGGGCGGCGACGGCTTTTACAACCGGATCGACCCGACGGATCCGAACATCATCTATGCCGAGTCGCAGGACGGCAACCTGGCGCGGCGCGATTTGCGCACCAGCGAGTCGAAATCCATCCGGCCGCTGGAAGACAACGATCAGGCGCCGCGCTATCGCTTCCAGTGGAACTCGCCGCTGATGATCTCGCCGCACGACCCGAAGACCATATATTACGGGGGGAATCACCTTTTCAAATCCACCGACCGCGGCGACAACTGGGTTCGGCTGGGCGAGGATCTCACCACCAATGCCGACCGCAACAAGATGACGATCCTGGGCAAGCTGGTGGATCGCGAAACGCTCTCCCGTCACGATGGCGTGGTGGCGTGGCCCTGCATCACCGCGATTGCGGAATCGCCGGTGAAGGCCGGCGTTTTGTGGGTGGGCACCGACGACGGGAATGTGCAGATGTCGCGCGACGGCGGCAAGAGCTGGCACAACGTGGTGTCGATGATTCAGGGCGCGCCCAAGGGCGGATACGTCAGCCGCATCGAGCCTTCGCACAAAGACGAAGGCACGGCCTACGTGACGTTCGACAATCACCGCAGCGCGGACTACGGCATCTATATTTTCCGCACGACGAACCACGGCGACTCGTGGACGAGGATCACCAACGGCATCCCGCCGGAAGCCGGCACGGTGCACGTGATCCGCGAGGACCCTGTGAATCCCAACCTCCTGTTTGCGGGGACCGAATTCGGCCTGTTTGTGACCTTCGACCGCGGCGCGAACTGGCGCAAGATGAAGAACGGCCTCCCCACGGTGCCGGTGTTCGACCTGCAGATCCATCCTCGGGATCACGACCTCATACTGGCCACGCACGGCCGCTCGTTTTACATTATGGACAACATCTCGGCGCTCGAAGGACTGAACGACCAGGTGCTCTCCACCGATTTGAAGCTCTTCGATACGCGCCCGGGCGTGGAGTGGAAAATGGCGAATTACCGGAGCTTCACGGGGACGAGCCTGTTCCTGGCGCCCAATGCTCCGGCGGGTTTGATTCTCGATTATTACGCCAAGACCGCCGGTCCGGTGCGCATCACGGTGGCGGACAGGAGCGGCAAGGAGGTGCGACAACTGAATGCCCGCGCGGAGGCGGGGGTGGTCAACCGGACTTTGTGGGACATGCGGTATGACGCTCCGGTGCCTCTGACCGGTGGCGGCACATTGGCCGGAGGCGGAGGCCGCGGCGCTGGTGGACGAGGGGGTCGCGGGGGACGCGGGGGCGGTGGGGGCGCGGGAGCGCCTGCCGGAGGGGAAGGGGGGACTGGTGGTGAACTGCAGACCGAGTTCGGCCCTGCGGCGGAAGGTGGCGGCGGTGGTGGAGGGGGCGGAGGGGGCGGAGGCGGACGCGGCGGCTTCGGTCCGGGACGCGGCGCGCTGGTGGAGCCTGGCGAATACACCGTGACGATCTCGGCGGGCGGCAAGACTGACTCGCGCAGCGTGAAGGTGGAAGACGACCCCCGCGTGCAGATGTCCGCCGATGACCGCGCCAAGCGCAAGAAGGCCCTCGACACGCTGACCACGATGACGAAGGACGCGGATGCCGCGCGCCGCAAGGCGGTGGGGATGAACACCTCGCTGACCAGCCTGACGGACAGTTGGAAGCAGCCCAACGCGCCCGCTGTACCCGACGCAGTCAAGAAGGCCGCCGACGACCTGCTGGCTCGGGTGAAGGCCGCGGTTGCGGGTTTCGAAGCGCAAGGCGGAGGGCGGGGAGGTGGCGGCGGTGGCGCCGGCCCGCCGCTCTCCTACACGCCGCCTCCCGTCACGCAGAAGATTTCGCGGCTGATGGGGGCCATCGATGGCTACTCGGCTCCGCCCACCACGCGGCAATTGGCCGATATCGAAGAGGCGTCCGCGCAACTGCAGAAGGGCATCGCGGAGGTCAATCGATTATGGGACGAGGTGCCCAAGCTGAATAAGCTCATGATCGACAACGGCGTGCAGTATTTCACGGTGACGCCCAGTACCGCGCCCCCGGTGGCCGGCCGGGGCGGAGGCAACTGAGAGATGGGGCAGGCCATGGGCCGGAGTCTGTTCGTCCTTGGAATTACCGGATTCACAGCGTTCGCCCTCGCCGCGCAAGCTCTTCCGCAGGTGTTAGGCGTCTTCGGACCGGCCCTTGGTCTGCCCTTCCTGGCCACGACGGAAATCACCCGCTACGCGGAGGATGGCGTCACCGTCGAGGACCGGTTGGATTTCGTGAGCTACACGGCGCACGGGTCTGAGATCGTCGTCTCCAGTTACGTGCCGGGGCATCCGTTCGTGACCGCTATACGGCGCATGATCGAGGCCACGGAATTCCTGCTGATGCCCGTCTCGGACCTGTTCGTTCATCGCGACACCGCGTCGGCAGACCGATTCGTCCAGGGCGGATGCCAATCTCCCGGCATGCCTGTCGCCGGGCACGACGTCATTCTGAACTATCCTGTCGTCGCGCTTGCGAACCGGGGCGGGCCGGACGGCCCGGACGAGACGATGACCATGTGGTATGCCCCCGCACTGGGCTGCCTCGCGATGAGGTTTACCATCGAGCAGCGGCGTTCCGATGGCGCCGTCGTGATCCGCGGAACCCGCCGGACCGTTGCAGTGAAGACCGGCATCTGAAGAAAGACAAGGCGTCACCGGCACGCACAGGCTGACACGAGTTCTGCGCGCGCGGCTTTGATATACTTTGTCGGACTGGAGAGGAGCATCCTATGGCTATGAACAGCGTCGTTTTGATCACGGGGGCGAGCACCGGTTTCGGGCGAGCAGCGTCCGAGACGCTCGGCCGGCGTGGGTATACGGTTTTTGCAGCGATGCGCAACATCGCCGGGCGCAATGCGGCGCATTGCCGGGCTCTGGAGTCGCTCGCGCGCCGCGAGGGTTTGCCGATTCAGGTATTGGAAATGGACGTCACGCAGGAGACTTCCGTGGAGCGAGCGGTCGGGCAGATGCTCGATCAGACCGGACGGATCGACGTGGCAATCAACAATGCGGGGATCTTCTCACTGGGTTTGACGGAAGCGTACACGGTCGAGGAGTTCCACCGATTGTTCGATGTGAATGTATATGGAGCGGTCCGAGTGAATCGGGCAGTGCTGCCCGCGATGCGCCGGCAGCGCCGCGGATTGCTGATCCACGTGAGTTCCGCGGCGGGGCGCGTGGTGCCGCCGAGCGTGGCGGTATATTGTGCGAGCAAACACGCGTTAGAGGCGGTTGCCGATGCCTACCGTTTCGAGCTGAGCCAGCTCGGAATCGACTCAGTTCTGGTGGAACCCGGATTTCACAGAACCCCCATCCTGGAGAACATTGCCGGGCCCGCCGACTCGGCCCGCACGGCCGATTATGGCCCGATGGTGGAAGCGGCAGCTCGCGTCCGGGAGGTGTTTGAGAACGCCGGACGCGATGCATCGGTTCCCGGACCGGAGGAAGTAGTAGAAGCGTTCGTACGTCTGATTGAGACCCCGGCAGGGCAGCGCCCATTCCGGACTGTGCCGACGACCGCGATCCAGGGCCTTCTCGATCCTTATAACGCGATGGCCATGGAGATGCGCCAGACGGTTGCGCAGATCTTCCAGGCATCTGAGTTGCTGGAGCTGAGACAAGCGGCGTCTGCGGGAATGTGACACGGACCAATTCCGGCCGCTATGGTTGACTCGCCTTCTGGTACCCGCCTTCTGGTACCCTCCCTGGTTTGAATCGGTACCAGCGAAGCTATTCATAAACAAACGCTTGGTAACTGTGGAAGGGGTGGAGGGGTTTTAGTCCCGGTCCATTCGTTGTATTCTTCCTCCAGCAGGGGAGGTACCTGCGCGATCCCGGAGGCAGCGACGGGGACTGCACATGTGACGCTGACGAACGGGACGGAGGGGTGAGCGATGCGATTCGAACAAGAAAACAAAGACGACGCGGGGCCAACCAAGTCATCTGCGACCCACGCAAAGGCGTTTCCTTTGTGCGGCTCCTATTTGCGGACCTGGATGAATCCCCAGATTCTGAAAAGCAAACTTCCCAAAAGATGGAACGCGTTTGTGAAGTGGTGCGGCAGTGAGAAGATCGCGATCTGCGCCTGTACCTGGGGGCACGGACCTCTGGTTCAGATCAATAGCGCCAAGGTGGGACACGCCAACGGGCGCTTTCGTGGCGGAGACGTCGTATTCATTCATGGAAAGGTGGCGAACGGCTACGAGCAGGGAATCGGTGGCGGCAAGACGGGCTGGCTTTGCTGGGAGGCCACCGTGTTGCATGAGCTGATTCATTGGGCGCGCTTCAAGCAGAAACTTTCCGACGGCAATGTGGAAGTTGGTCAGGAGTTCGAAAAGGAGGCTTATGGCCGCCCGATTGAACTCGGGATGTGGCAGCCCGGGCCATAATGCACAGCCTCTATCCGATCACCATCCGGCCTTCGCAGGCCGGAATCCGGCGAATCCGCGGGAGGACGCCGAATCGTAACAGCGGTGTGGGACGGTATACGCTGAAGATGATCCGGATT
This sequence comes from Bryobacteraceae bacterium, assembly GCA_035501495.1. GTDB lineage: Bacteria > Acidobacteriota > Terriglobia > Bryobacterales > Bryobacteraceae > JAIQFL01. The sequence goes on along the minus strand of DATJWB010000250.1, from coordinate 12,106 downwards.
TTTTGGGTGCTGGGCATCGTATCGATGCCCTTGCTCCTCTCCTGCCAGGGACCGATGCATCTGTCCTCGCGGGACTATGATACCGGGCGCGCGGCATTCGACGCGCTGGAGCAAAAGCTGGTCTCGATTGACAACGGCGACCGCGAAGCCACGGATCGATGGGAAAGATTGTACCGATCCCAGCTCTTACGGAAGGTCTCCACACATTCGCCGGCATTCGACGCCATCGTCAATTACGATTTCGCAATTTCTCTCAAGAGCCTGACCGGTTCGGAACTGAGGATCGCCATGATGGGCCGGGACAGCGGGTGGAGCCCCTCCGAAGCCGCTGCCGCCCGGCAGAAATCCGTCAAACTCACCAGGAGATTCTCGGAAGCGGATGCGGCCGTCAAACTCTGCCGCGACGAAGCAGCACAATATTTCCTGCCCGGCGTGCGCGCGACCGATGCATGCTCCAAGGCCCTGGCCCCCTTGAGAGCTGCTTTTCACGCGGAGCACCCGGAGTTATAGGCCGGTGCGGGGTGGTCATGGCATGGGTGAACGCGTTCCAGGCTTGAAAGCGCAATACAGGCTGCTCCCCACTTTGCTTGGGGGCGGCCTGCGAGGCCCGGAACCGGCGGGCACGGGAGTTCGAGACGACCGAAAAACGCCGGCAGGAGTGCCCGCGCCGACGCGGCAGGCTCCTGGCCGCCAGCGGCACGGTACACGCACGACAAGCGCCGAGATGAGTCTCGGCGCGGCAGGCAGGAGTGCCTGCGCCACCTCGGCGCAAGGGTTTTCATGGATTTTTGCGGGCCGACGGGGCTGAATGTGGCCTGGGCGGAGCACTTGACAGGGGCCGACCCGTCGCTGGTCTCGCTCGAAGCGCAGGCCCGGATTCCCATGTTGGGAGCAGATCCCATCGAGCTCGGGCTGTGTCCTTATCCGCGGATGTTCTGAAGTATCCATCGTGCGTCGCTGATGTTGGCGACACGGAGTCGGATCAGACCTTGATTGTCGAATTCCCGGCGACAATCCATTCCTACCGTCCACTTCGTATAAAACCATGATGGTTTGGAGCTTGCATCCATTTGTTCCGGGGGTGCCCCGGAACAGCACACTCTGAGGAGGTACTATGCCGAACACTTACGTTGTCAAAAAAGGAGACACACTCAGTGGCATTGCCCAAAAAACGGGATACAAGTCCTGGCGGGATATTTATTTTAGCGCCGATAACCAGGCGTTTCGGACCAAGCGGCCCAACCCGAACCTCATCCTTCCAGGAGATACGCTTGTCCTTCCCAATTCAGGTCCGGCGGCATCCGCGCCGGTTCCGGCGACTGTGACGCCCAGTGTTCCCGGATCGACTTCCGACCCAAGAAAGTTGAAATTGTTCTTAACCGCCGACGACCTGTTTCGCATTGATCAAATCATCAAGGGTCCCGGTCCGGGACGGAACGATCCTTTGCGGGACATCGAGAGGGCTCTTAAGGAGATGGGGCCAGCCGCCAAGAACACCAACGGCTTGGATGATCTAGCCCAAAAGGTGCAGAAGCACATGGAGATCCACGCTGGGGACTGGACGATAAAGCCGGATCTGCCGACGATCGGCAAAGGAATCCTGGAGCTGCTGAAGAAGAAGTAGGTCCAGGCCGGCACATTGGCGCAGGCAATCAACCGCACTACCCCGGCAGCGCCGCGGCTGAGCAGTAGCGTCTGCCGCGTGTCACCGGTCACCTGCTGAGGGCGCGCCGAGACTCGAGGCCCGCCGACATATCGGCCGCATGTGGGAAGGCGAAGTCCGGAGGTATCTCTTCCGCTGCCTCCCCGCTTCCGCCCTCAACGCTTTTATGGATGCTACGTCGAAGACGAGAGGCTACTCCTTGGGCCCCGCGTCCGACTGGCAACGGAAACTGGCGGCGGCGTCGGTGCTTCCAGAGCCGGTGTAGCGGGCCGTTTGCGGATAGGGGCAGAGAGGACGGGTGCGAACGACCTTGGCATCCGGGCCGCGGCTGGAGTACTTGGTGGCGATGACCTGTTTGGGCGCGACACCGTGATCGACCCATTCGTCGAGTGCGATCGACAGGCTGTGAGCCGCATCGGACGGAGAGGCGGAGGGGTTGGCACCAAAGCTGTCGGGGCCGGGGCCGCCGGCGCAGTGTTGCATCCCGGGGACCATGTACAGCTGCAGAAATGCATCCGCCGATCGGGAGCCCATTTTCGAAGCGACCGAGTTGTAGTAATCGATGGCGTTGGCCGGCGCAATCGCGGTGTCGCTCCATCCGTGATAGATGAACATCTTTCCGCCGCGCGCTTTGAAGGGTTCCAGATTGGGGTCGGTGGCGTTGAAGAGGCGCGCCGACTGATCGTCGACGGTTTTCATATCGCGATCGAATTGGAAGCTGCGGAAATCCCACCTGGGGTTTTGAAAAACGATGTTGGCGAAGTAGCCGATGCCAAAGACGGCCTGCTGGGAATCAGCGCCGGTGACCCAACGGCTCCAACCACCGGGTCCGGATTCACCGCCTGGGACATAGCCCGGAAAGATGCGCTCACCTTTGGCGTTCTTCGGACCATCGTAGATTCTCTTCAACGCGCCGATTTGAGGGGCTGACAAGCAGGAATCGGATTCGGCTCCCTTGCAGAGCAACACGGATGGATCGAAATGGCAGCGGGTCGGATCGTCGATGACGCCATCCTTGACTCCATCGTTGGCGTCGCAGGCGGCCAGGGCGGCGTTTTCGATGGCGGGCATTTTGGAGGCGGGGATCTGCGCCTCGCCTTGAAGGGCCTGTTGGTCCCAGATGAAGCCGGCGAAGTTGTGGGTCCAGAAGTTAGCGGGCGCGCCGGAGATAATGCCGTCGTAATCGGCGGGGAAGCGCTGGGCTTCGATGAGTCCCTGGCGCCCGCCGTTGGAGCAGGCGCTGAAGTAGGAGTGGCGGGCGGCGCGGCCGTAGAAGCCGGCAATCACGGCTTTGGATTTTTCGGCGGTTTCGTGAATGGCGCGCCAGGCGAAGTCCACGACCTTTTCGGGGTGGCCGAGTGCCCATTCGGCGGTAGTGGCGGGGCCCTTGTGGCCGGTATCGGTGGAGGAGCTGGCGTAGCCATTGATGAGCGCGGCGGCCATGAGGGTGTATTGGATCGATCCGGCGAATCCTCCGTTGCCGATGGCGAAGTATTTTCCATTCCAGGCGGCGGCGGGGAGCCAGGTTTCGAACGCGATGTGGGAATCGGGCGACGGTTCGGCGACGCCCTGGACACGGCAAAACGCAGGTACTCCTTGGTAGGCAGCATTGGCGCGGCCGTCGGGCGGAGTGAAGGCGCCGGCGGGGACGACCGCGGCGGAGGTGATCTTCGCGCCATTCAGACGGAGGGTGACGAGCTGGTCACAATCGGCAGCGAGGAGGGCGGACGGGAAGAGAAGCAGGAATGCGAGCTTCATAGGGTTCTTCTGATGATACCCGGCTCGCGGCGCTCGCGGGGTTGAAACGGTATCGCCCGCGTCACGCTGCGCCGCGGGGTCCGCCGCGCCGCCCAGAGGGCCGCGGCAACCAGGCGCCATCGCCCGGGGGATTCTGGAAAGGAGAGCCTCCAGGCGGAACTGCGCTATCTGTGGCAAAATTGCTCACTGACGGCGAGTCCATCCACCGCGGCATTGGAAGCGAGTGTTGGCCGCACATCCTGGAGTCGATCACCAAACTGACCGCGGCGACGGTGTCTCACCCTCGCGGCTAAACCCACCGCGACCGGCGCCAAGGCGAGCATTAACGACGGACGCGGACGCGCAAGCGGATTGACCAACGGCCAGCGGATTGACAATGACCAAGGCTGGTGTCTGGAGTTTGGCCCTGAGCTGCTTCCAGTAACCGCGTCAGATGACGGGAATCCTGCCGGCAGTGTCATCGCCCTGGTCGATGACGGCGGCGTTCTGATGGTGCTCGAACGCGCGTTCGTCGTTCAGAAGCCCACGCGAGGCGGCAACGGTCAAAGCCCTTCAAGTCGCACTGGTCGAAGCCGGTGCTCCCCTGACAGGGACAACTTGTCCCACTATGTGCCCACGAATGGATATCTCCGGGAATCAGACATTTAGGATCGCGCCGTCTGAATTGTGGACAACCTGTCCCAACGCGGCGGGATCTCATGGTTCTGGTAAGCTGCTCAATTTCAATGAATTAGGAGTGAGAAGGCGAATGGTATCGAGCCTGCATTTCCAGGTGCAAGGTCAATGGTACCCATGAAAACGCGAATTATCCTCCTCCTGGCGCTTACGACGACTCCTGGCTGGCCGGCTGTCAAACTCGCCCCCGACCTGGCGAACCTTGCCGCCGATCAGAACCGCGATGTCATCGTGCGCTACAAGATCCGCCCCCAGCTTCGGCATCATAAGGCGGTGGAGCAGCGAGGAGGCAAACTCAGCCGTGACCTGGAGTTCCTCAACGCGGCAGCCTACAGGGTGAATGCGGAAGCGCTCAAAGGACTGGCGAACGATCCCGATGTCGAATACATAACCCCCGACCGCGAGGTGAAGGGCACGCTCGACTACGCCGAACCTGCCATCAATGCCAATATCGCTATGAAGTATGGCTTTAACGGCAGCGGTGTGACCGTAGCGGTGATCGACAGCGGGATCATGGATTCACATCCCGATCTCCAGACCGGCAGCGGGCAGAGCCGAGTGGTATATGCCGAGAGCTTCAACCTGTCGGAAGGAAACGACTATTTCGACCGCTACGGCCACGGGACGCACGTGTCCGGGATTCTGGGAGGCGACGCTTCCATGTCGAGCGGGCCGATGTACCGGCACACCTTTTTGGGGATCGCACCGATGGTGAAGTTTGTGAACCTCAAGGTGCTCGACCGCAACGGATTGGGGACCGACAGCATGGTGATCGCGGCGATTCAGCGCGCGATCAGTTTGAGGTCCACGTACAACATCCGGATCATCAACCTGTCGCTGGGGCGTCCTGTGATGGAAAGCTATCATCAGGATCCTTTATGCCAGGCTGTCGAGCAGGCGTGGAAGGCCGGCATGGTTGTGGTGGTCGCCGCGGGGAATGAAGGCCGCAACAATACCAAAGGCACCAACGGCTATGGCACGATTACTTCTCCTGGAAACGACCCCTACGTCATCACGGTCGGAGCTATGAAAGACATGAAGACGCTGTCGCGGGCCGACGACCAGATGACCAGCTACAGTTCGAAGGGGCCGACGTTGTTCGATCACGTGGTCAAGCCGGACCTGGTGGCGCCGGGGAATAAAATCATGTCATCTCTACCCGCTGGACTCGCGCTGACGAATACGTATCCCGGCAATATGGTGCCCTTGAGCTACTACGTCGTAAATGGTCCGTCGCAGCCTTCCACCTATTATTTCGAGATGAGTGGGACCAGTATGGCGGCTCCGATGGTTTCGGGCGCCGCAGCCCTGCTGCTCCAGCAGAATCCGCTTCTGACGCCAGACCAGATCAAAGCGAAGCTGATGAAGACTGCCAGCAAGTCGTTTCCCGTGTCCAGCGTGTCCACGGATCCGGTGACGGGCACGATATACACGGTGCAGGATGACCTTTTCACGGTCGGCGCCGGATATCTGGATGTCTGGGCGGCACTCAACAACTTCGATTCGATCTCGACGACCAAGACGGCGGTTTCCCCCACCGTGCAATACAACAGCTCTCTCCAGAAGGTGGTACTGACCAATGGCAGCAACGTGGTTTGGGGCGACGCGAGTCTGGCCCTGAGCACGGTTTGGGGTACGCAGGTACTGCTGGGGAACAACATCGTGTGGGGCGACAACATCGTGTGGGGGGATGCGACGGTGGCTGGATTCAACATCGTTTGGGGCGACAATATCGTGTGGGGTGACAGCACTCCCTCCGGCGAAACCGTCAAGGTGGCCATCTACGGCGAGAATTAAGCCCGATCCTCACCGTTCCTCCCGGCGTGCCGATAAGGGAACTGAAAGGGAAGTGAACCTTCGGCACGCCGATTCTCCTTTTGCGACGAGAGTTCTGATGTGGCCGATCGGTAGAGCTCTCGGTGTGAGTGTGGAAAAAAAGGACATCGGTCATCTGCCTTGGGCGGCCAAGTTCTACATCGCCAGCCTCACGATCACGGCGTCGATCGTGGGGTTGGTTGGATTTCACGGGTGGCGCCCCTCGGGTCTGGGCCATTTCGGGTTCCTGCTGGTGTGCGGCGTGCTGTGCTCGAACATGAAGGTCTGGCTGCCGGGCCTCACCGGCACACTTTCGGTCAACTACATCTTCATCCTGACTGCCGCCACCGAGCTCTCGCTGCCGGAAACGATGGCCATCGGCGTCATCAGCGGGATTGCGCAGTTGTTCTGGTCGGCCCGCAAGCGGCCGCGAGCCATTCAAATCGCCTTTACGGCCGCCAGCATGACTCTCTGCAGTGGGTTGACGTATGAGGTGTACCGCTCGTCGCTGCTATCGGACAGCATTCCCTTTCGCCTGTTCTGGGCGTCCGTAGCCTACTTCCTTTCCAATTCGGGCAGTGTCGCGGTAATCGTCGCGCTAACCGAAGGTAAGAGCCTGCCCGGCCTCTGGCGCGACAACTTCTTTTGGACCGCGCCCCATTACCTGGTGGGCGGCTCGGTCGCCGGGGTACTGTATTTCTGGGATCAGTCGTTGGGGTGGCAGACCTCCGTCCTGGTCTTCCCGACCGTCTACCTGCTTTACCACTCCTATCGCCTGTACCTGGGACGGCTGGAAGAGGAGAAGCGCCACGTTGGCGAGATGGCCGATCTCCATTTGCGGACCATTCAGGCGCTGGCCCTGGCCATCGATGCTCGCGACGGCACTACCCACGATCATCTTTGCCGAGTGCAGGTCTATGTCCGCGAGTTAGCGCGTGAGCTTGGGGTTTCGGCCGAGGAGCGGCAGGCGCTTGAAGCGGCGGCGCTTCTGCACGATATCGGAAAGCTGGCGGTGCCGGAGTACATCATCTCCAAACCGGGGAAACTGACACCGGAAGAATTCGAAAAAATGAAGGTGCACCCGATTGTCGGCGCCGAGATTCTGGACAGCGTGCAGTTTCCCTACCCGGTGGTGCCGATTGTGCGGGCTCACCACGAAAAATGGGACGGCTCGGGATACCCTTACGGACTGAAAGGCGAGGAGATACCGCTCGGCGCGCGCATCGTTTCCGCCGTCGATTGCCTGGATGCGCTGGCCTCGGACCGGCAATACCGGCGTGCTCTTCCGATCGACGAAGCCATGCGGCAGGTCTCCGCCCAGAGCGGTTCCAGTTTCGATCCGCGCGTTGTGGCGGTCCTCGAACGGCGATGCGGGGAGATCGAGCAACTGGCCCGGAAGAAAAGCGCCTCGCACGCGCGCGTCTCAAGCGGAGTCCGCGTCGAGAGGGGCGAGCCGGCCGCCGGCCTGGAATTGTCTACCGCAACAGAACCCGCGCCCGTCAAGTCGGGCTTTGTAGGCCAGATTGCCGCCGCGCGGCAGGAGTTTCAAACGCTCCTCGAACTCACCAATGAGCTCGGCAATTCGCTCCGCGTGGACGAGACCCTGACGCTGCTGGCCTCGCGGCTGCTGTCCGTCATTCCGTACCACGCCATCGCGATCTACACCAGTGAAGGCCGGCGGTTGGGTACGCGCTACGCAAGCGGGGAAGATGCCGCTTTGTTCTCTTCCCTGGCCATTCCTCTGGGGGACGGCATCTCCGGGTGGGTGGCGCAGAACAACAAGCCGATCGTCAATGGCAACCCTTCGGTCGAACCAGGATATCTGAACGATCCCACCAAGTTCAGCGTGCACCGGTCGGCTCTCTCGGTTCCGCTGCCGGGACTTCAAGGGGTGATCGGTGCGTTGACTCTGTATCACCGGAAGGATGCGGCGTTCACCAGAGATCATTTACGGATGCTGCTGGCGGTGAGCACCAAAGCAGGGCTGACGATCGAGAACGCCTTGCGATTCGTCGACGCGGAAGAGAACGCTACGACCGACGGACTCACCGGCTTGCCGAACGTGCGGTCCTTATTTGAGCACCTGGCGTTCCAAGTGGACGAAGCGCAGCGGCGCTGCTCTCGCCTGGCGGTGCTGGTGGCCGACATGGACGGGTTCAAACAGATCAACGACCAGTATGGTCACGCGACCGGCAACCGGGTGCTCGTCCGAACGGCGGAGATGCTGCGCGAATCCACGCGCCGGACGGATTACGTGGCCAGAATGGGCGGCGATGAGTTCGTGTTCTTGCTGCCCCATGCCGAACCCGACTTCGTGAAAAGCCGCATCCAGGAATTGAGCGACTTGATCTCTGCTATCGGATTAGAAGTGTGCGGCGCAGACTCTCTACGGATGAGTGTGGGGGCGGCCTTCTATCCGGACGATGGTAAGCAGGCCGAGGAATTGCTGGCGAAGGCGGATGAGCGAATGTACGAGATCAAGCGACAGCACCACCAGGAACTCGGCGCCGCCCGCAATTTGAACTGCATGGCCGCTGCCCTGGAGCGCGCCCGGGATGGGGACATTCTGTCCCCTTCGCACGGGCATCCCGCAACTCCTTCCCATGCGGCCAGTTAGAGACCTCCAGCCAGAACCGCGGACAACCTGTCCACTCCCCCGATGGTTAATTGCCTGATCTGTGAACCGCGACTGTGGAAGAAGACGTGCACTTCCGCACGCTGCAATGAGACTTTCGATCATCCTGCTTTTCACTACCTGCTTCGGGCAGTCCAAATTGGCCCAAGACCTGAAAGACCCGTTCTTGCCCCGCACAGCCACGGTCGATGTCATCGTTCAGTTCCATGCGGGTCAGTCCGAAGAGAGCCATCAGAGGCTTTCGCAGAAAGGCGCGCTAATCCTGCGCCGCCTGACAGCGTCGATGAGCGTCTACCGCATCCCCGCCGCCGAACTGGAGAGTCTCTCCTTCGACCCTGGCGTCGAGTCCGTCTCACAGGACCATGCGGTTTACAGTGACTCCTTTTCCGGTCCACCTGACTACGGGTGGATGAGGGCTCTGAACATCGTCGCTCCACAGCCGGCCGTTTCCTTCGATGGGACGGGTATCGGCGTGGCGGTAGTCGATAGCGGTATCACTGCCTCCGAACTCGGCAGGATCGTCTACAACGAGAGTTTCGTGCCCGGGGATCCAAGCACCGGCGACCGCTATGGGCACGGAACGCACGCGGCCGGCATCATCGCCGGGCGGCTTACAGGTCCCCCGCCAGGAATTGCCTTCTACTGGGTGTGCGGCGTCGCTCCCGGGGTCAATCTGGTGAATCTACGGGTGCTCGATCAGAATGGCGCCGGCACGGACAGCGCAGTGATCGCAGCGATTCAACGCGCGATCGCGCTGCGCTCGCAGTACAACATTCGGATTATCGACCGCTCCCTCGGGCGGCCGGTCTATGGCTCCTATGTCTCGGACCCTCTCTGCCAGGCCGTTCAGCAGGCCTGGCGGGCAGGTATTGTGGTCGTGGTGGCGGCCGGCAATGACGGGCGAAACAACAGCGCCGCGACCTCGGGATATGCGACCATCAGCGCGCCCGGGAATACCCCGGCTGCGATTACCGTGGGGGCGATGAATACCGTGGGAACCGTCAGCCGCGCCGACGACAAGCTCATCAGCTACAGCTCCAAGGGTCCCTCGCTGATCGACCACATCGCCAAGCCCGACCTGGTGGCGCCCGCCAATCGCATTATTTCGTTGCGTGACAGCGGTTCGACCCTGGATAACCTCCATCCGGAGAATCGCGTGGCGATGGCATTCTGCACCGACGGAAATACTCAAGCCAATGGGGGCGCCTACTATCAATTAAGCGGCACCAGCATGGCCGCCCCCATGGTAAGCGCCGTGGCGGCGCTGTTGCTGCAGAAGAATCCGCAGCTCAACGCGGATCAGGTGAAGGCTGTCCTCATGAAGACCGCCTCCAAGTTTCTCACGATAACCACCGTCAGCGTCGACCCGCTTAGCGGAATTGCCTACACCAGCCAGTACGACGTTTTCAGTGTCGGCGCCGGCTATCTCGACATCAATGGGGCACTGGCCAGCGACGAAATTCCCGCGGGCATGGCAGATTCCCCCGCCGCCACATTTGACGAGGTCAACCGCAAAGTCTATCTCGTCAGCGGTGGCAGTGTGGTGTGGGGATCGACCGCCTCCTGGGCGACGAGCGTGGTTTGGGGCAGCAGCGTAGTGTGGGGAAGCATCGCCGAATGGGGTGACAGCGTGGTGTGGGGGAGCAGCGCGGTGTGGGGGGATGCCAGCATGGCGGCGGACGGGGTTCTGTACGGGGCACGTGCGATCCGGGGAAAGAGCTTGGTGTGGGGTTCGGGGAACGTGCAGCCGGATGCGCTTCAGGTCGCCTTGAATGGCGAGAATTGAGGCGATCTAGAGAGGAGATTCATTCAAGATGCGAAAACCGGTTTCCGCTTCGCCATCCACGATCCGGGTCCAGACGGTGCTGGCCAGCCCCTGTTGGCCGGGGAACTCGAAATCGACGAGTTCCCCGGACCGCAGGAGCAGACAACTGTGGCGGGCCCGGAATCCATGCCGGGCGAGATCGACGAGCAGGCCAGTGAAGGAAGCGGACAGGGTATTGGACTTCCGTAGACGGACGACAGCCCCGCCTGCCGGGACACGAGCTTCGGAACGCCTTTCAACTCCGTGACGTGGTTTCATATTCCTCCAGGTCGTCCGATTCGGCGCGCCAGCCGTAGAGTTTCAGCTTGCGGCTGAGGGTGCGGCGCGAGATGCCCAACAGCGCGGCAGCCTGCGTATGATGGCCCATGGTCTTTTGCAAGGCTTCGAAGATGGCATCGCGCTCCAACCCATCCAGCCGTAAAGCACCGGCCACACGGCTCGGCGGCCCTCCGCCGTTCTCCGGCACGCGGATGTCGGACGCAAGGATTTCGTATCCGCGGGAGTGGATCAGCGCGCTGATCACAGTGTTGCGGAGTTCCCGCGCATTCCCCGGCCAGTCGCGGCGGAGAAGTGCTTCCTTGGCCTCGCTCGAAAAGATGGCCTGCTCGCTGTGCGCCCGGAGAAAATGCTCGGCCAGAGGGACGATATCCTCGGGGCGTTCGCGCAGCGGAGGCACTCGCATCTGGCACTGGTTGAGGCGATGATACAAGTCGCTGCGGAATCCGCCGGCTCGCACCGCCTGTACCAAGTCGCGATTGGTGGCCGCCAGAATGCGAACGTCGACTTCCACCTTCTTTTGCCCCCCGACGCGAAAATAAGGAGCCCCGTCCAGGACCCGCAGGAGTTTGACCTGCATGCGCGGCTCGAGTTCGGCCACTTCGTCGAGGAAGAGCGTACCGCGGTGCGCTAACTCGAACAGCCCTGGCTTGGCGGTATCGGCTCCGCTGAAAGCGCCGCGCTCGTGGCCGAAGAGTTCACTCTCCATGAGTTGGTCGGGGAGGGCGCCGCAGTTGACGTCGACCCAAGGCTTGGAGGATCGCAGCGAGAAATGGTGGATGGCGCGCGCCACGATTTCCTTTCCGCTGCCGGTTTCACCCACAATCAGCACTGCGGCCGACGTGCGTGCCACGCGTTCCACCAACTCCATCAGGTGCCGCATCGACGGACTGACGATGACGGCGGGCACGCCGAGGAAGCTGGGATATTGGTCGTCCGGTATCACCTTCGATACTCATCGGCAGGCGGGGGCGGCAGCTTGAGTGTAAAGATTCGCCGCATCCGGACGATTAGAGGAAATGTGAAGGATTTCTCCCAGCTTTTCTGCTCTCTTGGGAGTTCGCTCGATCTGGACGAGACGCTGGGCGAGTTCGACCGCCAGCTCGGGAGATTGGTCGACTACGCGGCTATCTCGGTCCACATAGTCGAAGAAGAGGGCAACATGTCGTTGGCTTTTGTCTCGGGCCCGGATTTCCGCTCCCTCTCGTCGCTCGAGGGGCATCTTGGGGACGGTCCGATAGGGGTGGCTGCCTCCGACCGCCGCCCGCTGCTCAACTGCTGTGTGGGAGGGCTGCACATTGCCATGGTTATTCCCGCGGAATGCCGAGGGCGCGTGACGGCCGTGGTGGCGCTCTATCGGCGCGCGGAGACCCCTTTCTCGGAGAGTGACCTTGACGGCATGCTGGCGGTTCGGTCCAAGCTTGCCGTATCGATCGAAAATGCGCGGCGATACCAGATG
>DATJWB010000249.1:0-4163 GCA_035501495.1 Bryobacteraceae bacterium | reverse complement strand
CGATTTCCGCGGCGATGCGCTTTACTTCCGCCGACGCCTGGGCAATCGTGACACCCGGCCGCAGCCGCGCGTAACAGAAGGTGTTTCCGAGGTCACGGTTCTGTCCGCGGCCCAGCGGGTCGAGCGGCAGCCACATGTCCATCTGGCCTTCGCTGTAGATCCCGGGCAGCGGCAGATTAAACCCCGGCGGCATGACGCCGGTCACGGTGTACACGCGGCCATTGAGCGTTACCGTCTTGCCCACGATTCCAGGATCGCTGCCCAACCGCATCCAAAGCGGATGCGACAGGACGACTGCGGGTTCCACGGCGTCGCGGAACCAGCGGCCCAGCCGCGGATTCACTCCCAGGCCGTTCACCAGAGCGGGCGTGACCTCGACACCGTCAACATGCTGCGGCTGTCCGGGAGCCGTGAGATTGTAATCGGCGAACACGAACCAGCCGAAGATGTCGAAACTTCGCGCCCGCTGCTGGTACTCCAGCACATCCCTCAAGGTCAGCGATGACATGCCGCTGGGATCGTCAAAGCTGGCGCCCAGCACCGATACAAACCGCTCGCCATTTTCGTAAGGAATCGGCCTCAACAGGAGCGCGTTAATGACCGTGTAGATCGCGGCGACCGAGCCGATGCCCACCGTCAGGGCGAGGACGATGAGGAAAGCCACCGCCTTGGCGCTCTTCCAGGACGACCAGGGTTGGGTGAGGAGCGGAAGCATCAGAACCAATCCTACTCCTGGTGTGGAGGGCTTCAGGCTTGAGCCCGCGGCGAGTTTCGGACTGGCGGTCCTTGGGCACCCCGCGGCTTGTACTGCCAGACCGGAGGGTCTCGGCGGGATGTGCTATCAATCTTGATATGAGTCCGCGGCGTGGCGTGTGCTTGTTGGCCGGTTGTCTGTCGTTCGTCGGAATCTCGCGGGGTGACGACATCGTCCGCGTCGGCCTGGTGCAGATGAATGCCCGTGAGCACGACAAGGAGTTCAACCTCAACCAAGCGGAGGACGGCATTCGCCGGGCGGCCCAGCGTGGCGCGCGCATCGTCTGCACGCCCGAAGCCGCCGTGCAAGGATACCCGCGGGTGGAGTTCCCCGAAGGCAGCCGCATGGATGATGCGAAGCTGGTGGCCGAACGTGCCAGGATTCTGGCAGGGGCGGAGCAGGTCCCGGGGCCGGCCACGGAACGCTTCGCGCGGCTCGCGCGCGAGCACCGCGTCTGGATCATCTTCGGGATGGACGAGAACCGCGGAGGAAAGCTCTTCAACTCTGCAATCCTGATGAGTCCCGAAGGCCGGATCGAAGGCTCTTACAGCAAGGTTCACCTCCAGAACTGGATGGTGGCATCCGGCGTGAACCATGGCAGCGAATTCCGCGTCTGGGAAATCGAAATCGGAGGGGTCAAGACAAAGGTCGGCATCCAGATCTGCTACGACATCCAGCACCCCGAATCGGCTCGCGAGCTGGCGCTCGGTGGCGCGGAGATCGTCTTCGTGCCCTATTGCACCAACGATTTTTCGCGGCCGCTGCTGGTCCACCTCTTCCAGACACGGGCTCTGGAAAATCGTGTTTTTCTGGTGCGCGTGAACTACGGGATGCCGCGGAATTCAGGCACCAGCTCGATCATCGACTTTGAAGGCGCGACGCAGGACGAGCTGGATGGCGATCCCGGTGTTCTCGTCGGCGACCTGAACCTCACAGCGCTCCGCAAGGTTCGGGCGGAATGGAATCCGGTCTATGGCGCTCCATACCGCAGGCCGGAAGCGTACCGCCGGATCCGCGAGGGCAATTAGGCCTGCTCAGCGCAGGTGCGTTTCGAGGAAAGCCATCACGCGATGGAAAGCGTCGGCCGCTCGCGGGTCGCTCATGTCGCGGTCGAACCCGTGCCCGCCCCCTGGAATTCGCACGAATTCATGCTCCACGCCGTTCCGCTCGAGTTCCTTCGCCATCAACTCGGACTGCGTGAACGGCACGTCCGTGTCCTGGTCTCCGTGCAGGAGCATCGCCGGCGGGTAATCCCGCGTGACGTTGCGCAGCGGGCAGAATGCATCGAAGGCTTTGGGCTGCTCGCGGGGATCGAGACCGGCGACCAGGTTCGGCCACAGCCCTTGCTGGCGGCAGTACAAATAAAACCGGTCGCGATCGTTGGGGCCTGGAGCGCCGGAGATGGCTTTGGTGCCTACGGATGCGAAAGCCGCATCCTTCGACACCGCTGGCTGGCGGGAGTAGAAGGGGTCCGGACGGCTGTACCAGTCACCCACGATGTCGCCGTAACCATAAAAAGAAACCAGCGCGCGGGGACGCGGGTGGAAGCGGTATCCGGAGACCAGCGTCAGGTAACCTCCCGCGGAGTGCCCCACCACGGCGATTCTGCTGGGATCGATGCCAAAAAGGTCCGGGCCTTTTTCACGGAGCCATCCATACGCATCGGTTACGTCTTCCAGAATTTCGGGGAGCTTGGTTTCCGGCGCGAGACGATAGTCAATGGAGACCACGGTGAACCCGGCCTCCAGGTAACGGCTCAGTTGCGCGCCGGGGATTCCGCCGCGATGGCCCATAATGAGCGCGCCGCCGTGAATCCATAGAACAGCCGGGCCCCGGGACGCGCTGGATGTGCGGTACACATCCGCCTGGATGGCACAGCCGCCGGCAGTCTTATAGGTGTAGGTCGTTTTGGATTCTGGAGTAGCGGCGCCTGCAAGAAGGGGAAGGACGAACAGCATGGCTCGCATCATGGCAACCGCATTATAGACCGTTGGAGCGGTACGCCCGGCGCGCGGTACACTTCAGTCAGCCATGTTCGCGATCCGCTTTATATTTCTGCCGCTCACGAGCGTACTGTTGTTCGCAGCGCAGTCTCCGGCGCTGCGCGACATCGGAGCTATTGACGCGCACGCGCACATCTTCGTGGATGCGCCCGCTATGCGCCAGATGCTCGACCGTCTGAACCTTCGTTTCGTCAACATCACTGTCGTGGATCCCTACGAGCGCGGGTTCGAGGCCTTGGAACCCCAGCACAAGGCCGCGCTCGAAGTCTTTCACGGCACTCAGGGCCGTGCGCCGTGGGTCTCCAGCTTCGACCCGGTGGATTGGGAGAAGCCCGGCTTCAGCCGCCGGGTGATCGCCGAACTTGAGGCCAGCTTCCGCGAAGGCGCGGCCGGCGTGAAGATTTACAAGACCATCGGCATGGAACTTCGCGACAGCAAGGGCAAATACGTCATGCCGGATGATCCGGCTTTCGCCCCAATTCTCGATGCGATCGCCGCAAACGGCAAGACGCTCTACGCGCATATTGCCGAACCCATCGGCGCGTGGCGGCCGCTCGATCCCGCCGACCCCGACTCCAGCTATTACAAAGAGAATCCAAGCTGGCACATGTACGGCAAGCCGGGCCGCCCGGCGAAAGAGACCATTCTTGCCGCCCGGGATCGCATGATCGGATTGCATCCCGGGTTGCGCATCATCGGATGTCACCTGGGCGGCAACGAAGAAAATGTGGAGGAAATCGCGAAGCGGCTGGACAGATACCCGAACTACGCCGTGGACACCGCGGCGAGACTGACGCACCTGGCCCTTCAGCCGCGGGAAAAGGTCCGCGCATTTCTGCTCAAGTATCAGGACCGCGTGCTCTACGCAACCGACGCCGTGGTAATGCCGGGTGACGACGTGGCAGCCCGCATCCAACACTGGGAAGCGGAAGTCGACCACGACTGGAAGTACTTCGCCACAGACCAGGCTGTGGAATTCATGGGCCGCAGCGTACGCGGTCTCGCGCTGCCTGAACCGGTGCTCCGTAAAATCTTCCGCACAAATGCTGAGACGTGGGTTCCGGGGATCACCACTCGCTGAGAAGGCCATCGAAGGAGGGTATGGATGAAGAGAACGGCTCACTCGCTCCTGATTTCCGGCCTTTTGTGCGCAATCGTTTTGCCGCATCTTCGGGCCGCGGAAACGCGCGAGGCCGCGCGAAACCGTATCGCGCGCGTTGTCACGGTAAGCCAGGCCGGGCTTCGGCGGGACGCGCATGATCTCCTGGAGCGCACGCTGGAGCGCCTGGATCAGGCGGCTTCCTTCCGGCCGGACATTGCGTGCCTCCCGGAATTGTTCAGCGGCCGCGATCCGGAACTCGTCCCGGGACCTGTCACCGCGAGGCTCGCATCCTGGGCGCGCGGAA
>DATJWB010000248.1:0-28706 GCA_035501495.1 Bryobacteraceae bacterium | reverse complement strand
ATCGGCCCCATAAAAGAATTCGCTGGCGGCCCCGTTTGCCGCCCATGATAAAATTACCGAAAGCACTCAGTCCCGGCCACGTCGCCACTACTTTCGATTCCAGTGGAACGACGATGCCACGACGATCCATTTTCCTGTTTCTCGCCGCGCTTACCTGTTATGCACAAAAGCCGACCTTTACCGTAGGGTGGTCCATATACGCCGGCTGGACGCCGTATTCTTACATGGCCAAAGCCGGAATTCTGCATAAGTGGGCGGATAAGTACGGAATCAATATCAAAGTCCAGCGCTTCGATTACGCGCCCTCGCTGGATGCCTTCGTAGCTCGCAACATCGATGCCTGCACCATGACCAACATGGAAGCGCTCGATATGCCGGCGGCTTCGGGCGTGCCCACCACCGTGGTGCTGATCGGCGACTACTCCAACGGCAACGACGCGCTGCTGGTGCGCGGCGGTCTGCAGATGAAGGACCTCGCGGGGAAGAAGCTGCTGCTGGTGCAGAAGACGGTGTCCGAGTACCTGCTCGATCGCGCGATGACCTTGGCGGGGATGCGCGACCAGATCAAGAAAGTGCGGCTGATCAACACGTCGGATTCCGATATCGCCACGGCATTCATCGGCGATTCGGGAGCGAGTGCGGTCGTGACCTGGAAGCCGATGGTTTCGCAGCTCGTGAAGCAGAAGGGTGTGACCTCGCTCTTCAACTCCTCGCAGATCCCTGGAGAGATTCTGGATCTGACGGTGGTCCGGACGGAAGTGCTCAATCGGCCGGATGGCTCGGGCCAAAAGTTCGCCAGGGCGCTGGCGGGGGCGTGGTACGAGATGATGGCGCAGATGTCGGCGCCGGGCGCGCCGGGGGACAAGATCCTGGCCGCGATCGCCGAAGGTTCGCAGGATACGCTGGCCAGCTACAAGGAGCAGCTCAGCACCACGAAAATGTTCTTCACGCCGCAGTCGGCCGCCGACTTCGGCGCTTCGCCCGACCTGAAGCAGAAGATGGCGCTGGTGCGGCAATTCTGCTTCGATCACGGGCTGCTGGGGGCGAACACCGCGTCCGTGGATGAGGTCGGGATCCGCTATCCCGACGGCGCCGTGCAGGGCAAGGCCGATCGCGTGCGGCTGATCTTCGACCTGGCTTATATGAAGATGGCCGCCGAGGGGAAATTGTGATGTCGTTCGCGCTGATTCATGCCCGGCCGCGGCGCAGCTCGGCGATGCTGCTTTCCTGGACGCTGTTCGTGTCGGGGATTGGGGCCTATTTTTATGTATCGGCGGAGCGGCACCGCGACAACCCGGAAGACCGGGTGATGCCTACCATCGCGCAAATGGCGCGCGGCATGTTTGACGCCGTGATGAAGCCCGCCGAGGAGGACGAAGCGCAGGCGGAAGACGCGACGATCGGGCACCGGATTGTTTCGAGCATGCTCTGGAAGGACACCCTGGCCACCGGGCGCCGGTTCCTCTACAGCATGGTGCTGCTGATTCCGGCGGTGATTCTGGGGCTCCACATGGGCCTGTTCCCCTACGTCGGCGTGTTCTTCTCGCGATTCATACTGTTTTTCGACAAGATCGTGGCGCTGTCGCTGCTGCCCATACTCTTCATCGCGTTCGGGATCGATGAACTGGCCAAGGTGATGCTGATCGTGATCGGGGTGACGCCGACGGTGATCCTCGACACGGTGAACCTGGTGCGCGCGGTGCCGCCCGAGCAGACGGTGAAGGCGTTTACGCTGGGCGCGAACGATTTCGACGTGGCCTACCGGGTGGTGCTGAAACAGATTCTGCCTCGCGTGTTGAACAGCATCCGGCTGAACTTGAAGGCCGTGATGCTGTTCCTCTTCGCGGGGGAGATGATTGCCTCGACGGATGGGCTGGCGTACCGCATTGCGCTGCTCCGCAGGCACATGGGGATGGACGTGATCATTCCGTACGTTCTTTGGGTGGCGCTGCTGTTGTTCCTGGTGGACCTGGGGATGAAGCGCGTGAACCACTGGCTGCATCCGTGGTTCCGGGAGGCTTAGCACCATGGCGCTGATCGACATCCGCAACGCGAGCGTGGCCTACGGAACTCCGGCGCGCGAGGTGCTCGAAGGCATCCACCTCAGCATCGAGGAGGGCGAATTCGTCTGCGTGCTGGGGCAGACGGGCTGCGGGAAATCGACGCTGCTGCGGCTGATTCTCGGTTCTGAAAAGCCGGCGCGGGGCGAAGTGCTGGTGGATGGCCGGGTACACGAACAGCCGGACCGGACGCGAGGCTACGTGCCGCAGAAATACTCGCTGTTCCCCGACAAGACGGTGCTCGACAACATCACGTTCGGACCGGAGGTGACCGAATTCAGCGTGTTGAGCAGGTTGACGCCGCGGTTCTACCGGCGGAGGCGCGAGTTTCGATGCCAGGCGGTGGACTACCTGCGGCGGATTGGACTCGAGGAATCGGACGGAGCGAAATATCCGGACGAGCTTTCGGGCGGAATGCAGCAGCGCGTCGCGATTGCGCAGGCGCTGATCACGCGCCCGCGGATTCTGCTGATGGACGAGGCGTTTAGTGCACTCGATACCGCGACGCGGCGGGAGATGCAGGAGTTGATTCGCGAACTGTGGCGCGCGACCGGCGCGACGGTGCTGTTCGTGACGCACAATCCGCAAGAGGCGCTCTCGCTGGGGACCCGGGTGATCGTGCTGGCGCGGGAGAGTGCCGCCGCGGCTTCGCGGATTGCGCTGGATATGCCGGTGCCGGAGCGATGCGAGGAGGACGACGTGCCACGCCTGGTGCGGCGGTTGGAGCGCGTGGCGGTTCGCTGAGAACGCGTCCCCGCGAGACGAGGGTCCCAATGGAAAGGCTACTCGACCTTCGGCACCTCGACGGGGCCGAACTTCTTCAGCAGTTCGCCGATGCCGGGATCGCCCACCGCGACGATCTGCACGTCATCCAGCGGCACGTACTTCTTCGCCGCCTTCTGGATGCTTTCCGCGGTCACCGCCATCACCCTCTGCGGGTAGGTATCCCAGTAGTCTTCCGGAAGGCCATACTCCCGCTGCTCCAGCCAGCGTGCCAGCACGTTCGCAGAGCCTTCCAATCCCAGCACGAAACCGGCGACGATGGAACTTTTGGCGTCGGCCAATTCATCGGCGGGAACCGCGCGGTCGCGGATGTCCGCCAATTGCTTCAGGATCTCGGTCAAGGCGGGCTCGGTGACCTCGGTGCGCACCGACGTGCCGATGGAGAAGTGATTCAGGTAATGGCTGGCGCTGAAATTCGAACTGATTCCGTAGGTGTAGCCCCTCTCCTCCCGCACCACCCGGAACAGGCGCGACGAGGGGCCTCCGCCCAGAATGCGGTTCAACACCTGGCAATCCAGATAGTCGGGGCTGTTGCGGTCTATCGCATGATTGGCCAGCACGAGCAATGTCTGCGCCGAGCCCGGACGAGCGATGAAATAGACCTTCTTCTCGGCAACGGGCGGGAGATTGGGGAGTGATACATGCTCCACGGGTCCGCCCTTCCATGCCCCCAGCGCCTTATTGAGCTTCGCGGCCGCTTCGTCCGGCGAAATGTCGCCTGCGATTCCCGCGAGTTCGCCGGAGGGCACGTAATACTTTTGATAGTGCTCCACGATCATCTCGCGCGTCATCCGATTGAGCGAGTCGCGTGTGGGATGGGTGAATTGCCGGGCATCGGCGCCGTACAGAGCTTTGCTGAGAACATCGGTCGCCAGGAAGGTCGGCTGCGACTTGGCAGCTTCCAGGGTGGCAATCTGCCGCGCCTTCCATTGATCCAACTCCGCTTGCGGAAAGGTAGGATTGATCAACAGGTCCGCCAGAACCGCCAGCGTCGCGTCGAAGTTCTCCGTCAAGGCGGTGACCGAGATGCCGGTCTCCCCTTGCCCGGGAATGAAGACCACCTGCGCGCCGAGATCGGCCAGCGTTTCGGCAATGTCCTTCGAAGAGCGCGTTTTGGTTCCCATGCGAATCAGCGTGGCGGTGGCATCCGCAACGCCCGGCATGCCGGCGGGGTCCCGCAGTGAACCTCCCGGGAGCGACATCCGGAAGGTGATGGTGGGGACGCGGTGGCTCTCCACAATCACCAGCCTCGCGCCGTTGGCCAGTTTGCGTTCGACAGCGCGCGGCAGTTTCACCTTCAGCACTTCACTCGAAACCGGTGCGCGATTGAGTTTGACCACTCCCGCCAGGGACTGCGTAAGTTGAGGCTGCGGCATTTGCGCGAATGCCAGCGTGGCGGCCGCCAGGGAGATCGCAAAACGTCTGATCATAGTTGGCTCCTCAATCCTGTTGCTTCCGGGAGGGCATCGGGGGCGGAGGCGGCGGGTCGGTGATCATCACCACCCGGTTGGGGGTGCGGAGCCACGCCTGGGCAGCCTTCTGGATGTCCGCGGCTGTGACGGCGATGCGCTGATCGGGCTCCGAGTTGATGCGGTTGGGATCGTTATACAACGCGGCGTCTTCCGCCAGCGCGGTGGCGCTGTTCAGCATGCTCTCGCGGACAGCGGGAATGCCCCGCCGTATCGTGGTGCGGACGCGCTCCAGTTCCTTCTCCGATACCGGCTCCGCGTTCAGCTTCGCGATCTCTTCGCTGATCACCCCTTCGGCCTCCTGCGACGTTTTGCCAGGCCGCAGGTAAGCCACGATGCGAAGCGTGGAGGGACCGTCGCGGCCATCCACGATGCAAGCCACCTGTATCGCGGTTTCCTTCTCCTTGACAAGCTTTTGATAAAGACGCGAACTCTCTCCGCCGCCGAGAATCGGGGCCGCCACGATCAGCGCGCGCGTTTGCGGATTGGTGATTTCCGGCACGCGGTAATCGATCTCCACGCGCGTCACGCGCGCCAGCCGGTCTTCCAGTCTCCCGCGGCGCTCGCCGGGCTTCTCGGGCTCCGTCAGATCGACCGGCTTGGGAGCGGGCTGCCGGGGGATGCCGCCAAAATACTTCTTCACCCTGGCGAGCGTGTCCTTGGCGTCCACATCTCCGGCCAAAGCCAGGACGGCGTTGTTCGGGGCGTAATAGGTCTTGAAGAACTGCTGCACGTCTTCGACGGTCGCGGCGTCCAGGTCCGCCATCGAGCCGATGACCGAGTGCTGGTAGGCGAAGTTGTCGTAGATCAGACCATCGACTTTTTCCGATGTTGGTCCGTAGGGCTGGTTGTCGATGCCCTGGCGCCGCTCCTCTTTGACGGCTTGCCGCTGGTTGTCCAGGTTTTCCTTGGTGATAGCCAGCGAGCGCATACGGTCGGCTTCCAGGTACAGTCCCAAGTCCAGCTGGTTCTTGGGCAGAACCTCGTAGTACATGGTGCGGTCGGTATTGGTGTTCCCGTTCGCGCCGCCGCCTTTCGTGAAAATGTCGTAAAAGTGCTCGCCCGCACCGACGTTTTCCGAGCCCTTGAACATCATGTGCTCGAACAGGTGCGCGAAACCGGTGCGGCCCTGCCGCTCATCGCGGGACCCGACTTTATAGCAGATCGCCAGCGCATAGAGCGGAGCGAAGTGGTCTTCCAGGATAATGACGCGGAGTCCGTTGTCGAGGGTGGTGTCGGTGAACTTCAGCGGCGGCATTCGCGAGCCCGTCTGCTGGGCCAACAGGAGCCCGGCAAAGGCCAGAAAAAACGCGACATTTCGTTTCAAGAGTTGCCTTCCTCGCGCCGGAGAGTAACTAGGGGTTTCCTATCTGATAATCTCAGGTGGGTCAACCTAAAGTATACAACAGGGATCAGCGCACAGACTTCGATGCCCGGTATATCGGACTATTGCCCGCCGGCTTTGGGTCGCCAGAAATCCGGGTCGGCGGACGCGAATCCGTCGGAAACGTAGCTCAGGCGGGGCTCCACGCGAAAGAGCAGGTGTTCGCGGCTGAGTTCGGAGTCGGGCGCCACCTTGCTCCTGGCTTTCGAGCGCTCCTCCGCAAGGCCTTCGGCATAAACCGGAGTGGGCGCCACGCCCTCGTCGAGGGCCTTCAAGGAAACGATGGGCGCCAGGAAGATATAGGTTCCCGACGTCTCGCCCGAGATGACTTCGTAGGCGATATCCGGCCGGTCCAGATTGACGCTGTCCCGGCTGGCACGCCGCAGTCGCACCAGCTCGCCATAATCGGCTTCCGTTCCGGCCCGGATCCGATAGATGGAAACGTGGAAGTAGCGGGCCCGCGGAAACAAGCGGATCGCCTGGTCGGGCCGATAGCTCCAGTTCGGCTGATAAGCCGCGATCATGGTGCGCGTGGACGTCAACACGTCTCCGCGCGGGGAATCGTCCTCCTCACCCTGGAGGGGTGTCGCCGCCGTCAGCCTCCGATCCAGGTCTTCAATGCTTGCGAAGTTCGGGTGGAGCTCGACCAGCCATGTCTCGGGCGCCCCCGTCATGGCCGTAAGGGCCACGACATCGACGGCCGCTTTGGCGCTGGTGTACGGCCGGATGGTCTTGCCGCCGATCCCCGGCTTCCGCGTCAACTGAATGACGGGAGGCGGATCGGTGGGCCCCTGGGCGCACGCCGTAAAGGCTAAAATCCCCGTAACGAGCAGTGTTCTCATAATAGTGGTCTACACGTGAGACGCAGCGGGCGCCGGGATCGTTGATAGTAGAATCGGAGTGCATGCGGATTCCGATTGCGGCTCTACTGGCGCTCGCAGGCGCGCCCCTGTACGCACAGAACAACGCGGCCAACACGGTTCAGCTCCAGGTGGATGCGACCGACGCGCCGCGCCGGTTGTTTCACGTGCAGATGAGCATGCCCGCCAAGCCGGGTCCCATGACACTGCTCTATCCGCAATGGATTCCCGGCGAGCACGGACCAACCGGTCCGGTGGTCAACCTGGTGGGGCTCAAGGTGCGGGGCGGCGGCCAGACCATCGCCTGGAGACGCGACAGCGACAACATGTTCGCGTTTCATCTGACGGTTCCACCCGGGGTATCGTCACTCGACGTGGTGTTCGATTTCATTTCGCCGCCGGAGTCGGACGCGTTCACCTCGGGTAGTTCGGCGACCAGTGAACTGGCCGTGCTCAATTGGAACCAGGTACTCCTGTATCCGCAGGGCTCGCAACCGGACGATCTGCAATACCAGGCTTCGCTGAAAGTGCCGAACGGCTGGCGATACGGCACCGCGTTGCCCATCCAGCGGGAGTCCGGCAATACCATCGAATTTCGGCCTGCCTCGCTCACCACCATGGTCGATTCGCCGGTATCGGCGGGAGCGCACTACAAGACCATCGACCTGGGTAGCGACAACGGCATCCCACATTACCTGCATCTGGCGGCGGACAGCGACCGGGCGCTGGAGGTAAGCCCGGAGGTGGTCAACCAGTACAAGAACCTGGTGGTGCAGGCGGGCGCGCTGTTCGGTTCGCGCCACTATCGCAGCTATCACTTCCTGTTCACGCTCAGCGATCACGTGGCGCACTTCGGGCTGGAGCATCACGAGTCGAGCGACGACCGCTACAGCGAACGTACGCTGATCGATCCGGAGCCGCAGAAGGCCTTCGGTTTCCTGCTGCCGCATGAATTCGTACATTCCTGGAACGGCAAGTACCGCCGGCCCAGCGGGCTGGTTTCCGGCGGCCACGACGGGGGCTACGACACGCCGATGAAAGGCGATCTGCTGTGGGTATACGAGGGGCTCACGGAGTATCTGGGTGAGGTCCTGACACCGCGCGCCGGGCTGTGGAGCCCGGAAGACTATCGCGAGTCTCTGGCCGCCACGGCGGCTGAATTGGACAACCAGTTCGGGCGCACCTGGCGCCCGCTCGAAGACACGGCAATCGCCGCGCAGATTCTGTACGAGGCCGGCGACGACTATGCGAGCTACCGCCGCGGAGTCGATTACTACCCCGAGGGAACACTCATCTGGCTGGAGGCGGATGTGCTCATCCGGCAACTGAGCAAGGGCGCCAGATCCCTGGATGATTTTTGCCGCTCTTTCCACGGCGGGCCGAGCGGAGCGATTGCGTTCAAGCCCTACAACTTCGAGGATGTGGTAGCCGGGCTGAACGCGGTGCAGCCCTACGACTGGGCTGGGTTCCTGAATCAACGGCTGCACTCCACGGATGCTCACGCGCCTTTGGGGGGAATCGATCATTCCGGATGGAAGCTGGTCTATGACGGTGTGCGCTCGGACTTCTGGCGGGCGGTGGAGGAAGACCGCAAGATCGTCGATCTGAGCTATTCCATCGGGATGAAGGTCAAGCAGGAAGACGGAACGATCGTCGATGTGCAATATGGCGGCGCGGCGCAGAAGGCGGGCGTGTCGCCGTCCGTAAAACTGATCGCGGTGAACAACCGCCAGTTCACTCCCACGGTGCTTCGCGAAGCCGTGCAGAAGACCGCGTCCGACGGCAAGCCGCTGGAGCTGTTGATAAAGACCGGTGAGTATTACGAGGTGCACCGCGTCGACTACCATGGCGGAGAGCGTTACCCGCACCTGGTTCGCGATTCGGCAACGCCCGACCTGCTTACGGAAATCATCAGGCCAAAGGCGAAGAAGTAGCTTCCCCGTCCGGTTCGGAATCGCCGCAAGTCCCCGGTCCGTCGCGCCGGTGCGCGTTCCTGTGTTTCGTTCCTGTTGACATCCGACCCGAGTTGGAGGAAACTGATGTCGGGTTTTGATGAATTTCGGTGAGGTAAAAGGACACACCTTCCTACTCAATCCGATACTGTAAGGAAACCGATGCCGAAACGGAGATCCGCCCTAATGCGATGGTGCCTTGCGAGCCTCCCGAATCGCCGCCCGCATTCAGCATCACGTTCTGTGCCGCCATGCCGTGCGATCCGCCGTACCATCCGCTGCCGTACCACGAGACACCACCATATTGCGCCGAGGAAATGCTGACGGGGCCGCCCACGACCTTCAATCCCGCCGCTGCCGCCAGGTCGTGAGCCTTCTCTCCTGCCGCTTTCACCGCCAGCGCCCGCGCCTGGTCGCGACACTCGCGAAGGCGGGTGGTTTGAAACTCAACTCCGTGGATGTGCGTGACGCCTGCATCCACCGCCGCCGCCAACACCTCTTCCATACGGTCCACATCGTGCAGAATCAGCACGATCGATTTGCGGGTGTAATAGTAGCTCGGTGTCACGCCATCGTTGGCGTACTGGATGCCGAGTTGGATGAAGTCAGTCTGCACGTCTTGGTCCCCGATGCCGAGGCGTTTGGCTGTCGCCACCACCGCCCGGACGCGCCGATCGTTTTCCTTCCGGGCGTCATCCAGCAGCCTGGAATGCACTTCGACGCCCAGATTCATCACCACCTGGTCGGGCGCCACCTTGATTTCGGCGTCGCCCGTGACGCTGACGGTGTTGGCGGTGGTACCGAAGATCTGCGCCGGAACAAGGCGGCCGGTGAGCAATATGGCGAATAGAAACGTAGTCGTCTTCACAGAAAGAACCTCTCTGGTGAGATGCTCTTCGCGAAGAGTTCCTTTCAGCGTGACGTCTCGCTACCTGGCCCGCGCGCGAACGATGAACTGGTAAGCGAACAGGGTGCGCCAGACGCGAGCGCACTCCACCGAAAGCCGCTCGAGCGTGCGAACCAGCCAGGTGCCATCCCAGGCGGGAAGCGCCAATCCGGCCGGAACCGCCGACGAGAGCACCGTCTCTACGTGGAATCCGGCGCGATCCAGCAGGTTCACCCAGCCGCTCCAGGAGTAGAAGTGCAGGTGAGTGCTGTCGAAGAGCCCGCGTTCGTGTTGCGGAAACCGCCCCATCAGGACGTTCCAGCGGAAATACCAGTGGGCGCTGTTGGGCAGCGAAGCCATCAGCGTGCCGCCCTCCGCCAGGCGCTCCCGGCACTCCCGCAACAGGCGCAACGGATCGCGCAGGTGCTCGAGTACGTCGGCGCAGATGATGTATTCGAACTTGCCGTCCACCGGCCCCAGACCGTCATCCAGATCGCCGCCCGAAAACTCGACGGTGGCCGGATGCGGGGTGCCCGGCCAGTCGATGCAGGCTACCGAGTACCCGCGTTCCACCAGGATTTCCGACAGGTAGCCCGCGGCACACCCGATATCGAGCACACGCCGCTGCTCCCCGCGCTCGGGAAACTGCGCCAGAAGCAGCGTGTGACTGCTGTAAGGGCCTGCTTTGAGCTGGTATCGGGGCTTTACGTCCGCCTGCGCCGCCATCTGGTCGTCCCTTATTATTGCATGCCACTTCCAAAGCGTGTCCCGTGATACACGGGCCTGGCGACGCAACCAGGATGCGGTGGTGTTTTCGCTCGGAGCGTGAACTTCCGAACGGTCTGACTGTAACTTCAACACACTTCATATAGATATAGTTCTTGACGTGCCACCATATATTGGGGCATGATTACGGATGTTCAACTCCACAACCTAACCAGCCAAGGGAGGCCAGCATGGGGCAGTCGGGTGCGAAAATAGGATTATTGGAAGCCAAAACGACCACCAGGACGAATACCGGGGTGTCATTCCCGCGTTATTTTACATCCCGCCTGGAGGCGGGCAAGACGCCGTACGATGACATATCCTGGGAAACCCGCACCGCCTCGATTGGAAATGACAAGGGCGCGGTGATCTTCGAGCAGCGGGATGTCACGGTGCCGGTTGACTGGTCGCAGACGGCCACCAATATCGTAGCCAGCAAGTACTTCTACGGAAAGGCGGGATCGCCCGAACGCGAAACCAGCGTCGCACAACTGGTCGAGCGCGTGGTAAATACGATCACCGATTGGGGCATCCAGGACGGCTACTTCCGCACAGCGGAAGACGGCGCGAATTTTCGCTTCGAACTCGCCCACCTGATGCTGACGCAGAAGGCCTGCTTCAATTCGCCGGTGTGGTTTAACGTGGGGGTCAAGGAGACCCGGGGCTACGGGTGGGTTTTCGACGAGAAGTCGCAGCGGGTGAACAAACTCGAATCCGGGGTGCTGCGCCCGCAATGCTCGGCCTGCTTCATCGTCTCGGTGAAGGATTCGCTCGAATCGATCCTCGACCTGGCGAAGACCGAAGGCATGCTGTTCAAGTGGGGTTCGGGCACGGGGACGAATCTGTCGGCCATCCGGGAGGAAGACGCGGTCCTTTCGGGGGGCGGGCGCGCCTCGGGTCCGCTCTCCTTCATGAAGGGTTTCGATGCTTTCGCCGGGGTGATCAAGTCGGGCGGCAAGACGCGGCGAGCCGCCAAGATGGTGATCCTGAACGCCGACCATCCCGACATCGAGAAGTTCATCTGGTCGAAGGCCAAAGAAGAGAAGAAGGCCTACACCCTGGTGGAGGCCGGGTACGACTCTTCGCTGGACGGCGAGGCCTACAGCTCCATCTTTTTCCAGAACGCCAACAACTCCGTGCGGGCCAGCGACGATTTCATGGAAGCGGCGGTACGCGACGGCGACTGGTGGACCAAGCAGGTGTCCGGCGGCCAACCGGTGAAGCGCTACAAGGCGCGCGAAATCATGCGGCAGATCGCCGAGGCCACCCACCAGTGCGGGGACCCCGGAATGCAGTTCGATACCACTGTGAACCGCTGGCATCCCTGCAAGAATACGGCCCGGATCAACGCCTCCAACCCGTGCTCGGAGTACATGTTCCTGGATGACTCGGCGTGCAACCTGTCGTCCCTCAACCTCATGAAGTACGTGGGGCCGGACGGGCAGTTCGACGTGGAAGCCTTCCGTCACGCGGTGGACACCATGATCCTGGCGCAGGAGATCATCGTGGACAACGCCAGCTATCCCACGGAAAGGATCTGCGAGAACTCCCACAACTTCCGGCCGCTCGGACTGGGCTTCGCGAATCTGGGCGCGCTGTTGATGTCCATGGGGATTCCTTACGACAGCGATCAGGGGCGGGATGTGGCCGGCGCGATCACCGCGGTAATGTGCGGGCAGGCGTACCTGACCAGTTCGCGGATCGCGGAATCCACGGGTCCGTTCGCAGGTTACCCGGTCAACGAACAGCCATTCCTGGAAGTGATCCGGATGCACCGCGACTCGGTGGGCCGAATCAACCGCCACCATGTTCCCGTGGCGCTGATGCAGGGCGCGCAGGAGTGCTGGGACGACGCCTACGAATCGGGCCGCCGGCACGGATACCGCAATGCGCAGGTGACGGTGATCGCTCCCACCGGGACGATCGGATTCATGATGGACTGCGACACCACCGGCATCGAGCCGGATCTCGCGCTGATCAAGTACAAGAAGCTGGTGGGCGGCGGCGTCATCAAGATCGTGAACAACACGGTGCCGGCGGCGCTGATCAAGCTGGGTTACTCGGCGGACCAGGCGGAGGCGATCGTCAGCCACATCGATTCCACCGGCACCATCGAGGGCGCTCCGCACCTGAAACCGGAGCACCTCCCGGTATTCGATTGCAGCTTCCGCCCGCAGAACGGGGCCCGCTCGATTCACTACATGGGGCACGTGAAGATGATGGCGGCGGTGCAACCGTTCATTTCGGGCGCGATTTCGAAGACCATCAACATGCCCGAGGAGTCTACGGTGGAGGAGATCATGAGCGCCTACACCGAAAGCTGGAGGCTCGGGCTGAAGGCGGTGGCGATTTACCGCGACAATTCGAAGAAGGTGCAGCCGCTCAGTTCGGGATCCGGGAAGAGCGAGAAGAAGGCCGTGACTGCGGCTGCCGCACCGGCACCGGTGGTCGAGAAGGTGGTGTACCGCCCGGTCCGCCGCAAACTGCCCGACGAGCGGCGCTCCATCACACACAAATTTTCGATCGGCGGACACGAAGGGTACATCACGGTCGGGATGTACGACGACGGTCTGCCGGGCGAAATCTTCATCACCATGGCGAAAGAGGGATCGACCATCTCGGGGTTGATGGACGCCTTCGCCACGGCGGTCAGTTTCAATCTGCAGTACGGCGTGCCGCTGAAGTTCCTGGTGGACAAGTTCGCGCACGTGCGGTTCGAACCCAGTGGATGGACGGGCAACCAGCAGATCCCGTACGCCAAGTCGATCATGGATTACATCTTCCGGTGGCTGGGCGCGAAGTTCCTGGGGCCGGAGTATGCCGTGACGGAAGCGGGCGAGACCACCACGCTGCGTCCCACAGAGGCCGACCCCCAGCAGGAGTTGCCGTTTGCGCCGGCGGTGGCGGATGCCCCGCTGTGCGCCGAATGCGGGTCGATCATGACGCGCAATGGAAGCTGCTACAAGTGCGGCAATTGCGGCGGGACGAGCGGCTGCAGCTAAGAGTTCCTTTCTCCGATGGGAGTTCAATCGCACCAGTAGCACGGGCGGCCTGAAGTTGTGGTCGGGTTTCCCGTGCTACTGGATTTTTTTTGCGCCCTCTCGAATCCCGCGCCGGCCTGGTCCCGCGGTGGTGTGCAAATGCCCGATAATTAGAAGCTGCCCCGTGAAAATCGCCACTTACAACGTCAATTCCATCCGCCAGAGACTTTCCATCGTGCTCGAGTGGCTGGCGGCCCACCAGCCTGACATCATGTGCCTGCAGGAAACCAAGGTACAGGACCAGGACTTTCCGGCCGAGGAATTTCGGAAGGCGGGCTATCACGCGGCTTTTCGAGGAATGAAAGGGTACAACGGAGTCGCTACGCTGTCGCGCGAGGCGCCGGAGAAGATCATCCATGGCCTGCACGAAGGACCGGACAACGAGGATTTCCGCATCATCCAGACGGTGATCGGGGGCGTCCCCATCATCAACAGCTACGTTCCGCAGGGCCACTCCATCACTTCGGAGAAGTATGCGTTTAAACTGGCCTGGTTTCGCCGATTGCGCTCGTATTTCGACGTGGCGCTCGACCCGAACCGGCCGGCCCTTTGGGTTGGAGATCTGAACGTCGCGCCGGAGCCGATTGACGTCTACCATCCCGACCGGCGCGGAAATGACACCGATTTTCACATCGATGCGCGCAACGCGTACCAGGAGACCCTCGCCTTCGGCTTCGTGGACGTGTTCCGCAAGCTTCATCCCGACCTGGTGCAATACACCTATTGGGATTATTTTCGGAATGCGTTCGAGCGGAACTTCGGATGGCGCATCGACCACATCCTGGCGACGTCCGTCCTGGCGGAGCAGTGCCGTGCCGCGGAGGTGGACCTGGGACCGCGGAAGGTGAAGGGAGCCTCCGACCACACGATTGTGTGGGCGGAATTTGCTTAAGAAAATGGGGCGGACGCCCGGGTCGCGGATGTCCGCCCTTCACTCTAAGCTTACTTCTTGCTCAGGTCGGCAATCGAGGCTTTCAACAGACCGACCGCGTAGGCCGTGTTATGGATGCCCTTGCTGCCGTCGTTATTGACGAACTGCCAGTTGTAGGCCGCCTCCAACTGCTGGCGGGTCCAGGTGTTGTCGATGGTCAGCGACGTCTTCACCGACTTATCCGGCGGAAGCATGGTGGAGAGCTGGTCGAGGAGGCTCTGCACCTCGGTCTGCACGCCCTGGATCTTGCCGTCGTTGTTGTAGTCGAATAGCGGGAAGTTGAAGGTGGTGACTTCCTTGCCGTGGCAGCCCTGGCAGGCCGCCACGAGTTCCACCTTGGTCCCCGCGGCGTTCGTGAAGCTGGGCTTGAAGGTATGGCCGCCGGCCTGCAGGAACGCGGCATCGGTGCTGACGGTCGCCTGCATGTGGCAGGTGACGCAAGTATCGGACGCTGCCCAGGCGTGAGCCGAACTGGGGATCTGCTGGCCGTAGGTGAAGCCGTTGGCGCCTTCGAGCATATCGGCCTGCGGTCCCTCGTGAGGCCCGAAGTGGGCGCTGGCGGCGGCAGTGGCGGCATACACCACGGCATTCTGGCGGCTCTGGTGGCAGTTCATGCAGAGCGTGCCATTTCCGGCGTTGGAGATGGTAGTAGTCCCATCGGCCAAGGTGACCGGGGCCAGTGTGCGGAGCTGGTGTGCGGCCCCGGTGGGAGCGGTCTGGCCGTGCGGCTCATGACACGTAGCGCAATCGATCGCGCCATAAGCGGTGGGAAGATTGGTGGCTCCCGCGGCCCGCCAGATGAAGGCGTTTCCGACGTGGCAACCTACGCAACTGGCGTTGCCCGCGGGGTCGCGCGTGGTCACCGCGTGCATGGAGTTGCTCCACTCCGCCGTTTTGACGTGGTGGGTGGGAGCGTCGTGGCACTGGCTGCAGGCGCCGGAGTTGGACGGAAGGCTGATCGCCAGGACGTCGCCGCCGTAATTGGCATGCTGGCTGCCCGGACCGTGGCAGTTCTCACACTGGATGTTGGCCAGGTTTTGCAGCGCCGCCGGAACTTTGTCATAGTTGCCCGGCTGCGCCACCGTTGGGAGGCTCCAGCCGAGCTGTTTCATGACGGTCGAGAACCCGCCGTCGGCGACGGTGGAATTGGCGTCGTACCCGACGGTGTGGCAGGTGATGCAGTTGGCACCGTAGCTGCTGCCATCGGCACCGTTAATGTTGTCGGTGAAAACCTCGGCATGCAGAGTTTTCGACCAGGGCGCGAATTTGGGATCCGCCAGCCCGCCGCTGTGGCACACCGCACAGGCGGCCTTCCCGACGTATGTTCCGGCGATGAAGGTTTGGGCGAGGGTGGTCGTGCCGGTGCTGCCCGCGGTGACAGTGGCGGAAATGATGTATTCGCCGACGACGTCCGGTTTCAGCATCTTCCTGCCTGCCACCTGGTACACGGTCCGGTCCGAGGGCTCGAAGACCGGGACACTCGCGGTCAAGGGGCCATCCACGATCGCGGCCGACGAGCCCGACGGCTTGAGGGTCACGGCCCACACCACGCCCGCGATGGTCTTCGCCGGGATGGTGGCGTCCACCTCTACCTCCAGATACAATGGCTCGCCGAGCGCTATGGTATTCAAACCGGCCGAAAGCTGCGTCGTGGACGGCAGCTTATAGGCCGAGACATCGCCCGTGGTCAGCGGGCGAACAACAAGCCGGGGTGCCACCACGGTTTGCGCTTGAGTTGCGGTCGGTACGGCCACAGCTAGCACCGCCAATGCCAAAAGACCATTGAGCGGTTTGAGAAATCGTAAATTCGATCTGACCCCCATCATAAGCTTTTAAGACTCCTGTCTATCCTAAGATCGCCAAATAACAGTATTAACGACCTTATTGTATGAAATAGCGTCGAGTCTTTCCAGCAATATTTGCAAATCTCGACAGCCGTCGAGTTACTCAACGTACTGACAGGCCGAGATTCACAATAATGCCGAACAATCCTACAAGTGAACTAATTTGGTCCTGATGGTGGGGTTTTGCGCCAGTCGCTTACTGTCCTCGGGATCAGCCACCTGGACAGTCCGGCCGAGTGGCGAGCCCTTGATAGCTGTGGTGCTGGCCGCGATGACGCCAGCACTTAGCCGGACCTGCCACGTAGGCCATTTCTCGGTGGCCGCCACTGGCCGAGGAGAGCGAAGGCCAGAACCGCAAGCTGATTTGTCGCGTCACCTAATGGCTTCGCCGGGATGGCCGGCGGCATCGCGGCCATAGTGCACCTCCAACGAGTCCTTGTACCGCACCTTCGCCGGGGTGCCTCATCGCCAGGAGTGCAGAACCTCATCGATCTCACCTTGGACCAACGCGCGGGCATCCGCCCGGTCGACACCTCGCGCCAGCATCTCGTCGTACCTGGTGAGACGATGACGAACCGCGGCCACGACCGCCAGGGTCACGGCGCCGGCATTGAGTTTCCGTCCCGCCGCGCTTCTACCCACGCGTCCGCTGCCACGTTGGGCGGTGTGTTCGGCGATGTTGCGGACCTCGCCGGCGGGACAAGCGGGAAACAGGGCCCGGATCTTCGTCTCGAACTGCATCACGAACGCGGCGTCTTCCTTCTTGCGGGCAATGGCCGCCCGTTCGCGTTCTCGCGCACGGTCCTCGGCATCCTCGGCGCATTCCGCCTCGGCCTTTCGGATGGCTTCTTCGGTGACCAGGATGCCCTGGCGTTCATAGTGCTTCCGCGACCGGCTCCACTCCACGACAACGGCACGTGAAGTGCTGTATTTCGTGGCGCGGCGGGTGAGCGCAACATCGCCTCGAGGCAGAAACTCCAGGTTGCCCAAACCGGCGCAGGCCATGCAGAGCGGCTGCCCCCCTTCCATGGCCAGAAGGTCGCCTGAGGGTATCTCCACTCCGCACTCGGTACAGGCGCTATCGCGCCGCGGCAGGAAAACGACCCGCTCGGGAGACGTGGTAATCTTCTTTTCGACCGATTCCTTCCTGCGCGCGGAAAGTCCGGGCAACACGAAATGCGCGCGCAGGGCCTGTTCGAGTCCCGGATACTTGATGTTCGTGAATCGCAGTTCCTGCTCGCCCTCGCGCGTGGTGCGCACATAGCGCGCTTCCATGGGCTGAAGCCCGCGAGACTTCGCCCATTGGTGAAAGATCTCCATGGTCCGGCCGATCTTCTCGGGACCGCCTTGAATCAATTCTTCGAGATAGGGGATGCGGCCGTGACGCCAGGCATCCACGTTCGACAGAGCCAGGAGCCCCATTCTCGCCAGCACATCGATGGCGCTGACGTGCTGCTGGTCCTCGAGGGCGCCTTCGGCCGAGCGCAAGACCCGCTCTTCGAGCGTCAGCTTGGGCTTTTGATGGGAGACGAATATTCCACCCATATGTCCTTATCTTAAGAAACGTGTCAAGTGCGGCCCGCGCCTGGGACCTGACTCAAGCGCCCTGCAGGCGTTCCGCGCGCACAATGAACCGCTTCGGGGCCGAGCCCACGTAGTTGAAAGGAAAGCAGGTGACGAGGGTCAGGGTATCGTGGGCGGTAGGATCGAGGACTTTCACGTCTCGCGGACCAACTACCTGCGTGGAGACCACGTGGTATCGGTAGTCGTGCCTGGCCGTGCTCAGGGTGACTGTGTCGTCCGGGTGGATGCGGCGGAGCGCGCGAAAGAAGGTATCGCGATGGCCGGCCAGTGCAATGTTGCCGGACTCACCGGGAAGGGCCGTACCCGGAATGTGGCCGGCGCCTCGCCTCAGATCGCCGGCAGTCACTCCCTCCACGACCATCACCGAAACCCCTATGCGGGGGATCTTCAGTTTCCCGATTAGAGCGCGATCTCTCGGCTCAGGCAGTTGGGACGATGCCCCGGGTACAGAGGGCGTCCCGCGCAGCAAGCGGGACGCCTCGGCGAACCGGCGCGCTTCGCGGGCCTGGTACAGCCGCTCGCTGACCAGCACCAGGGCGCAGTATCCCAAAGCCGCCAAACCAATTACGAGGAGCGTGTACTGAGCAAATCGAACCCAGGCGCGGGCTTTCATCGGACGCCCTCCGGTTTGGGCGAGGCAAAGTAACCTTCCCTCGTCCTGACTGATAAAGGTCTCCCGTCAGGCGGCGTCACCGTGACGCGTATCTGCCGCCAGGCGCCGTCGAGGTTTTGGTTCGAAGACACGTACCCGATGGCGTACTGTTGGCGGATGTCGGCCGCGATCTGCTCGCAGATCGGTACGACCTGGCTGCTCCGGGCGGGAAAGAATGCCTCGCCTCCGCTGATGCGCGCCAGTTTTTGCAGGACTCGCGGATTCTGATCCGCCTCGTGCTCATCAAAGAGCCCGATGGAATAGATCGTGATATCGGAGCGCCGTGCATCTTCGAGCACCTGCCCAAGCTTCAGCCGGCTCGCATTGTCTCCGCCATCGCTGATGACGATCAGTACCTTTTTCTTGTGCGTGGCCCGGGCCAGATGCGCCACCCCCTGGTCAATGGCGTCATAAAGTGCCGTCCGTCCCATCGCGGGCACGTCATTCAGCGCCTTCTCCAACTCAGGAGGGCTGGCCGAAAACAGTTTTTCGGGTGGCAGCCCAAGAGTAACGCGCTCGCTGAAGTTCACCACGAACATCTCATCCCGCGGGTTGCTGGATCGCACAAATGCCAGTGCCGCGGCGGTGACATCCCGGCGCTTCCGGGACATGCTGCTACTGCTGTCGACCAGCAGACCGACGCTGACCGGGATGTCTTCGCGGTTCGACGGCGACATATAAGCTGGAATTCCCGCGCTGGCTCAAACGGATCTTGCATTTGTGATTCGGGGCTATGCGTCGACTTAAAAGCAGTGGCCGGGGCAATCGCGAGCCGGTACTTCTCCGTCGCCATCCTCGAGATGTCCGGCCGCCTCCAGCCAGTGTCGCCATCCGGAACCGTAGTGGTTGCTCCGAACGGCCCGACAGCGGGCCAAATCTTAGAATCCGGCGCAGCGCCGCCGGGCCAGGCAGGAAACGGCCAAAAATACCAGGGCCATTAGCTGCATTGCCGCAGGTTCGGGGACCGACGTGGGCGCCAGCGAATAACTCGACGCAGAACCGAAATCATCCTGGCCCTGGCCGGATGATACGCCCCAGGAACCGTCCGCCAAGGAGCTAAAACTACGCAGACCTATTGTCGTCGGCACGAGTTCGACGCCGTACGAGCCAGGAAATGTCGGTCCCAAGCTGCCGGAGACCGACGAGACGTCACTTTTGTCGATGGTAAAAGGCGATGTGAGGTCCGTGCCGAGATAGTGGAAGCTCATGAAATCGTCGAGAGTCAGGTCGAACACCGTGCCCAGGCTGAAACCGGTAACGCTCAGGGTAGCGACGGCATCGCCCTTACAGTCAGAGCACACTCCGGTGAATGTGATCTCGGTCACAGTATCCGCCCGCATCACACAGACCGATGCCAGAGAAACCAGCGACACCACCAGCAAATGCTTCACCCGTTCCTCCCGGCTTGAGTCGTTACGACCCGGGATTACCATTTCGGCTCCCGGTTTTCGATGAGTCTATCACAGTTCGCCAACTATACATCCTCCAATGTGGATGTTCTCGGTACTTTTTCTGCAAAACCCCGCCTCCCTGGCTCCGCCAGACGTCAATTCCGCCCGCCCAAAAAAGCAGCTTCGGCCCCCGATCGCGATGAAATCCGCGCCCTCGGCATGCGAAATCTCGTAGATGGTATGGTGAAACTCGCGAATATCCTGCAACTTGCCGTCCTCAAATACGTGGAAGTCACTCCGTTGGAGTCCCGGCACCGGGTTGCCATTGCGGTCCTGAACCGTGAGGCTGAGGAGCACCAGATTCACATCAGCCGAGAATCTGGTCTCAGGAGCCGGCGGACTCCCCTGCCCCGGCAGAGTCAGTGGCGCCGCCAGGAGAAGCCCGATCAGAGCGCCTTCCACATAATCGGCCATCCTGTTCCAGCCTCACTTCATTCTGGCGGCCATGAGCCGAAGCCAGCCGGCCGTGCTTAAGGAGAGCAGTCCAAGCAGACCGATCAGCGGCACGGGACTGGCCGTCTGCGGCAGCGTGGCCGGCATTTTCGCGGCTGGCGGTGCGGACGCCGGTGGCGGTGGTGGCGGGAAGGCTTCCGCGATGGTGGTTTCCTCGGTCGGTTGCTGTGCTTTCAACGGGGCGTTTTTGAGCGCCATCACATGCGGTTGATTCATGCTGGTGGTAGGCTGTACCGTGTTGGCGGCCAATTCGTTTGGCATTGAGGGCACCGGCTGGTGATTCACCTTAGCCAGCGCGACCGCCCTGGCCTTGGGATAAACGAAATCGTGGCCGTAGTTATCCCCGGGATAAAACCACGCCTTGACCGCTTCCGGGGCGCCCACCACGCGCTCCTCGAAGGTGATGATGGGTTTTTCCGGCGTCTTCATCCGGTAGTCAGGGATCGCCAGAAAGATGCCGTACAGATGATTCTCATCTTTGTTGAAGACCTCGACGACATTCCGATCGGACTGCGAGTCAGCCAGCTTGAACACGTAAGTCCCGGCAGGGAGTACCTTGCCTGGAATCTCTACGGGCTGGCTGAACGTAACGGTAGTCTTCTGGTCCCAGTCGTCAGCCTTGGCCCGCGGTGGCAGACAGAACGCCACCAGGCCGGCTGAAATACAAACCACGCTTTTCAGAACACTCATCTCTTCTTCTCCTTGATATACGCGGGATCTTACGCCGCTTTATTCAGGCGGACGGTCCCTGAATTCTGTTTGCGCGTCGTGAAGATGTTGTACAGCCATCCGAAGATGGCGCCCCCGACGGCACCGTCAATCAGGCCGTAAATCGTACCCAGCAACACGCTTCCGATGGTGCGGGAATGATAAAAACCGGGATACACAGAGCCCATACCGCGCAGAAAATCGGCACCATACGCAGGCGCCGCGAGGTTGATGAGCCCCACCACAAGTAAACATCCGCCCCAGAGCAGGGCTGATGTAATTGCTAACGCTCTTACTGACAGTTGCATAACCTTTCTCCCGGGTCTAAGTGGCGACCCTTTACACCTTCAGGGTATGCCTCGGGCCTAAAGAGAAAATAAGCGGAAGATTATGTTTTTCTTAATTTGCGGCGAGGAACTCAGGCAGGCAAAGATGTACGATTGCGGCCTTACTGGTTTTCTGACACGCGCGCCTCCGTAACCAGGCGGTACCCGAGGCCGGGTTCGGTGAGCAGAAAGCGCGGGTGCCTCGGGTCGGCTTCGATCTTCTTGCGAACCTGGTTGATGAATACCCGAAGATACTCGAGTTCTTCGCCATAATCCGGTCCCCAGACAGCCTGCAGGATGCGGCGGTGAGAAACCACCGCCCCCGCATGTTCGATGAGGTAGTGCACCAGTTTGAATTCCTTGGCGGTGAGGTGAATGGTGGTCCCGTGGCGCCTCACTTCATGACTCTCGAGGTCGATTTCGACGCCGTCGAGATCGACCGCGCGGGAATGAGCCCCTCCCGAACGGCGCTTCACCGCGTGAATCCTGGCAACCAATTCCTCTACGTCAAATGGCTTGGTCATGTACTGGTCTGCCCCGGCCTCGAATGCCACGGTCCTCTCCAACGCGGTCCGTCTGACCGATATGACGATCACGGGCACATCGGAGCAGTCGCGAATGGCGCGGCAGGTGTCGATGCCCGTCATCCCCGGCATGTTCATGTCCAGCAGCACCACATCCGGACTCTCCAGCCGCAGTATTTCGAGAGCCTCCTCACCGCCGGCCGCCTCCATCACCTCAAATCCTCGGGCAACCAGGGCGATTTTTACGGCGCGGCGGGCCTGTGGCTCGTCATCGACATTCAAAACTTTCAGATCGCTCATGTGACACGTCCCTGGTAGCGGGCAGAGAAATATGGATGGCGCATCCCTGGCCGGCGGCGGCGCCGGTCACCCAGATCTCGCCGCCGTGCGCCTCCATAATGCACCTGGCGCTCGCCAGGCCGAGTCCTGTGCCCGCCGTGTCTCGTCTGACGCTGGAACCGCGATAATACGACTCGAAGATCAATTCCCTTTCGTCTTCCGGCACGCCGGGACCGCGGTCTTCCACGGTGAGGACGATCTCCGCGCCGGTGAATTCCGCCGAAAGGGCAATCGGGGATTCGCGAGGCGAGTATTTCAGGGCGTTGTCCAGCAGCAGGCGAATCACTTTTTCGATCATTTCGGCGTCGAATGCCGCATGGGGCAAGGACTCCGGGATGCGGACTTCAATGGGCCGCCCTTCGAGGGGCCCCAAACCCTCGAGTGCCTGTTCCACCACCCTCTTCATCGAGTTCGGCTTCTTTTCCAGGCGAAGCTGGCCCGCCGGTCTGCCGCTCACCCGAATCGCGTCATTGATCCAGCACTCGATGCGATCGGACTCTTCATCGATGATGTCCAACAATTCCTGCTGCTGGCATGCGGTCCCCGGCTCGTGTGACAACAACGTCGTGACGGCGACTTTGATTGTGGCCAGCGGGCCTTTGATTTCGTGCGCCAAAGCATCGAGTACGGCGGACTTCAAGGTTTCCGAGCGCCTCGCGAGTTCCGCCGCCATGGCCTCCTCCGCAGTGTGGGCTCTGGCTAACGCGATTCCCACGCGCTCTGCGATGGCGTCGGCCATGCCAGGGGCTAGAGAGACACCCACGATTCCAAAGCTGCCGGCCGCACGGCCGGCCTGTCGAATGGGAACCACGCGTGCCTCGCAAAGGGCATCTGCCAGGGGCTCCCCCGAGGCGCACACCTTGCGGAGGAGCGGCTCGGAAAGACAGTCCTCTTCCGGTCCCGAGCGGAATACCCGATTGCTTCGAGAATCGTAAAAGGCCGCGGCACGGGCCTGAAAGACCCCGGCAATCTGGGCCGCAATTCGATCGATGGTGGTGTCCATGCCGCCGCCTTCCAATAGGGCATTGCTGAGGCCGTATAGTTTGGCTATCTCATCGCGCCGAGCCACCGCCTCGCTGCGGTTGCGCGCGGATCGCGCCGACAGTTGGCCGATGGTGATAGCGGTCAGCAGGAAGGACCCCAGCGTTACCCAGTGCTCCGGGTTTTCGAAGCCGAACCCGCGTGGAGGCAGCAGAAAGTAATCGAAACCGATCCCTCCGAAAATCGAAGTCGCCAGGGCTTCGATCCATCCCCAATGGAGCGACACACCGACAATCAACAGAACCAGGGCCAGCGCGGCAGTCGTGTGATTGACGTGGGGGACTCGCGTCGCGGCGATGATGAGGAGGATCGAGAGTCCCGCGCAAATCGCGCACCGAAGCACACATGCGGCTGGAGCGCTTCGCATATTGCCTGGGTTCCCTCAAACCTGTGCTACCTTTCGATGATAACAATTCCATGCCGACGGACGCATCCGACCTGAGTGCTGAGGATCACACCGGCCCGGTTGTTCCGATCGCCTCACACCTGTCGCCGGGCAGCTACGGGCTCATTTGCCTTTCCGAGTGAGGAGTCAAGGACTTCCGGCAGTGGCTATACAGATGCAATCGGGTCCGCCGCAGGTGACAAACATGTTCCCTTCGCGAAAGCGCTCGAACCTGATCTCCGTGCTGATTCACGGCGCTGTGATCCTGATGATTCTGATTGCCGGCCGGGTCAAACCTCTACCTCATCCAGTCAGCCATGTCACTCTGGTGGCGCCCAGTGACATCTCACCGTGGGTGCCGCGATTGGCGGCGCACGGCGGAGGAGGGGGTGGCGGAGGCGACTCCACTCCCGCGAGCAGGGGGCAGTTGCCGAGAGTGGCTCTCCGCCAGTTCACACCGCCCACCGCCGTCATTCGCAATTACAATCCGCAGTTGGCCATGGAGCCTACGCTGGTGGGAACTCCGCAGATTGTGGCGGTGCTGCCGAATCTTCCGTACGGCGACCCCAACGGCGTGGCAGGCCCGCCATCCAACGGACCGGGTAAGAACGGCGGCATCGGTACTGGCGATGGTGGGGGCGTCGGCGGTCGCAAAGGCCCCGGTTACGGGGACGATGACGGCGGCGGCATCAGCGGTCAGGCGCACATCGTGGGTTCGATCGTGGCGCCGGTCCTATTGACTAAGGTCGATCCCGAATATACCGACGAAGCGCGCCGCGCAAGAGTGCAGGGCGTGGTCGAGTTGCAGATCGACGTGGACAGCCATGGGAAGCCGGCCAACATCAGGGTGGTGCACGGGCTGGGGCTTGGCCTGGACGACCGCGCCGTGGAAGCGGTCCGCCAGTGGACATTCCGGCCGGGCACGATCAATGGCAAGCCCGCGGTCACTTCGGCGGTGGTGACCGTCACTTTCCGGCTGTTGTAAGTTATGGCCTTACCGTACAACCAGTTCTTTTGCCGGTTCCGCCTGGCTCTTGCCGCCTGTCAGCCACTCCTGGAAGCGCTCTAAGTAGAGGTAGATCACCGGAGTGATGTACAGGGTCAGGAACTGACTCACTACCAGGCCGCCCACCACCGCCAGGCCGAGCGGCTGCCGGGCATCGGCGCCTTCGCCATATCCCAGCGCGATGGGCAGCGTGCCGAAAAGCGCCGCCACCGTGGTCATCATGATGGGGCGGAACCGCAGCAGGCAGCCCTGCCAGATGGCATCGTGGGCGCTCCGACCCCTGTGCCGCTCATCAATGGCGAAATCGATCATCATGATCGCGTTCTTCTTGACCACGCCGAACAGCATGATGATGCCCACGAACGCGAACAGATCGAGCTGCTTCTTGAACAGCACCAGCGTCAGCAAAGCGCCGAAAACCGCCGAAGGCAGGCCCGAAAGGATCGTGATGGGATGGATGAAGCTCTCATACAAGATGCCCAGCACGATATAGATCACCAGGATCGCGATCAGCAGCAGGATGGAGAGGTTCTGGAACGAACTTTGGAATTCCTTCACCGTGCCCTGGAAACTCGCCGTGATGGAGGCCGGCATCCGCAGATCGCGGACGGCATCGTCCACCGCCTGGGCGGACTGTCCCAGCGAGAAGCCGGGCCGCAGGTTGAAGCCGATGGTCACCGCGGGAAGTTGCCCGAAGTGGTTGATCTGCAGCGGGCCGGTCTGCCGCTTGGTGGTCACCACACTGTCGAGCGGAACCAACGCTCCGCTGGAGGAGCGCAGGTAAAGCTTGGATAGCGCATCGGGACTCCGCTGGTCCTCGGGTCTGGTCTCCAGAATGACGGAGTACTGATTGGCGGGCGCATAGATCACCGACACTTCGCGCTGGCTGAAGCTGCTGAAGAGCGCATCCTGCACCTGCTGCGGGGTGATGCCCAGGGCCAGCGCGCGATCGCGATCGATATCCACCATCAATTGCGGGCTCGACACCTGCATGTCGGTCGTGACATCGACGAACCCGGGTAACTGCCGCATCTTGCCGAGCACCTGGGGAGCCCAGGTATAAATCTCGTTCAAGTTCACGCTCTGCAGCGTGAGCTGATACGAGGTAGCGCCCACGTTCTGCCCGCTCAGGGTGATTGGCGGTGGATTTTGCAGGAAGGTGAAGATGCCGGGCACCGCGCCCACCTTGGGCCGTACCTGCTCGATGATCTGGTCCACCGACAGCGCTCGCTGGCTCCGGGGCTTCATGTGGGCGAATACGACCCCCGAGTTAAAGCCGCCGGTGATTCCGGGCACGAACACGCCGACGTCGGCAACGTTCGGGTCGGCCCGCAGAATATCTCCCACGGCATGGGCGTGCCTGGCCATGTACTCGAACGAAACATCCTGAGGGCCCAGCATGGCGCCGAACAGAAAGCCGCTATCCTGGCTCGGGATGAATCCGGTGGGCATGGTGCGGAACAGATAGACGGTACCCACCAGCATGAGGATCGCGACAGCCAGAGTGGCCAGCCGGAACCGCATAGCGACGCGCAGCGTACGCTCGTACCACCCGGTCAGCAGGTTGAATGCGCCTTCCAGCATCCGGTACGCCCGGCCGTGGCGGGTCTCATGCTCGGACTTCAGGAACCGGCTCCCCAACATGGGTGTCAGGCTGAGCGAAACGAAGCCGGAGATCAGAATCGCCACCACGATCGTGACCGAGAATTCGTGCAGCAGGCGCCCCACGATTCCGCCCAGGAACAGCACCGGAATGAACACCGCCACCAGCGAGAAGGTCATGGAGAGAATCGTAAACCCGATCTCCCGCGATGCCTTCAGCGCGGCGATCATGCGGGTCTCCCCCATCTCCATGTGGCGCACGATGTTCTCGAGCATCACGATGGCATCGTCCACCACGAACCCGACCGACAGAGTAAGAGCCATCAAGGACAGGTTGTTCAGGCTGTAGTCGAGCAGGTACATTACGGCGAACGTGCCCACGATGGAGAACGGCACCGCGCATCCCGGAATCAGGGTGGCGGACAAGTTGCGCAGGAACAGAAAGATCACCATCACGACTACGGCGATGGTGAGCACCAGAGTAAACTCCACGTCATGGATCGAGCCCCGGATCGATTCCGACGCATCGAATGCGATGGACAGCCCGATGGCGGGCGGGATCTCCTTGCGAAGCTGCGGCAGCAGCGCCTTGATGCTGTCCACCACCTCCACGGTGTTCGTGCCGGGCTGTTTCTGGACGGCCAGAATGATGGCGTGAACGTTGTTGAACCAGGCGGCCAGCTTATTGTTACCCACGCTGTCTACGACGCTGGCGACCTGCTCGAGCCGCACCGGCGAGCCGTTGCGCCACGCCACGATGATCGGCCGGTAAGCCGAAGCGTTGGGCAGCGTCCCGGACGATTCGATGGTCATCGCCTGGTTCTTTCCATCCAACTGGCCGGTGGGAAGATTGGTGTTGCTGGAGGCGATGGCGCGCTGCACTTCGTCGATGCCGATATTCTGCGCCGCCAGTTTATCGGGATCCACCTGGACCCGCACCCCGTACTTCTGCTCTCCGAAGATGTTCACGCGCGAAACGCCCGTGACCATCGAGATGCGCTGGGCCAGCAGCGTGTCGGCATACTCGTTGACCGTGTACATCGGCAGCGTGGAGGAGTCGAGCGCAAGGTAGAGTACGGGCTGTTCGGCGGGGTTCACTTTCTGGTAGGAAGGCGGCCGCGGCATGCTGGTGGGCAGTCGTCCGCCGGCCCTGGCGATGGCCGCCTGTACATCCTGGGCCGCGGCATCGATCTTGCGGTCGAGCGTGAACTGAACCGTGATCGACGTGCTTCCCAACTGGTTGACCGAGTTCATGGCTTGAATGCCGGCGATGGTCGAGAACTCGCGCTCGAGCGGGGTAGCTACGGATGAGGCCATCGTCTCGGGATTGGCTCCTGGTACCGCGGCCGTTACCGAGATTGTGGGGTAGTCCACGCTCGGCAACGCCGCAACCGGCAGCGCGCGGAACGCGATCGTCCCGAAGATCAGGATGGCGAACACCACCAGGGCGGTCATCACGGGGCGTTCGATG
This sequence comes from Bryobacteraceae bacterium, assembly GCA_035501495.1. GTDB lineage: Bacteria > Acidobacteriota > Terriglobia > Bryobacterales > Bryobacteraceae > JAIQFL01. Next base: position 1,189 of record DATJWB010000248.1, on the reverse strand, counting down.
AAGATGCGGGAGAGGTTCATGACTGCCCCGTATCCTTGGGTCCTTCGACGGCCTGAATCTGCGCGCCGGGAAATAAGCGAAGCTGGCCGTCGGTCACCACCGTGTCTCCCGGAGCGACGCCGCTGTCCACGATGGTCTTTCCGGCGAAGGTACGGCCCACGGTCACCTTGCGGCTTTCCACCGTGTTGTCGGACTTCACCAGGTAGACGAATTGGCCTTGCTGGCCCGCCTGTACGGCTTCGGCGGGAATCACCGTGGCATTACGGATCGTGTCGAGAACCAGCACCACCGTGACGAACTGGCCGGGCCACAAAGCCCGATCCTCATTCGGAAAAGTGGCCTTCAGATGGATCGTGCCGGTGGCGCTGTCCACGGTATTATCGATTACGGAAAGATACCCCGCGGCGGCGTGGTCCGGGTTGTCGCGCGCAAAGGCGCTCACTTTGAGCCGCTGGCTGGCGTTCAGGCGGCGGATGGCTGCCAGGTGCTGTTCGGGAACGCTGAAATTCACGAAAATGGGGGACACCTGGTGGATGACTACCAGCGCCACATCGTTGACTTTCACCAGGTTTCCGGCCTGCACCAGGAGGTTTCCGGTGCGGCCCGAAATGGGTGCGTGAATGGCGCAATAGTCCAGATTCAGCTTGGCCGCAGCGACCGCTGCCTGGTCCGCCTCCAGAGCCGCGCGGGCGCTGTCGATATTGGCCCGGCTCACCCGGGCGGCTTCCCGGGCCACATCTGCTCCAGCCTTGGACTGGTCCAGTTGGGACTTGGAGGCGAGGCCTTCCTTCTGCAGTTCGGCGTACCGCGCGGCATCCGATTCGTTGAACCTGGCTTGGGCATCGTCCCGCGAAAGAGCGGCTTCCGATTGCGCGATCTGGGCGCGATCGCGCGTCACCGCCGCTTCCGCCTGGCGAAGGGCATCCTCGAACGGACGGGGATCGATCTGGAACAGAAGATCGCCCTTGGATACGTTTTGACCTTCGGCGAACGTCACCTTGACGAGTTCGCCGGCGACCTGCGATTTCACTTGTACGATTGCGGACGCTTCGGCGGTTCCTACCACACGGAGTTCCGTCGGAACCGACTCCTGCCGGGCTTTGGAGACGGAGACCGGGACTACCGGCGGGGGCCCCATCTGCTTCGCCTGCGGCGCCTGCTGGCAACCCGTAAGCACCAGCAAGCCGGC